>NZ_JBIVRQ010000001.1:447548-862397 GCF_044755745.1 Micromonospora sp. NPDC092111
GCCCCCGGCGGGGCGGGGGGGGCCGCCCCGCCCTCGCCCCCCCCCCCCCCCCCCCCCGCCCCCCCCCCGGGGGGGGGTGGGGGGGGGGGGGGGCCCCCCCCCCCCCCCCCACGGCAGCACCGGCGCACCGCGCCGGAAGCCGTGACGGCGGTGCACCCGATGACAAGGGGGCGGGTGCACCGCCGTCGCGAGGAGCCGACTCAGAGACCGTCCAGCAACGCGCGGACCCGCTCGGCGTCCGGGTGGTCGATCTCGGTGAGGATGTCGAGCGCCTCCCGCCAGGACCGCGCCGCACCGTCCGCGTCACCCGCGGCGTGCCGCGTCTCGCCCAGGTGCCGGAGGGTGACCCCCTCGTTCAGCCGGTCTCCGAGCTGCCGGTACAGCGCCAGCGCCCGCCCGTAGCAGGAGATTGCCTGGTGGAGGTCGACGTGACGGTAGGCGTACCCGAGGCTGTCCCAGGCGCCGGCCATGCCGACCGGGTCCCCGATCCGCTCCAGCAGGGCCAACGACCGGCGGCAGTACCCGATCGCCCGCTCGTGATCGCCGAGCAGGGCGTGGCACCACCCCACCGAGTTCAGGGTGTTCGCCTCGCCCCGCTGGTGGCCGGCCCGTTGGAACAGCTCCAGGGCGTGCTCGTCATGGCGCAGCGCCGCGCCGATGTCGCCCTGCTGTTCGCTCAGCCAGCCCAGACTCCGGTAGGTGAAACCCTGCCCGACGAGGTCACCGCGCTGGTCGAACAACTCCAGCGCCCGCCGGTAGTGCTCCTGGGCGTCGCCGAACCGGCGCAGCCGGACGTACCCGCCGCCCACGATCCGGTGCGCCTCCGCCTCGGCCAGCCGGTCACCCGCCCGCCGGGCGGCGTCGACCCCGGCCAACCCGGACCCCACCCAGTCCGACCAGTGCCCCCGCCGGGCGAAGAAGTTCGTGGTGGCCCAGGCCAGCCGCCACACGTGCCCGTCGAGACCGGCGCGCGCCGCCAGGTCCAGCCCGGCCAGCAGGGCCGCGTGCTCGGTGCCGAACCAGGTCAGCGCCGCCTGCCGGCCCGCGAACACCTCCGGCGTCACGCCGGCGGCGACCTCGGGCACCGCCAGCGGGTCGCGGTGCGGCCACAGCAGCCCGTCGGCGGCGAGCGCGGTGTGCAGGTAGTGGTCGAGCACCCGCCGGGTCGCCGCCGGCCGCTCGGCGTCGTCGCGGCCCAGCTCCTCGGCGTACGCGCGGAGCAGGTCGTGCAGCGCGTACCGGCCGGGGACCTGCTCGACCAGCAGGTGCGCCGCCGCCAGCTCGCGCAGCTCGGGGCGGACCCGGTCGGGCGACCGGCCGGCGAGGCTGGCCGCGGTGGCGACCGTGACGTCCTGGCCGGGGTGCGCCGGCAGCAGCCGGAACAGCCGGGCGGCGGCCGGCGTCAGACCGTGGTACGACCAGGAGAACACCGCCCGCACGTCCACGACGCTGTCGCCCCCGGCGAACGCGTCGAGCCCGCCGTCGGCGCGCAACTCCCCGGCGAGCGCGTCCAGCGTGAACTCGGGGTGGGTGGCCGCGCGGGCGGCCACGATGGCCAGGGCCAGCGGCAACCGACCGCACGACTCGACGATCCGCCGCACCGCCGCCGGTTCGCCGGCCACCCGCGCGGCCCCCACCCGCCGGGCGACCAGCTCGCGGGACTCGCGGTCGTCGAGCAGGTCCAGCCGCAGCGGCCGGGCGCCCTCGGCGACCACCAGCCCGGAAAGCTGGTTGCGGCTGACCACCACGGTGGCGCAGCCGGCCGCGCCGGGCAGCAGTGGGCGCACCTGCTCGGCGTCGCGGACGTTGTCCAGCACCACCAGCACCCGCCGGTCGGCCAGCAGGTCACGGTAGAGCCCGGCCTGCGCGTCGAGCGTCGCCGGCACCCGTTCGGGCGGCACCCCGAGCGCGTCGAGGAAGCCGCGTACCGCCTCACCCGCGGTCATCGGTGATCCGGTCGGGTCGAACCCGCGCATGCCGACGTACAACTGCCCGTCCGGGAAGTCACCGCGCACGATGTGGGCCAGCCGGATCGCGAAGAGCGTCTTGCCGACCCCGGCCGTTCCGCTGACCAGCAGCGTCGGCGAACCCTCGGCCGGAGATCGCAGCAGCTCCCGGGCGGCGTCCAGCGCCGCGGCCCGGCCCACGAACTGCGGCGGATCGGGTGGGAGCAGGCAGGGCCGGACCGGCTTGGCCTGGTCCGCGGGTCGGGGCCGCGACGGCAGCCGCCGGTGCAGGATGTCCCGCTGGAGTTCCTGAAGCTCCGGGGCGTCGAGCCCGCGCTCCCGCAGCAGGATCAGCCCGTCCCGGCACACCTCGGCCGCCTCGTCCACCCGCTGCTCGGCATAGAGCGCCAGGGCGAGCAGCCGGCGGATCCCCTCGTCGTACGGGTCGTCCAGGACCGCGCCGGAGAGCTGGGCGACCGCCTCGGCGTGCCGGCCGAGCACGGTCAGCGCCTCGGCGTGCTGCCGCCGCGCCGCACGACGGGCCGCGTCGAGCTGGGCGACCCTCGGCAGCACGAACGGGCGGTCGGCCACGTCGGCGAAGGCCGGCCCGCGCCACAACGCCAACGCGTTCCGCAGCAGGATCGCGCCGCGCTCGGTCAGGTCGGTCTCCCCGGCGGAGACCAGGCGGCCGCCCTCCGCGCACCAGCGCTCGAAACGGTGCGCGTCGACCGCGTCCGGCGGCACGTCGAGCCGGTACGTCGCGCCGACGGTCACCAGGGTCCGCTCGTCCCTGGCCGCGAGGGCGCGGCGGAGGTGTGACACGTGGCTGCGCAGGGTGGCCCGCGCGCCGGGCGGCGGCGACTCGCCCCAGATCAGGTCCATCACCCGGGCCGCCGGCACGGCCGAGCCGGCCTCGACGAGCAGGATCGCCAGCAACTCCACCAGCTTCGGGCCGAGCCGTACGGGTTGGTCGCCCACGGTCGCCCGCACGGGGCCGAGCACGTCGATGCGCAACACCCAGGCTCACGCTCCCATCCGCCGAACGGTGGCACCACCGTAGTGCAGACCGATCCGAGCCGGGCGCGGCCTGTCCGACCCCGCCGCCGTGCCGGGCCCGATGTCGGGCACCTCGGCGACGTACACCCAGCGCACCGGCCGGTCCGGGCCGACGCCGTCGCGCCGGCCCGGTCGGCCGGCTACGTTGCCCCGGCGGGCCATCGCGGGGGCGGGCGCGGGCGGGAATAATCCGGCGGCATGCGGAAACGATTCGTCAGGATCAGGCGGTGGCACCGGGAACACCGGCGGTTCGTCCGCCGGGCGCTGCTCGCGCTGGTCGTCGGCGCGGTGCTGCTGAGCGGTGGCGCAGTGGCCAGTGTGGCGTGGATCCGCGGTGGCGCGGACGGCCACCTCTACCGGGAGGCCGGGGTGCCGGACGCACCGGTCGCCCTGGTCCTCGGCACCAAGGTGAACGCGGACGGCTCGCCGTCACCGGTCCTCGCCGCCCGGCTGGAGATCGCGCGGCGGCTTTTCGACGGCGGCAGGGTGCGGGCGATCCTGGTGTCCGGCGACAACATGCGCGCCGACTACAACGAGCCCGACGCGATGCGGCGCTGGCTGGTCGACCGGGGCGTACCGGCGCGGAAGGTGGTGCGGGACCATGCCGGCTTCGACACGTACGACTCGTGCGCGCGGGCGAAGCGGATCTTCGGGGTGCGGCGCGCGATCGTGGTGACGCAGTCCTTCCACCTGCCCCGGGCGGTGGCGCTGTGCCGACGCCTGGGCATCGACGCCGACGGCGTGGGCGACGAGACCGCGAAACGGTGGTGGGCCAGCTCCAGCCGCGAGTACGGCGCCTGCGTGAAGGCCACACTGGACCTGCTCTCCGGCCGGGACCCGGTCCACCTCGGCCGACGCGAGACCGGCGTCGACGACGCCCTCCGGGACGGCTGACGACGGCCGCCACTGCCCGGCGGGCGAGGTCGGCGGCGGCCCACAGTACCGGGTGGGCCGCCGCCGTGGCTCCTGCGATTCCGGGCCGCCGCACCCGGGGGCACGGCACGGTCCGGGTCAGTGACGACGCAGGATCCGCTTGTCCACGTCGAGGCTGCGGTCCACCCTGAGCACGATGAACTCGTTGTCGTCCGGCTTCCCGGCGCTCCGGCCGGAGGAGAACGGGAAGTTGTTGTCGTTGACCACGACCAGGGTGCGGTTGTCGAGGATCACGACGTCCTCGATAGTCTGGAACGGGAAGGTGAAGGTGGTGCCGAAGCCGCCCACCCGCTTCGGGTTGGCGATGTTCATCAGGTCGGCGACCAGCGTCTTGTCGAGTCGGCCGTCCCGGTCCCGGTCGTGCCGGTCGGCCAGGTAGATCTTCTTGGTCTTGGCGGTGTCGCCCTGGCCGTTGTCGCGCTCGATGATCAGGAAGCGGTCCCGGTCGACGGCGATCGCGTCACCGATCGCGTTCTTCGGGTCGTCGAGCTGGTAGGTCCACCGCCGGCCGGTGTACGCGCTGCTGGCGATGTCGAACTCGTGCAGGCGCAGCGAGCCCGGCGCGTCACCGGTGACGGTGCCCTCCAGCAGCGGGTAGAGGGTACGGCCGTCCGGAGACAGCGCCATGCCCTCGAAACCCTTGCTGCCACCGAGGTTGGCCGGCTGCTCGCCCCGGTCCGGGTGCTCCGGGGCGAAGACCCCCGGCAGCGGCACCGGCGCCTGTAGCAGCCGACCGGCCCGGTCGAAGTGCAGCAGGTACGGGCCGAACTCGTCCCCGATCCAGTACGTGCCGTCGGCCGTCCGCATGATCGACTCGACGTCGAAGTCGGCTCCGGTCAGCACCCGGTCCGCCCGGGTCAGCGGGAACGGCACCCGGCCGAACGGGTCGGTCAGGTTGATCCCGCCGACCACGTCGACCGTGCCGCCGGCGAAGTCCGGGGCGACCCGCTGGATCCGGAGCAGGAAGTCGCCGCTGTTGGCCTTGCCGCCGTAGCCGTTGTCGGACAGCACGTCGTAGCTGCCGTCGCTGTTGCGCAGGATGCCGCTGAAGCCCTGGACGGGCTGGTCGGCGAAGGGCGGGGTGATCCCGTTGCTGGGGGTGCCGCCCAGCAACGTGCCGGACGGCTCACTGCCGGGCACGAAGGTCTGCGCCGGCAGCGCGGCGAACTGCACCAGTTCGGCGGCACCCCAGGTCTTCCGGTCCGCCGCCGACGCCCCACCGGGAATGGTTAAGATCAGGCCGGCCATCGCCGCGGCCAGCCCGATCCCCTTGGTCACGCTCATCCGTCCTCATTTCTTGATCACGACTGGATCGGAAGTTAGAGGGCGTCGTTGAAGCCGAGGCGGCCAACAGGAGTTGATCCGCCGAATTCCGCGCGCCACGGGATCCGGTCGACCTCCGCCGTGGCCGGGACCGGCCGCGGGCCAACCTCCAGAAATTGAGAAACTTGGATATAATCTTGGCACAGCCCGGCCCGGCGGGCGAACACTGCCTTCGCCGCGAACGCCTGACAACCCCTGCGTACACCGCACCAGAGACGAAAACCCCCGCCGGCGCACGGCTGCCGCATTCGGCCGTCCCCCGGAGGTCTGCTCATGACACCCAGAAGACACAGGTCCCTGTTGGCGGTCGTGGTGACGGTGAGCCTCGCCGCCCCCGCCGTACCGCTGCCCGCGCTGGCCGCCGAGCCGCCCGGCACCGACTTCGCCTCCTCACTGGAGGCCGGCGAGCCCCAGCCGACCTGGATCAACACCACCGAGACCGACGCCACCGGCACCGAGAAGACCTCGGGGGTGACCGGCAACCCGGTCAAGGGCATCCCCGGCAACCTGGCCGGCCGGATCACCGAGATCACCGCCAACGCGGAGAACCCGCCCGGCGAGACCGCGGACCGGGTCATCGACGGCAACATCAGTACGAAGTGGCTGGCCTTCGCACCGACCGGCTGGGTACGGGTCCGACTCGACGCGCCGGTCGCCGTCGTGCACTACGCGTTGACCTCCGCCAACGACGCACCGGAACGCGACCCGAGGGACTGGACCCTGCAGGGCTCCACCGACGGGCAGAGCTGGACCACCGTGGACACCCGGACCGGACAGCAGTTCACCGAACGCTTCCAGACCAGGGAGTACCGGCTCGACAACGCCACCGCCTACCCCTACTACCGGCTCCACGTCAGCGCGGTCGGCAGTGGCGACATCGTCCAGCTCGCCGAGCTGCAACTCTCCGACGGCGACACCACCCCACCGCCGCCCAGCGCCATGCGCACCATGAGCAGCAGCGGACCGGTCAACGGTCCGACCATGAAGCCGAACGTCGGCTGGACCGGGGTCCGCGCCCTCCAGTACTCCGGCGGGCAGACCGCCAGCGGGCGGGGGTACGCGTACAACAAGGTCTTCGACGTCGACCTCACGGTGACCGACCGGACCGAGCTGTCGTACGTCATCTTCCCGGAGCTGACCGGGCAGGACCTGGACTACCCGAGCGGCTACGCGGCGGTCGACCTGGCCTTCGACGACGGCAGCTACCTCAGCGAGCTGGGCGCGGTGGACCAGCACGGGTTCGGGCTGAGCCCGCAGGCGCAGGGCGAGTCCAAGTCGCTCTACGCCGACCAGTGGAACCTCAAGCGGTCCCGGATCGGCGCGGTCGCCGCCGGCAAGCGGGTCGACCGCATCCTGCTGGCCTACGACAGCACCACCGGGACCGGTCTGTTCAACGGCTGGGTGGACGACATCCGGATCACCGGCAACCCGGCCGAGGTGGCCCGGCCACGCCCCTCCGACCACGTGCTGACCACCCGCGGCACCAACTCCAGCGGCAGCTTCTCCCGGGGCAACAACATCCCGGCGACCGCGGTGCCACACGGCTTCAACTTCTGGACCCCGATGACCAACGCCGGCTCCACCGGCTGGCTGTACGAGTACCAGAGCCGCAACACCGCCACCAACCGCCCGGCCCTGCAGGCGTTCACCGTCAGCCACGAGCCGAGCCCGTGGATGGGTGACCGGCAGACGTTCCAGGTGATGCCGTCGCCGGCAACCGGGGTACCCGCGGCCGGCCGGACCGCCCGGGCGCTGCCGTTCGGCCACGAGAACGAGGTGGCCAGGGCGCACTACTACGGGGTCACCTTCGACAACGGTCTCAGGACGGAGTTCGCGCCGACCGACCACGCCGCGCTGTTCCGGTTCACCTTCACCGGCGACCGGGGAAACCTGATCTTCGACAACGTCAACAACAACGGCGGCCTCACGCTCGGCGCCGACGGCGTCATCAGTGGCTACTCGGACGTCCGCAGCGGGCTGTCCAACGGCGCCGGCCGGATGTTCGTCCACGGCGTGGTCGACGCCCCGGTCGTCGGCAGCGGCCGGCTCACCGGCGGCGGTGGGGCCGACGTCACCGGCTACCTGGCCTTCGACACCAGCGCCACCAGGACGGTCACGCTGCGGATCGCCACCTCGCTCATCTCCGTCGAACAGGCCCGGCGCAACCTGGACAACGAGATCGGCCGCGACGACACCCTGGAGACGGTCCGCGAGCGCGCGCAGCGGCTCTGGGACGACAAGCTGCGGGTGATCGAGGTGGAGGGGGCCACCGAGGATCAGCTCACCACGCTGTACTCCAACCTCTACCGGCTGTCGCTCTATCCCAACTCGGCGCACGAGAACGTGGGCACGCCGGAGGCGCCGAGCTGGAAGCACGCGGTGCAGTCCACCACGTCGACCACGATCCCGGCCGGTACCACCGCCACCCGGACCGGCGCCCCCGTCGTCGACGGCAAGGTGTACGTCAACAACGGCTTCTGGGACACGTACCGCACCACCTGGTCCGCGTACACCCTGCTCGATCCGGACACCGCCGGCGAACTGGTCGACGGGTTCGTGCAGCAGTACAAGGACGGCGGCTGGGTGTCCCGCTGGTCCTCGCCCGGGTACGCGAACCTGATGACCGGCACCAGCTCGGACGTGTCGTTCGCCGACGCGTACGTCAAGGGCGTGCGCGACTTCGACGTCAAGGCCGCGTACGAGGCGGCGGTGAAGAACGCCACGGTCAGCCCGCCGGGCAGCAACCCCAACAACACCAGCGTCGGCCGCAAGGGACTACAGACGTCGATCTTCCAGGGGTACACCGCGTCGGACGTGCCCGAGGGGGTCTCCTGGGCGCTGGAGGGCTACGTCAACGACTTCGGCATCGCCAACATGGGCGCGGCGCTCGCCGAGGACCCGGCCACCCCGCAGGCCGAGCGGGCCCGCTACCGCGAGGAGTCGGCGTACTTCCGCAACCGGGCGCAGAACTACGTGCACATGTTCGACCGGCAGGTGAACTTCTTCCAGGGCCGGGACGCCGCCGGGAAGTGGAAGTCCACGCCGGCGGCGTACGACCCGCGGGTCTGGGGCCACGAGCACGACTACACCGAGACCAACGGCTGGAACTTCGCGTTCCACGTCCCGCAGGACGGCCAGGGCCTGGCCAACCTGTACGGCGGCCGGCAGGAGCTGGCCGACAAGCTGGACGAGTTCTTCCGCACCCCGGAGACGGCGAAGTTCCCGGGCTCCTACGGCGGCACCATCCACGAGATGATCGAGGCGCGGGACGTCCGGATGGGCATGTGGGGCTTCAGCAACCAGGTGGCCCACCACATCCCGTGGATGTACACCTACGCCGGGCAGCCGGCGAAGACGCAGGCCAAGGTCCGTGAGGCGCTGTCGCGGATGTACCTCGGCAGCGAGATCGGCCAGGGCTACGCCGGCGACGAGGACAACGGCGAGACCTCCGCCTGGTACCTGTTCAGCGCGCTCGGCTTCTACCCGCTCCAGGTGGGCAGCGCGGACTACGTGATCGGTTCACCGCTGTTCCGCAAGGCGACCGTGCACCTGCCCAACGGCCGGCAGATCGTCGTCAACGCGCCGCAGAACAGCGCCCGCAACGTCTACGTACAGGGGTTGAAGCTCGACGGCCAGCCGTACCGGAAGTCCTCGCTCGCGCACCGGGAGCTGGCCGACGGCGCGGTGCTGGACTTCGAGATGGGCGAGCACCCGTCGTCCTGGGCCACCGCGGCGGAGGATCTGCCGACCTCGCTCAGCACGCCGGGTCCGCCGGCCCGGCCGCTGGCCGACATCGTCGTCACCGGCGGCGCCGCCGCGCTGACCGACGACAACTCGGGCACCACGGCCACCGTGGGCGACGCGGTGCAGTGGCAGGTCTCCGGCAACCCGGACGAGGTCAACCACTACACGCTCACCTCCGGCAGGGTGGCCGGGGACCTGCACGGCTGGCAGCTCAAGGGGTCGTACGACGGTCGCCAGTGGACGATCATCGACGACCGGGCCGGCGAGACGTTCCCCTGGCGGTCGCAGACCCGGTCGTTCCAGGTCGACCAGCCCGGCCGGTACGCCCACTACCGGCTGGAGGTGACCGACGCCGACCCCGCCGCCACGCTCGCCGAGGTGGAGCTGCTGGCGAAGCCGTCGCCGGCCTGCACCTCGACGATCACCGGACGGCGGAACGCCGCGCTGACCGTCACCTCCGGCGTGACCTGCCTGACCGACGCGACGGTCAACGGGACGGTGACCGTACGGCCCGGTGCCGCGCTGTACGTGCGGGGCGGCGTGCTCTCCGGCGGGGTCTCGGCCAGCGGTGCCGACACGGTGGTCCTGCACGGGGTGACCGTGCGGGGTGCGGTCAGCGTGGCCGGCGGCACCGGCGGGGTCGCCATCGAGGCGAGTCGGATATCCGGCGCGGTCAGCCTCACCGGCAACACCGATCCGGTGCTCGCCGCCAGCACCGTCACCGGCGCGCTCTCCTGCGCCGACAACCACCCGGCGCCCCGCGACAACGGGCTGCCCAGCACGGTCACCGGCGGTTCCTCGGGGCAGTGCGCCCGGCGCTGACCGGCAGCACCGGGGCGCCCGGCGAATCGCCGGGCGCCCCGTACGCTGCCCGCCGGCCCGCGCCGACAGCCGGGCCGGCGCGAGCTGCCGGCTGGCTGGCCGGCGCGTCAGTGGATGACGACGGGGGTCTTCGGCTGCTCCGCCTGCTGGTCGTCGAGCAGGTGCGACGGCTCGCGCCGGCGGGGCAGGAACGCCACCGGGATGAACGTGGCCAGCACCAGCGCGAACCCGACCCAGAAGGTGGTACCGAACGAACCGGCGGCGAAGTCGAGGCCCCGCGCGATGAGCGACGGTTCGACCGGGATCTGCTGGGCCAGCTCCGGCTGCTGCTGGACGGCGATGGCGAGGCCGGCTTCGGTCACCGGGTTGCCGTTCGGGTCGGTCACCCCGGGGATCTGCGGGGAGCCGTTCAGCTCGTTGGTGAGGATCACCGACATCACCGCGGCGCCGACGGACCCGCCGATCTGCTGGAGGATGTTGACCAGGGTGGAACCGCGGGCCACCTCGTGGGCGTGCAGGGTCTTCAGCGCCGAGGTCATGATCGGCATCATGGTGCCGCCCATGCCCAGGCCCATGACGAACAGCGACCCGCAGAGCAACCAGTACGACGTGTGCGGATCGACCTGGGTGAAGGTGAAGAAGCCGGCGGCGATGAGCGCCAGCGCGAACGGCACCGTACGACCGACGGGCATCCGGTCGGCCAGCATGCCCGCCACCGGCATCGTCATCATCGCGCCGATGCCCTGCGGCGCCATCAGCAGGCCGGCGGTCAGCGTCGACTCGCCGCGCACCTGCAGGAAGTAGCTCGGGAACAGCAGACCGGCGCCCATGAACGCGATGATGAACACGAACATGGTCACCGCCGCGACGGTCAGCCGGCGGTTGGTGAACAGCCGTAGGTCGAGCAGGGGGTGCCGGGGCTTGAAGGAGTAGAGGACGAACGCGACGACGAGCGCGGCGCCGACCAGCATGGGCGCCCACACCTTGTTGGCGGCGAAGGTGCCGGCCTCGGGCAGCGAGGAGACGCCGAAGAGGAACAGGGCGAGGCCCGGCGAGAGCATCAGCATGCCGAGGAAGTCGAACGACTCGGACGGCTCGGGGTTGTCCTTCGGCAGCGCCAGCGCGGCGTAGCCGAGCGCGACCACGCCGATCGGCAGGTTGATCAGGAAGATCCAGTGCCAGCTCGCCGTGTCGATCAACCAGCCGCCGAGGATCGGACCCGCGATCGGCCCGAGCAGCATCGGGATGCCGAGGACGGCCATCAGCCGGCCGATCCGGTGCGGCCCGGCCGCCCGGGTCATGATCGTCATGCCCAGCGGCATGAGCATGCCGCCGCCGAGGCCCTGGAGCACGCGGTAGCCGATCAACTGCCCGATCGTGTCGGCGGTGGCGCACAGCCCGGACCCGATCGTGAACAGCGCCAGCGCGACCATGTAGAGCCGCTTGGTGCCGAACCGGTCGGCGGTCCAGCCGCTGAGCGGGATCACCGTGGCCAGCGCGAGCGTGTAGGCGGTCATCGTCCAGGCGACCTGCGCGTAGGACGCGTCGAACTCGCGCTGGAAGGTCGGCAGGGCGACGCTGACGACCGTCACGTCCAGGATCGACATGATCGCGCCGAGGACGACGACCCCGGCCACCTTGAGAACCGCGGCGTCGAGCTTGTCCGAGACCGCGATGGGTTGCTGTGTCACAAAGTCTCCTGAATCCCCGTTTCGACCAGCGGACGCTGGCCGGGCGTCTGCCCTGCGGGCATGTCGTGTCAGATGCGGAGCGGTGTCCGCCGGCAGAGTAACGACCGACACCGACAATCGGCTGCCCGATTTCCGGCGGTCGAGGCCAACGTCACTCCGCACCGGTCCCGCCGGACGGTCGGGACGTTGCCCACCCATTCCAGAAAGCCGACAACGCGGCACACCCTCGGCATCTGCGGACCGCCCGGCCCGAAACGTGACGAGAGGTGGTCAGCCACCCATTCCACGCCGCACGAGATCGTCGGGGACACCGGGCGGTAGTACCCCCGACGGCGGCCGGCGGGCGGTCAGCCAGGGGTAGCCCTCCTCCTTGACCAGCGTCTCGGCCTCGATGAAGTCCTTGTACGTGTCGAACGGCTGCCAGTGCCCGTCGTGCACGAAGGCGCGCACCTCGCCGTGCCGGGCCAGCCGCGGAAACACGTCGTCCTCCAGCGCGACCTCCGGGTCGAGCAGGCCGAACAGCCGGGGCCCGCACATGAAGTACCCGGCCGAGATCAGCGCCTCGCCCAGCGGCTTCTCGCGGAACTCGGTGACCGTCATCCCCGGGTCGACCACGAGTTCGCCGTACCGGGACCGGACCCGGGTGGCGGCGACGGTGACGACGCCCGGCGCGACGGTCCCGGCGGCGATGAGCCCGTCGAGGTCGATGTCGGAGAGCACGTCGCCGTAGCCGAGCAGGAACGGCCGATCGCCGACGTGCGGGCGGGCGTCGAGCAGACGCCGCGACTTCTCCGCCTCGACGCCGCTGTCCACCAGCGTGATCGTCGTGCCGGCCGCGACGCGCCGGTGCCAGGCGGGCCCGCCGTCGCGCCGGTCGGCGACGTCCGGCTCGACCGGCGGGAAGGCGTCGAGGACGCGGGCCCGGATCGGGTCGGCGCCATAACCGACGCAGAGCACGAACTCGCGCAGGTCGTACCGGCGGTAGCAGTCCATGACATGCAGCAGCAACGGGCGGCCGTCGGGCAGCGGCCGGAGCACCTTCGGCAGGTCGTCGCCGTCGGAGCGCTGCCGCAAGCCGAGGCCACCGCACAGCAGGACCACCGGCGGCCTCACCGGTCGCCGGCCTTCGACAGCACCAGATCGCCCAGCACGAGGGCGTCCATCCCGGTGGACAGGAAGCACCGGATGGCGTCGTCCGGCGTCTCCACGATCGGCTCCTCGTTGTCGTTGAACGAGGTGTTGAGCAGCACCGGCACGCCGGTCAGCCGGTCGAACGCGGCGAGCAGCGCGCACAGCTTCGGGTTGAGCTCCGGGGTGGCCGTCTGTAGGCGGGCGGAGCCGTCGACGTGGGTGACCGCCGGGATGACCGCGCGCTTGTCCGGGCGCACGGCCGGAACCAGCAGCATGTACAGGGCCGGCACGGACGAGTCGAAGAACTCCGCCTGCCGGTCGTGCAGCACCACCGGGGCGAACGGGCGGAAGGCCTCCCGGTGCTTGACCTTGGCGTTGATGAGATCCTTCATGCCGGCACGGCGCGGGTCGGCGAGGATGCTGCGGTTGCCCAGCGCCCGCGGGCCGATCTCGGAACGCCCCTGGAACCAGCCGGTCACCGCGCCCTCGGCCAGCAGCCGTGCGGCGTACCCCGGGGCGTCGGCCGGACGTTCGACGCGCACCGCGCCGGCGTGCCGGGCGACCGCGGCCTCGATCTCCGCGGTGCTGATCGGTCGACCGAGGTACGGCGAGAACGGCCGGGGCGACGGCGTCCAGGGGTTACCACCGATGACGTGGTGGCCGTAGAGGGCGGCACCGAGCGCGGTGCCGCTGTCGCCGGCGGCGGGCACGATGTGGATCCGCTCGAAGCCGGACTCCTGAAGGATCTTGAAGTTGGCGACGCTGTTGAGGGCGACGCCGCCGGCCAGGCACAGGTTCTTCGACCCGGTCCGGGCGTGCAGCCAGCGGGCCAGGTGCAGCACGATCCGTTCGGTGTGCGCCTGCACGGCGTAGGCGAAGTCGGCGCGGATCTCGTCGCGGTCCGCGCCGGTGTCGGCCCGGGCCAGCTCACCGGCGATCAGCGCCCGCAGCCGGCCCTGCTGCGCCAACGACTGGCGGAACTCGCCGTCGCCGAGCGTGTAGTGCTCGGCAAGGTCCCGGACGTACCGGTCGCCGCCGTACGGTGCCAGGCCCATGGTCTTCCCGGGCTCCCCCATGCCGCCGACCCGGCGGAAGCCGATCTCCTTCGAGACGAGTTCGTACATCCCGCCGACCGAGTCCTCGTAGGGGTCGTCGAGGCGGTACGCGGCGACGCCGGCCCGGCCGGCCACCGCGCCGAGCGGGCGCAAACCCGCGCTGTCCCCGTGGTAGAAGGTGATGGTCTCGGCCAGCGGCAGGGCTCCGCCGTCCACCGTGGAGCCGCGCCCGTCGAGCACCAGCACGGCCGCCTCCTGGAACGGGGAGGTGAAGAGCGTGCTGGCGGCGTGCGACAGGTGATGGCCGATCCACTCGACCCGGTCCCGGAACCGCAGGGTGTAGACGCGGTTGAGCAGGTCGTTGGCGAGGACGAGGTCGACGTCGGCGGGGCACAGGCCCGCCTCGCCGAGCACGTAGTCGGCGGCGAGGGCGCGTTGCAGCCGGGGCCCGAGGCCGAAGGCCACCTTGACCCGGGTGAGCCGTTCCTCCTCCACCGCGCACACCACCCGGCCGTCGTCGACCAGGCAGGCGCAGAAGTCGTGGTGGGATCCTCCGAGTCCGAGTATCCGCATGGGTGTCTCCCTTCAGGTCCGCGACGCCGGAGGCGGGGACTGGGTGGCCGAGGGCCGCCGCAGCGGTCCCGGCTCGGTGGGCGGCGGCCACGGTGCGTCGTCCGACGCCGTCAGCATGGCGGTGACGAGTTCGTCGATCCGGTACAGCACGGACTCGGCGTGCGGGTTCCAGCCGGTGTCGTCGCGCCACCGCAGGTTCACCAGGACGGTGTCCGGGCGCTGGTGGATGAGCAGCATGTACTTCGGCCCCTGCTGGCGCCGCGGCTTGTGGATGATCTGGTCGAGCGGGGGCGGCACGATCTCGGGCAGGTGGGCGAAGGGCCGTGGCTCCACCGCCACGTCGAGGCCGAGGGTGCGCGAGGTGGTGAAGTTGAACCTGGCGTAGCACAGTGCGGTGTGGTGCAGGGCCGGGTTGATCGTGGCCGACATGGTGTCGCCGAGCAGCGGGTCGAGGTTGGCGAAGCGGTGGCCGACGATCTGCTGCCGCGCCGTGTCGGCGAGGGTGCCGCCCAGGCCCGCGTCCGACCGGGCGGGCACGAGGATCGGCGTCGGCATGTTGCGTTTGCCCAGCGCCCGGCCGGCCTCGACGCCGACCCGGTTGGCGCTGACCATCATGAGGCAGACGCAGGGCGCCTGTTCGAGCTCGGCGACGGCCCCGCCGAAGGCGGCGAGGTACAGCGCGGACACCGAGGTCCGCCAGCGCTCGGCGGCCTCGTTGCCGACGGCGTTCAGCCGCGGCGAGCTGAAGAAGGCGTCGTGGAAGCTGTCCGGCCGCACCGGCGGGGCCGGGTCCAGGACGGGCGGCCGGTAGCCGTCGAGCGTCCGGCCGAGGGTCCGGAACTGCCGTTCCCAGTGGTTGCGGGCCCGGTCGGCGTAGCTCTGCCCCGCCGTCGAGGACTCCCACCCGGCGTCGTCCAGCGGCTGGCGGGTCGGCCGGGGCGGCGGCAGCCGGTCCCGCCCCGCCCGGCGCGCGACGGCCTCGTGCAGGTCGTCGGCGAGGACCCGCAGCGCCCAGCCGTCACACGCGCTGTGGTCGGCCACCAGGCCGAGGCGCCGGGTGCGGCCGGCACGGTCGCCGATGACGGCCCGCACCGGCCACTCGGCGCTCAGCGTGAAGCAGGTGCGCTTCAGCGCCGCGAGGGCGTCCGCGAGGTCGGCGTCGTCGACCACCGAGACGATCTCGCCGGCGCGCTCGTGCGGCGCGTGCACCCGCTGCCACCCGGTGCCGTCGTCGCCCCGGTGGATGGTGGTGCGCAGCGGCTCGTGCCGGGCGACGAGGTCCAGCAGCGCGGCGCGGGCGGCCTCCGTGGGTACCGGATCACCGGCCCACTCGGTGTAGAGGTTGTCCTCGTAGGAGGAGGCCCCGTCCCTCGGCAGGTGCATGACCCACTCGGTCTGCGCCCAGCTCAGCGGACCCTCGCGCGGTCGCGTCCACTCCGCCATCAGCGTCGCTCCGCTCGGGTCCGGGCCCGGCCGACGGGCGGTGGCGTGAGGTCGGTGACCGGGACGTACGGCTCGGCGGATGGCACCCTTTTCCTCCTGGTGAGTCAGCTTGTCCGCGGGTCGAGGCGCAGCTCGGGCACGCCGTACACGAGCATGTGGTCGAGGTAGGCGACCGGCGGCGCGGACGGGTCGAGGGCGAGGTCCGGCAGCCGCCGGGCGAGTTCCGCGACCGCGACGGCGACCTCTGCCTGCGCGAGCGCCGCGCCGAGACAGCGGTGCGGCCCGTGCCCGAATGCGAGGTGGCCGGCGGGCGTCGGGCGGGCCGGGTGGTACTCGTCCGGCTGCGGATAGACGCCCGGGTCCCGGTTGGCGGTCGCGAGGTGCACGACCACCGCCTCGCCGGCGGCGATCCGCACCCCGGACACGGTCGTGTCGGCGGTCGCGACCCGGGCCACGCCGTGCTCGACGACCGTCCAGTACCGCAACGCCTCCTGTACGGCCGGTCCGCTGCCGCCGGCCGGGTCCGCGGACACGGCGGCCCACCCGCCCCGCGACCGGAGCAGGGCGAGGACGGTGAGGCCGAGGAGCGCGACGGTGGTCTCCAGTCCGGCCGCCACGACGAGGTTGGCGGCGCCCGCGGCCTCGTCGGCGGTGAGGTCACCCCGGCGCACGCACCCGGCGAGCCGGGCGAGCAGCGTCTCCTCCCCCGGCGGCTGCGCGGCGAGGATCGCCCGCAGTTGCTGGTCCAGCCGGCTCGCGCCGACCGCGCGGACGCTGGGCGTCGCGCGGTGGTCGAGCAGGCGGGCGGCGTTGGCGCGGAACGGCTCGAAGGCATCCGGGGGCACCCCGAGGCTCTCGGCGACGACCGCGCCGTGCAGCGGCACGGCCAGCGCGGCGATCAGGTCGAACGGCGCCGCGTCGCGGGCGATGCCGTCGACGAGCGCGGCGGCGTGCGCCGCCATCGACGGCGCCAGTCGCAGGATCGCCCGGCCGCTGAACCCGGCCGCCATGATCCGCCGGACCCGCCCGTGCTCCGGCGGATCGGCGGCGATGAAGTGGCCGGGGATCCGCCGGCGCGGCGCCAGCGGGAAGTTCGGGTAGTCGGGCCGGGTCGCGTCGGAGCTGAAGGAGGTGTCGGCAAGGACGCGGCGGGCGTCGTCGTACCCCACGACCAGCCACGCCTCGCCGCCGTAGGCGAGGCTGACCCGGTGCGGCGTACGGTCACCGCCCGGGGCGTAGGACGGCGGCGGAGTCGACGGGTCGGGGCGGGCGACGGGAAACATCGGATGCGGACCCGGCGCGACCGGGTCGGTGGTCATCGCGGGTCCCCGGCGGCGTCGTGGCGGATGCGTTTGCCGGTGGGGCCGCGCGGAAGGTCGGCATGCACCTCGAAGCGGCGGGGCACCTTCGGCGGTGCCAGCCGGGCCCGGCACCACGCGAGGAGGTCGGCGTTCGTGGCATCCTCGCGCAGCACGACGTGGGCCACCGGAACCTGCCCCCGCAGCGGATCGGGCTCCGCTCGTACGTCGACGTCGGCGACGGCGGGGTGGGCGGCCAGGACCAGCTCCACCTCCTCGGGGTTGACCTTCTCGCCGGCGACGTTGATGACCGAGGCGGTCCGGCCGCGCAGCCGGATCCGGGTGCCGTCGAGTTCGGCCAGGTCCCCGGTGTGCAGCCAGCCGTCGTCCAGGCGCAGTGGGCGCAGCCCGTCCGGCCCCAGGTACCCGTCGGCGAGCGACGAGGTGCGCAGCAGCAGCTCGCTGCCGCCGTCGCCGTGCCGTTCGCCGAGCCGGACCCGCACGCCCGGCAGCGGCACGCCGACCTCGCCGGGTTCCTCGGTGCCGTCCACCGGGCCGAGGGTGATGGCGCCGGCCTCCGAGGAGCCGTAGCAGTTGTACAGCGTCGGCCCGTGCCGTCGCGCGATGTCCCGGGCGCATCCGGGTGGCAGCGGCGCCCCGGCGGACACCGCGCGGACGAACGGGCCCAATACCGGCCCGCCGGTGCGGACGGCCTCCCGCGCCACGGTCCGGTAGTGCGCGGGATGGGCGATGAGGATGCGCCCGCCGGTCCGTTCCGCGGCCCGGGTGAGCTGGGACGGAATGGTGCGTGGGCCGCAGTGGTAGACGCCGGAGCCGGCCAGGATCGCGGCGACGAGGCCGTAGTTGAAGCCGTAGGCGTGGTGCAGCGGCACCGCGACGACGATCGGACTCCGGGGCCGGTAGTCGAGGAACTCCGCGACCCGGCGGGCATCGGCGAGCACCGCGTCCGGGCCGCGGACCACGCCGATCGGCGCGCCGGTCGAACCGGAGGTGAGGAACGTCTGGGTGCGCGGCGCAGCGCCGGGCGCAGCGCCGTCCCGCCCGCCCGGACTCGCGTACACGGCCAGCTCGGGATCGGCGTAGCCGGCCGGGGACGCGCCGGGCTGGTCGGACACCCGCAGCCCGGCGGGCGGAGCCGGGTCGAGCGGGTCGACGTGGACGACCGGCAACCCGGCGAGGTCGGCGGCGAGCGCCGCGACCAGCGTCCCGACCACGGTCGAGCAGGTGGCGACCAGGGTGCCCGGCTCGTGGCCGGACCCGCCGAGCCAGGCGGCGAGCCGCTCGACGCCGTCGCGGATGCGCGCCCCGGGTACCGCACCGCGAGCCGACGCCACGACCTGGGTGCCGAGCCGGTCCCCGAGCGCCGCGAAGAGGCCCACGGTCACGACCTCGCCGCCTTGGTCACCACGGCGTCGCCGAGGACCAGCACGTCGAGGTCGGTGTGGAGGAAGCACCGGACGGCGTCCGCCGGCGACTCGACGATCGGCTCGTCGTTGTCGTTGAACGAGGTGTTGAGCAGCACCGGTATCCCGGTCAGTCGTTCGAAGACGGCGAGGAGCCCGTCGAGCTTCGGGTTGAGCGCGGCGGTCACCGTCTGCAGCCGGGCCGAGCCGTCGACGTGGGTCACCGCGGCGATCTGCCCGCGCCGGTGCTCCAGCACCGGCGCGACCAGCAGCATGTAGTGGACGGGGACGTCGGTGGCGAAGAACTCCGTCTGCCGCGCCTGCCGGACGATGGGCGCGAACGGCCGGAACGGCTCGCGGTGCTTGACCTTCTCGTTGATCCGGTCCTTCATCCAGGCCGGGCGCGGGTCGGCGAGGATGCTGCGGTTACCCAACGCCCGTGGCCCGATCTCGGAGCGGCCCTGGAACCAGCCGACCACATCGCCGGCGGCGAGGCGCAGGGCGACGGTCAGCAGCACGTCGGCGGGGCGACTGACCTGCACCGAGTCGGACACGGCGGCCAGCGCCGCGTCGATCTCCGCGACGCCGTACTCCCGACCGAGGTACGGCGAGAAGACCTCGGGCCGGGGTGTCCAGCCGGTGCCGGCGAGCTGTCGGTAGCCGTACAGGGCGGCGCCGAGGGACGTGCCGCTGTCGCCGGCCGCCGGCACGATGTGCACCTCCTCGAACGGCGTCTCCTCAAGGATCTTGAAGTTCGCGACGCTGTTGAGGGCGACCCCGCCGGCCATGCACAGCCGCGTCTGGTTGGTCTGCTCGTGCAGCCACCGGGCCAGCTCGATGACGATGCGCTCGGTGTGGTGCTGCACGGCGAAGGCGAAGTCGGCCCGGACCTCGTCGCGGTCGCGCTCCCCGGCGGCGGCGAGCGCGGCCACGACGTACCGGCGCATCGCGGTCTGCTGCTTCGTCGACTGGCGGAACCGGCCGTCGGTCAGGCCGTACCAGTCGCGCATGGCCTCGACGTGGCGCGGGCCGCCGTAGGGCGCGAGACCCATGGTCTTGCCGGCGCCCTGGCCGCCCGGGCCGCCGAAGCCGATCTCCCGCGAGACGAGCTCGTACATCCAGCCGATGGAGTCCTCGTAGGGATCCTCGGACCGCTCGTCGGACCCGACGACCCGGCCGGTGTGGGCGGCGAGCGTGTGCAGGCCGGCGGGGTCCGCGCGGTAGAACGTCGTGGTCTCGCAGCACGGGCCGGCGGCGGTGTCGACGTCGCTGCCGCGCCCGTCGAGAACCAGCACCGCGGCGTCCTCGAACGGCGAGGTGTAGAACGTGCTCGCGGCGTGCGAGAGATGGTGGCCGATCCAGCGGACCCGGTCGGCGAAGCGCGCGGCGTAGACGGGGTTGAGAAAGTCGTTGGCGGCGATGAGGTCGACGTCGTCCACGCTCACCCCGGCCTCACCGAGCACGTAGTCCACGGCCTGCGCCTTGGCCAACTGGGGGCCGAGCCCGAAGGCCATCTTCACTCTGGTCAGCCGCTCCTCCTCGACGGCCGATACGACAACGCCGTCCTCGACGAGACAGGCACCGTAGTCGTGATGGGATCCGCCAAGACCGAGTACCCGCACGGGGTCACCTCTTCTCCAGGGGCAGGGCCGTGGTCATCGGCCCGCCAGCCGGGCGACGACGTCGGCGAAGGGCTTCATCTGGGCCGCCGGCACGACCCAGTAGCTGATCGCGAGCCGGTCGCGCAGCACGGTGAGCCGGTCGCAGAGCTGCTCGACGGTCCCGACCAGGGCGAGCGGGGAGTCGAGAGCGTCCCGCGAGTCGAGGCCGAACATCCGGGCGAGGACCCGGCTCGCGTAGCGGTCCCGGTCCGACGTGACCGCGCAGGCCTGTACGAGGCACTGCAGCTCGATGCCGGCGAAGCGCGGGCCGGCCGCGTCGCGGACCCAGCGGAGCCGCTCGTCGAACCGGTCGATGGTCGCCGAGGTGCCGAACGAGGGACCCTTCACGCCGCCGGACAGCCGGGCCCCGAGCGAGACGACGTCGGCGTGCGCCGCGGCCACGGTGAGCATCCGCCGCCCGCCGCCGCCGAGCACCCAGCGCACCCCGGCGGGGTCGGTGGCCGGCTCGCCGACGGCGTCGGTGACCTGGTAGTGCCTGCCCAGGTAGGACAGCCGACGCTCGGTCCACAGGGTCCGCAGCATCGTCGCGGCCTCGTCGAGGCGTTCGATGCGGGTCGAGGCAGGGGCCATCGGCACCCCGGCCCGGGTGTAGTCCTCGGCCAGCCAGCCGGCGCCGAGGCCGATCTCCAGCCGCCCCGGCGCGAGCTGGGCCAGGGTGGCGAGTTCCTTGAACAGCACCGTGGGCACCCGCAGGTCCACGCCGAGCACGAGGGTGCCCAGCGCGATGGTGCGGGTCGCCTCGGCGGCGACGGCAAGCGAGACGAGCGGGCCCCACTCCCGGCCCAGGTGGTCGGGGACCAGGAAGCCGTGGTAGCCCAGCGCCTCGGCCGTGCGCGCCTGGTCCCGCCAGGTGACGATGTCGCGGGCGCCGTTGGCGAGCACCCCGAAACGGAAGGGCCGGTCGGGCATCACGGCTGCCCCTCTCCGGCCGGCCCGGGACCGACCAGGTTGCGGTAGGCATCGGGCCTGCGTCGCGCGTGACTCCACAGGCCGTCGGCGCGGTAGCGGCGCAGACCGTCGAGGTCGAGGTCGGCGACGCGCAGCATCGGCCGGGCGTCGGAGGCGAGGACCTGGTGGTCGCGGGGCCGGTTGGCGAGGCTGGCGATGCCGTCGAAGACCGCCGAGCGGCCGTTCATGAACGGCCGGGGGTAGTTGACCATCGCGACGGCGAGCATGTTCTCGAACGCGCGGGCGCGCAGTTGGCCGAGCCGGTCGTCGCAGATGAGGCAGGCGTTGGGGCTGAGGATGAGTTCGGCGCCGTCCAGCGCGAGCGCCCGCGCCGACTCGGGGAACTCCCGGTCGAAGCAGGTCATCACGCCGATGTCGACGGGGCCGGCGCGGGTGTGCACCGCGGCGGTGCGGAACCGTTCGCCGGGCCGCAAAACGGCCTCCCAGGTGAAGTCGCAGAGGTGGACCTTGTCCTGCACCAGCGCCAGGGTGCCGTCGCAGCCGATGACCGCCGTGGCGTTGGCGGGGTCCGCGTCGGTCCGGCGCAGGAACGTGATGGCCACGGCCGTCTCCGTCGACGCGGCCAGTTCCCGGAACGCGGTGACCCAGGAGCCGTCCACCGGCTCCGCCCGGCCCAGCCAGGTGGTACGCCGCTGCGGCTCCGCCGGGCAGGCCGCGTAGCCGATCTGCCACAGCTCGGGAAAGACGACGAGGTCGGCACCGGCGGCCCGCGCCCGCAGGCACGCGTCGATCCCGGCGGCCAGGTTCGCGACCGGGTCGTTGAACCTCGCGCGTTCCTGGACCAGGGCCAGCCGCAGCATCAGATCACCCGCTCCCCGGCGAGTGCCCCGTGCCGGGCCAGCAGATCGTCGACCGTGACCCGGGCGCCGCGCCGGGCGGACTCGATCGCGGCCTGGACCGTGGCGAAGGTCAGCAGGTTGTCGGACGCCTCGCCCCATGGCGGCGGACCACCCCGCAGCGCGGCGGCGAACTCGTCGAGGGCCGCCGCGCTCTGCCGGGCCGGGTTCCCCGGCTCGACCGGCGCCGGGCCGGCGCCGTCCGCCGTCCGGTGCACCGGGCGCGGGTCCGCCTGGTACTCGACGACGGGACCGGTCTCGCCGTCCCAGCCTGCCGTGCCGTGGCTGCCGGACACCCGCCAACGACCCGACCAGGACGTCTCCATCCCGTCGAAGCACCAGGAGCCCGTGTAGCCGAGGTGGACGCCGTTGGTGTACTCCACCGTGACGAGGGCCGCCGCCGGCCCGGCGTACCAGCTTCCGGGCGGGTTGAACTCGGTGGCGGTGACGGCGATCGGCCGCTCGCCGGTCACGAACCGGGCCGCGTCGAAGGTGTGCGGCGCCATGTCCAGCAGCAGCGGATGGTCCATGCCGAGGCGGAACCCGGCGTCGCGGTACGCCCGGCGGAACTCGACGCTGACGAGTCCCAGCGGGCCGAGGGTGCGCGCCACGTCCCGGAGCCGCTCCAGGCCGGGCTCGTAGCGTCGCGACTGCGCGATCATGAGCAGCCGCCGTTGCCGGTCCGCCAGCCGCGCCAGCGCGACCGCCTCCGCGAGGCTGGCGGCGAACGGCTTCTCCGACAGCACCGCCAGGCCCGCCGACAGTGCGGCCGACGACACCGCGAAGTGCGCCGCCGGCGGCGTGGTGTTGACGCACACGTCCGGCGCGTGGCCCAGCAGCCCGCCGAGGTCGCCGGCGACCGCGAGGTCCGGACGCCGCAGCCGGATCGCGGCACCCCGAGCGCGGCGTTCGTCGAGGTCCGCGACGCCGACCAGGTCGAACCGGGGGTGGGCCTGCAGGGCCCGCAGCCAGGTCATGCCCATGCCCCCGGCACCGACCAGCACGGTGCGCAGCGGCGCGGCGCGGCAAAGGAGGTGGTTGCTCACCGGACGCCCTCTCCGCTCGCCGGCCCGTCAGGCCGCCTTGCCCAGGACGTAGTCGGCCATCTTTCCCACCGAGTCGAAGCGGTCCACGACCAGCTCCTCGTCGGGGATCGTCACCTCGAACGTGGACTCCAGCCAGACCAGCGTCTCCAGGATGCCCAGCGAGTCGAAATCGGGGAAGTCGCGCAGGTCGCGGTCCTCGGCGATGGCGCCGTCCCCGGCGCCGGAGAGCACCGACTGCAGGTGCGCGGTGATGGTGTCGACGATCTTCTGGCGGTCGCTCATCGTGATCCCTCCCTGATGGTTGCCGCGTCGCGCCGGCTGACGGCGTCGAGGTGTACGCGGTAGCTGTCGGCGGCCGGACCGGCCGGCAGCAGGCCCCGCCACGGCTTGGACGGTGAGACGTAGTGCATGACGACGGCGCCGGCCTCGTCGGCGGCGAGGTCGGCGTCGGACGGCAGTCGCTCCGCTGGCAGGCGGAGCCACGGGGTGCGGCGCAGCGCCGACAGCGGGATCGTGTTGAACCGCCGGGGCAGCCGGTGCCAGCGGCCACGGGCCGCGAGGTTCAGCGCGTCCTGGTCCCACAGCCGCAGGTGCGCGGCGTGGTCGGCGACGGCGTGGAAGGCCCGGTCGAAGAGCCCGTCGCGGCGGCACTCGGCGAGGTCGAAGACCATGACGCCGCTGTTGAAGTACGCCCGGTCGCCGTCGAGGCCGAGCTCCTGCCACCCGGGCAGGGCCCGGCCGCTCGCCAGGGTCGGGTTGACCGCGTCCTGGACCGCGCCGAACGGCAGGCCGTGCAGGTCGGCGTGCAGCAGCGGACGCAGGTCGCCCCGGACGACGATGTCGGCGTCGAGGTACACCGCCCGGTCCACGGCCGGGAACGCGGCCGGGATCGCCAGCCGCAGGTAGTTGGCCCGGGTGCCGCCGAACGCCGTGTTGTACGGCAGGTCCGGCAGCTCCGCCCGGTGCAGCCGGAGGTCGAGTCCGTGTGCCGTGGCGACGGCGGCGATGTCGGCCCGGGAGGCTTCGCTCAGGTTCTCGTGGAGGACGACCACCGTCAGGTCCCGCGTGCCGTTCGGCTGCGAGACGCACAGCGACTCCAGGGCGACGAGCAGCGGCAGGCGGTAGGAGTCGTCGACGGCGAACACGATCGGTGGTGACATCTAGGGTCCCTCCACGGACGGTCCGTCGGCGCGGTGCGCCCGGCCGGGCGTGCCGCGGTAGGCGTTGGCCTGGATGCCGTACAGCTCCGCGTAGAGGCCGTCGTGCTGGATGAGTTCCTGGTGGGAGCCGTGCTCCACGACGTGGGAGCCGTCGAGGACCACGATCAGGTCGGCCATCTGCACGGTGGAGAAGCGGTGCGAGACCAGCACGGTGATCTGTCCCGTGCCGCCGGTGTCCGACCGCCGCGCCGCCGAGGCGTACCGCTCGAAGAGCTCCCACTCCGCCTGCGCGTCGAGGGCGGAGGACGGCTCGTCGAGGACCAGTAGCAGCGGCCGGTCCCGCATGAAGCCACGGGCGAGCGCGATCTTCTGCCACTGTCCGTGCGACAGGTCGACGCCGCCCTCCCAGGCCGCGCCGAGCTGCGTGTCGAGCCCCTGGGGCAGCCCCGCGACCAGGTCGGTGGCGCCCGCCCGGTCCAGGGCGGCCGGCACGGCCCCGGGGCCGTCGATGCGGGCCAGGTCGCCGACCCCGACCGCCTCCCGGACCGGATACTCGAACTTGACGAAGTCCTGGAAGGCGCCGCTGACCCGCTCCTGCCAGGCCGCCGGCGAGATGGTCGCGAGGTCGGTGCCGTCCACGGTGATCCGTCCGGCGGCCGGTTCGTAGTGCCGGCACAGCAGCTTCACGAACGTCGACTTGCCGGCCCCGTTCTCGCCGACGACCGCCACGACGGCGCCCGCCGGCAGGTCCAGGGTCACGTTCTCGAGGACGTCGCGGTCGGCGCCCGGGTATCGGAAGGTGAGGTTCTCGACCCGGATGCCCGCGCGCAGCACGTCCGGTGGTGCGCCGTGCGCGGTCGCCGTGGCCGACCGGGCGAAGTCGTCGAGCCAGGTGAGCCGGCGGGCGCCGTCGAGCCAGATGACCCGGAAGAGGTGGACGTCGCGGACGGTCTGGCCGAGGTACTGCGACAGCCGGCTGCCGGCCGCGAGGGTCAGCACGGCGGCCGGCGCCGCGTCGGGGCCGGTGGCGACGAGCGCCACGCTGCCGATCAGGGCGACGCCGAGCACCGCGTACGCGCCGGACAGCCAGATCGCGGACCGGGACCTGGCCCGGGCCATCGGCCGGTAGCGCACGCTCCACGACTCCGTCGCCAGGTCCACCAGGCGCTGCTGGAGCCGGGCGACCCGCACCTCCTTGGCCGCCGGTAGGGTCGTGCCGAGCAGGAACAGGCTCCGGGCCCGCCGCTCCGCCTGGGTGCCGGCCTCCTCCGCCCGCTTCTCCGCCTTGCCGCGCCAGTCGGACACGAGCACCGGCGGGATCGCGAACAGCACCAGCAGTACCAGCTCCGGCCGGATCGACGCGAGCAGGCCGACGGTGATGAGCAGGCGGACCACGACCCCGAGGCCGGAGAACAGCATCTGGTAGAGCTCGCTGAGGGCGGGCGCGTGGTCACGCAGGAGCGAGAGCCGGTCGACGTGGTCGGCGCGCTCGTGGTGCTCGATCGTCGGCACCGTGGCGTGCAGCCGCACCATGTACGACTCGATGTCGACGGCGGCCCGGTCGGTCAGCCGCGTGTTGATCCGGCCAGCGCCGATGCCGAACAGCCAGCTCGTGGTCACCAGGGCGGCCAGTGCTCCGGCGGCGACGGCGATCCGGCGCGGGTCGCCGGACGGGGCCGCGGCCACCAGTCGCGACAGCGCCAGGGCGAGCAGCGCGTCGGGCGCGGCCCCGAGCACGGTGACGGCGAAGCCCGCCGCCATCAGGGCGGGCTGGGCTCGCCAGCCCAGCCGCAGCGACAGGGTCAGCGACCGGACCGACGAGGGCAGCGGCTCAGTGGTGCGCACCGTGGCTGCCCTGCCTGTCGAACCGGGACGCCTGCATGTCGAACATCAGGCGGTAGCTGCCGCCGAGCGCCATGAGCTGGTCGTGGGTGCCGAGCTCCGCGACCCGGCCGTCGGCGAGCACGCAGATCCGGTCCGCGTTCCGCACGGTCGAGAACCGGTGGGAGATCAGCAGCGTGGTGCAGTCGCGGGTGGCGGCGAGGACCCGGTCGAATATCTCGGCCTCACCGCGGACGTCGAGCTGGGCGGTCGGCTCGTCGAGGATGACCACGCCGGCGCCCTGCCGCACCGCGGCCAGCGCCCGGGCGATCGCCACCCGCTGCCACTGCCCGCCGGACAGGTCCGTGCCGTCGTCGTAGCCGGGGGCGAGGACGGTGTCCAGCGACCGCAGGTCCACCGCGTCGGCGTCGGCGAGGGCGGCGCGGACCACCTCGTCCGGCGCGCCGAGCGGCGCCACGTTGTCGCGCATCGACAGCTCGTAGCGGGCGAAGTCCTGGAAGACCGCGGTCAGCCGACGACGCCAGGAGGTGATGTCGAACTCCCGGATGTCCCGGCCGTCCACCAGGATCCGCCCGGAGGTCGGGTCGTAGAGGCGGCACAGCAGCTTGATGAGCGTGGTCTTGCCCTCACCGTTGAGCCCGACGACGGCCAGCGAGGTGCCGGCCGGGATGACGAGGTCGAGGCCGGCGAGCACCTCGCGGTCCTGGCCGGGGTAGGAGAACCGCACGTCGGCGAAGCGGATCTCGCGCACCGGAAGGCCCTCGGCGTCCGCCGTGCCGGACGGCAGCGCGCCGGTCACCGCCATCCCCCGCTCGGCGCGCAGCACCGCGTCGACGTTGTCGGCGGCCCGCACGAGCGCCCAGTTGAACCCGCCGAACGCGATGAGGCTGGCACCGATGGCGGCCTGCGCGAAGACGGCGACCTGGCCGATGTCGATCCGGCCCGCGCCGGCCTCGCGGGCGATCCACCCGAAGAGCACGGCGTTGGCCAGCAGCAGGATCAGCAGCGCCCCGCGCAGCGGGCGCTGCCGCACCCGGGTGGCGTGCAGCCGCCGGTCGACGAGGTCCCGGCGGCTCGCCGCGAACCGGGTGACCAGCCAGTCGGCGAGCCCGAAGACGCGGATCTCCTTGGCCGCCGCGCCGCCGACGCCGAGCCGGTAGGTGTACTCGGCGCGCTGCTGGCTGACCCGGACCTCGTCCTGGGTGCGGTCCCACGAGGTGCTCTCACGCAGCAGCAGGTGGGTCGAGGCCCAGGCGGCACCGATCACCAGCGGCGCCCACCAGCTCAGGCCGAACAGCAGGAGCGTCTGGGTCGCGCCGGTGACGAGCAGCACCAGGCCGCCGGCGATGATGCCGAGGGAGAGCGAAAGCTGTGGCCCGGACATCCCGGTGTCGAAGTCCCGCGCCACCGCCAGGTCGCCGGCGTCCTCGGGTGACTCCAGGTGCGCGACGCCCTGCGGGGCGGTCGCGGCGACCAGCAGCCGACGGTGCAGCGCCATCGCGACCCGGTCGCCGAGGTTCGCGCCGACCTGGCTGAGGATCGGCGCGTGGACCAGCCCGGCGACGAACAGGACGCCGACCGTGACCAGCGCCGGCCGCAGGTCGTCCCCCCGGTGGATGGCGGTCAGCAGCACGCCCACCGCGACGCTGAACGCCGCCGGCAGCAGGCCGCCGAGCAGGACCAGGCACCACCAGGCGGTGGCGAGGGCGCGGTCACCCTCTGGCAGTACGGCGAAGAAGCGCCGGAGTTTCTGCATGACATTCCTTCGGTCGCCACGACGGGCGATGTTGCGGTACGCGGGAGGGCGGACGGCCGGCGGGCAGCCGTCAGCGGCCGATGCCCAGCAGTTCGCGGACCCGCGGGTCGCGGCTCCAGGCGCCGTCGCCCTCGGGCTCGCCGAACATGGCGGGGAACGTCGGCTTGACGTAGCTGAGCAGGATCGCCGTGCGTGGGTCGGCGGCGTGGTTCGTGCCGGCGCGGTGCCAGGCTGACGCGGCGAGGATCAGCAGGTCGCCCGGTTCGGCGAGGAACGTCGCCGGCGGGTCCGCCGGTGGCTGGGGCGGCTGCCCGGGCCGGCGGAAGCTGCCGGGGATGAACTGGGTCGCGCCGGTTCGCGGGGTGAAGGGGGACAGCGCGAGTACGCACTGGAGGGCGACGACCTCGCCTCGGTCGAGGTCGGGCTGCCGGCTGTACGGGTAGTCGATGTGCCAGACGTCGTCCTTGCCCGCCGTACGCACCTCGTTGAGGCTGAGGTCGGACAGCACCGCGCCCTTGCCGAGCAGGTCGGTGACGACCTCGTTCAGCTCGGGCTTGCACATCAGGTCGACGAACGGGCGGCCGTGGCGGTACAGCTCGACGAGCCGTACCGACTCCGGCGTGTGCAGGGCCTTCTCGCCGTCGAGCAGCACCCCGGCGTAGCGGCGCAGGGTCCCGACCTCGGCGGCGTCGAGGAACGAGCGCCACCGGTAGCAGCCGTCCCGACGGAACCGCTCGGTCTCGGTCTCATGGCTGTCGTGCATCATGCGCCTCCCGTGCCGATCTCCCGGGCCAGCCGGACGAACTCGTCGCGCTCCGTCACGAGGATCTTGTGGAGGACCTCCGCGTAGCGTTCCATCGTGGACAGGTCGTTCGGCGGTCCGAACGGGCTCAGGCTCTGGCCGAGCACCAGCCGGCGCTGGCAGGTCTCCTCCGCGACCGGGAAGTCCCCCGGGTGGTACGCCCGGCGGGCGGGCGCGGCGTGCCCGCACGTCCACGGGCAGCCCCGGCCGTAGCCCCGCCCGTCCTGGAACAGCGGCTGGGCCGGCACCGGATGGTGCTGCCAGCGGGAGATGGGCAGGCCCTCGGCGACCGCCGCGGCCACCACGGCGTCACGGAAGGCCGCCACCGGCACGTCGAGGTCGAACTCCTCGGGCCGGACCAGCAGCGGGTAGAAGAAGTACACGTGCGTCCGGTCCGCCGGCACGACCGGCGTGGACAGGCCCGGGATGCCGGCGAGCGCCTTGGTCAGGGCCGCGCCGTTGTGCTGGCGGACGCGGGTCATCTGCGGCAGCCGGCCGAGTTGGCTGTGCGCGAAGGCTGCCGCGAGCAGGTCGATGCGGTAGTTCCAGCCCATGATTCGCGCGTTGTAGTCGCGGGTCCGGCCGGCGATCTCCTCGCCGAACATCATGACCTTGCGGGCCACGAGGTACTGGTCCTCGTTCGCCGTGGCGAAGAGGCCGCCCTCCCCCAGCGCCGACAGCGCCTTGGAGCCGTTGAGGCTGGCGCCGCTCATGTCGGCCAGCGCGCCGGCGGGCCGGTCGTGGTAGGTCGCACCGTGCGACTGGGCGGCGTCCTCGATCAACGCGAGGTTGTGCCGCCGGGCGACGGCGGCGAGCTCGTCGTAGTCGGCCGGCAGGCCGTTGAGGTCGACGGCGATGATCGCCCTGGTACGCCGGGTGACGCAGCGTTCCGCCGCCGCCGGGTCGATGGTGAAGGTGTCCGGGAGGGTGTCGGCGAAGACCGGGATCGCGTTGGCCTGCAGCACGCACGACGCCGTCGCCAGGAACGTGTCGGCGGGCACGATCACCTCGTCGCCGGGCTCCACGCCCGCGGCCACGACGGCCATGTGCAGCGCGGCGGTGCCCGAGTTGACGGCGATCGTGTGGGGCAGGCCGATCGCCTGTGCCCAGGCCGCCTCGAACTCCTGGATCGGCTCGAACGGCCAGCGCCACGGACTCGCCCGGTCCATCACCGCGAGCACGGCGGCCCGGTCGTCGTCCGTGATGTGCGGCCAGGGCGCGATGTCACCCGGGCCGAGCACCGGCGTTCCCCCGTTGACGGCCAGCATGGTTTCCCCTTCCGGCAGGGATGAGAGGACGTTCGGCGCACCGCGACGCGGTCCGGGCCGACGTGGCGGCCGGCGCGCGCCCATAAGCGGGAGTCAATCCACTGTCGCCAATACCCTCTCGGCGTCGCGACCAGCCTACGGGATCCCGTCCGATAGCCGCAACTAATGAACTTAATCTTGCAACTTTGGTACGCAACATGGTTCGTTATCGTTGGACGACGACTGCCAGCCGACCACAACGCACTCAGTAGATGATCGTCACACTGCGGTCAACCCCTTGACAGCAAAGGGATCCACGGCGCATTTCGCCGCGCCGCTTCGGGCGACGGGGCGAGAAGTGGACTCTCTCACGAATATCTGCCTCATCCAAGCGCGTTAGTTGCAGGATTTCGTTCGATAGTTGCGCCGTCTTCTGATGTCCCTTACCGTCGGAGCGTCCAGCCCGAGACGGCTCACGCCGACCGGACTCTGTGGACGCCGCGACGTATCCGTCGCTTGGTGAAGCAATTGCGAACGGTCAAGGGGAATGACCCGTGAACGCAAACGTCGAACGCCACCGATCCCACGACTGGTACCACACCGACCGCAGCGGTACCCGCGTGCTCGTCACCGGGCACAGCGGGTTCATCGGCTCATGGCTGAGCATCGCGCTGACCGCGAGCGGCGCGGAGGTGGTCGGCTTCGCCGCGAACGACACCCCACACACCCGGCGACGGGCCACGGAACTGGCCGGGCTGGGCGTCACCGGGGTCACCGGCGACATTCGGGATTTCGCTGCGCTGCACGAGGTCATGGCCGACGGTCGCTTCGACGCGGTCGTACACCTCGCCGCGCAGCCGCTGGTCAGCGCCGGCCTCAGCGACCCGCGTACGACGCTGACCACCAACATCGTCGGCTCGGTCAACGTGCTGGAGGCGGCGCGGCTGTGCGCACCGCCGGTGCTGGTGCACGTCACGTCGGACAAGTGCTACCGCAACCGGGAGTGGCCGTGGCCGTACCGGGAGGTCGACGAGCTCGGCGGCGGCTGCCCGTACAGCGTGTCGAAGGCCGGCGCCGAGTTGGTGTTCGAGGGATACCAGGACCTGTACCGCGCCGCCGGGTTACCGCTCGCCGCCGGCTCGATCCGGTTCGGCAACGTCATCGGCGGTGGCGACCACGCCGTCAACCGGCTCGTGCCGGACGCCCTGACGGCGCTGGCCGCCGGGGAACCGATCCGGCTGCGCCACCCGGACGCGGTGCGCCCGTGGCAGCACGCGCTGGACGTCGTACACGGTCTGCTCCGCCTGGTGGACGGCCTCGGCGCCGGCGTGGTCGCCGGCGGCCAGGTGTTCAACTTCGCGCCGCCGGGCAACGGCGCGAGCGTGCGGGAGCTGGTGTCCGCCCTCACCGCCGCCTGGGCCCGGCACGGCGGCACCGGCGTGCCGGTCGTCGTCGAGCACGACCCCACCTTCGCCGAGCACGGCGTGCTGCGGCTCGACGGCCGGCGGGCCGCGACGGCGCTCGGCTGGCAACACCGGCTCGACCTCGACGGCGCCGCCGACGCCATCGTCGGGTGGCACCGCGCGGTCGCCGCCGGGGTCCCCGCCGTCGAGGCGACCGCCGGACAACTGCACTCCCTGCTCGGCCTCCCCCGACTCCCCGGCCGCCCGGCGGTCGCCGACCGAACGGCAGGTGCCGCCCGATGAGCCGCCCCGGACGAGCCTTCGTCTTCTCCCGCGAGTACCCGCCGAACACGGTCGGCGGGACCAGCACCGTCGCCCGCAACCTCGGCGTCGGCCTCACCGCCCTCGGCTGGCAGGTCGTCGTGGTGTCCACCGTCGCCGACCCGACGCGGGACGTCCGCGAGGAGGTCGACGGGGTGACGGTGCACCGCGCCGCCACCGGCGTGGTCTACAACGAGGAGTCCGGGCTGGGCGACCAGAGCGTCCGCACGCACCGCCGGCTGTTCACCGCCGCCGAGGCCCTCGCCGCCGAGCTGGGCCCACCCGACCTGGTGCTGCTGCCGGACCTGTTCTGCCATCCGGAGGCCCGGATGTTCGCCCGCCGCCTCGACGTTCCGCTGGTCAACATCCTGCTACAGGACTTCCGGGCCATCACGCCGTACGACCGGGACGCCCACCACGTCACCACCGGCGTCTCCGCCGAGCCGCGGCACCTGCTGCACCTTGAGGAGAAGGCGGTGACCGACTGCGACCACACCGCCTTCATCAGCCAGGCCCTCAGCGACGCCATCACCGGCTACTACCCGGGCAGCGCCGCGCCGCACAGCGTCGTCCACCTCGGCATCGACCTCGCCGAGATCGACGCCGTCCGCGCCGAGCCGGTTGGCCGGCGGCTGCGCGCGGAGCTGCTCCCCGGGCGGCCGGACACGGCGCTGCTGGTCGCCTGCGGCCGGCTGGTGCCGGTCAAGGGCTTCGCCGAACTGCTGCGCGCGCTGCCGGACGTGCACGCGCCGGGCGCCGCACCGCACCTGGCGCTGGTCGGCGTCGGCCCGGAGGAGGCCGCGCTGCGCGGCCTGGCCGGCGAACTCGGCGTCGCCGACCGGGTCACCTTCCTCGGCGACGTCCCGCGACGGGCCGCGCTGAGCTGGATGTCGGTCGCCGACGTCGCCGTGGTGCCGAGCCGGTGGGAGTCCTTCTGCTACGTCTGCGCGGAGCTGATGGCGTTCGCCCGGCCGGTGGTGTGCACGGCCGTCGACTCGCTGCGCGAGCTGGTGCCCGACGCGCGTTTCGGGTGGCCGGTCCCGGTGGCCGGCCCCTCCGGCGCGCGGGTGGTCGACCCCGGCGCGCTGGCGGTCGCGCTCGGCGCGGCGCTGGCGGATCCGGCAGAGGGAGCCCGCCGGGGCGCGGCCGCACGGGACCGGGTCGAGCGGCGGTTCACCAACGAACACTTCGCCGAGGGCATCGCCGGGATCGCCGGCCGGCTGCTGGAGCGGAAGAGCCGTGCCTGAGCCGGACATCGCCGCCGTGGACGCGCTCTGCGCGACGGTGCCGCCAGTGGACCCGCACGCCGTACGCCTGTCCCAGGTCCGTCAGCGCGCGCAGGCCCGGCCGCCGGACGCCCTCGGCACGCTCGACGCCGTCGCCCACCGCGTCGCCGGCATCCGGCGCGGGGCCGCCCCGGGGCCGCTCCCGGCAGTGGTGAGCGTGCTCGCCGGGGACCACGGCGTGGCCCGGCACGGCACCTCCCGGTACCGCCACGGCTACACCGGCCGGGTGCTCGAACTGATCCGGGCCGGCCTCGCCCCGGTCTGCACCCTCGCGGCGCGGGTACCGGCCCGGGTCGAGTGTGCCGACGTCGGGCTGGCGGAGCCGGTCGGCGACCAGCGATACAAGATCGGCCCCGGCACCCGCGACATCACCCGGGACCCGGCGATGGCGCCGGAGCAGGTGGTCCGGGCGGTCCTCGGCGGCGCGCGATACGCGACCGAGCGGCTGACCGACGTCCCGATGGTGGCGGTCGGCGAGATCGGGGTGGGCAACACCACCGCCGCCACCGCCCTGGCCGCCCGCCTGCTGGACACCGACGTCGCCGACCTGGTCGGCGCGGGCTCCGGCGTCACCGCGGACGTGGTCGCTCGGAAGCGACGGCTCATCGACACCGCGCTCACCCGCCACGCCGGCGTCCCCGGCGACCCACTGGCGCTGCTCGCCGCGCTCGGCGGCTTCGAGATCGCCGGCAACGTGGGCGTCATCCTCGCCGCCGCCGGACGTCGGCAGGTGGTGGTGATCGACGGCACCATGACCGCGGTCGCCGCCCTGGTCGCGGTTCGGCTGTGCCCCGCGTCCGCCGGCTACCTGGTCGCCGGGCACCGCTCCACCGAGCCCGCGCACCAGGCCGTGCTCGCCGACCTCGGCCTCCCGCCGCTGCTCGACCTGGGTATGCGCCTCGGCATGGCCGCCGGCGCGGTTCTCGCGCTGCACCTGATCAACGGGGTCCTCGCGGTCGCCGAGTCGACCCCGTCCGCCCGCTCGGCCGGCCTCGTGGCGCTGCCATGACCCCGCCCGCACCGGTCCGTGGCGTCGTCTTCGACCTCGACGGCACACTGGTCGACTCGTGGCCGTTGCACCAGCGCTGCCTCCGCGCCGCGGCGGCAGCGGTCGGGCTCGCCGGGCTCAGCGCCGCCAGGTTGGCCGCCGCGCAGCGCCCCACCGACGTCGACACGGTGCGGGCGGTGGTGGGCCCCGACCGGTTCACCGCCGCCTGGCCGCACTACCGCCGCGAGCTGCACGCGGCGCTGGCCGCCGGGCCGGTGCCCCCGATGCCGCACGTCCGGCAGACCGTGCGCGCCCTGCTCGCCGCCGACGTCGTCGTCGGCCTGTGCACCGGCCGGACCCGGGCCGACGCGGTCGCGCTCCTGGCCGCGAGCGGCCTGCCGGTCGAGGTGACCGTCGCGCGCGAGGACGCGGCACGGCCGAAGCCCGCTCCCGACGGACTGCTCGCCGCGCTGCGGCGGCTCGGTCTCGCGCCGCACGAGACCCGCTACCTCGGCGACACCGCGGCCGACGTCGCGCAGGGCGCCGCCGCGGGAGTGCCGACGGCGCTCGTCCGCCGCGCCGGCGACCTGGCGCGGGCGATCCACTCGTACGGCCTGGAAGGGCTCACCCATGACCGGCCTCAGCCTTCCCGCCCGGCTGCTGTTGCACTCCGACGGCACGGTGACCCCGATGCTGGAGGAGTACGCGGGTGAGCGGATCGTCACCGCCCGCCTGGTGCAGCCGGCCGACGCCGCCGACCCGGGCGACCGGGCCCTCCTGCGGGCCGGCCCGGACGCCGGCCTGCTGACCCGCACCACCGACCTGGTCGGCATCGACTCCCGGACGGTGTACGTGCGGGCGCACGCGGTGATCGCGCTCGACGCGCTGCCGGAGCCGCTGCGCACCGCGCTGTGTGAGACCGAGGAGCCCATCGGCCGGCTGCTACGGCAGCACCGCACGGAGTCCTTCCGCGAGCTGGTCGACGGGCCCCGGACCGGACCGGCCGGGGCGCGGCGGCGGTACCGCATCTTCACCGGCGGCGTCCCCACGTTCCTGATCAGCGAGACCTTCCTGCCGGCGTGCTTCGCGGCGGAGAACGACACCCCGGACCGGGGCCGGACCGGCTGAGCCGCCGCCTCGATCCGCCCGGCAGTCGCGCACGGAGCGGACGGGCCACAGCAGCGGACGAGCCAAACTAGTAATCGCGTTCAAAAATTGCAAGTTTCTGCTCAAAACTTGCAGTGCTGGCTGCCTCGTTCGTAGGCTGCTGCCGTGACCGAACTCCCCCTGGTCGAGGCGAGGAACCTAACCAAGATCTATCCCGCCCGTGGCTCCGTCGCCGAGTTCCGGGCCGTCGACGGCATCGACTTCGCGCTCCACCGGGGCGAGGCGTTCGGGCTGCTCGGGCCCAACGGTGCCGGCAAGTCCACCACCATGCGCATGATCGCCGCGACGTCGCCGATCAGCGGCGGCAGCCTGCGCGTGCTCGGCATGGACCCGATGAGGCAGGGCCCGGAGATCCGCGCCCGGCTGGGCGTCGTGACGCAGGACGACTTCCTCGACAACGAGCTCACCGTCCGGGAGAACCTGCACATCTACGGGCGGTACTTCAACCTGCCGCGCGCGGTCACCCGCGAACGCGCGACCCGGCTGCTGGACTTCGCCCAACTCCAGGAGAAGGCCGGCGACCAGGTCGAGACGCTCTCCGGCGGCATGCGGCGGCGGTTGACCATCGCCCGCTCCCTGATCAACGAACCCGACATCCTGCTGCTCGACGAGCCGACCACCGGCCTCGACCCGCAGGCCCGGCACGTACTGTGGGACCGGCTCTTCCGGCTCAAGCAGGAGGGCGTCACGCTCGTCCTCACCACGCACTACATGGACGAGGCCGAGCAGCTCTGCGACCGGCTCATCGTCGTCGACCACGGCCGGATCGTCGCCCAGGGCTCCCCTCGCGAGCTGATCACCAGGTACGCCACCAGAGAGGTCCTCGAACTCCGGTTCCACCTCGGCGAACAGGACACCGTGGCGGAGAAGCTGCACACGTCCACGCTGGCCACCGGCGGCAGCGACACCGACGGGCGGGTGGAACTGCTCCCCGACCGGGTGCTCGTCTACGCCGACGACGGCGAGGCCGCCCTGTCCGCGGTGCACGCCATGTCGATCACCCCGCTCACCGCGCTGGTCCGCCGGGCGACGTTGGAGGACGTGTTCCTCAAGCTCACCGGCCGATCGCTGATCGACTAGCAGGAGAGACGACTGGTGCTTCGCGCATTCGGATACTGGATCACGGTCTACCGGCGCACCTGGCGCGGCTCGATCGTGATCAGTGTGCTGAACCCGTTGCTGTTCCTCACCGGCATCGGCGCGGGCCTCGGCGCCCTCGTCGACGACAATGCCCCGGCGCAGATCGCCGGCGTGCCCTACGCGGCGTTCTTCGCCCCGGGAATGCTGGCCGCGGCGGCGATGCAGAGCGCGTTCCTGGAGGGGTCCGCAGGGGTCGCCCGGGCGGCGCGCTCCGGCGCCTACCGGGGGGCCACGCCGACGCCGCTCGAACCCGAACAGCTCGCCGCCGGGCACCTGTTCTTCATCGCCTTCCGGGTGTTCACCGCCAGCGGTGCCTTCATCGCGGTGATGGCCGCGTTCGGGCTGATCAGGGGCTGGTGGGTTCTCGGTGCCCTGCTCGGCGCGACGCTGACGGGGATGGCGTTCGCGGCACCGGCCGCCGCGTGGGCGGTCGGCGTACGCAAGATGCGGCACATCGACACGATGTTCCGCTTCGTCATCATGCCGCTCTACATGTTCTCCGGCACCTTCTTCGCGGTCGCGCAGCTACCGGGGTGGATCAGGCCGGTGTCCTACGTGCTGCCGCTGTGGCACGGCGTCGAGCTGTGCCGGACGCTCAGCCTCGGCACGGCGACGCTCACCGGCAGCTCGATCCACGTCGGCTACCTGCTGGTGCTGGCGGTGGGCGGTTTCCTGGTCGCCCGGGTCACCTACCGCCGCCGGCTGCACGCGTGACGGCCCCCCTCCAGACCACCGGGGAGACACCATGACCACCGTCGCCGTACCCGCCTGGACGGTACGTCGGGCCCTGGCGCTCGTCGAACGCAACTTCATGATCTACCGCCGGTCGGTCACGCCGCTGCTCAACGCGCTCGTCGAGCCGATCCTGTACCTACTGTCGATCGGTGTCGGCGTCGGGCTGCTCGTCGGGACGGTACCCGGGGTCGAGGTCCCCTACGCCGTCTACGTGGCCCCGGCGATCCTGGCCACGACCGCCATGAACACCGCGTTCAACCAGACCAGCTTCGGCGTCTTCGCCCGTTTGAAGATCGAGAAGACCTACGAGGCGATCCTGCCGACACCGCTGTCCGTCACCGACATCGCGGTCGGCGAGATCAGCAGCGCGATGATCAACGCGTTGCTGACGTCGATCGGATTCCTCGTCGTGATGGCGGTCAGCGGGCTGATCACCTCGGCCTGGGTGCTGCTGGCGCTACCGGCGTCGGTGCTGATCTCGTACGCCTTCGCCGCGGCCGGGCTGGCCATCACGACATACCTGCGCGACTTCCCCGACTTCCAGTACGTCCAGCTCTTCATGCTGCCGATGTACCTGTTCGCGACGACGTTCTACCCGCTGTCGGTCTACCCGGAGGCGCTACGGCCGGTGGTCCGGGCGCTGCCGCTCTACCAGAGCATCGAACTGGTCCGCGAACCGGCGCTGGGACGCCTCGGCTGGGACCTGCTGATCCCGGTGGTCTACCTCGTCGCCTTCGGATCGATCGCGATGTACGTCGCCACCCGCCGGATGACCCGGGCGATGCTGCGCTGACCGCGTCGGCTCTTAACGCCGGCCGGGTTTTGCCGTACTGGTGTGGGGGTGGATGTGACGCGACCCGAACCCGGCACCGACCACCGCGTGCCCCGAACGGATCGCCAGGGGCGGGCCGATGGGCCGGACACGACGTTCCTGACCGACGGCGTCAGGGACGCGCCAGCCCTGGTCACGCCGGACGGCCGGATCGTGGACCACGGCGAGTTGGCGGCGGCCACCGCCCGCGAGCCCGCCTGGCTGCCCCGCGCCGGGACAGCTCGGTCCCTGGTGCTGTTGGTGGCCACGCCGACCGTCGAGTTCGTGCTGGCGTATCTCGGCGCGCTGCGGCACCGGCATCCCGTCGTGCTGGTCAGCCCCGAGTTCGACGCGGCGGCGCTGGACCGTCTGCTGTACTCGTTCCGGCCCGAGGTGCTGGTCCGGCCGCCGGCGCCGGCCGGGTCGACCACGCCGGGCTGGCCCGACGTGCCGGCCGGCTACCACCCGGCCACCCGGCACGGGTCGCTCCTGGTCCACCGACGCCGACGCCCGGACGCGGGGCCGTTGCACCCCGATCTCGCGCTCGTGCTGCTGACCTCGGGCACCACGGGTAGCCCCCGGGGGGTACGCCTGTCCAGGAGGAACCTGCGCAGCAACGCGGCCAGCATCCGGCAGGCGCTGGGGATCACGGCCGCCGACCGGGCGGTCACCGGCCTGCCACTGCACTACAGCTACGGACTCTCGGTGCTGCACAGCCACCTGTCCGCCGGCGCGTCCATCCTCCTCACCGCGGCGAGCCCGATCGGCAGCGGATTCTGGCGTACCTGCGCCGAGCGGGAGGTCACCGCGTTCGCCGGCGTGCCGCTGACGTACGAGGGGCTGCGCGGTCCGCTGCCCCGGGTGTGGCCGGCGAGCCTGCGTACGCTGACCCAGGCCGGCGGTCGCCTCCGCCCGGATCTGGTCCGCTGGTACGCCGACCTGGCCCGCGAGCGGGGTGCCCGGTTCTTCGTCATGTACGGCCAGACCGAGGCCACCGCCCGGATGTCCTGCGTGGACGTCACGGCTGAGCCCGCCGGCATCGGTTCGGCTGGTCGGGCCATCCCGGACGGCCGCTTCGAGGTCAGGCCGCTGGAGCCGGACACCAGCACCGACGTCGGCGAGGTGGTCTACACCGGCCCCAACGTGATGATGGGCTACGCCGCCGACCGGGCCCACCTGGCCGACGGCGACGGCCTGCGGGGCGTCCTGCGGACCGGGGACGTCGGCCGGCTCCGCGACGGCTACCTGGAGCTGACCGGACGGATCAAGCGGATCGCGAAGACGGGCGGCCGGCGGATCAACCTCGACGAGTTGGAGGAGAGCCTCGCCGCCGCCGCCCCGGTGGCCGTCGTCGCCCGGGACGAGCGGCTGGTCGTCTTCCACGCCGGTGACCCGCCCGCCGCGCTCGGGTCCGCGCTGGACCGCGCCTGCCGGGCGCTGGGCGTCCCGTCCTCGCAGGTGACCGTCCGGGTGGTCGACCGGGTGCCCACCACCAGCACGAACAAGGTCGACTACCCGGCCCTCGCGGCGCTGGCCGGCGAACCGGCCGGTACCTGAACGAACGCCGGCGTGTTCAACTGGCGATCCGCCGCGGTTGAACACGCCGTGGGCAGGGAACGCGGCGACCCGGATCGGGGCCGGATCAGGCAGCCGCCCGGGCGCCGGCCAGTGCCCGCCACAGCGTCTCGGCCGAGTCGTCGGCGCGGCAGGCGTGGAGCAGCAGCCACTCCAGGTCGGCGAGGAGGTCGGCCGAGGTCCGCCCCGGCGCGAAACCAGGGTCGACGCCGACCGAGCAGAACGCCTTCGGCGCCAGGGCGTGCAGGTAGAAGAAGAGCCGGGCCTCCCGGGCCCGGTGCTCCGCGGTGAGGCGGTTGATCCTGGACGCCGCCCGCTGTCGCGCCAGCAACTCGGCCGTGGGCTCGGGCGTGGCGGTACGTCCCACGCCCTGCCGGCCCCCCACGTCCGCCCGCACGTCGTTGAAGAAGCAGAAGCCGTTGAGCGGCACCGCACGCGCCGCGCCGACCTCGGCGAGCACCCCGTGCAGTGCCCTGAGGTCGTACTCACTGTGGCGGTACGCCAGCAGCTCGGCCTCTGCCGCCCGCAGCAGGTACGTCGAGAACGGCTCGTCGGCCACGGTGAGGCAGAACAACGCGTTCTGGTTGAAGGCGCCGACGAGCCGGCGCTGCTCGGCGGCGAACCGGGTGGCCACGATCATCCGGGTAGCCACCTGCCGCTCCCCCAGGTACGCGCCGATGACCAGGAGCAGGCCCGCGTGCACCACGAGGGCCGGACTGAGCCGGTGCCGCCCGCCCAGGCTGGTGGCGGCGGTGGTCAACGCGGTGGACCGCAGCTCCGACCACTCCAGATCGGTGCCCGGCTCGCCGGTGTCGCAGCCGACCACCACCGGGGGAAGGCGTTCGAGGTGACCACGCCAGAAGTCGAGCGACCGCCGGTTGCGCTGTCGGCCCGGCTCGGACCGCTCCCAGCCCGCCCGCTCCACCGGTTGGGTACCGGCCGGCCGCAGCCCGGGCGGACCGCCGCGCAGCAGCGCGGTGAGGTCCTCCTTGAGGATGCGCAGACTCCACCCGTCGACCGCGAGGTGGTGGAGGACCAGGACCAGCCAGACCGGTACGCCGGCCCGGGTGATCATACCGACCCGCAGGGGCGGATCGGTGGCCCCGTCGAAGGCGACGACGCGCAGCTGGTTCGCCACCACGGCGGCGGCACCCGCCGTGGTGGCCGTGCCGGCCTCGAAGACCTCGACCGGCACGGCACCCTCGCCGACCACCTGCTGGACCAGTTCGCCGTCGCGGTCGAGGTAGCGCGACCGCAGCGACTCGTGCCGCCCGACCAGCGCGGCGACGGCGGCACCGACCTCCGACGACGTCGTACCCGGCGGCACCTCGCAGTGCAGCACCAGGTTGAGGCTCGCGTCCCCCGGGGGCAGCCAGGCCAGCACGTCCCACAGCGCGATCTGCCCCCAGGTCATCGGGGCCTGCGCGCTACGGCCGCCGGCGAACGGCACCTCGAAACGATGGACGGACTGCACGGTCACCCCCGCGGGATCGGACACCGGACGCACCAGCCGGCGCGCTGGTCATCCCCATCATGCGAAGAACGATCGTCTTGCATAAGGGTCCGCGCCACCGACACACTTCGAGCCTGTTGCGGCGGTGAGCCGGGTCGAGAGGAGCGCGGCGTACCCCATGGAATCGATCTACATCGACGTCGAACCCGTACCCACGGCGAGCGAAGGGCCATCCGTGGCCGCCTTCCTGGCGCTGTGCGCGTCCCTCCTGCCCGGCACGGCGGACGAGCCGACGCTCGACTCGAACCTCTTCGAGCTCGGTGCCGACTCACTGACCGTCACGGCCCTCGCCGCCGAGATCCAGGCCCGCTGGGACGTGCCGCTCGACCCGTCCGACCTGTTCCTCGCGGAGGATCTCGCCGAGGTGTACGCGCGGCTGACGGCGGTACGCGACGCGGACACCCCGGCCGCGTTGCCCGCCCGGCCGGCGGGGCCGCCGCAGGTGAGCTGGGAGCAGCTCGCCCGGCTGCGTCCGGACGGGCCCCGACCCGGGCCGGGCCCACGCGGCGCCACCATCGAGGTCGACGTGCAGGTCCCCGGCCGGCTGGACGAGGAGCGGCTGCGCGGCGCGCTGCGGGCGGTCGCCACCCGCCACGAGGTGCTGCGTTCGGTCTTCCGCCCGGCCGCCGAGCCGGCCCTGCGCGACGAGCCCACGGTGCTCCTCGACGCCGCCGCCGACCAGCCGGCGACCGCACCGACGCCGACGGGCCCGGTGACCGCCGGCGGGCTCTGGCGGGCCCGGATCGAACCCACCGACCGGGGCACGGTGCTGTCGCTGTCGCTGGATCGGCTGGTGGCGGACGAGGGATCGGTGCCGATCCTGCTGGCCGACCTGGCCCGCGCGTACGACGACGGGGTGACGGAGCTGCCGGCGGCCTCGCCGGGCTTCTACGACTGGGCGGCCTGGCAGCGCGCGACCCACCCCGCCGGGGAACCCGGCCCGCCGTCGGCGCACCGGCCGGTGGCCCGGGTCGCCGCCCGGACGAGGTGGCCCGCCGGTTCGGTGGTCGCGCTGTCCCGGCTCGCGGAGCAGTGCGCCGCCGGCCTGGAGGACGTGCTCACCCTGGCCCTCGGACTGACGCTCGGGCACCTCGACCCGGCCGGTGGTCCCCGGCGCGTCTGCGTGCCGGTCGCCAACCGCGACGACCCCCGGACCCGGGAGCTGGTCGGGCCGGTACACACCCGCGCGGTCGTCACGCCCGTACCGGACGACACGGTGCCGGTCACCGGCGCGCTGCGGGCCGTCCGGCGGGCGCGGGACGACCTCGCCTCGACGCCGTACGGAGCGCACCGGCCACCGTCGGCTGCCCCGACCGGCATGGCGGCGGCCGGCGATCCACCGGCGCTGGTGTCCCTGCGGACCGGCTCGGCCGGGACGATCCCGCTCGGCGGCGTCCGAAGTGGCTGGCGGATCCGCGCGGAGCGGTCCGGATATCTCGACGTCCCGCTGGCGCTGGTGGGCACCCCCGACGACGACGGCAGCCTGGAGCTGGTGCTCTGGCACGATCCCGACCACGCCGACGGCGAGACGGCCGAACGGCTGCTGGGCGAGCTGACCCGACTCGCGCAATCCCTACTGGCCCGCCGCAACCAGCCGCTGGCGCGGATCGTGGCGGGGCCGGCCGAGGTCCACCACGGCACGCCCCTGGACGGAGGTAGCTGACATGTCCACGCGGGAAGAACAGCTCCGCGACGCCCTCGCCTTCGACGGGGAACCCCTGGAGCACGCGCTCGTCGAGGACGGCACGGTGCTGCTGGTGGCCGCCGCCGGCCGGCTCTCCGCCCTGGACGCCCGGCTGCTGGTGGAACGGGTGGTGGATCCGGCCGAGGCGCCGGACAACTACGTCGTCGTCGACCGCATTCCCCGCGACGGCGACGGTGCGACCGGCGACGGCTGGCGGGACGTCGCGGTCGAGCACCACCGGTACGCGGCTCCGGCGTCACCGCTGGAGGAGGCGGTGGCGGCGATCTGGGCCGACGGGCTCGGGGTGCCCCGGGTCGGTGTCGAGGACGACTTCCTCGACCTCGGCGGCGACTCGTTCGCGGCGGTGGCGATCGTCGACCGGATGGAGCAGGAGTGCGGCATCAGCGTCTTCGCCGCCGACCTGTACCAGCTCGGGACCGTCCGGCAGCTCGCCGCCCAGGCCGAGGTCGGGACGGCCCGGTGACCCCGCCGCCGCCCCGGGGCCCGCTGCCGACGTACCGGCGGATGCGGGAGCTGGCGCGGGCCGAGCCAGACCGGCCGGCCGTCTCCGCCCGCAGCGCCGACGGGCGGTGGTCCTCGCTGACCCGAGCCGAACTGGTCGCGCTCGCCGAGGCCCGAGCCGCCCGGCTGCTGGCCGAACCACCGGACCCGTACACGGTGGTGGCGCTCCCCAACGGCATCGGGTTCCTCGTGGCGGTGCTCGCCTCCTGGTGGGCCGGGCGTACGCCGCTGGTCGTCGCGCCGGAGAGCACCGCGCCGGAGCTGGCCCAGCTCTTCAGCGGTGTCGGCCGCCCGCCGGAGGAGATCTTCACCTTCGACGAGTCGGAGCCGACCACCGCAGCGCCGGCGACGGGCCGGGCGGCGGCGACCTCGGCGGTCGGTGCGGCCGAGCCGACGACCGCCTGGTACCTGCCGTCGGGCGGTAGCACCAGCCTGCCCCGCCTGGTCCCCATCCCGGGCCGCCCCGGCGCGCAGCTCGCCGGCCAGTCGGTGCTGCTGGCCGCGGTGGGCTGGCGGCCCGACGCCGACCACCTGGTGCTCGGCCCGCTGTCGCACGCGGCCCCCTTCACCTGCGCGCTCACCGGCCTGGTGTACGGCAACCACCTGGTGGTCGTCGACCGGTTCGGGCCCGGCGCCGTGCGGGACGCGGTACGCCGGGTACCGCCGACCTGGTGCCAGCTCACCCCGCACCAGATGGCGGTCATCGGCGGCGACCCGGCGTTCCTGCGGGCCTTCGGCGAACGGCTGGTCGGTGTCCTGCACACCGCCGCCCCGTGCCCGGCGGCGGTGAAGCAGGCGTGGCTGGACGGGATCGGCGCCGACCGGGTGTACGAGCTGTACGGCTCCACCCAGATGGTCGGCGCGGTCGTCAGCCGGGGCACGGACTGGCTGGAGCGCCCCGGCACGGTGGGACGGCCGTACATGACGCAGGTGCGGATCCTGGACGAGGAGGGCGCCGGCCTGCCCCCCGGGCAGGTCGGCGAGGTCTACCTCCGTACCGCCGGGACCCGTCGGCTCTCCGCCGCCCAGAGTGGACACCTGCGGGGCCGGCCGGGCGGTTACTTCAGCGTCGGCGACCTCGGCTACCTGGACCAGGACGGCTACCTCTTCCTGGTCGACCGGGTCGACGACGTCATCATCGTCGGCGGCGCCAACGTCAGCGCCCGCGAGGTCGAGCAGACCCTGGTCGCGCACCCGGCGGTCGGCGAGGCGCTGGTGGTCGGCCGGCCGGACCGGCTGCTGGGACAGCGGGTGCACGCGTTGGTGGTCCGCGCCGACGCCGGCAGCGAGCCGAGCGCCGCCGAGCTGCGCGAGCACTGCGTGGGGCTGCTCGCCCCGCACAAGGTGCCGGTGTCGATCGAGGTGATCCGGGAGTTCGAACGGTCGTCCGCCGGCAAGATCCGGCGCTTCCGCTACCGGTGACGGCAGGCGCCGGCAACGGCGGTGTGCAACCGTGGCCGGTCCGCAGTTGAACACCCGCAGCCGCGCGTGCGGCCACCCGGACCGGGCGGGGCTGCGCCGCCGTCCGCGCCCGGTCCGGGTGGTTCACACCTTCTCGACCAGGTAGTCGCCGAGGCAGAGCGCGTCGAGGTCACTGTCCTGGAACGTCGCCAGCGCGTCGGCCGGGGTCTCGACGATGGGCTCCCGGTCGTTGAACGACGTGTTGAGCACGACCGGGACGCCGGTGATCTTCTCGAAGTGCGCGATGAGCGCGCCGAACTGCGGCGCGACGGCCGGGTCCACGGTCTGCACCCGCGCGGTGCCGTCGACGTGCACGACGCCCGGGATCGTCTCCCGACACTCCGGCCGGACGGCCGGCGCCAGCAGCATGAACGGCGACGGCCCGGCCAGCTCGAACCAGTCGGCGGCGCGTTCGACGAGCACCGCCGGGGCGAACGGCCGGAACGGCTCACGGTGCTTGATCCGGTTGTTCAGCGCGTCCCGGCTCCCGACGGTACGCGGGTCGGCCAGCATCGACCGGTACCCGAGGGCCCGGGGGCCCAGTTCACTGCCGCCGGTGAACCAGCCGATCAGCTTTCCGTCGGCGATGAGCTGGGCGGCGCAGGCCGCGATGTCGCTCTCGCGCCGGTAGCTGAACGGCACGAACCGCCGCTCGACGAGACCGGACCGGGGGTCCCGGCGCAGGGTCAGCTCGATCTCCGCGTCGCTGTAGGTGCGGCCGAGCGAGTCGGACCGGAACAGCGGCCGGGGCAACTCCCCGGTGAGCTGGTGCAGGCCGTACAGGGCGTTGCCCAGCGCCTGGCCACGGTCGGAGGCGGCCGGCGGCACGAACAGGTCGGCGACGCCGGGCAGGCGACGGATCCGGTCGTTGGCCACACAGTTCAGCGCCACCCCGCCGGCCAGGCAGACGTTGTCGTACCCGACCTCGGCGACGTTCTGCAGGACCAGCGCGCAGAGCGCCGTCTCGACCTCCGCCTGCAGGTGCGCGGCGGCGTCGATGCCCCGCTGGTCGGCGCCGCGCGAGCCGAGCGGGCCGAAGTCCAACCCGTGCCGGCGGGCGTACGCCACGACACCGCGCGCGTGGGTCTGGTCGAGTCGGCCGGTCACCCGCCCGTCCTGCACGTCGAAGAGCGTGGCGGCGAACCTCGTCGGATCCCCGAACGACGCGAGCGCCATGGTCTTGCCCGCCTCCTGGAAGTTCCAGCCCAGGTACTCGGTGAACGCCTCGTAGGTGGCGCCGACCGCGCCGGCCCGGGGCCGTCCCGGGTCGTTGCCGCCCAGCCGGACCAGCCCGTCCGGGGTGCCCGCGTAGTACGTCTCGGTGTCGGTGTTGTTTCCTCCGCCGTCGGTGACGATGACCGTGGCATGGCTGAAGTCGCTCAGGCAGAAGGCGGTGTAGGCATGCGACAGGTGGTGGTCGACGACCCGCACCCGGTCGTCGGGGATGCCGAGGTGCGACAGCCCCGTCTCGGCGACCGTGATCTGCTCGCCGTAGTTGCTGGCCACCACGAGGTCTATCTCGGACAGTCCGATCCCGGCGGCGCGGAGGCAGTAGAGCAGCGACGCCTGCCATCCGGGCGAGTACCGGCTCCGGTTGAGCCGCTCCTCGCCGATCGCGACCATGCGGGTCGGGGTGAGCAGCGCGGCGCCACCATCATGACCGAAGTTGATGCCGACGACACAGGGCTCGTCCACGCTCACGTGTTCCTCCAGCGGCAGGGGACCGAATCGGCACGGATGCCGCCACCGATGGCACTACCGCCCGTGGTGCGTCCGCGAGCGCGTTGACCCGTCCTCGCCGATCGTCCGGGACACGTCGCCGCCGAGGCGACAGATCCATTTCGGGACGGCCAATCGCACCGGGCAATTATCGGCGCCGGCCCGACCGGCCGACAGCGACGCCGATCGAGGCATTGACATGTCATGGGGCGCTGGAAACCATGGCCTGACGAACGCGGGCCAACCGGGACGCCGTCCGCTCCACCGCTAACGGCCGACGATTCTGGCCGTGTCTTTTCCGCATTTCTTCTGGCGTAGGTACGGGGGGCTCACGCATGGCAGGTCGAGCACGTGGATACCACTTCGTGTCCGATCGCCTCACCATTCCGGACGCCGCCGCCGGCCCGTTGTTGAGTACGGCGGTCCGGTCCGACTGGTATCCGGTGCATATCGTTCGCGACGAAGCAGAGGCGCTCGACCGCCTCGTGGACGAGGTGGGCGGTCGGCGCGCCGCGATCGTCACCGACGACGTCGTCGCCGCCCGGCACGCCCAGCGGTTGGCCGACCGGCTCGCGGCCCGTGGGGTCGCCGTGTCGATGACGTCCTTTCCGCCCGGCGAGGCCAGCAAGAGCATGGCCACCGCCAGTGGGCTGCTCGACTGGTTGGCCGCCGGCGAGGTGCAGCGCCGCGACGTCGTGGTCGCCGTGGGCGGCGGCGTGGTGATCGACACGGTCGGCTGGGTGGCCAGCGCGTACATGCGCGGCGTCCCGTACATTAACGTGCCGACCACCCTGCTGGCCGACGTCGACGCGGCGCTGGGCGGCAAGGTCGCCGTCGACCACGACAGCGCCAAGAACCTGATCGGGGCCTTCTACCAACCGAAGGCGGTGGTCACCAACATCGGCTACCTGGACACCCTGGACGACCGGCAACTGCGCGCCGGCCTGGCGGAGGCCGTCAAGAAGGGCATCATCGCCTCGCCCGGACTCTTCGAGCTGATCGAGAGCGAACGGGAGCAGATCCTGGCGCGCGACCCGGAGACCCTGCGCCGGCTCGTCCACGGCGCCAGCGCGGTCAAGTGCCAGCTCATCGAGCGGGACCCGTACGAGCTGGACCTCGCCCGCCCGCTCAACCTGGGGCACACCGTCGGGCACGCGGTGGAGACCGTCACCGGCTACGGTCCGGTACTGCACGGCGAGGCCGTCGCCGTCGGCATCGTCACCGCCGCGCGGATCGCCGAGCGACGCGGCCTGCTCGACCGGGAGGGTCTGCGGCGCTTCGTCGACCTGCTGGCCCAGATCGGGCTCCCCACCAGCCCGGCGGAGCTCGCCGTCGAGGTCGACCCGGCGGCCCTGATCGCGGCGCTGGGCCAGATCCGCAAGATCCGTGACGGCAACCTGCGGTTCGTGCTGCCGACGGCGCTCGGCGAGGTCGTCATCGCCGACGACGTGGCCGACGGGGAGATCCACCTCGCGCTCGGCGAGTTCGCCGGATCCCCACGATGATCATCGTGGTCGGGCGCGGCCTGATCGGCGGCGCGGTCTGTCACGAGCTGCGCGAGCGGGGGCAGGCACCGGTGACGGTCGCCCGCTCGGCACCGGCCCGCGCCCCCGGTCCGCCACCGTCGGACAGCACCCACCTGCGGCACGACCTCGACCTGCCGGCGGGCCAGGCCGCGCTCCGCGCCGACCTGGAGCGGATCGGGCCGCGCCGGATCGTCCTCACCCACGGACCGAGCGACGTGAGCTGGATGGAGGAGAACGAGGAGCGGGCCGCCCGGATCCACTGCGGGGTGGCCCGGCTCGCCGCCGACTCCGGCGTCCCGACCCTGCTCATCTCCACCGACAATGTCTTCTCCGGGGAGCGCGGCCTGATGCGGCCCACCGATCCGGTGACGCCGCACAACGCGTACGGCCGGCTGAAGGCGGAGGCCGAGCGGATCGTGCTCGCCGGCGGAGGCCGCGTGCTGCGGGTCAGTCTCGTCTACGGGCACGCCGACGCCGGGTACCGGGCGACGTACGCCCAGCGCTGCCTCGCCGCCGCAGCGGCCGGTGCCCCGTTCCCGGCCCCCGTCGACCAGTCGTTCACGCCGATCCACATCGACGACGTCGCCCGCGTCGTCGCGGCGCGCCTCACGATGCCGGCCGGGGCCGGGCCGGTGGCCGGAGCCGGGGCCGTGGCACACCTGGCCGGGCCCCAGGAGCTGAGCCGGTACGAGTTCGCGCGCCTGGCCTACGCCGCCGCCGGCGCCGATCCCGAGCTGGTCCGCCCCTGCCTGCGCCGCGACACCCCGTGGGCCTCCCGGCCCCGCTACTCCAGCCTCGCCTGCACCGACTTCCGCCCCCTGTTGCCCGGGCACTGGCCGCCCGCGACGCCGGCCGCCGGGCTGCGACGCATGGTGTCGGCGACCGCCGGCGCGGCGGCACCGTGACCGCCACCTCCGGCCGGTTCGCCATCGACGCGGGCGGCACCCGAACCCGGGTACGGGTCGAGCCGGTGGACGGCCCGCCACGGGTCGCCGAGTACCCGACCATCAACCGCGCCGCCATCTCGGCCGCCGAGGCCGACGCCGTACTGGCCCAGATCCTCACCGACGTCCGCGACCGGATCGGCACCGGTCCCGGCGTGGGCTGGCTGGCGAGCGCGGCCACCGACGAGCACAGCCTGGGCAGCGAGTCCGCCCGGGTCCGGCGTGCCGCCGCCCGGCACCACGTCGACCTGGTGCTCTCCAACGACCTCGTGCCGATGCTCTGGGGGCCACCGGCGCTGGCCGGCACCGGCGTGGCCGTGGTCTGCGGCACCGGGTCGGGGTTCCTCGGCGCGCACCGCGACGGGCACACCCGGCGGGCCGGTGGCTGCGAGTACCTCGGCAGCGACGAGGGCAGCGCCTTCGACCTCGGCTGGCGCGGACTGCGCGCCGCGGTCCGCGCGGCCGACGGCCGTGGGCCGGCCACCGGCCTGCTGGCGGCGCTCGAAACCCGGGCCGGCCGCCCCGTCACCGAGCTGGCCCGGGAGCTGGCCGGCAGGCCCTTCCCGAAGCGGCACCTGGCCGCACTCGCCCCGACGGTCTGCCGGGCGTGGCTGGCCGACGACGCGGTCGCCACCGGGCTGGTCGAGGCCGCCGTCGACGAACTGGCGCTCGGGGTACGCACCGTGGCCAAGCGGCTCGCCCTGCCACCCGGGTACGCGGTGGCCGCCCTCGGCGGGGTGCTGACCGGCTGCCCCGAGTTCTTCGCCCTGCTGCGCGACCGGCTCGTCACGAAAGGGGTCGACAGAGTGCAACTCATCTCCGACACGGTCAGCACGGTGGCCGACGCGCTGCGACACGTCGTCGGTACCGGCGACCGGCTCGTCCTGCCGGCCGCGCTGCGCCCGTACGCCCGGCTGGTACGCCCGTGAGCACGGCCGGCATCCAGCTCGGCGTCTGCCTTGCCGCCCACTCCCCCCTCGGCCTGCGCGGCGCGCTGCGGGTGAGCGCGGACCTCGGCGACCTCTGGCTCGACGTGCCGACCGACACGCCACTGGGGCTGATCGACCCACGCCGCTGCCTGGATGACCGGGGCTACCTCGACGAGGTGGCGAAGACGCTGGCCGACGCCCGGGTCGGCTGCGTGAGCAACAGCCGCGACGCCCAGCTCCTGCTCGGGCCACACGGCCCGCACACCGATCCGGTCGCCACCGGTACGCCGGCGGGCAAGCGCGCACACGCCGTCGCCTGCGCCCTCGGGTCGATCCGGCTCGCGGAACGGATCGGCGCGCCGGCCGTCCGGCTGCTGGTCGGTTGCCCCGACTTCGCCCGCTGGCTCTCCTGGCCGGGCGACCCCGGCGGCTGGGACCGGAACGTCGCCGAGTTCTTCACCCACGCCGAGCCGGTGCTGGCGGCCGCACGCGACAGCGGCCTGCGCCTCCTGCTGGAGCCGCACCCCAGGCAGATCGTCTACGACCGGGTCAGCAGCGCCGCGGTGCTGTACGCCGCGCACCCGGACGCGGGGCTGATCGACCTCTGCGTCGATCCGGCGAACCTGGCCGCGATGGGCCACGACCCGGTCGCCGCCGTCACCGGCTGGGGAGCCCGGATGTACGCGGTACACGCCAAGGACCTACAGCGCTCCGGCCACGCCGGCCCGCCGCCGGGAGCCGGGTGGAGCCGGTACGGCCCACAGCCGCCGATCCGGTTCCGGGCGCTCGGCTGCGGCGAACTCGACTGGCCGGCCATCGTCGCGGCGCTGCTCGACGAGGGGTTCACCGGGGTGGTGTACGTGGAGCACGAGGACGTCCTGCTGCCCAGGGAGCAGAGCCTCGCCCAGAGCCTGGCGCTGCTGGGCTCGCTGCTGCCGGCCGGCACGCCGCAGGGGAGGACGTGGTGACGAGCGGGGAGGACGTGGTGACCGGGATGGACGACGTCCGCGCGGTGCTGCTCGCCGGCGGTCGGGGCGAGCGGATGGGCCGGCTGACGGGCCAGCGGCCGAAGCCGCTGGTGCCCTTCGGCGGACAGTGCCACCTCATCGACTTCAGCATCGCCAACGCGCTGCACTCCGGGCTGACCGAGGTGCTCCTGCTGTCGCACTTCAACGAACACCGCCTGATCGACTACCTGCGGTCGACCTGGGAGCTGCCGGACCGACTGCACATCCACCTCGGCCCGCACGACCGCGACGTCCGGTCGGGCCGCGACCTCGCCGCGCTCGCCCCGCGCCCGCCCGAGCGCGGCACCGCCGAGGCACTGCTGGCCAATGCCGAGTTCATCTTCACCGACCGCTACCGGGACGTGCTGGTGCTGCACGCCGACCACGTCTACCACTACGACTACCGGCCGATGCTGGCCCACCACCGGTCCACCGCCGCCGCCCTGACCATCGGCTACCAGGAGATCCTGCCCGAGTACGTCAAACTCTTCGGGATGGTGGATTTCGACTCCGACGGCTGGCTCACCACGTTCGTGGAGAAGCCCGCGGAGCCGACCAGCAACCTCGTGTTCAGCGCCTTCTGCCTCTTCGACCAGTCGGTGCTGGACCGGTACCTGAGCAAGCTACGGACCACCGACTGGCGCTACGACCTCAGCCGCGACGTCATCCCCGCGATGCTGGCCGCCGGCGAGCGGATCGCCGGGTACCCGGTGCGGGACTACTGGGAGGACATCGGCACCGTCGACCGCTACCACCGGGCGCACCTGCGGCTGCTCGGTCCGGAGCCGACCATGCGGCCGGAGCGGATGCCGCGCACCCTGGCACCGGAGCTGGTCCGTTCGACCGGGTCGGCCGGACCGGGGCTGCGCGACAGCCTCCACCCGACGGACCTGCGCAACGAGGGCTCGGTCGAGGAGTCGGTCCTCTATCCCGGGGTCCGGATCGGCGTCGGCGCCACCGTCCGTCGCAGCGTCGTCCTCCCGGGCGGTTCCGTCGCCGACGGGGTGTCGGTGACGGACAGCATCGTCCTCGACGGCGAGCGGGTCGAGACCGACCGGTCGGGTTACTGAGTGAGGAGCGTGTCCATGCCCATCGACGAACCGCCGGTGCTCGTCGCCGCCAAGGCTGCCCCGGTCGCGCACGAACTGGTCGACGGCGAGGTGGTGGCCCGGCTCAACGGCAGTACCGGCAGCGTCGCCGGCGACATCGCGAGCGGCTTCGCGGTCACCGTGGTCGCCAGCGCCGCGACGGAGGCCGACATCGAGCTGACCCGCCGCCACCCGGACGGCCTCACCGTCCGCTCCGCCGGGGGCCGTGACATCAGCCTGCACCTGGTCCGGCACGCCCCGGAGACGCTCTCTCCGCAACGCTACGGGCACGTCACCGAGCTGCTCTGGCACTCGATGCACGGATTGTGGAACGGGGCGACCGAGCCGACGTTCGACACCGGGAGCCGGCTGGCCTGGGAGTCCCTGCACGCGCTCAACGGGGACATCGCGGCGGCGCTGCTGCGCCGGGCCGGCCGCCCCGGCGCCGTCTACCTCGTGCAGGACTACCAGCTCAGCCTGGTGCCGCGACGGCTGCGCGATGCCGACCCCGACGCCCGGATCCTCTACTTCCACCACATCGCCTGGCCCCACCCGGACGGGCTGGCGATGCTGCCCACCACCGCCGTCGACGACCTGATCGCCGGGGTCCTCGCGGCGGACGTGGTCGCGTTCTTCGCCGACCGGTGGCGGCGGCAGTTCCTGCGCAGCGTCGAGGAGTTGGTACCGGATGCCCGGGTCGACCACGTCAACGCCACCGTCGCACACGCCGGACGGCTGACCCGGGTCGCGGTCGAGCCGCTCAGCTACAGCACCGATGCGCTGACCGGCCTGTCGCCACGGTGGCCGGCGGAGCTGGCCGGGTGGGCCGGCGACCGGCCGCTGGTGGTGCACGCCGGCCGGACCGACCCGATCAAGAACGCCGACCGGGCGGTCGCCGGGTTCGCGCACGCGATGGCGCAGCGGCGGTCCGCCGACGCCCGGCTGCTGGTACGGCTCCAGCCGCACCGGCTCGGCATCGCCGCCAACGCCGACTACCGCGACCGGGTGGTACGCGCCGTCGCCGAGGCCAACGACCGGCTCGGCGAGGAACGGGTCCGCCTGCTCGTCGACGATGACCGGCGGCTGACCCTGGGCTGTCTGGCCCGGGCGGACGTGGTGCTGGTCAACTCGGTCATCGACGGGCAGAACCTGACCGCGTTCGAGTGCTCGGCGATCGGCGAGCGCGATCCGGTCCTGGTGATCACGCCGACCTGCGGGGCGAGCGAGGTCCTCGGCGCGGACGCCCTGCTGGTGAACCCGTTCGACCTCATCGACCTAGCCACGGCGATCAACGAGGCGATCGACATGCCGGCCGCCGAGCGGGCGGCCCGCGCGGCGCGGATGCGGGACGCCGGCGCCCACATCGCCCTCTCGGTCTGGGCCGGACGGCAGCTACGGCTGCTCGACCGCCCGGTGACCGCCACCCCGGGATGACCGGGGATGAGCGCCCCGGCGCGCTGCTCCGCTACCCGACGGTGGATCTGCTGATCGCCGCCGACCTCGACGGCACCCTGATCCCCCCGACCTCGACCGCCCCCGACTGGCAGACCGAACGCGACCAGCTACCCGACTTCTGCCGCCGGCTCGGCGCGGCCCCCGCCGTGACGTTCGTCTGCGTCACCGGCCGGCGGGCGCAGAGCGCCCGCCGGGTGCTCGGCGCACCGACCTGGGTGGTCGGGCTGCACGGCGCCGAGTCGCTGGCGCCGTACTCGCCGGTGCCGGTGCGGCATCCGGTACCGGACGCGGTGACCGGCGCGCTCGCCGCCCTCGCCGCCGAGCTGCGGGACTCCTGCCCGGCCGGGATGCAGGTGGAGGACAAGCAGCTCATGCTGACCATCCACCATCCGGGATACCCGCCCGACACGGCGGCCCACGCGCTCGCCGCCGTGACCACCCGGGCCCGCGACGCCGGCCTGCGGCAGGTGCCGGGACGGGGCTGGACCGAGTTGCGGCCACCGTCGCTGCCGGACAAGGGCGACGCGGTACTCGACCTGGTCCGCCGGTTCCGTCCCCGGCGACTGGCGGTCGCCGGGGACGACCACGGCGACGGGCCGATGTTCCGCGCCGCGCGGGCGCTCGCCCGCCGGGGCACGCTGGCGCTGGCCGGCTGCGCACACGTCCGTACCCCCGGCGCGCACCCCGACACCGAGCGGCTCGCGGACGTGGTGGTCGACAGCCCCGCGGCGTGCCGCGCCTGGCTGCTCGGCCTCGCCACGACGACCGATCCGCCGGGCCAGCGCCGGCCCGACCCGCTACCGCCAGTCCGACCAGTGAAGGGACCCATCAGATGACCACCTCCACCACGCGACCGGCCCGGGCCAGCGGCACGTTCGCGATCGGCGGCGACCTGCCGGTGACCCGGCTCGGCTACGGCGCGATGCGGCTCTCCGGGCCCGGCATCTGGGAGCTGCCGGCCGACCCGGAGAACGCCGTCGCCGTGCTGCGCCGCGCCGTCGAACTCGGCGTCACCTTCATCGACACGGCCGACTGCTACGGCCCGTACGTCAGCGAGGACCTGATCCGGCGGGCGCTGCACCCGTACCGGGACGTGACCATCGCGACCAAGGGTGGCGTGGTGCGACCCGGTCCGGGCGTCTGGGTGCCGGTGGGTCGACCGGAGTACCTGCGCCAGTGCGTGGAGATGAGCCTGCGCCGGCTCGGCCTGGACTGCATCGACCTGTACCAGCTACACACCATCGACCCGCACGTACCCCTCGCCGACCAGCTCGGCGAGCTGGCCGCGCTGCGGGACGAGGGGAAGATCCGCCACATCGGCCTGTCGGAGGTGACCGTGGCCGAGATCGAGGCGTCCCGGGCCGTCACACCGATCGCCTCGGTGCAGAACCTCTACAACCTGACCGAGCGCCGCTCGGAGGAGGTGCTCGGCTACTGCGACCGCGAGTCGATCTGCTTCATCCCGTGGTTCCCGCTGGGCAAGGGCGTACTGGCCCGTGCGGAGGGCGGCCTGGTCACGCTGGCCGAGGCGCTGGGCGCGACGCCGTCACAGGTCGCGCTGGCCTGGCTGCTGCAACGCTCGCCGGTGGTCGTGCCGATCCCGGGTACGACCACCCTGGACCACCTGGCGGAGAACTGCGGCGCGGCGGCGGTGCGGCTCAACGACGAGCAGCTCGCCGAGCTGACCAACGCCACGCCGGCGTGATCCTGTTGCGGCTGCGGACAGCGGGCCGGCGGGCCGGGTCTGCCCCGGTCCGCCGGCCCGGCCGGTCCGCCGTCGACCCGGCGCACCGCCGACGGCCGGAGTGCGTTCGTGCCGCTCGCCGGCCCGCGGATTTCCCGCACGTCCTGGTGCGGCAGCGAGTTTCCCCTAGAGCCGGCCGGCCCGCCACTGCGGGCTCTGCGCCGCCCGCGCGACGGCTTCCTCCAACTGCGCGGCGGAGATCAACTCTTCGTGGGTGCCCGCCGCGCCGCAGGCGTACGCGCCGGAGACCGCGCCGGCGAGCGCGCACTCTTCCACCGGCCGTCCGGCGAACCATCGGCTCATGAACGCCGTGCTGAACGCGTCGCCGGCACCGTTGCTGTCGACCACCGGACGCTCCGGCGGCACCGCCGGGAACCGGCGTACCCGGGGTTCGGCCCGGGTCAGCACGCGGCAGCCGGCCGCGCCCTCGGTCGCCACGACCACCTCGGTCCGGCCCGCGTCGAGGATGGCGCTCATCAGGTCGTCGATCTTCTGGGGCGCCGCAGCCGAGCTGAGGAAGACCAAGTCGGCCTCGCGGGCGTGCAGCAGCGGGCCGGACGCCACCCCGTCCCACGCGTGGATGTCGGTGGAGGTGGTGACACCCCGTCGCCGGGCATCGGCGAACGCCCCGAACCCCCGCCCCGCGGCGACGTGCACATGCCGGGCGCGGGTCAGGAAGGGCAGGTAGAAGTCCGGCGGCAGGTGCAGGTCGGCCGGGTGGCGCGGGTCGTAGAAGGAGAACCTGCGGCCCTGGTGGTCGACGAGGTTGACGCTGCGGGGTGTGCCGGACGGCGCGGGCAGGTGGGCGAAGTCCAGCCCGACCTCGGCGTACCGGGCCAGCACCTGCGCGCCCTGGGCGTCGTCACCGAGGAAGTCGACGAACTTCGTCCGCAGCCCGAGCGCGTGGAAGCCGAGCGCCACACCATTACCCGAATGTGCGACGTAGTCCAGGATCGGCGGTACGACGTAGTTGTCGCCGGGTGGAATTTCGAGGTGCGGAACCCGGACGATGGTATCGACGCCCACCCCGCCGACCACCAGCGCATCGAACTCGGCCATACCGCATTCCTTCCGCCGTGACGAATGCTCGGATAACCTGCCCGCACGTACGGGCGCGAGCATTATATGGGGGGTCGAATGACGGGCGGAACGCAGCGATGGCCGCTGTCGTACGCGCAAAGTGCCCGGCTCGCCCGCGACCGGATCCACGGACCCGTTCCCTTCAATGTCAACGCCAGTTTCGAGGTGGCCGGTCACCTGGACGCGGAGCGGCTGCGCGGGGCGCTGGACCGGCTCATGCGGGCGCATCCGGCACTACGGGGGCATCTGACGCCGGACGGCACCGCGATGCTGGTGCCCGAGGAGGTGACCCCGGAGCTGATCGTCCGGACCGGGCTCACCGCCGACCAGGTCGACGCCCAGGTCACTGCGGAGGCCGACCGGTTCCGGGACCGCCGCCGGGGGCCACTGTGGACCGCTCAGCTCCTCACCCGCACCGACGGACACCAGGTGCTCGCGCTCGCCTTCGACCACCTGGTGATGGACGCGAGTTCGCTCGACATCGTCCTGACCGACCTCGCCACCGGTACCGCCCGGACGCCGGACCCGGCCGGACCCGACTCGTACGGCGCGTTCGCCGAAGAACAGCACGCCCGGTACGGCGGCGGCGACTCCCCCTCGCTGGCCTACTGGCGGCAACACCTGGCCGGTACCGCGCTCAACCGGCCCGTCGTACCCACGTTCTGCCTCGACCCCGCCGGTCCGCTCTCCGGCCGACGGACCTCGACCCGGATCGAGTTCGACGAGGGCGAACAGCGGTCGCTCGTGTCGGCCTCGGCCGCCCACCGGGTCACCGTCTTCATGGCCTACCTGGCGGCGGTGGCGGCGGTGCTGGCGGAGTCCTCGGGCGAGCGGGACATGACGTTCCGGGTGCTGACGCACGGACGCCGGCCGCCCCACCTCCGGACCGTCGGCTGGTTCGCGAACATGGTGCTGGTACGCCTGCGGCACGCCGACCCGCTCGACTTCGCCAGCCTGCTCGCCGAGGTCCGTGAGACGTGGTTGCGGCAGCTACCGCACCAGGGCGTCCCGTACCCCCTGGTGCTGCGGCGGGTGGAGCCGGAGCGGACGATCACCGACCACCGGCCCGCCGTGGTGACGGTGAACGCGTTCACCCCGGGTCCACCGGTACGGCTCGGACCGGCCTGGCTCACCGGCCGCCCCGACTCGGGTGGAGTGGCGGAGGAGGCGGGACTGCACTTCATGCTCGGCCACGGCGTCGACGTGTTGACGATCGAGTGCTGGCACGACCCGGCGCGGTACGCCGTGGCCGACGTCGCCGACCTGCTCGCCGCGCTGAAGCAGCGGCTCCTGAGCGTCGCGGACCTGCCCCGCCCCCGCCGGCGGCGACCGTGACCGCGATGCGCCGGACGGCCGACCACCCTGGACGGGGGACGCGGGTGACCGCCGAGGCTCCCCGAGGCTGATCGAGGCGGGTCCGGAATTCCTTGCCCGGCCCTCGGCGATGAGGCAGCGCCCGTCCGGTCAACCGGTGTTGCGCATCCGCCGTTCCAGCCGGTCGGCGAAGGCGAGCCATTCCTCGGCACAGCCGCGCGCCACCTCGGCCACCACGTACGCGCAGTGTGACGGCATCCGCTCGACCACCTGCTCCCACCCCTCAGGCCCACTGGCCCGGGAGAACATCCACCGCAGCAGGTTCCGGCCCGACTCGCTGAACCGCAGCGACGGGTCCCGGTTCAGGTTACGCAGCAGCGTCGCCCGGTCACGTCCGGTACCGCCGCCGGGGCGGCCGACCCGGTTCTCGGTGCCGGTGCGGTGCCGCTGCGGTCCGGTGCGCCGACGCCCAGGTATCCGCCCGCCGCCCTCCTCGCGCTGACCGGTCGGCACCGGATCGTCGCCCCGCGCCAGCCGGTCGCGGACGTCCCGGACCGTCGCGGGTGACAGTCCCGCCAGCCGGGCCACCGCCCGCAGCGACGCCTGCGGGTGCCGGGCGATGGTCTCGCTCGCGACCCGTCGGGCCTCGGCGCTGCTCAACGGCCGGACCCGGCCGTCCCGACCGATCCGCGCCGTGACCTGCTCCTTGCCCGCGCCGGTGCGCCGCCGGATCGCGGCGACGGTCTTGGCCGCCAGCCCGCTGATCGCGGCGATCGCCCGGTCCGAGTGATGCGGGTGCGAGGTGACGATCCGAGCCGCGGCGGCCTCCCGGTCGGCGAGGGTCAGCGGGAGTCCGTGTCCCACGTTCGCCCGGACCGCCGCGACGAAGGCGTCCCGCTCGTCGCCGTCGAAGAACTCGACGGCGATCGTCTCCTCGCCGCGGAGCATGGCCGCGCGGAGCCGGTGCGCGCCGTCGACCACCCGCATGGTGGCGCGGTGCACCAGGATCGGTGGCAGCGGGTTGTCGGACTCCGCCAGCAGCCGGGCGTGCTCCGCGTCCTCGCCGCTGAGGCGGGGGGAGTCCCCCGGGGCCAGGGAGTCGACAGGAATTTCACGCGTTTCTCCCCGACCGCTATGGCCGCTCATACGCACCCCCGCGCCGCGTCACACCGATTGACCGTTGTGACGGTATGTGTCCGGGCAAGGTACCGCAAGAACCAGTTCGGGACTTGCGATTTTTGGACGCTCGTCGGCAAAATTCCGACAGTCGGGTGTTACGTTGCCCGGGGGTCGGTACGCCGGAAGGCTGACCTGCATTTCGGGAAACGAATTGCCGGACGGGAATCGCCCGTGGGCTGTGGCCGCGCCGGAAACCATTGGTGCGAAGTTGCGGCCCGGTCCCACCGCGCCGCAGCCAAGGCAGCCCCGCCACCGCCCGGCTCCACGCCGACACGCTGACGGGCGAACCGGATTCTTGACGCGGTCCAGAACACACCGGGTGATAATACGCATCGAGGCCAACTCGGACCTCGATCTACTGCTGCGTGGGGCCGCGCCCGGCGTGACCCGTCCGCCCCGAGGTGTCCCATCAGGCCGTTGACAGGAGAAGGAGCGACGTGTCCGAGAGCGAGAACCCCGTAATCCCCTCCCCGACTCCGAAACCGAGTCGACCGAGGACCAACCAGGACTGGTGGCCGAATCAGCTGAACCTTCAGGTTCTCCATCAGCACTCACCCCGGGCGAACCCGATGGGCGAATCCTTCGACTACGCGGAAGAGTTCAAGACCCTCGACGTCGACGCACTGAAGCGGGACGTCTTCGAGGTGATGACGGCGTCGCAGGACTGGTGGCCGGCCGACTACGGCCACTACGGGCCGTTCTTCATCCGGATGAGCTGGCACTCCGCCGGCACGTACCGGATCGAGGACGGGCGTGGCGGTGGGGGCGACGGCGCCCAGCGGTTCGCCCCACTCAACAGCTGGCCCGACAACGCGAACCTCGACAAGGCCCGCAGACTGCTCTGGCCGGTCAAGCAGAAGTACGGGCGGAAGGTCTCCTGGGCCGACCTCCTCGTCTTCGCCGGCAACTGCGCCCTGGAGTCGATGGGATGCACCACCTTCGGCTTCGGCTTCGGACGGCACGACGTCTGGGAGCCCGAGGAGATCTTCTGGGGGCCCGAGGACACCTGGCTCGGCGACGAGCGCTACAGCGGCGACCGGGAACTCGCCGGCCGTCTCGGCGCGGTGCAGATGGGGCTGATCTACGTGAACCCGGAGGGGCCCAACGGCACCCCGGACCCGCTGGCCTCCGCCCGGGACATCCGCGAGACCTTCCGTCGGATGGCGATGAACGACGAGGAGACCGTCGCGCTCATCGCCGGAGGGCACACGTTCGGCAAGACCCACGGTGCCGCCTCCGCCGAGTACGTGGGCCCCGAGCCGGAGGGCTGCCCGGTCGAGGCGAACGGCCTCGGCTGGCGCAACACCTACGGCACCGGCAACGGCCGCGACACGATCACCAGCGGACTGGAGGGTGCGTGGACACCCACCCCGGTCACCTGGGACAACAGCTACTTCGAGACGCTCTTCGGCTACGAGTGGGAGCTCGCCGAGAGCCCTGCCGGCGCGAAACAGTGGCGGCCGAAGGACGGTGCCGGGGCGGACACCGTGCCCGACGCCCACGACCCCTCGGTCAGGCACGCGCCGATGATGGCGACCACGGACCTCGCGCTGCGCGCCGACCCGGCCTACGAGCAGATCGCACGGCGCTTCCTGGCGAACCCGGACCAACTCGGCGAGGCCTTCGCCAAGGCGTGGTACAAGCTGCTGCACCGGGACATGGGACCCGTCTCCCGCTACCTCGGCCCCTGGGTCCCGGAGCCGCAACTGTGGCAGGATCCCGTCCCGGCGGTCGATCACGAGCTGATCGGGGCGGCGGACATCGCCGCCCTGAAGGGCCAGCTCCTCGCGTCGGGGCTGTCCATCTCCCGGCTGGCCTCGACCGCCTGGGCGGCGGCGGCCAGCTACCGCGGCACCGACCGGCGGGGCGGGGCCAACGGGGCGCGGATCCGCCTCCAGCCGCAGCGGAACTGGGAGGCCAACGAGCCGACCGCGCTCGCCACGGTGCTCCGGGAACTGGAGCGGATCCAGCAGGAGTTCAACGGCCCGTCATCCGGCGGGAAGAAGGTCTCGCTCGCCGACCTGATCGTCCTGGGCGGCTGCGCGGCCGTCGAGCAGGCGGCCAGGAACGCCGGGTGTGAGGTCGCGGTCCCGTTCGCACCGGGACGCACGGACGCCACTCAGGAACAGACCGACGTGGAGTCGTTCGCCGTGCTCGAACCGGGGGCGGACGGGTTCCGCAACTACCTGCGGGCCGGCCAGAAGTTGTCGCCGGAGACCCTGCTGCTGGACCGGGCCAACCTGTTGACGCTGACCGCACCCGAGATGACGGCTCTGGTCGGCGGCATGCGGGCCCTGGACACCAACGTGGGACAGGCACCACACGGCGTCCTCACCCACCGGCCCGGGGCGTTGACCAACGACTTCTTCGTGAACCTGCTCGACATCGGCACCCAGTGGCAGGCCGCGACCTCGGCGGAGAACGTGTTCGAGGGTCGGGATCGCGCCACCGGCGAGATCAGGTGGACCGCCACCGCCGTCGACCTCGTCTTCGGCGCGAACTCACAGCTACGGGCCATCGCGGAGGTCTACGCCAGCGGCGACGGCCAGGAGAAGTTCGTCCAGGACTTCGTCACGGCCTGGGTCAAGGTGATGAACCTGGACCGGTACGACCTCGCCTGACGCGGGCGGACCCCGGCCACCGGGGACGGGCCGGCCCGCCGATCCGCCGGGCCGGCATCGGCGCGGCCCGGCCACCGCCGTGCCGTCCCGCCGGGTCATGGCGCGCCGGGTCATGGCGCGCCGGGTCATGGCGCGCCGGTCACCCCCGCGTCCGCCAGCAGCCGTTGGCGCATCAGGAACTTACGGACCTTGCCCGTCGGCCCCATCACCACGCCGTCGGCGGGGACGGTCACCACCCGCCGGAGCGTCCCCGCGACCGCCGTGCCGAGCGCGGCGCGCACCAGGTCGGACCGGTCGAGCCCGGGGTCGGCGTCCTCGGCGAGCAGGAGCAGCACCTCGGTCACGGTGCTGCCGTCCTCCTCCCGGGCCGCGATGACGGTGCAGTCGCGCACGTCCGGGCAGTGCCGCAGGACGCGCTCCTCGGACAGCGCGGTGTACAGCCAGTTGCCGTCGCCCAGGTCGACCGCGTCGCTGGCCCGGTCGACGTGGTGGTAGTTGCCGTCCGGGTCGCGGTACATCAGGTCACCGGTCAGGTAGTAGCCGTTGAGCCGGGTGCGGAAGGTGTTGACCGAGTCGTTCCAGTACCCGATCGCCAGCGTCGGCGACTTGAGCCCGACGTGCCCGACCTGTCCCTCCGCGACCTCCTGGCCGGTGGTCACATCCAGCAGGGCGACCTCCGCGAACGGATACGGCTTGCCGACGCAGCGGTCGTAGTGGTCGCTGCCGAGGCGGTGGCTGATCCAGAACGCACCGTGGCCCATCTCGGTGGAGCCGAGCATGTCGATGAACTTGGAGCCGGGGACGTTGACCATGCCGTCCCGGGTGTACGTGGGGTGACTGCCGACCGCGACCAGCCGGCGGACGTGTGACTCGTGGGCGCAGTCACCGGTGTTGAACCAGTTGCGCACCGAACTCAGGTCCCGGGCGGTCAGGTCGAAACGGGCCAGCTCCGACCAGGTCACCGCGAACCCGAACACCCCGGTCGGGCGCCACCGTTCGATGGCGTCGAGGATCGTCTCGGCGCTGCGCTCGAACGGGCCGCCCTGCGCCGACAGGTAGAGCAGCTCGTAGCCGTTGCACAGGGCCTGGTTGAGGGTGATGATGCCGGCGGCGTGCGCGGCCGGCAGGGCGGAGAGCTCACGCACCTCGCCGTAGGGCCGGGACTCGGTCAGCCGGACCGCCCGCACGGCGGCGAAGAGACCGTGGTGCGAGTGGACGATCGCGGCCGGCACCCGGGTGGTGCCGGACGAGTGCGTGATGACGACCGGATCCTCGGGGTGGTGGCGGTGGTGCGGCGGGGCCTGGTCCGGATCGCCGGTGCCGGTCTCCGTGGCGTCGCCGAGGATCGGCACCCCGAGGTCGTGCTCGCGCAGCGCGGCGTGGTCGGCGTCGACGACCACGCCGACGCCGCGCAGCCGCCGGATGAACTCGGCCGCCAGCTCGATCGGCATGTTGCCGTTCATCAGCGCCGGGATCGCCCCGAGCCGGTTGAGGGCCAGGAAGTTGAGGAACACGTCGGGCGCGGACGTCACATAGATCGCGACCGGGTCGCGCCAGCCGATGCCGCGCTGCCGGAACCAGGCCGCCCGGGCGGCGACCCGGGTCGTCAGCGTGGCCAGCGACAGCGGCGTCCAGGCGGCGATCCCGTCGACGTCCACGTCGAACGTCACCCGTGGCACGTCCAGGTCGGCGCCGTGCTCGGCCAGCCGGAGCAGCACGTTGCCGGCGCCCAGCTCCATGTCCGCGGCCAGGGTCGCCCGGAAGTTGTTGACACCCAACGAGTCGTCTCCTCACGTGACACGCTCACCGGCGGCCGCGCCCCGGCGCGGCCACCGTTCTGGGACACGCTCAGGCTAGAGCGCCGACCACTGCCAGACAATGGTCTATATCCGGCCCGGCTGGTCTCCGCCCGACCGTGACCCGATGCCGACCGGGGTGGCCTTCGCCCGACCGTGCCCTGATGCCGGCCGTGGCGCGTCGGGGCGTCGCGGCCGGCCTCACGAGACCTCGCGGTTGAACAGGTGCGACGACCACACGAGGCTGGTCGCGGCCATCCCGATCATGATGAGCGCACCCTGCCAGACCACCGGCTGGGTGATCTGACCGTTGAACAGCGCCCGCATGCCGTTGGTCGCCCAGGCGAACGGGTTCCAGAGCGCGACCTGCTGGATCCACACCGGGGCGAGGACGAGCGGGATGAGGACGCCGGCCAGCAGCGACACCGGTTGACCCACGGTGTTGACCAGCACCCCGAGACTGTTCTCGTTGCGCACCAGCAGCGCGATGTCGTACGAGATCGAGGTGCTCAGCAGCACCATCACCGCCAGCAGCGCGTACGAGATGAGCAGGTTGCCCAGGTGTACGCGCAGCCCGAACGGCAGCGCCACGATCGTGATCACGACCGCCTGCACCACGTTCAGGCACACGTGCATCAGGGCCCGGCCCAGCAGCAGGCCGGTACGGCTGACCGGCGTCACCCGGCAGCGGTCGATGATGCCGGCGCGCAGGGCGCTGAGCAGCCCGTAGCCGGCGAACAGGCCGCCGAACAGGCCCATGGCCACGAACAGGCCGGGCACGTAGATGCGGTAGGCGTCCGCGTAGGAGGAGGCGCCCCGGTCCACCATCACCACCTTGAGGAACGGGGCGAAGAGGATGAGGTAGGTGATCGGCTGGGCCAGGCTGAACGCCACCATCACCGGGTTGCGCGCCATCAGGCCGACCTCCTGCTGGAAGATCAACCAGGTGTCGCGGACGAGTTTCACTGCGGCTCCTCTCGCACGGCCGGTCACTCTTCGAGCGAGCGGCCGGTCTTGGCCAGGAAGACGTCGTCGAGGCTCGGCCGGCGGGCCTCGATCGCCCCGGGCTCGATGCCGCTGGCCAGCAGCGTGCGCATGATCTGCGGGATCGCGGTCGCGGCGCTGTCCACGTAGAGCCGCAGGGTCCCGTCGACGGCCTCCGACGAGTGCACGTAGGGCTGTTCCGCCAGCAACTTGGTGGCGACCGGGAGACCTGCGTCGGCCGGCCCGTCGGTGACGTCCGCCGCGGCGAGGTCGATCGAGACCACGTCACCGGAGATCTCGCGCTTGAGCTCCGACGGGGTGCCCTCGGCGACGATCAGCCCGGCGTCGATGATGGAGATCCGGTCGCACAGGGCGTCGGCCTCGTCCAGGTAGTGCGTGGTGAGGAAGATCGTCATGCCTTCCGACCGCAGCCGCCGCACCTCCTGCCACATCCGTACCCGGCTGGGCGGGTCCAGCCCCGCGGTGGGCTCGTCCAGGAACATGACCTGGGGCGAGTGGATGACGCCGAGCGCGACGTCGAGCCGCCGGCGCTGCCCACCGGAGTACGTCTTGATCCGGCGGTCGGCGAAGTCGTCGAGCTGGAACGCCCTGATGGCCGCCTCGGCGAGGCGCTGCGCGGTGGCCTTCGTGGCCCCGTACAGCCGCGCCTGCAGCACCAGATCACGCCGGGCGGTCGAGTCGTCGTAGGTGCCGCTGGCCTGCGCCACGAACCCGATCCGCCGGCGCACCTGCGCGGGCGCCCGCAGCAGGTCGACGCCCGCGATCGTCGCCGTGCCGCCGGTGGGGCGGATCAGGGTGGCCAGCATCCGCAGGGTGGTGGACTTGCCCGCGCCGTTAGGGCCGAGGAACCCGACGATCTCGCCGCGTTCCACGGCGAAGTCCACCCCCCGCACCGCCTCGACCGTACTGGCGCCACGGCCGCGCCCCACGCGGTAGGACTTGCGGAGGCCGGTGGCCTCGATCATCGAGCCTCCTCGTGCGGCGACGACGCCGGGGCCGGGGCCCGCGTCGGTGCTGTCCGGCAACGCCATGCCCGCGCGGTGCGTCAGGTCAGGCTAGTTTGGCCGTACGCATTGGACAATGGTCGATCCGTCGCCCGACCGGTCGGCGGTGGCGGCCCGGCGCTGTCCGGCGTCGGCCAGTGCGGCGAGGTGCGCCGCCGCCGCGCCGGCACCACCGGCCGCGGCGAACGAGTCGCCGACGCGGCGGGCCTGCTCCCGGTAGCCCGGCTCGTCGAGGACGGCGGTCACCGCCGCGGTGAGCTCCGCCGGGGTCGCCGACCGGAAGGAGACCTCGATACCGGCCCCCGCCCCGGTCACCTGGCCGGCCACGGTCGGATGGTCGTGCCGGATCGGCGCGACGACCACCGGGACCCCGTGGGCGAGCGCCTCGGAGATGGTACCCATCCCGCCGTGGGAGACCACCGCGTCCAGCCTCGGCATCAGCTCCAGCACCGGCACCCGGGGCGCGACCAGCACGTGCGCCGGCGGGTCGGGAACCAGCTCCGGCGGGGCGGTGAGCACCACCTGCACCCGGTCGGCGAGCGGTGCCGTCGCCGCCATCATCCGCTGGTAGAAGTCACGGGCCAGGTGCTCGGCCATGGTCCCGACGGTGACCAGGACGTGCCGGCGGTCGGGATCCCAGGCGTCCCAGGCGAAGTCGGGCGCGTTGGGGCGGCTGCCCAGCGCCGGCCCGGTCAGCACGCACCGCTGCGGCATCGGCGCCGAGCCGGTCAACGCCGAGGTGGTGAGGCCGATCACCAGGTACGGCGAGAAGCGCAGGTCGAGCGTCTCGTCGACCGGCAGGTCGGTCATCGCCCACACCCGGGCCACCTGCGCCCGTACCCAGTCGGTGAACTCGGGCATCTCCCGGGTCGGCGGGGTGAGCTCCAGGACGCCGACGCACAGGGTGGCCCACCGCACGCCGTGCCGGTGCGCGGCCAGCGCGCCGGCCAGCGCGTACTGGTCGACGACGACGACATCGGGCCGGTACTGCGCGACCGCCTGGTCGGCGGCGTCGCGGATGAAGCGGTTGACCGGCAGCACGTGCCCCTCCCAGAGGCTCCGCACCGAGGCCATGCCCGACTCCCCGTCGGGACGGTAGTAGCGCTTGCCGGTCGGGTAGAGCGTCGCGTCGGGGCCGACGAGCGGGCGCAGGTCGCTGCGGGGTCCGCACCAGGCCACCTCGTGCCCGGCGGCCTCGAGTGCCTGGCCGATGGCGAGCGGGGCGTTGAGGTGGGACACCACCGGCAGCACGACGAACAGGAAGCGGGCCACGTCGATATTCTGGCACGCGTTGACATTGCCGGGTGCCGCTGATGGGATCCTATCCGTGGCGGTCGACGACGGATTGGCGCGCGCACCGGCGTCCATGGTGGCCGGTCGGGTCGTGTCGCCCACCGCGACCGCATGACGGCGCTCGACGCGGTCTCGGTCTACCTTCCGCAGCGTCGGGTCCCGATCGAGAGCCTGGCCGGTCCGCTCGACCTGACCGAGATGCAGGTCCGGCTGTTCCGGCGGTTCCACGGGTTGGGCGAGGTCCGCCGCGATCCCGACCTCTCGCTGCACGACCTGCTGCTGAACGCCGCGACCGGACTCACCGCACTGCGCGGGCAGGAGCACCGGATCCGGTTCGTCCTGTACGGCCGGGCGTTCCCCGTCGTGGTGCCGTACCCGGCCAATCCGCTGCACGACGTCTGCCGCGCGCTGGGGCTCGGCCACGCGCTCGCGTTCACCCTGACCCAGCAGTCGTGCGCCAGCGCGTTGCTCGCCATCGACGTGGCCGGTCGGCTCCTGCGGGCGGAGCCGGCGGGGCGGCACGAGCCGGGTGCCGAGCCGCTCGCGCTGGTGCTCACCGGGGAGAAGGCGTTCACCCGGGACGCCCAGTTCATCCCGGCGACCTCGGTGTTCAGCGAGGGGGCGTCCGCGTGCCTGGTCAGCGCCAACGGGCCACGGGACCGACTGCTGGCGTACGCGTGCGAGCAGCGGGGCGAGTTCGACGTCGCCGGCGGCGCGTCCGTCGCCCGGTTCCAGCGCGAATACCGACCGGCGCTGGCCGAGGTGATCGGCCGGGCCCTGGACGGGGCGGGCGTGGCGCTCCAGGACGTCCGGCTGGTCCTGCCGCACAACGTCAACATCGTGACCTGGCAACGGCTGTGCCGGCTGATCGGGCTCCCGGTCGACCGGGTGCTGCTGGACAACGTGCGGGAGACCGGCCACGTCTTCTGCGCGGACGCGTTCGCCAACTACCGGACCGCGTGCGAGCGCGGCCTGCTGAGCCCGGGCGACCGCTACCTGGTCGCGGCCGTCGGGGCCGGGGACGGGGCGACGTTCGCCGCGATGGTGTTCGAGCACTGACCGGCGCGACGGAGGAGACCACGATGGCAGCCCAGTCCACCGGCCCGACCCGGGGCGCGCTCGGGTCCGGCCCCGGCCGGCGTCGGACCGGGTAGCCGCGTGTTCGTCGCACTGCCGGGGCCGGACGCCTCCCCCCACCCCGACCTGCACCTGATCCGGGCCGCCCGACGGACCTTCTCCGGGCCGGCCGAGCTGCTCCACGATCCCGTCCAGCGGGAGCGGCTGGGCGGCTACCTGGCGGACCTGGCCCGGCCGTACGGGATGCGGGTTCCGGACGGCCTGTTCGACCCGTCCTCCGACGCGCTGGGCCAGTCCTACGGGGAGATGGCCGAGTCGCTGATCCTGACGCTCGTCCCGCCACCCGAGCCGGTCGACCTGCTGGTGCTGGCGTTCGCCATCCACGACATGCTGCCCGGCCGGGCCACCGCGACGTACCTCAGCCATGTCTGCCCGGGGACCCCGATGTCGTTCGCGATCTGCGACCAGGGCTCGGCGGCGGCGTTCAGCGGCCTGCGGATCGCCCGGGAGTACGCGGCGTCGGCCGGCTGCCGACGGGCCCTGGTGATCGCCGTCGAGCAGGCCGTCCTGCCCTACGACACGGCGGCATCCGGGCCGGCGCGGCACCGGGGCGTCGCCATGCTCTACGGCACGCTGCACGGCGACACCCCGCCGCGGCGGGGCGACACCCCGACGCCCGACCGCGACAGCACGGACGCGCCGGCCCGGGTGGCCGGCATCCGCCAGCACGCGGACGTCGCGGCCGACGACGTCGCCGCGCTGGCCGCGACCGAGCTGGCCGAGCTGACCGCAGCGCACCACGACGTCCGGGTCGTGCTGAGCGCCGACCTCGCCTCGGCGTGGCCGGCACACCCCGTCGAGCGGGTGACCGTCACGCCACCCGGGCAGCCGACCACCGGCCTCTGGTGGACCCTGCTGGACCGGCTCGCCGCCGAACCGGACCGGCCCCGGCTGGTGGTCGCCGCCGACTACGATCCCGACCTGCGCTACCTGTGCCTGGTCGCGATGGAGCCGAACCGGTAGTCAGAGCCCGGCGGCCAGGGCCGTCCGGACGAAGGCGCACAGCCGCTCGTTCGCCTCGTCGGAGCCGACGGTGATCCGCGCCCCGGCACCGGGGATCGCCATCACCAGGATCCCGGCCTCCCGGGCCCGCTCGGCGAACGGCACCGCCCGCTCCCCCAGCGGCAGCCAGACGAAGTTCGCCTCGCTGGGGGCCACGGTGAGGCCGAGGCCGCGCAGGGCATCGATGAGGCTCGCGCGGGACGCCACCAGCTCGACGCAGCGCCGGGTCAGCTCGGGGGTGGCCGCCGGGTCCAGGCTCGCCACCGCCGCCGCCTGGGCGAGGCTGTTCGGGAAGAACACCGCGCCCAGCATGCCGGCCAGCGGGGTCAGCCGGGGCGGCACCACCGCGTACCCGACGCGCAGCGCGGCCAGCCCGTACGCCTTGGAGAAGGTCCGCAGGACGCAGACGTTGTCGTGCGCGCGGTACAGGTCCATGCCGTCGGGCACCGCCGGATCGGTCACGAACTCCCGGTATGCCTCGTCGATGATGACCGGCACGTCGGCCGGGATCCGGTCCAGGAACGCCTCGATCTCGTCACGGTGCAGCGCCGCCCCGGTCGGGTTGTTGGGGTTGCACAGCAGCACACACCGGGTCTGGTCGGTCACCGCGGCGGCCATCGCGGGCAGGTCGTGCCGGTAGCCGTCCATCGGCACCGGCACACCCCGGGCGCCGACGTTGCGGATGATCAGCGGGTAGCCCTCGAACGACAGCGCCGGGTGGACCACCTCCGGCTTCGGCCCGAGGGCCTGGACGAGGTGCTGGCAGAGTCCGGCCGAGCCGGGGCCGACGAGGATCGCCTCCCGGCCCACGTCGAGCCGCTCGGCCAGCGCGGTCGCCAGGGCCGACGAGGTACGGTCCGGATACCGCTGCAGCGCCCCGGCGCCGTCCTCGACGATCCGGCGGACGCTGGGCAGCGGCGGGTACGGCGTCTCGTTCATCGACAGGTCGGTCGGCTGCTGGGTGCCGACGGTCGTCGCAGAGGTCATCGTCGCTCACTTCGTTGCGGGGCCGGGGTGGCCGGCGGACGGGCGTGCCGGTCGACGAGCAGCCCGAGCTGGTACAGCCGGTCGACGAGGGAGAGCGGCCGGACGTTCGTGCCGGAGAGGTTGCCGGCGGTGAGCCCGAGCAACCGGGGGTTGGCCGCGGTCCGGCGCATCATCCGCGCGCCGAGCAGCTTCGGCAGGCCCGAGACGCTGGTGATCATGCGGGACGCGTTGTGGCTGACGGTCGCGACGTGGTCGAGGCGGGGCCGGCGGGCGGCGTGGAAGTCCAGCAGCGCACGGTCCACCCCGGCGGCGTCCAGGGTGCCGCCCGAGGCCGCGAGGGTGGCCGCGAGCGTCTCGGCGTCGGCGAGCGAGCTGTTGACCCCCTGGGCCGCCATCGGGTGCACCGCGTGGGCCGCCTCGCCGACGAGGGCGAGCCCCGGCACCGACAGCCGCGCCGCCCGCAGCCGGTACACCGCGAGGAGTTGCCGCCGGTGCAGGCTCGCGCGGAGGGCCGTCTCCAGGGCACCGATGGCCGGCACGTCGACGAGCAGCCGGTCGCACCATCCGGTCAGCTCGGCCGGGCTGCGGCCCCGGAACTCGTCCGGCGTCACCTGGACGTAGAGGCGGCAGCGGCCGCCGGGCAGCGGGTAGACGAGGCACAGGCCACGGTTGGTCCGGTAGGCCGACACCTCGTCGGCCACGTCGGCCCCGGGCAGGTCGAAGGCGACCAGGCCGTGCGGATACTCCCGGCGGTCGACCGCGACGCCGACGGCCTTGCGCAGCGCCGAGGACATCCCGTCGGCGGCGACCACCAGCGGTGCCCGGATCTCCTGGTCGCCGCCAACCCCGGTGACCCGGACGCCGGTCACCCGCCGGTCGTCGGCGCGCAGGACGCCGGTGACCCGTTGACCCCACCGGACCTCGACCGTGGCGGCCAGTCCGTCGGCGAGCACGGTCCGCAGGTCGGCGTAGTCGGCGCAGAGAATCTGCCGGTACGGGCCCGGCAGGGCGGCGTAGTCCAGGGCGAGCAGCGGGCTGCCCTGCGGGTCGCGGATGGCCAGCCGACCGACCGGGCGGGCACCGGTGGCGCGCAGGGCGTCCAGGGCGCCCCAGGTGTCGAGGATGCGCACCGTCTCGGGCTGGAGGATCTCACCCTTCGCGATCGACGCGGGCGTCCGCTGCCGGTCGAGCACGAGCACCCGGAGCCCGAGCGCCCCGAGCGCGCGGGCGGTCGCCAGCCCACCGGCGCCGGCGCCGGCGACGATGACGTCGGGCGTCATCGGGCGACCGCGCCGGGCGCGACACCCGCCCGGCCGGTGGTGGACCGGCGGTACTCACCGAGCGCCCGCAGCGCGACCGCCTGGGTGATCACCGCGTTGGGGTAGCGCATGTGGTGGCGGATGTAGTTGCACACCCGGGTCGACGGCCAGCCGCCGTCCGGCCCGGCCGCGGCCAGCAGCCAGCCGACCCCACGGTCGACGGCGCTGGCGACCTCCGGATCGCCGGTGGCCAGCAGGCCCTGGACGGCCCACGCCGTCTCCTCGACCGAGCCGGCGGTGCCGTCGCCGGGGCCCCACGAGCCGTCCGGTAGCTGCGTGTCGCACAGCCACCGGACCGCGCGCCGGACGACGTCGTGCCGGGCCTGGCCGACCTGGGACAGCGCCGCGACCACCACCGCCGTGCCGGAGGTGTGGTCGCGGTACCACAGGTTCTCGAAGGTGCCGTCCGGCTGTTGCCGGGTCAGCAGCCAGGCCACCGCGGACGCGATCGCCGGGTGGTCGTCGGGGTGGCCGGCGTCGTGCAGCGCGACGATCGCCTGGCTGGTGATGGCGGGGCACGGGCCGTCGTTGGCGAGCTTGGTGTCCCGCACCCAGAGGCTCCACGAGCCTCGGCTGTCCTGCCGGCCGACCAGCCAGGCCAGGCCGCTGCGCAGCACCGGATCACGGTCGGCGTCCGGGTATCCGGCGAGCGCCGACAGGATCTCGGCGGACTCCAGCGTCACCGGCCAGCCGCCCACGTTGGAGTAGCTCCACCCGCCCGGCGGCACGTCCAGCACCTCGAACGCCGTCGGCTTCTGGGTGGCGTGGAAGAAGTCACGGGTCGGGCGCAGCCGGGCGTCGTCGGCGTAGCCGGCCGCGATCAGCCCGGTCACCGCGTATCCGGACCGGGTCAGGTCCAGGTTGGTCACCGCGTCCCAGGCGCCGTCGGCGCGCACCGCGCGCCGGAGCCATCCGACGACGGCCCCGGCGATGTCGGGGGCCTCACCGGTACGGGCCAGGCCGAGCAGCACCAGGGCGGCGGGCCACGGGTCCTCGCTCAGCGCGCCGGTACGGCCCTCGTGGTCGTAGATCGAGCGCAGCAGCCGCAGCGCCGCCGGGCGGGCCCGACGCAGCGTGGCCCGGCGCAGCCGGCCGGTGGGCAGCAGGTCCGCCTGCATCAGGGCGAGGCCGATGAAGGGCGCGGTGCGGAACGAGATGCGCTGCCGGCGGACCCGGTCGAACAGGACGATCTCCAGCGGCAGCCGGCGCAGCGGACCGGCCTCGGCGGTCATCCCGGCCATCGTCAGGAGCTGGCGGCACAGCAGGGAGATGGCCGGGTCGGTCACCGTGTCGACGCCGCCCATCGCGGCCAGCCGGGCCCGGCCGGCCGTGATCGCCTCGCCGCTGGCGTCCGGCGCGCTCAGGGCGAGCGCCGCGACCGCGACCGCGGTGGCGACGACCTCACTGTCGGCGCCCACGACGCCGCCCCAGCCGCCGTCGTCGTGCTGGTGCCGCCGCAGCCAGGCGGTGCCGGCGTCGACGAGGTCGGCGCTGCCCACCGGGTCGGCGGCGTGCAGCGCGGCCACGGTACCCGCGGTGCCCAGCACCGAGGCCGGCGGTTCGTCGCCGAACACGCCGTCGGGGCGCTGACGGCGCAGCAGCGCCTCGGCACCGTCGGCGATGGCCTTGTCGAGGGCGTCGGCGGGCACAGCGGTCATGACACGTCCTCCATGGAGACTTGACGGCGGGTGGCCAGGGCCAGGCCCGGTCTCGCGGTGCCGAGTTCGTGCTGGGCGCGCATCACGTGCTGGGCCCACCAGGTCAGCGCGACCATCGGCAGCACCAGTATGAGCTGCCAGCCGAGGCCGAGCCCCAGCCCGACCACGGCCGAGGCCAGCACGACCCGCTCCACGACCAGGACGGAGTGGGCCCGCAGCCCCACCACGACGGGCATCTCGTCACGGTGCGCGACGAGCGGCGCCAGGGCGACGACGCCCATCACCAGTACGACGAGCAGCGTCACCAGGTAGCCGGTGCGGCCGTCCGGGCCGGCCAGCATGCCGGCGGTGAACGCGGCGACGACGGTGACGGCGTAGAGGGCCAGCACGGTCCGGACCGCGAACGGCGCGCCCCTGCGGACCGGCAGCGTCTCGTAGCCGCCGGCGCGGTCCCCGTCGATGTCGCGCAGTGCGCCGACGAGGTTGGACATCGCGTCGTGGGACCAGAACGCGACCGTCAACGCGAGCAGCACGGGCACCGTCGACGGCCGGTCCGGCGGAAGGCCGACGGCCAGCGCGCCGTAGAGCAGCGCGATCGCGCCGAGTGCCCCGCGCACCAGGTTGCCCGCGACGCCGCGCGCCTTGAACCAGCGGCTGTAGGCGACGATGCCGAACGCGGCGAGCACCGCGGCGGACGTGGTGCCCCAGCCGCCGAGCACGGCCAGCACCGCGAGGACGGCGAAGCAGGCGCAGCCGCACCGCAGTGCCGTCCGCGCGCCCAGCCGGCGGGACGGGATCGGCCGGTGCGGCTTGCTGCCGGCGTCCAGCTCGCGGTCGAAGTAGTCGCCGAGGTAGTGGCCGCCGAGCCAACCGGCGGTCGGGGCCGCCCAGGCCGACACGAGCAGCCACGGGTGGTCAGGGCCACCGGCCAGGGCCGCACCGGCGAGACCCACCAGCCCGACGTACCAGAGGGTGTAGGGCCGCCAGGTCTCGACGTGCGCCCGCAGTGCCCGCCCGGCGTCCGCCGTGCTCACGCCGTCTCGCTCGTCATCCAGTGTGCGATGCCGGCGAGCACGTTCACGCTCGCGGAGGGGGCGAGCACGGCCAGTTCGGCGCGGGCGCGCTCGGCGTGCTCCACCATCTGCCGGCGGGCGGCCTCCACCGCGCCGACCTCGGCGAGCAGGCCGGCTACCCACTCGACGTCTCCCGGGCCCGCGCCGCGCCGGTGCAGCACCGCCATCAGTTCGACCCGGGACGTGTCGGTGGCCGCGTCGTAGGCGAGCAGCAGCGGCAGGGTCGGACGGCCGTTGTTGAGGTCGCTGGTCGCCGGCTTGCCGGTCTGCTCCGGGGTGGCGACATAGGACAGCAGGTCGTCGCGGATCTGGAACGCGGTGCCGAGGTGCTCGCCGTAGCGGGCCAGCCCGGACGCGACGTCCGGGTCCGCGCCGCCGAGCAGTGCGCCGATGTGGCACACGGCGCGAAACAGCGAGCCGGTCTTCAGCCGGATCATCTCCGGGTACCACCGGGCGCCCGCGTCCAGGTCGCCGACGAGCTGCGCCTCGAGCATCTGCCCACGACACAGGTCCTGCCCCGCCTCGGCCAGTGCCGCGACGGCGGCGGCGACGTGGCTGGGCGGTGCCGCGCCGCCGGAGTCCACAATGGACTGAAAGGCGCTGAAGATGAGGTGGTCGCCGACGACGATGGCGTTGGGGATGCCGAACGCGACCGGGACCGCGGGACGGCCCCGCCGCAGGGTGTCGGCGTCGATGATGTCGTCGTGCACCAGCGTCGCGACGTGGAGGTACTCCATCCCGAGCGCGGCGGCGAGGACGTCTCGTGGTGACCCGCCCACGGCCTCCGCCGCGTGCAGCGCCATCATCGGACGGAGCAGTTTGCCCGCCGGCAGCAGCGCGTAACGGGCGATCGTGACGAGCTGATCGGTCGTCTCCGGCCACCGTCGGCCGAGCTCCGCATGGAGCAGCCGCCCCGATTCACTGCGGGCCAGGTCGTCGATGAAGGGCGGATATCGCGTAAAGCCAGTAACCGTCATAGCGTGTCGACCCTTTCGCAAAGGCTCGGCCCAGCCGGCACGCGAGACGTTACCTGTCGGTCCCGCCCCGAACAACCATTGATAAACGGCACGACTGATGGAGGTTCGCGAATATCGCGAGGAATTTCACCGTCAAATCGGTTGATGCGCAGAGGAATCCGCTGATCCACTCACCGTACGCAACTCCCGTCATACCCGTCAATGAACGCCCGTATGGACGCACGACGGTACGGCGGCCCGACCGATCGAGCGCCACGGATCAGGCGGCGGACGCGAACTCCAGCAGCGTGAGACCGCCCGTGCCGCGATAGGTGTGCACCGGCACCAGACCCGCAGCCGCGGCCAGCGCCACGTGGTCGCGCACCCCGCGCTCGCGGCCACCCACCAGCACCAGCATCTGCAGGTCGTACGGGGACCGGTGCGGCACGTACGGATCGGTCGGCAGCACCTCGACGACCAGCACCCGACCGGTGCTCCCGGCCGCCTCGGCGCACCGGCGCAGGATCGCCGTCGCGTGGGCGTCGCTCCAGTCGGTCAGCGCCCGGGACACCACGTAGACGTCGGCACCGGCCGGCAGGGCGGCGAAGAAGTCGCCGACCACGACGTCCACCCGGTCGGTGAGCCCGTGCTCGGCGAACGTCCGCGCCGCGGTCGCCACCGGCTCGCTCCGGTCGACCAGCGTGCCACGCAGGTGCGGGTGGGCGTCCAGCAGTTCCCGCAGCAGCCCGCCCGCGCCACCGGCGACGTCGACGACGTGACCCACCCCGTGCCACGGGTAGAGCGCCGCGACCTCCGGGGCGGTGAACCGCTGCTGACTGAGCATCAGCGCGTCGAAGTAGGCCCGGTAGTCCGGATGGGCGTCGAGGTCGGCCCAGAAGTCCCGGCCGTGCACGGACCGGTAGCCGGGCCCGCCGGTGCGGATCGCGTGCGGCAGCCCGGTGTAGGCCAGGTCCATCCGCGCACCGAGGCCACCGAGGTCCAGGTAGGCCCCGTGCCCACCGCCGTCCCGGTCACACAGCAACTCGCCGACGTCGGTCAGCGCGAACACGTCCGGCGACACCTCGACGAACACGCCCCGGTGGACCAGGTAGCGCAGCAGCCGGCCCAGGGCGGCCGGGTCGGCGTCGCACGCCCGCGCCAGCTCGTCGACGTGGGTCACGCCGGCCGCGATCCGGTCCGGCACCCGCAGGGTCACCGCCGTGCGTACGGCGAACGGGGTCGCCAGGTCCGCCAGCCGGTCGAGCCGGACAGCCGGGTCGTCGTCGGTCGAGGTCTCGATCGCCACCCGCACAGCCTCCCCGTCACGCCGCGCGTCCACGATGGCCGTGGCCGCCGTCCGCCGGCCCGAATGGTCTCAAGGTCGGCGCGACCGAGTCAACATCGACGCTGGAGAACACATTCACCTCCGTGGAAGAATGCGCCGACGAGCCCCCGCGCCCAGACCGGAGGAACCATCGATGACCACTTCCATCGAGCCGGAGGTCCGGCTGATCGCGGGAGCCCTGGGGGCCGAGGTCCACGGCGTCGACCTCAACAACCTGACCGACGAGGGGTTCGACCACATCCACGGCCTGCTGCTGGCGCACCAGGTGGTCTTCGTCGCCGGCCAGACCGGGTTGACGCCCGAGGCGCACATCGCCTTCGGCCGGCGATTCGGCGAGGTCGAGCTGCACCCCTACCTGCCCCGGCTGGAGGGGCACCCGGAGATCGTCATCATCGACTCCGAGAACGGCGGGAAGGTCGACGTCTGGCACACCGACATGACCTTCCACCAGAGCCCGCCGATCGCCTCCATCCTGCACCTGATCCAGTTGCCGGAGACCGGCGGCGACACCATGTGGACCAACCAGTGCCGGGTCTACGAGGCGCTGTCCGCGCCCCTGCGTGACCTGCTCGACGGGCTGACCGCCATCCACGTCATCCGGATCGGCAACGAGTTCACCAGCCGGGCCGAGCATCCGGTGGTGCGGGTCCACCCCGAGACGGGACGCCGCTCGCTGTACGTCAACCGGCTGTTCACCTCGCACATCCCGCAGCTCAGCCGTAACGAGAGCGACGCGCTGCTCGAATACCTGTTCGCCTTCTCCGAGGGCCCGCAGTTCACCTGCCGGTACCGCTGGCGGGCCGGGGACGTCGCGATCTGGGACAACCGGGTCACCCAGCACTACGCGATCAACGACTACCACGGGGTCCGGCGCGGACAGCGGATCACCGTGCTCGGCGACCACCCGACCGGCGACGCGCCCCGGTGGGAGCACTACGTCGCCGCGCCCGGTCAGCGCTACTGGCCGGACCGGGTCAACGCGGTGGACAACTACTGAGCGACGGGCGGCCGCTCACCAGTCGACCGGGAACGACGCGATGCCGCCGTTCATCCGGTCGTGCCGCCACGGGATCTCCTCGATCGGCACCGCCGGCGCCAGCCCCGGCAGCCGGCGCAGCAGGGTGCCGATCGACAGCTCCACCTGCATCTTGCCCAGCGCGGTGCCCAGGCAGAAGTGCGGCCCGAAGCCGAAGGTGAGGTGCGGCGTCGTCGCCGTCCGGTCGATGTCGAAGACGTTGGGCTCGGCGAAGAAGCGCGGATCCCGGTTGCCCGCCCACGGGACGGCCATCACACAGTCCCCGGCGCGCATGGCGACACCGCCGAGGGTCAGGTCCTCCCGCACGACCTGGACCCGGAACATGCTGCTCACCGACGTGTAGCGGAGGATCTCGTCGGTCGCCGAGGACAGCTTCTCCGGCGCGGCCCGCAGCTTCGCCAACTGCTCGGGGTGCTGGAACAGCGCGCGCAGCCCCGCGCTGGTGGAGTTGATCTCCAACCCGCCGAGCAGCACCCCCATGGCCAGCTCGACCAGTTCGGAGTCGACCAGCTCGTGCGCGTCCTGGCCGAGGACCCACGCCGAGAGCAGGTCGTCGCCGGACGTCACTCGCTTGCGCGCCAACTGCCCGGCCAGGTACGCCCGCAGCTCCGCCTGCGCGCTGGCCGCGTCGGCGGAGCCGTACGCGGTGACCGAGTTGAGGCCCTCGATCCAGGCGTAGAACCTCGGCCGGTCCGCCACGGGAACGCCCAGCACGTCGCAGACCACGAACACGGGCAGGGGTGCCACCAGCGCGGCGACCAGGTCGGCGGGGCGGGGGCCGGCGATCAGGTCGTCGACGAGCCCGTCGACGAGCCGCTGCACCCGGGGCCGGAACGTGTCGATGCGGCGGGCGGTGAACGCGCGGCTGGCCACCCGCCGGACGGTGGCGTGCGCCGGACCGTCCATGTTCAGCTCGCGTGGACCGCCGCCGCCGGACGCCGTCGTGGTCGCGCCCAGGGGAAGCCGGGAGAACCGGGGATCGGCCAGCACCGTGCAGCAGTCCTGGTAGCCGAGCACGAGCCAGGCCGCCCGGCCGTCGGGCAGCCGCACCCGGCTGACGGATTCGGAGACGACCATGTCGAGCAGCTCCGCCGGCAGGTCGCCGGTGAACGGTGCGAACGGGTAGTCCCGCAGCCCGGAAACGACAGTCATGGCGAGTTACCCACCTGCAGGTCGACGGTCCAGATCGGGCACCGGGTAAGACTCCAGCATGCGTTAGGCCGGCGTCAATATCCATTGGTACCGCCATTGACCTTCCGGGTATGGACATCCATCGCCTAGCATCTGTGGGCCAGGACTGCCGGGTTGGTGCGCGCGGATGGGTCGGACTTGACTGCGGCTTTGCGGATTCTGTTGTCGACGTGGGGCTGGCGGTCGCATTTCTACAGCCTCGTCCCGCTCGGCTGGGCCCTCCAGGCGGCCGGCCACGAGGTACGGGTGGCCAGCCATCCCTCCATGGTGGAGGCGATCAGCTCGGCGGGGCTCGCGGCGGTGCCGCTGGGCGAGGACGTCGACTTCGCCGAGGCGTTCGCGGGCCGGATCGGCGCGGTGGGTGCCCTGGGCCGGGCCGAACAGGCCGACCCGGAGCCGGACGGAGCCCTCGAACCGGCGATCACCGCCGACGGCGGCGTGGTCCGGTTCGCCGATGCCCTCCTCGACGAGCTGGTCGCCTTCGGCCGGTCCTGGCGGCCGGACCTGATGGTCTGGGAGCCGTTCAACCTCGCGGCCCCGGTGGCCGCCGCCGCGCTGGACGTGCCCGGCGTGCTGCACCTGTGGGGGCCGGACTCCTCCGTCACGCTCCGCCTCGACCCGGAGTCGGTGATCGGGCCGCTCGCCGGCCGGTTCGGGCTCCGCGCCACGGACGTCGACCTCACCGGCACGATGACGCTCGACCCGGTGCCGCCGCCGATGCAGGTGCCGACGGCCCGCCCCGGCCGGCCGATCCGGTTCGTGCCCTACAACGGCACCGCCGTGCTGCCGTCCTGGCTGCGCCGGCCGGCGGACCGGCCCCGGGTCTGCGTCACCACCGGCACCATGATGTCCGGTGTCGGGCTGGGCGACCGACTGGGCCTCCCCCGGATCATCCGGTCCGTGGCCGAGTTGGACGTGGAGGTCGTCGTGGTGGTCGAGCGCGGCCAGCAGGCGGGGCTGGGCCCGCTGCCGGACAACGTCCGGCTGGTCGACGCCCCGCTGGCCATGCGGTTGGTCCTGCCGACCTGCGCCGCGCTCGTGCAGCAGGGCGGGGCCGGCACCACGATGACGGCGCTCACCTTCGGGGTGCCGCAGCTCATCCTGCCGCAGGTCAGCGATCAGCACTTCAACGGCGAGCGGCTGGCGGCCACCGACGCCGGCACCTGGCTGGCACCCGCGCAGGCCGACGACGCCGCCATCCGCGACCTGGTCGGCGAGCTGATCGGCGACGGCCACTGGCGCGAGTCCGCGGCGCTGATGCGGGACCGGATCCGCGCGATGCCCACCCCCGCCGAGGTGGTGCCGGCGCTGGTGTCACTCGCCGCGAGCACCCGGATCTGATCCACCGGCATGTCGAACCACCCAGAGGAGTCGCAGATGACGCAGCAGCCGTCGCCCATCCCGTACCCGCTCGCCCCGGCTCCCACGATCTACCACCCGTCGCCGGACTACACCAGGCTGCGGGAGACCTGCCCGGTGGCCCACATCGAGCTGCCCGACGGGGCGTCGGCCTACCTCGCCACCCGGCACGCCGACGTCCGCCGGGTCTTCACCGACCAGCGGTTCAGCCGGGCCGCCGCGGCCGGCCCGAACCGCCCGACCCGCGAGCTGGGCTCACTCGCGGAGGACTCGCTGATCGGCATGGACCCGCCCCGGCACACGAAGATGCGCAAGGCGGTCTCGCACGCGTTCACCGTCCGCCGGGTGGAGGCGCTGCGCCCGACGGTGGCGGCGCTCGTCGACGGGATGATCGACCGGATGGAGGCCGCGGGCCGCCCGGCGGACCTGATCCCGCACCTGTCCGCGCCCCTGCCGATCTACGTGATCAGCAAGCTGTTCGGCATCGCGGAGCAGGACCAGGACCGGGTACGGCAGTGGTCCGACGCGCTCGTCGGCGACTGGGACGCCGACCCGGCGGCCCCGCAGGCCGCACTCGACGCGTTCGGGACGATGATCGTCGAGCGTCGGCGCAATCCCGGGGACGACCTGATGAGTGCGCTCATCAACGCCTGGGACGAGCACGACGACCTCACCGAACAGGAGCTGATCTCGGTCACCGCCGGCATCTTCGTGGGCGGCCACGAGACCACCACCAACCAGCTCAACTTGTTCCTGCTCGTCCTGGCCCGGCACCCCGAGCAGTTGGCCCGGCTGCGCGGCGACGACCCGGTCGCGGTGGCCCGGGCGGTCGAGGAGTTGTCCCGCTTCATCCAGCTCGGCGACAACGGCGTGCTGCTGCCCCGGGTGACGACCGAGGAGGTGGAGCTGGGCGGGGTGTGCCTGCCGGCCGGCTCCCCGGTGCTCCCGGCCATCGCCTCGGCCAACCGGGACGCCGCGGTGTTCGCCGACGCGGACACCCTGGACCTGACCCGGGCCAACAACCCGCACCTGGCGTTCGGCGCCGGCCCGCACCACTGCCTCGGCGCGGCCCTGGCCCGGATGGAGTTGCAGGAGGCGCTGGGCGCCCTGCTGCGCCGGCTGCCCGGCCTGCGCCTCGCGGTCCCCGAGGAGGAGCTGCGGTTCAAGCCGGGCCTGGTGGTACGCAGCCTGGAGGCGCTGCCGGTGACCTGGGACCCGACCGGTCGGTGACCCCGGCGCGGACGGTCAGCCGGTGGCCGACCCGGGCGTGACCCGGGTCGGTGCCGCCGGATCGAAGGCCGCCTCGACGGCCACCTCCTCCACCCCGTGCAGCAGCGCCTCGACCTGTCCCTCGGTGAAACAGGCCAGGTCGAAGATCACCTGGAGGAAGACGGTGTCCGGGTGGTCCTCGACCGTGATGAACGCCTGCTCGTGCAGGTGGTCCAGGGTGCCGTCCCAGACCAGGAACGTCTCGGCCGCCTTGCGCCGGATCTGCTCCGGGGTCACCCGCTCGTCCCGGGCGCCGTCCTCCGCGGCCTGCCGGGTCACCACCCGCCGGTCGTTGATCCGGCAGGTGACCCGGGCCGGATAGCCGCGCTCCTCGTCCAGCCGCGAGCTGACCTCCGCGAGCTGGACCGGGTCGTAGTAGGCGTACATGCCGGCGGCGACCGAGGCCCGGCGGGCCCGCGTCACCACCTCGTCCACGGTGGTGTCGGTGGCGTCGACGGTGAGCACACCGTTCTGGCTGAGCGGGGCGATGGCCTCGGCGAAGCCCGGCCGGAACCGGTTGCCGACGATGAGCTTGGCGGTGAGCGGGCTGACCCCGGTGGCCCGCCCGATCGCGACGGCGATCACCGCGAGCAGCACGCGCGAGGTGTCCGTCCTGGTCCGTCGGGCGATGGCCCGCACCGCGAGGTAGGCCGCGGGTGAGCTGAAACGACCGTGCCAGAACCGCCGGCCGTGTCGGCCCCCGGGATTGGTGGGCTCGCCGAAGGTCAACGGCGGGATGGACCGTAGCTGCGACTCCCAGTAGCGCACCGCCCGGTCGCTGACCGCGCGCAGCGGCGGCGTCCGCTCGCGCCGGCCGAGGTCGAGGATCTGCACGGTACGCGGATCGCGGGTGCGGCGGGCCGCCAGGTCGACCAGCCCGAGGTCCGCCATGAGCAGCGCGGTCGCGGTGCCGTCCACCACGAGGTGGTCGAAGGTCAGCACCCGGTGCACCAGGGAGCCGCGATGGCGGATCACCGCCATCCGCACCGACCAGTCCCGGTACAGGTCGTAGTGGGTCAACAGGCGGGCGTGCCCCAGCTCGTAGGCGTACTTCGCGACGTCGGCCGGGTCGGCGTCGTCGGGGACGTCCACGACGTCGAGGGCCATCTCCCCGGCCGCCGCCACGACCTGGCACGGCTCACCCCGGTCGTCGACGCCCAGCCGCATCCGCAGTGCGGGGTGACGGCTCATCAGGTCGCTGAGCTGGGCCGCCATCTGCTCCACGGTGACCCCCGCCGGCACCGGGTGCGCGCCGCTGACGTTGTGCGTCCACCCGGTCTCCCGCATGTCCTGCATGATCGCCTGTTGACCCCAGGTCAGTGGCGCGGTCCCGCCGCCCGGCCCGGCGAACGGGACGGGAACCTGCGCCTCGGCGCTCTGCTCGAACATCGGTCCATCAGAGCAACGCGCATCGGCGTGTGTCAACGCCACAAAACGCCCCGGCAGGCGGACCCGGGACCGCCGTCGCCCGGCGCGCCGACGGTGGGCGTTAGGGTACCGCCCATGCTGGACCCCGTCCGAGTCTGGATCATTCCGGTCCGGGTGACCCCGGACGAGCTGGCCAGGTGCCGGGCGGTGCTCGACCCCGACGAACGGGCCCGCGCCTCGACGCTCGCGGACGCCTCGACCCGGGACCGGTTCACGGTCGCGCACGGTGCGCTGCGCATCCTGGTCGGCCGGGCCCTGGACGCGCCGCCGGAGAAGCTCACCTGGACCCGGGGCCGGTACGGCAAACCGGCGTTGACCGGTCGCTGGGCCGGGCTGCACACGAACCTGTCGTACTCCGGCGACCTCGTCGCCGTGGCCGTCAGCGGCGACCGCCCGGTCGGGGTCGACATCCAGCATCTCGCACCGGGCCTGGACGCGGTGGCCATGGCCACCCGGTTCTTCGCCGCCGAGGAGGCGCGGCACGTCGCCTCGGGACGCGACGCCGGGGTCCGGGCCCAGCGGTTCGCCTGGTTGTGGGCGCGCAAGGAGGCGGTCGTCAAGGCCGCCGGTGGCCGGCTGTGGCCCAACCTGCGGATGCCGGTGCACCAGGGCGAGGTGGTGGAGTGCGTCGCGCCGAGGGGCCTGCACCGGCTCACCGACGTCGGGACACCGGCCGCGTACCGGGTCGCGGTCGCCCTGGCGGACGACGCGCCGTACGTCGTCGAGTCGTTCGACGGTCCGGCCGCCGGGTGGGCGGCCGATCCGGATCCCCCACCTCGGCACACTCGGTGAAGATCGACGTACCCGTTGACACTCGCCGATCTCGTTTGCTCTGATGACTCCATGTTGGAGCGCAAGGTCGATTCCCAGGGCCACCGGTGCTAGAGCAGGGCACGGCGACGACGGCGCAGTTGCGCGAGCAGGTCGTCGACAGCATCACCGCGTTGCTGACCCGGATGCTCAGACCCGAGGCACCCGTCACCGTACGGACCCAGCTCATGGACGAGCTCGGCCTCAGCTCCTCGCTCGCCCTGGAACTGCTGCTCGAACTGGAGGACGAGCTGGAGATCCAGATCGACGTGGAGGATCTGGACGAGGACCGGATGACCACGGTCGGCGACCTGGCCGACTACATCACCGGTAACTCCACCCCCCGCTGACGGCCCGCCCCGGAGGCAGCGCCGGGCACCCGCACGGACGGCGTTCTGAAGGAGTCGCATGCCGACCATGGACCAGCCGAGCCTGAGCGTGGTGATCCCCGCCCACAACAACGGCTCCGCGCTCGACACCACCCTGACGTCGCTCACCCGGCAGAGCCTGCCGTGCGAGGACTTCGAGGTCATCGTCGGCGACGACGGCTCCGCCGTCGCGCTGGGCCCGATCGCGGACAGCTACCGCGACCGGCTGCGCATCAGCTACGTACGCAGCGAAAACAACCGTGGCCGCAGCGCCAACCGCAACGCGGCGGCGGCGCGGGCCCGCGCCGACACGCTGGTGTTCCTGGACGCCGACACGGTGGCGCACCCCCACCTGCTGGAGCGGCACCGGGCCTACCATGCCGAGCGCGGCGGCCGGCCCGGAGTGCTGCTGGGCCAACGGTACGACCTCGACTGGGCCGGCGCGGACGCGCTGCGCCGGGGCGAGCCGGTCGTCGCGGGGATGCTGGACGCCGAGCGCGGCGACCCACGCCTGGAGGACACCGCCCATCCGCAACGGATGCGCGACTTCCCGAGCGCCCCCTGGGTCCTCGGCCTGACGCACAACGCCTCGGTGGACCGCGAGTCGTTCCTGCGGGTGGACGGCTTCGACGAGGCGATGGTCAAGTGGGGATTCGAGGATCTCGACTTCTTCTACCGGGTCTTCCACCTGCACGACGCCCGACCCGACCTGTTCCGACTGGACGTCGAGGCGCTGTCGTACCACCTGCCCCACTTCCGCAAGACGTCCAACGGGATCGCCTCGATGGACAACATGAAGTACATGCTGCGCAAGCATCTGCGTTACGACGTCGAGGTGCTGTACGCGATCAACACCTTCGGGCGTCACCTGGGCCGGATCCGGCTCTACGGCGAGGCCATCGACGCGTACCGGCGGCAGGGGCTGGGGCGTCCGTCCGCGCTGCCCGTCCCGGTGCGCGACGCGCTGGCCACCAGCACCGCCCTGGTCATCGGTCACGGGGTGTCCGGGTTGGCGCTCGGTGCCGGGTCGCACACCTTCGACCACGACGCGCCGCCCGGCGCGACCAACTCGCACCTGCTCGGCACGGTGCTCCAGCAGTTCAAGGCCGGCACCCTGGACCTGATCGTGAACATCGACCTGTGGCGGTGCCTCCTGCCCGACGACCTGCCGGCCTTCCTGACCAGAGGACTGCTCAAGGCCGACCGGATCGAGCTCGTCGCCAGCCACAGCGAGTTGGACCAGCAGTCGCTGCTGCCGGTGCCGTTCGTCGCCGACCTCGGCTACCTGACCGACATGCTAAAGCCGCACTTCGACGTCACGGTCAGCGTGCACGACGCCGCGACCCTGCTCACGGTCCGCTGAGCCTCACCCGGTCGCGGACGCCCCCGGGTGCCCCAGCACCAGGCTGACGTTGTGGCCGCCGAAGCCGAACGAGTTGGACATCACGGTGGCCACCGGGACCGGCCGCGCCTGCTTGCGGATGTGGTCGACATCGTCGGCCGGATCCGGGTCGTCCAGGTTGTGGGTGGGCGGCAGCAGGCCACTGCGCAGCGCCCCGATGCCGATGGCGGCCTCGATCACGCCGGAGACGCCGAGCATGTGCCCGGTCACGCCCTTCGTCGAGCTCACCGGGGGCGAGCCCGCACCGTAGACGTCGCGCATCGCCGCCACCTCGGCGGCGTCACCGGCCTTGGTGCTGGTGCCGTGCGCGTTGAGGTATCCGATGTCGTCGGGGCGCAGGCCCGAGTCGCGCAGGGCCCGGCGCATGCACTCGGCCGCACCGGATCCGTCCGGACGGGGGGTCGTGGGATGGTAGGCGTCGTTGGTCGCGCCCCAACCGAGCACGTCGGCGTGGCGGCGGGCACCGCGCGCCACGGCGTGCTCGGCGCGCTCCAGCACGAACACGCCGGCGCCCTCGCCGAGGACGAGACCGTTGCGCCGGCGGTCGAACGGGCGACTCGCGGCCGTCGGGTCGGGCCAGCCGTGGGCGAGCGCCCGGGCGTTGCCGAACGCGTCGGCGAACGTCGGGAAGAGCGGTGCCTCGGCGCACCCGCACAGGACCATGTCGGCCTCGTCGGCGCGCAGGATCCGCAGCGCCTCGCCGATTGACTGGGCGCCGGCCGCGCACGCCGTGCTGATCGACGAGGTGTACCCACGGATCCCGAACTTGATGGCGATGCGCGCCGCGCCCATGTTCGGCAGCGTCCCGGGCAGCAGGTACGGGCTGACCCCGAACCTGCCCCGCTCGGCGCGCTGGAGCACCTGGGTCTCCAGGGTCGACAGCCCACCGACGCCGGAGACGATGACGGCGATGCGGTAGGGGTCGACGTCCCGGCCCACCTCGACACCGGCGTCGGCCAGCGCGTCCTCGGCCGCGCGCAGCGCCATGACGAAGGAACGGTCCACGACGCGGGACTCCGGGCCGGGCAGCACACTGGCCGGATCGATCGCCGGGCTGAACGCCGCGACGTCGACGATCCCGTGGACCGGGTGCCCCTCCGGTGGTCGGGCGAGCCCGGACCGGCCGTCACACACCGCGGCGAACACCTCGGCGGCGGAGGTGCCGACCGGACTCACCAGCCCCAGGCCGGTCACCGTCACGCCGCTGCGCACGCCCGTCGCTCCCGGTCGAGCCGGCCGGTCACCGCAGCGGCCCGCCCCGCCGCCGTCGACCCACGGCGGCGCGTCCCCCGGTCGGCGCGGGGCGGCGCTCCGGACACGGTCAGTGCGCCGACGCGGTCGGGATGCGCAGCGCCACCGTGCGGCAGAACTCGCCGACGGTCATCATCGCGAGCGACTCGGCCTCGTCGTCGTCGAACTTCACCCCGAACCGGTCCTCCACCCGCACCGCGAGCTCGGCGAGACCGAGGGAGTCCACGTCGAAGCCCGCCGGACCGAAGACGGTGTCGTCATCCGCGTCCTCGATGTCGTACTTCATCTCGATCAGCGCGGCGAAGAGAAACGAGCGGATCTCATCGGTCATGTCCGGTGTTTCCTTTCGGGAGGTCGGCATCGGCACGGGGTGGCGGGCGGGCCCGCGGACGCGGCCGGCCCGATGTCGGGGGTGCCGGGGAGGTGCGCCACAGCGGGCGCGGGTCGGCGGGCAGCGGAGCCGTCCGGCCCCGGACCGGCCTGGTGCCGACGTCCACGACACCGCGTGGTCGTCGCCGGTTCGGCTGTGCGGAGCACACCCTCCGCATAGGATCGACCTTACTCAATCAGGCCGGATTCGCAAGGTCCACCCGGGACCGGAGCGGCCGGTCAGCCGACGCCCGCAGGCCGGCCGGGCGGCCCGGATCGCGCGGTATCCCCACCAAGCAGGACGCACCGGATACCACGCCGCGCCGCCCGTCCCGGCACCTCCCGCCCGGTCCGTCAGGGCTGGGCCGGCACCGGCTCGGTGAGGCGCACCAGCAGCTTGTCGTACCCCCGGAGCATGAGCTGGCGTCGCTCGCCGGGGTCGGTCGCCAGCGTCAGCGCCGGGAACCGGTCCAGCAGCCGGGGCAGGACCAACCGGCCCTCCGCCCGGCCGAGGGCCGCGCCGAGGCAGTAGTGCGGTCCGGCGCTGAACGCCAGGTGCCGGTTGTCCGTACGGGACGGGTCGAAGGTGTCCGGGTCCGGGAAACGACGCGGGTCCCGGTTGGCCGCGCCGGTCAGCACCAGCACCGACTGTCCGGCCGCGACCGGCAGGCCGGCGATCTCGGTGTCCTCGGCGGCGAACCGTACCGCGAAGTGCACCGGCGGCTCGTACCGCAGGATCTCCTCGACGTACGAGGAGGCGAGCGACGGGTCGGCGCGCAGCGCGGCCCGGGCGTCGGGGCGCTCGACGAGCAGGGCCAGCCCGTTGCCGAGCAGGTTCGCGGTGGTACGGAACCCCGCGTTGTACATGATGATCAGATTGGCCAGCAGCTCGGCCTCCGTCAGCCGGTCGGGGCTCTCGTCCCGGACCCGCGCGAGGGCCGAGACGAAGTCCTCCCGGGGGTCCGCCCGACGCGCGGCCAGCAACTCGGTGAAGTACCCGGTCAGCTCCACCGCCGCGGTGTTGGCGGCCCTGATCTCCCGGAACGAACGCGGCCCGATCTCCAGCACCGCGTCGAACGCCCGGACCCGGGACGGGAACCACGCCCGGTCCCGCTCCGGCACCCCCAGCAGCTCGCCGACGACGTCGCTGGGCAGCGGCAGCGCGAACGCGGCCATGAAGTCCACCGGTCGGCCGTCCGCGCCCGCCTCGGCGAGCCCGTCGAGCAGCCCGTCGGCGATGCGGAGGATCGCCGGCTCCAGCGCGGCGACCCGGCGGGCGGTCAGCACCTGGCTGAACAACTGGCGGACCCGCGTGTGGTCGTGCTCCGCGACGTTGAACATGGACGCCTGGAGGGTCCGGATCACCGGATGGTCGCGCCACCGTACGCCGCCACGGTCCAGGTACTCCGCGTCGAGGACCCGGAAGACCGGATCGCGCAGCACCCGATGGGCCGCCTCGTAACCGTGGACGACGACGGCATGCGGGTCGCCGGGGCGGAGCCCGACCGCCTCCCCCCGCTCGTGCAGCCTGGCGTAGAACGGGTAGGGGTCGCGCCGCACCTCGTCGCCGAGCAGGTCGTCGAGGGAGATGGAGACACCCATGGCCACTCCTCGGGTGGATGTGCACGGGCGGAAGATCCAGTGACCATAGACTCACCGCCGACGATGTGTCTACGCCGACGGTGGTCACTCCCGCCAGCCGGCGAGTTCCACCCCCTTGGCGAGTTCCACCCGGAAGCCCATGGTGATCTCGCCGCTCTCCCCCGGCCCGAGCCGCAGCCGCCAGGTCAGCTCGCCCAGCTCGGTACGCTCGTCCGGCGACGGGACGAGGGTCGGGTCCCGGACGACCACCGCCTCGTCGCGGGACACCGGCAGTTGGTCGCGTACCTCCACGGTCGCCGGCCGGGGCGTGTGGTTGACCACGCTGATCCGGTACTCCACGTCCCGTCGCCGGGTCGAGCCGAGCGTGGCCCGGGTGTCGGCACGCCGACCCAGCTTCCGTTCCACCCGGACCCGGTCGTCCACCCCGAGCGCCAGCTCGGTCTCCTCGCCGGGCGCCCACCTCGGCAGCCGGGTGGACGCGACGAAGTCGGCACCGTGGAAGACCGCCGCCGGGCCGGGCAGCAGCGTGTGCGTCGAGGTGTTGCGGACGGTCGCCCGCAGGTACGCCTCGGCCGCGTGGACCGGCACGGACACATGGTCCAGCCGGACCGGCAGGTCCAGCACGGCGATGGTGGCCCGGTACGCGCTGCCGTCCGCCGGCACCGCGACCGGGCGGGCGGGCCGGTAGGTGGCCGCGGTGACCCCCTGCTCGACCGAGGCCGCGCTCTCCCGCAGCCGGGGGCGCGGCGCGGCGGACCGGGCCGCGCCGCCCGCGCCGACCGGCGCCGCGCCCGGCGCCGGGGGCGGTGGCACCGCGCCGAAGCTGGCCGCCGACATGGCCGCCACCGGGGGCGCCGGCCGGACCCGGTCCAGATACCAGGGCGTCAACTCGGGTACCCCGGCAGCCGCCGCCGGGCGGGCGGTCGAGAGCTGGAGTGCGCACTCCGGCCAGTCCTCACCGGTGTCCTGGGTGACCAGGCCGAACCAGGTGACGGTCATGGTGTCGTCGACCAGCCGCAGGTCGTAGGAGGGCTGCCAGCGGGCCCCGTCGACCAGGTAGGTCAGCTCCAGGTCCAGCTCGGCGTCGTCGGCGTCCACCGTCACGGTCACCTCGGCGGCCAGCCGGTCCGGTTCCCGCTTGCCGGCCGCGGCGGCCAGTTGCCGCTCGACGGCCGCCAGCTCCTCGGTCAGGTCGGCACGCTGCCGGGCCAACCCGCGTTGCCGGCGGTGGGAGTCGGCGAGCTGGGCGGCCACCGAGTCGGCGAAGGTGGCCACCTCGGTCGGGCCGGCGTCACCGGAGGCCAACGTGCGGGCGTACGTGCCGCCGGCCCGCTCGGCCAGCCGGGCGAGGAACTGCCGGCGCTGCGCCTCGATCTCGTACGTGTCGTTGACCTCGGCCAACTCGTCGGCCAGTTCCCGGCCCCGCTGCTCCAGTTCGCGGACCTGACCGTCGGTGCTGCGTGCCTGCCGCCAGGTGGTCACCTCCACGCCGAGCACGGTGGCCGCGCCCCCACCGCCGACCCGCAGCGAGTCCCGGTGCAGGCCCAGCGGCAACGGCGCGACACGTACCCGGTGCTCACCGGCGGCCAGCCGGGCGCTGCCCCGGCGGGTGACCCGCGCCCGGTCCGGGTAGACGGTGACACCGACGACGGGCGCTTCGATCTCCACTGCGTTCACGGCCGCGAGGGTAGCCGGACCGTGCCCGTCACTCCCGGCGGACCGTACCCGTGGCCCGGCGGACCGTGTTTCGTGGCCCGGCGGACCGTCACCAGCCGCTGAAGGCGACCAGGAAACCCAGCCCCAGCCCGCCGAGCACGAACAGGTAGCCGACGCCGATGAAGAGGGCACGCCGGTACCGCAGCGGGAAGGGCAGGAAGCCGGCGAGGGCGAGCAGCACCCCGAGTACGGCGCCCCCGGTCGGAGCGCCCAGCACCACCAGCTGACCGAACGGCCCGCAGATCATCAGCCCCTCGGTGCCCTCGGTGCCGCAGCCGTCGGCGGCCATCGGTAGGAACATCCCGACCAGTGCCACGGCCAGGGCGAGCACGACCAGGACCACGACCGCCACGACGGCGCCGACCGTGGCCGCCACCCCACCCCGGCGGTCGCCCACCGGAAGCGTGGCACTGCCCTGCGGACCGCCCGTGACCACCATGTACGTCCTCCTGCCGCCGAAAGTCCCCGCGCCCGGGTACGACGGGAGGTCGGCCCCGACCTCCCGGTCCACCGGGCGCGGGGACGAGCGTAGGTGGCGGGGACGGACCCCTGCGACGGCCGACCAGGCGGACTGTCGACGCCGACCGGCGCATGATCGTCGACGACGAGGCGGCTCGACGCGCGCCTCGTCACCGAGGTGATCGCCGGCTGGCGTCCCACTACCCGCCGCTGCTGTCGCCACAGCCACCGGAGCAGGAGGAAGCGGTCGATGCCCGGCGCGGAGGGCCGGGACGGCTCGTCACCAGAGCTGGGCGTGCACGCCTTGCGAGGACCGGACACATTTCATTGACATCCTTCGAAATGCGGCCCAAAGTGAGCGCAAGAGAGCGCTCTCTTACCAGGTCGTAACCTCAACGACACGAAGGAGGAGCCATGCAGCGGTCGGTCCCCCGCCTCCACCACCGATTGCGACTACGCACCGTGGTGGTCGGCGTCGCTCTCACCGCACTGATCGGCACGTTCCTCACCAGCCAGGCCCTCAGCAGCGCCGACGCCGCCGAGGTCCCGCTGTCACAGGGACGTCCGGCAACAGCGTCATCGGCCGAGAACGGTGGCACGTCCGCCGCCGCGGCGGTCGACGGCGACCTGGGCACCCGTTGGTCGAGCGCGTTCAGCGACCCGCAGTGGCTCCAGGTCGACCTGGGCGCGACGGCCACCATCACCCGCGTGGTCATCAACTGGGAGGCCGCGTACGCGACCAACTTCACCATCCAGACGTCCGCCGACGGCGCCACCTGGACGACGATCAACACCACCACCAACGGCACCGGTGGCGTCCAGACGCTCACCGTCGGCGGCTCCGGCCGGTACGTGCGGCTGAACACCACCAAGCGCGCCACCCAGTACGGCACGTCACTGTGGGAGTTCCAGGTCTTCGGCACCGGCGGCGTCCCGACCTCGCCCAGCCCCAGCGGCCCCGCCGGCGCCGGCTGGATCACCATGGACCAGGCGAAGTGGAACGCCCAACTCGCCGCGTTCAACGCCATGACCATCAACCCGGCGCCCGCCAACGCCGTACGGGTCTCCGAGTTCAACGCCACGTGCACCTACAGCCACTCGAAGAAGGACGACCCGATCGTCTTCCCGGGCCTACCCGGCGCGTCGCACATGCACAGCTTCTTCGGCAACCGCAGCACCGACGCGAACACCACCACCGACAGCCTGTTCGCCAACACCTCGACCACCTGCGGGCCCACCCAGGACCTGTCCGCCTACTGGGTGCCCACCCTCTACGAGAACGGCGTCGCCCTCGAACCGAGCGGCAACTTCGTCGTCTACTACGGTTCGCGGCTGACCGACCCGACCAAGACCGTCCCGTTCCCGCAGGGGTTCCGGATGATCGCCGGTGACGCCAAGCGGCAGGTGGCCACCCCGGCGGGCTCGGTCAACCAGTTCTACTGCGCCGGCGCCGGTGGCGAGATCGGTCGCAGCGCGGACGGCAACTGGCCGCGCTGCGCGCCGACCGCCAACCTCACCTACCAGCTCGTGTTCCAGGACTGCTGGGACGGCGTCCACCTGGACAGCCCCGACCACAAGTCGCACGTCTCCTACTCCTACGACGGGAAGTGCAGCGGCGCCTTCCCGGTCGCCATCCCGAACATCTCGTTCGTCTTCTCCTACCGCACCAGCGGCAGCCTGGACGGCTTCACCCTGGCCTCGGGCATGGCCTCGTCGATCCACGGCGACTCGTTCCTCGCCTGGGACAACGCGGCACTCGGCCACCGGGTCAAGGACTGCATCATCCAGAAGGCCAAGTGCAACACGGCCGGCACGTTCTGACCCGACCGCCGTCCGCAGCGCAGAAGGGTGGCCCTGGCGTCGGCCAGGGCCACCCGGCGGCGGCGGCGTCGCCGGACCGGCGAGACGACCGCCCCCGGTCGTCGAGGTGGCCGGTCGCGTGGTCAGGGGCTCGTGAGGATGACGAGTTGCCGGGTCGCCCGGGTCATCGCGACGTAGCGGTCGACCGCGCCGCCGACACCCTCGCCGAACGCCTCGGGGTCGACGAGGACGACCAGGTCGAATTCGAGCCCCTTCGACAGCTCCGGGGTCAGCGACCGGACGCGGGACGTCGCCCGGAAGGCAGGATCGCCGATGACGCAGGCGGTCCCGTCGGCGTGCGCGGCGAGCCAGGCGTCCAGAATCGAGCCCAGGTCAGCAGCGGATCCGTGTACGACGGGGACGCCGCCATGACGGATGGAGGTCGGCACGTTGGCATCCGGGAGCACCGCCCGGATGACCGGCTCGGCTTCCGCCATGACCTCTTCCGGCGTCCGGTAGTTGACGGTCAGGGTGGCCAGGGAGATCCGGTCGAGCCCGATCCGCCCGAGCCGTTCCTGCCACGACTCCGTGAACCCGTGCCGGGCCTGGGCGCGGTCCCCGACGATGGTGAAGCTGCGGGACGGGCAGCGGAGCAGCAGCATCTGCCACTCGGCGTCGGTCAGCTCCTGAGCCTCGTCCACGACGATGTGCGCGAACGGGCCGGCGAGCCGGTCGGGGTCGGCGCCGGGCGGCACGGTCTCGTTGACGAGGGCGTCCCGCAGGTCCTGCCCGCGCAGCATCGGCATCACGCCTTCGGGGTCGTCGTCGGCCTCGATCAGGTCTTCGACGACCCTGTCCAGGTGCACGCGTTCGGCGGCGAGGGCGGCCTCGTGGCGACGCCTACGCCGGGACGCCTCCGGGTCGCCGAGCCGTTGCCGGGCCGCGTCCAGCAGCGGCAGGTCCGACACCGTCCAGTCCCGGGCGGCCGCGCGCTGTAGCTTCCGCACGGCGTCGGGGCCGAGCCAGGGCGCGCACCTGCGCAGGTAGGCGGGGACCGACCACAGGTCGCCGACGAGGTCGGTCGGGTCGAGCAGCGGCCAGCACCGGTTGACGGCCGTGAGCAGCTCCCGGTTCCGCAGCAGCGACCTGCGCAGCAGGTCGGCCGGCTCGTCGCCGTCGTACTTGTCGATCAGGATCGTGAGCAACTCCGCCCAGACCTCGTCGCGCGCCTCGTTGTGCGGCGTGCCGGGTCCCGGTGCGGCGAACGCCTCGGCCCAGTCGTCGGCACTCAGCCGGATGTCGGACTCGCCGATCGTCACCGTCATCGGGGTGGTGGGCGGCTCCTCGTAGAACCGCACGGCCGCCTCGATCGCCTTCACCATCTCCGCGGACGACTTCAGGCGGGCCACCTCCGGGTCGGCCTCGACCGCCGCAGCGGCTCCCTCGGCGACGAGGTCCCGCAGGGTGCAGGTCTGCACGTCCTCCTCGCCGAGGCTGGGCAGGACGTCGGCGACGTAGGCCAGGTAGGGCTGGTGCGGACCGACGAACAGCACGCCGCCCCGGCGGTGACCGAGGCGAGGGTCGGCGTAGCGCAGGTAGGCCGTGCGGTGCAGCGCGACGACGGTCTTCCCGGTACCCGGGCCGCCGTCGACGACCAGCGCGCCCCGGGATCCGGCCCGGATGATGGCGTCCTGGTCGGTCTGGATGGTGCCCAGCACGTCGCGCATCCGGGGCGACCGGCTGGCGCCCAGGCTGGCGATGAACGCGGACTGGTCGTCGAGCGCGGCGTGCCCCTCAAGCCCGTCCGGGGTGAACACCTCGTCCCAGTAGTCGCTGATCCGGCCGAGGGTCCAGCGGTACCGGCGGCGGCTTGCCAGACCCATCGGGTTGGCGTGGGTCGCGCCGAAGAACGGCTCGGCCACCGGGGACCGCCAGTCGACCAGCAGCCGACGCCCGGCACTGTCGGTGAGGCCACGTCGCCCGACGTACCCGGGCTCGGGGTCGTCCGCGCCGACCATGCGTCCCAGGCACAGGTCCACGCCGAACCGACGCAGGTCCCGCAGCCGGGTGGCCAGCCGGCGGATCTCCTGGTCCCGGTCCAACGCCCGCCGGCCGGCGCCGCCGGGCGCCCGGCGCTCGGCGTCGAGGCGCTCGGACAGTTCGGCGGACACCACGTCGAGGCGCTCCGCGATGGCCGCGAAGTGCTGCTCGTCGCGGGCGATCAGCGTCGGGTCCGCCTTGGGGCGGAGTTCGTCGGGAAGGTCGAACACGCTGGTGGTCAGGGGTTTCCCGGACAGTGGCGGCGGTTCTCGGTCGACCGCGCCGAGCAGGAGCCGCGCGGCCACCGTCGCCCCGTCGGCGCGGATCGTGCCGGCCACAACGGTCGCCCGCGCCCGGGTCTCGGGAGTCAGGGCCTTGCCGAGCGCGGCCGACAGGGACTCGACGGTCGGGATCGGACCGTCGTGCGCCGCGCCGATGCCCAGCTCGGCCACCCGGCCGGCCCAGTACGGCTGGTCCGCCGCCTGGGGTACCACCACCTGGGGCACGCCGGCCCGGGTGGCCGTCGTCGTGGTGCCCGCGCCGCCGTGGTGCACCACGGCGGCCACCCGGCGGAACAGTGCCTGCTGGTTGACCTCGCCGACGACGAGGCAGTCGTCCCGGTCGTCGATCAGGACCAGGTCGGCCCAGCCGCGTCCGACGAGTACGCGGCGGCCCTGCGCGCGGACCGCTTCGATGGCCACCCGGGCGGCGTCCGTCGACGCGGGCAGGGGCATGCTGCCGAAGCCCACGTACACCGGTGGTGTGCCGGCGTCCAGGAACGCCGCCAACCGGGCCGGGAGCGGGCGTTCGTCCGGCAGGATCCACGCGCCGGTCTGTACGACGTCCAAGCCCGGCGTCGCCCGCCACGGGTCCAGGATCGGGTCCGTGGCCAGCCAGGGCCGGTCGCCGATGACGTAGTCGCGGACGTGGCCCACCGGGGGCAGGCCGATGGACGCCCGGTTGGTGTTGAGCGCCTCGCCGAACAGCGCGTCGATGCTCCGCGCGTCCAGGTCCCACCGCGCCCGGTTGTCGGTCGCCTCCGGCGGGAACGGCCGGCCCACGTACGCCAGCGGCGGATGGTGCGGCGACGGCAGGGTACGCGGCTGGAAGGTCACGTACACGGAGCGGATGCCCAGCTTCTCGGCCACCGACCGCGCGCCGGCCGCAGCCGGCATCGTGCCGGTCGCCACCAGCACGTCACATCCCTCGGCCGCCACGGTGACCGCGTCGAACTGGCTGGCGATCAACTCGGCCGCGCGCCGGGGCAGGTCCGCCAGCGACGGCGGCGCTGCCGCAGTTGTCGACGCCCGCGCCGACCGGCCGACGGGCACCAGCGGCACGCCGGCAGCGGCCAGCCGCTCCGCGAACTCCTCGTCCGGCGGGGCGCACACCCGCACCTCCGCGCCGAGTGCCCGCAACCGCACCGCCAGCCCGACCAACGGTTCGACGTCCCCGCGCGACCCGTCCGTCGACAACAACAAACGCATGTGGTGAATTCCATTTCTGCAGGTCCTGGCCCTCGGCGGATGATTCTGCGGCAGGACCCGGGTCTTGCCGCAAGCCCCCAGGTGCGCTATATTCTGAAAGTGGAAAGGAGCGCAAGCTCCAGTTTCCATTCATCGTCCGCCGGCCGGACAACCTCCCCGCGAAACGGCGGCGCGCCGCTTATGACGGTCCGGCGGTCCAGGGAAAACTCCCCGAGGGCCCACAGATACGGCCTCGGAACGAGAATTTTCACCCGCTTCGACAAGACCGGCACGAATGGCGTCGAGCCGCCGCTGTTTCACGTGGTCCGCCGGACGCGAGCGCTACATAACGGCCGCCGACGACGCCACCGAAAAGGGCGACGCCGCTGAAAAGTCGGAACTCTTTCGAGAGTTGTCGTCCCGCCCGTGGATAATGGCGCAGCCGAGGAATGGAAGGGCGTCACGGCTCCGGGGCGGACGAACTGAAGCTCGCCCAGCCCGATCGGTGGCCTGGGCGGCCGGCCCGACGAGCAGACCGCCCAGGCGGTTCAGTCGTTGATCCGCTGGAAGACCTTGAGCAGGGTGTCCCGGCTGCGCTTCTCCAGCAGTTCGCTGGCGTACAACTCCTGCATCGCCACCGTCCGGCCGTCGTGCAGGGTCAGTTGGGCCTTCACCGGCACCTGCTTCGTCACCTCCACCGAGGTGATCTCCTCGTACGGCAGGAACGTGTGCCGGGCGGCCAGCTCCGCGACCGGCGTCGCGCCGAGCAGCGCCGTCAGTCGCTTGGTGCCCTCGCTGGACTTGCCCGCGTCGGCCATCAGGATCAGCCCGTTGTCCAGCACCAGCACGTCGTGTTCCCGGCCGTCGATCTTGATGTTGGCCAACGCGCCGATCACGTCGGCGTGCCGGGCGGTGACCCGCTGCTGCACCACCGTCGCGCCGGCCAGGTCGATCCCCAGCGCGGCGAGGCGGGCCAGCGCCTCGTCCAGAGTCTGCGGGGAGACGGCCAGCGCGGCGACCTCGGCCAGGTCGCACGGCTCGCCGGCCGGGTCGACCAACTCCGCCGGACCGGTCCAAGACAGCCGCCAGGAGGCCCGGCCGGAACGGACCGCCGCGTTGTCCAACAGCGTCTCCATCGGCCCGGCGAAGTGGACCGCCGCCTCCTTGCGGGTGGCGTTGCCGAAGAACTGCTCCGCGAACTCGCCCAGCCGGCCGGCCCGGACCAGCTCCAGTACGGTCGACAGGCCCGGCTGCGGGGTGCCGGTGAAGCGTCCCGCCGCCCGGTACACGCCGTCCGCCTGCTGCTGCACCGACGCGGCCACGGCGGCGGCGGTGAACTGCGGCCAGGGCAGCACCTGGCGGCGGCCGGGGTCGACCACCAGGGCCTGCAACTGCCGCCCGGTGGCGGCGAGGTCGGCGAGCAGGAGCCCGGCGGGCCGGTCGTCGGGTACCACCGTGCCGGCCGGCACGTCCGCCATCGCGGCGACCCGGACGCCGATCGGCGGGTGGGTGTCCCAACGCGACGCCGCCCGCTCGGGGGCGTTCTCCCGCAGCTCGGCGAGCTCGTCCCGACGGGCCTGCAGGAGCTGGCCGAATCCGCCGAAGAGGTCGTCCGGCGCCAGGTCGGCCGACCAGCCCGGCTCCACGTACCGGCGCATGTAGAAGCCCCAGGCGGCGTCCAGCACCGGGAGCGTGCGCAGCGCGGACGTCGCCGCCTGGTGCCCGGCGAGCAGCACCGAGGACCGGTCGGCCTCCAGTTCCTGACGTCGGGACGCGGCGTTGTCGACCATCAGGTAGAGCTTCGCGTAGCCCTTGAAGACCAGGCCGATCGGATTGCGCGGGCTGATCCGCTCGATGGTCTCCTCGATCGCCAGCCGGCCCCGGTACGCCACCCCGCCGAGCCGGGTGTGGCTGCCGGAGTAGTGGCCCAGCTCGTGCGCCAGCACCGAGCGGAGCTGGTCGATCCGCAACGCCTGGAGCAGCGGCAGGCCGACGTAGAGGGTGCGCCGGCCGCCGACCAGGCCGAGCAGCCGGCTCTGCTCGCCGACCGCGGCGTTCACCTCGGGCACCAGCCGGATCTCGTCCGGGGCGCGGGTGCCGACCGCGCCGGCCAACTCCCGTACGATGGCCCAGAGGCCCGGCGCCTCGCGCTCGCCGAGGATCAGGCCGGGCGCCGGTTCGTTCCTCGTCCGGATCGCCTTCCACAGCCCGACGGCCACCGCCCCCAGCGCGATGACCAACGGGATCAGCAGCTTCCCGGTGACCACCGCGTTGGTGTGGCTGAACAGCCAGACGCCGAGCGCGGCGACGGCGGCGAGCTGGAGCAGCGCGACGACGTAGAAGCCGATCAGCATGACCACCGAGGCGAGTGCCCGGTACGTCGCGGCCATGGTTCTCTTCCTTCCCCACGAAGACCTGCCGAGCTGGCAGGCGCGCAGGGGACCGTATGACGTGGATCTTCCATCGGCAACCCCCTTCCGGTCCGACCACCACGCCTCCGGCCGACCCGGTCCGAGGTCCCACCCGCAGCAACCGTGCCCAGGCAGGCTGAGAGTGCGCTGACGTCGCGCTGACACCCCTGCGTCCGGCCACCACGAGGCTCCGCGCAGCGGCAAGATCATCTTTATCCGCGCTCTCCCGCGCGGGTGGCGACCACCGACGAAGCGGATATGCCGCGGTGTCATGTTCATGCCGGAGCGGCATACCGCTGTCGGGCATGACACCCACAGGCGGGAGACATTCGGGCGGAATCCCCGGTCCGTCCCCTCGTTAGCCCGACCACGGCACACCGGTCGCCATGGGTACCACGCCGGACGGGCACGCCAGCGAGGGTCCGCGGGCCGACGGTCAGCGTCGCCCGTACTCCTCGTCGGTGACCAGGTCGCCCCACTCCGTCTCCGGCCCGCCGTCGGCCGGGGCTTCCCACATGGCGAGGTGGGTCATGAAGTAGTCGGGGGTGGCCCCGTGCCAGTGCCACTCGCCCGGCGGGGTCCACACCGTGTCGCCCGGACCGATCTCGACGACCGCCCCGCCACGGGCCTGGATCAGCCCGCGCCCTTCGGTCACGTGAACCGTCTGCCCCACGGCGTGGCGGTGCCAGGCGTTGCGGGCGCCGGGGGCGAAGCGGACCACGTTGACCCGCATCCGCGACGGCTCCTCGCCCTTGGCGATCACGTCGTACCAGGCGTCGCCGGTGAAGGTCTCGGCCGGCGCCTTCACCGTCGGCTGCTTGTCCACCATCTCCATGCTCACGCTCCTGCCTGTCGCATTGTCAACTCAGCCCTCGCCCGGCAGCGGGGACTGCTCGGCGGCCCGGGGCGGGACCCGTTCCGCGGGGACGGCGGTCCAGCTCGCCTCGCGGCGCAGCCCCGGCACCCGCCGACGGCCACCGTAGGCAGGCAGGCCCGCCTGCCCGGGGGTGAGCTTGGCGCGGCGGGTGGCGAGGAAGTCGCGGATCTCGGTTCGGCTGTCCACGTCCCCGACGCTACGTCGGCCGCCGCCGGCCGAGGGAGGTTCTGGCATTACCTGGCACGGCAGTCACCGCCTCACCGGCGTCGACCACGGTCGGCTTGCCGCACCGGCCCGGCCGGGCCGGCCGGGTGGACCGGTGTCGGGCCGGCGGGCGGGCAGCGCCAGGGAGTTTCTGTCAGTACCCGCACCGACAGGGCCTCCCTGGCCCCAGGAGTGCCTGTTTTGATGGCTGTCGGCAGTGCGGAGCCGCGCCGGATGCCAGAAGCTGAGCTGGTGGAGACGCCGGCCGTGGCCACGGCGGGTGCCGGCGTCGAGAGACACCTTCGGAAGGAACCTCATGCGAGCGACTGTGATGTACGGGGCCGGCGACGTACGGGTGGAGGAGGTGCCCGACCCGGTGATCGAGGAGCCCACCGACGCGGTCGTCCGGGTGGTACGCACCTGCGTCTGCGGCAGCGACCTGCACCCGTACCACACCATGCCCGCATCGGGGCAGGGCACGCCGATGGGTCACGAGTTCCTCGGCGTCGTCGAGGAACTCGGCTCCGGGGCGGCCGGGCTGAAGCGGGGCGACCTGGTGGTGGCGTCCTTCGCCTTCCAGGACAACACCTGCGACTTCTGCCGCGAGGGGGTGCAGACCTCCTGCCGCCACGGCGGGTTCTTCAACACCGCGCAGGCCGAGTTCGTCCGCGTCCCGCAGGCCGCCGGCACCCTCGTCACGCTGCCGGTGGAGGAGGATTCGCCGCTGCTGCCGTCGCTGCTGACCCTCGCCGACGTGTACGGCACCGGCTACCACGCCGCCAGGCGCGCCACCGTCAACCCGCGGACCACCGTCACCGTGATCGGCGACGGTGCGGTGGGGCTGCTGGCGGTGCTGTCGGCCCGGCAGCTCGGCGCGGAACGGATCATCCTGATGGGCCGGCACAAGGCCCGCACCGACCTCGGCATCGAGTTCGGCGCCACCGATGTCGTCGCCGAGCGCGGCGAGGAGGGCATCGCCCGGGTGCGGGAACTGACCGGCGGCGACGGCACCCACGCGGTGCTTGAGGCCGTCGGCTACCGGGAGGCGTACGAGCAGGCGCTCGGGGTGGTCCGCCCGGGCGGGGTGATCAGCCGGGTCGGGGTTCCGCAGTACGACGAGGCGCCGATCGGCTGGGGCCTGTTCGGCGGCAACCTCACGCTCACCGGTGGGCCCGCCCCGGTGCGCGCCTACATCGACGAGCTGCTGCCCGGCGTCCTCGACGGCACCGTCGAGCCCGGCAAGGTGTTCGACCGCACCGTCGGCCTCGACGAGGTGCCCGACGGGTACCGGGCGATGGACCGCCGCGAGGCCCTCAAGGTCCTCGTCCAGCCCTGACCGTTCACCCCGTCGCGGTGAGGTAGCGGCGCGCCGACCAGCCGAACGGGTCGGCGCGGTGGACGGGTCGAGGCGGCGGCCTACTTCATCATGCTGAGCAGCCCGAGCTCCGGCCGCAGCGCGCCGTCCTGGCCCAGTGACAGGAAGTCGGCCTCGACCGCGGCCCGTTCGAGCACTCCCGCTCGCACCGCCGCGTACCGCACGACCGACCAGACGAAGACGTCGAGGTTGTCGAAGCGGCTGTCGCCCTCGACGACCTCCTCCTCGTGGAACCAGAAGCCGACCTGCCCGTCGGTCAGCACCACGTAGAGGTTGCCGCCGCCGTCGGCGCCGATCGAGTAGACATCGTCGTCGGTAAGTTCTGTTTCGTAGTCGGCCTCCAGGATCCGGCAGTCGTTCCCGGCGAAGTCGAAACCGTAGGACCAGTGGTACATGTCCAGGAACTGCGGCATCCGGCCCGACCGCACACGGCGATCCAACGCCGCCAGCGCTGCGGCGGTCGCTGGCGGAAGGCGGTCGAGCATCGGCGCCACCGACCGGGTCTCCACGGGAACGGTGACGGGAGGGCCGCCGGGGAACCACCGCGCGAGGTCGGCGTCGAGATCGCGTTCGACGTAACCGATCAGATCATCAGGGGTGAGCGTCACCGGCGGATGCTAACCCGGGCCGCCGACACCCTACGCCGCACGGACGCCGCGGCTCGTGGCTCCACGCACCTGGTCGATCCCACCCGGGGCGACACCCTCGACCAGGTTCACCACCCGAACTTGCCTAGCTAACAACGTTAGCCTACCGTCGTGGCTAACGTTGTTAGCCCAGCTTCGTCCGGGAGAAATCATGAAGGTTCTTACCCCCGCCGCGTTCGGTCGAGCCATCCTGTGGGCCTGCGCCGCAGCCGCGGCCGCAGCCGCGATCTCGTCCATCTCGGTGGTATTGGAAGCAGACGGGCCGACGAAGCTGGTCGAGACCTGGCGGGGGTACGGCTACGCCGCCTTCGCCGCCTTGTTCGCGGTGCTGGCCCACCGCCCTGACACCTCCCTCGGCGTATGGGCGGCGGTGATCCTCAACAAGATCGCGCTGACCGTCACCGCGGTGGTGTACCGCAGCGAGGCGTCCATCGCCGGCACCGACACGGTGATCGCCTGGGACGGCGCGCTGTCGGTCCTGCTGATCATCGCCTTCGTCCTCACCCGGGGCCGGGCACCTCGGGTAGCAGCGACGCGATGAGCCGCCGGGACGAGGTCATCGACGCGGCGGAACGCATCCTCGAGGCCGAGGGGTTCGAGGCGCTCACCATGCGCCGGCTGGGTGCCGAGTTGTCGATGCGTGCCCCATCGCTCTACAAGCACGTCGCCGGCAAGCCCGAGGTCGAGGCCGCCCTCCAGGAGCGGGCGCTGCGGGGCATCGGCGCGGCACTCGCCGCCGCCGGTCCCACGCTAGGCGACCTGGCCGCGGCGTACCGCGCCTGGTCGTTGGCACATCCCCGCCTGTACGAACTGTCCACCCGACGGCCGTTGCAGCGGGATTGCCTCGCCTCCGGAGTCGAAGCCGCCGCCGCGGCCCCCCTGCTCGCCGCCGTCGGCGGCGACCAGGCCGCCGCGCGGGCACTCTGGGGGCTTGCCCACGGCCTGGTCGACCTTGAGCTGGCCGGCAGGTTCCCGCCCGACGCGGATCTGAGCGCCGCCTGGTCCGCCGCCGTCCACGCGTTCGGAGGCGGCTGACCGCACCGGCCACGGGTCCACCCGGGGTCGGCGACCCCGCTGTTCGTCACGCCCGCCCGGTCGAGCTGAGCCCCGCTGGCCTGCATCGCGCCGGTCGGCGGCAGATCATCGAAGGTGCGTGGCGAGTCGGGTGATCGCGGCGACCGACCGGTCCACGTCCGTCTCGGTGGTGGTGGCGTTCGACACCGAGATCCGCATGAATCGCCGACCCCGCCAGGTCGTACCGCCGGCCCAGCAGGTGCCGTCCGCCTGCACCGCCGCCACCACCCGGTCGGTACGCGCGTCGTCGCCGAAGCCCACCAGCACCTGGTTGAGCACCACCTCGTTCGCCACCTCGAACCCGGCCGTGGTCAGGCCCTCGGCGAACCGGCGGGCCAGCGCGCAACAGCGGTCGACCAGTGCCGTGACCCCGTCCCGGCCCAGTTCCCGCAGTCCGGCCCAGACCGCGAACCCACGGGCCCGGCGCGAGGACTCGGCGGTGAGGTCCGCGCCCGCCGGCACCGCGCCGGAACCGACCAGGTACGCGGCGGTGTAGGACATCGCCGCCGCGTGTACGTCGGGCCGGGCGCAGAACGCGAAGGCCGAGTCGTACGGAAGGTTCAGCCACTTGTGACCGTCGCAGGCCCACGAGTCGGCCAGTTCCAGCCCGTCCACCAGGTGCCGGGTGGCCGGGCTGACCGCCGCCCACAGCCCGAACGCCCCGTCCACATGCACCCAGCCACCGTGCCGGCGGACCAGTTCGCACGCCTCCCGGAGCTGGTCGCAGGCGCCGGTGTTCACATTCCCGGACTGCAGACACACGATGGTGGGGCCCGGCGAGCCGGCCCGCAGCACCGCCCGCAGCGCACCGAGGTCGACGGCGCCGTTCGGCCCGGCCGGCACCGCCTCCACCACCTCCGTGCCGAGGCCGAGCAGACGCAGCGACCGGTCGATGGTGCCGTGCCGCTCGGCTCCGGCGATCACCCGGATCGGCGGCGCACCGAGCAGTCCACGCCGCTCGACGTCCCACCCCGCGTCGGCCAGCACCTGGTGTCGAGCCGAGGCGAGCCCGGCGGTGTTGGCCGCCTGGGCGCCGGTGACGAATCCGACCGATGCCGACGCCGGGATCCCCAGCAGGTCCTTCAACCAGCCACCGGCGGCGGCCTCGGCGGCGATGGCGGCCGGCGACGTGACGGCATTGGTCGCGAGCTGGTCCCACCCGGCGGCGAGAATGTCGGCCGCGGTCGCCGCCGGCAGAGCGCCGCCGACCACGAAGCCGAAGTACCGCGGGCCGGCGCTCGCGACCAGACCGGGCTCGGCGGCGGTGAGCAGGTCCGCCAGCACCCGCTCCGGCGGGCAGGGCGCGGCAGGCAACACGCCGCAGAACGCTTCGGCCAACGCCGCCTGGTCGATCGGCACTCCGACCGGCCGGCCCGGCAACGACCTCCGATAGCCAGCCGCGTGGTCAGCAGCCAAGCGGAACAGACGACCCGGTTCCTCCATCGGCGGAGCGTATCCCCCGGAGCCCATCGGGCTCGCGCGCCGGATCATTCGCGAGTGCGGTGACCGCCGACGGCTACCGGTTGTCACGGATACCCCCGGGTGAATCCTGACGCTGAGTCAATCTCACGCGGGTCGCGACCACTGGCGAACCGGGATCACCCGCATCTGGGCAGTCCGCAACCCGGAGAAGCTCCGGCCCTGGACGACGGGTTGACGCGCGTCCACGCGCCTCCGGGTGCGGGGTGTTGTCCGATGCCCGGGGGCGACAGCCTGCCCGACACCGAGATTCGCCTCCCCGACGCCGATGCGACAGGTTGGCGTCGGCCAGCCGATGATCGCGACCTGCGGGGTCGCCGCCCACCCGGGCCTGGTCGCGCCTATCGGGGGGTCAGGACGCGGAACTCGTTGCCGTCGGGATCGGCCAGCAGCACGCCGCCGACCTCGTCCTGGGCGGTGTCGATGCGGGTCGCCCCGAGCGAGACGAGACGGTCGACCTCCGCCTGCTGATCACCGTCGACGGGTGGAGCGAGGTCGAAACGCAGCCGGTTCCTCCCGGTTTTCGGCAGCAGTGGCGGACCACCCCAGGTGACCTTCGGACCGCCGTGCGGCGAGCGGATCGCGGTCTCCTGGTCCTGGTCCCAGACCAGCGGCCAGCCCAGCGCCGCGCTCCAGAAGTAGCCGACCTCCTGCGAACCGTCGCAGGCGAGCGCTCCGATGAAACCGCAGTCGGCAAGGAAGTTGTTGCCCGGCTCGATGACGCAGAACTCATTGCCTTCGGGGTCGGCGAGCACCACATGGCTCTCCTCCGGGCCTTGGCCGATGTCGATGTGCCGGGCGCCGAGCCGGAGCGCCGTCGCCACCGTCTGCCGCTGGCCTTCCAGGGACGTGCTCGTCAGGTCGAAGTGCATCTGGTTCTGGCCGGTCTTCTGCCCCTGGGTGGAGAGAAACCGGAGCCGGAACCCGGTGTCGTCGCTCGGCAGGAGGACGATCCCGTCATCCGGATCGTCGGTCATCTCCCAGCCCAGGACGCCGGCCCAGAAGCGCGCGAGACGGAGCGGGTCGTGCGCGTCGAAAGTGAGCGCCAGAAGGTGAGTGGTCATCCCGCCCGCATCTCCGATCTACCGACACGTCCGCTTTGCCCATGAGGAGGGCAACGCTAGGTCGCTCGGGTCCCGCGACGCAACGCGAATACCTGGGACCGCCGCCGACCTGGTCCTGGACCCTCCTGGACCTCGGGCATCCGTCGGCTTCGGCGCGTGCCGATATGATCTCCGCCCTGGCACGGGAAGGAGATCCACATGTGGCCGTTCAGGAAGCGCCGGCAGTCGACCGGTCTCGCCGTCGATCCGGCCTACGGGGACCCGCAGGCGCGGGCCGTCATCGACGCGCTGGCCAGCCAGGACTGGCGTACGGTCCGGGACATCCTGGCCGCCTCGACCGATCCGGACGCCCGGGCATTTCTGATGGACGCCGCGGCTACCGTCGACGGCGTACAGGACTGGATCGGCGAGTGGGTCGACGCCGAACCGCATTCGACGCTTCCGGTGCTGGTCCGTGGCTGCCACGCGGTGCAGTGGGCCTGGCAGGCCCGAGGCGGGAAGCGTGCCGAGTCCACCAGCCAGGACCAGTTCCGGGAGTTCGCCCGCCGGCTCCGGGTCGCCGAGAACCTGCTGGACGAGGTCGTCGCCCGGGACCCGGACGACGTGACTGCCCGAGCCTGGCTGGTCACCTCCTCGCGGGGCCGTCAGGTCGACCACGCCGAGGCCGGCGCCCGCTTCGACGAGGTCGTGAAGCGGCACCCGACGCACCTCGTCGCACACGAACAGCGGCTGCAGTACCTGTGCCCCAAGTGGTTCGGCAACGAGGAGCTGATGTTCGCCTTCGCCCGGGAGGCCACGGCCGCCGCACCGGACGGCAGTCTGTTGCCGGAGCTGCTGGCCGTCGCGCACATCGAGAAGTGGCTGGAGTTGCCGGTCGAGGAGAGCGACGCGTACATGCAGTCCGCCGAGGTGTGTGCGGAGCTGTTGGCCGCGGCCGAGAAGTCGATCTTCCATCCGGACTTCCGGCCGGCCTTCGGCTGGGTTCCCCGGGGGTCGGCGTTCGCGCTGGCGCTGGAGCTGGCCCACGAGTTCGACGCGGCGGCGCGGGTCTTCGAACTCCTCGGTGACCAGGTCAGCGTGTGGCCCTGGAATTACGTCGGTGATTCCGTCACGGCGTTCACGAGGTCCCGGGAGTGGGTGTACGAGAACCTGTCGTAGCGGCCGACGGTTGCGGCTGCCACAGGATGCTGCGTCCGTTCGGCGTTGGTCGAGCTGCGGGCCGCCGAAGGTCAGTTGGTGGCGACGAGCCTCCGGCCGCGCCCGCCCGCGCACCGTCCACGGTGGACGTTCGCTCGGGTAGGATACCGGCCGTACCCGCCCAGGTGGCCCAGACCACGACGACCCCCTGCGATAGGAGCCGGTATGGCTGGCCCGGATGCCGAACTCGCCGCGACGATCCAGCCCGACGTGCCGCACGCGGCGCGGATCTGGAACTACTGGATGGGCGGCAAGGACAATTTCCAGGCCGACCGGGCGGCCGGCGACGCCGTGGCCGAGGTATACCCGGAGATCGTCGTCATGGCCCAGCAGTCCCGCCGGTTCCTGGTGCGGGCGGTGCGCTTCCTGGCCGCCGAGGCGGGCATCCGGCAGTTCCTGGACATCGGGACCGGCCTGCCCACCATGCAGAACACCCACGCGGTCGCCCAGGGCGTCGCGCCGGAATCGCGGATCGTGTACGTGGACAACGACCCGATGGTGCTCGTGCACGCCCGGGCGCTGCTGGCCAGCACGACCGTCGAGGGCGTCACCACCTACGTGCCCGCCGACTACCACGACCCGGAGAGGATCCTCGCCGAGGCGGCGGACACGCTGGACTTCGACCAGCCCGTCGCGGTGATGTTCATGGGGGTGCTGGGCTACGAGCCCGACCTGGGTGTGCTGCGCTCGATCGTCGAGCGGACGATGAAGGCGACCGCGTCCGGCAGCTACCTGGTGCTGTGGGACGGCACCGACACCAGCCCGGCGGTGGTCTCCGGCGCCGAGCGGCTGGCGGAGAGCGGCGGCGTCCCCTACCTCCTCCGCAGCCCGGCGGATCTCGCCCGCTGCTTCGACGGCCTCACCATGGTGGAGCCCGGCCTCGTGCCGATCCCGCTGTGGCGTCCGGACGACCCGGACGCCAAGGGCATCGACGCGTACGGCGCGGTCGCCCGCAAACCCTGACCGCCGAGCCGGCCCACCGCGCCCGGCAGGGGCCGGGTCCACAACCCGCAGCCCTCTTTAATGAGGGCTGTCTATATTGACGTCCGACATCAGCGCCGACAGAATCTCGGGACCACCACCGTGATCCCCTCTGGGAGGCGCCATGACCCGTCCCCGCCTGCCGCGCCTGCGGGCAGCCACTCGACTGGCCGCGCTCGCCGCGGCAACCACCGGGGTGCTGCTCACCGTCGCCGCACCCGCCAGCGCCGCCGTACCCGCCGGGCGCTACGTGGCGCTGGGCGACTCGTACACCGCCGGGCCGCTGATCCCCACCCAGGTCGACCTGAACTGTCTGCGCTCCAACCGCAACTACCCGTCCCTGGTCGCGGCGTCCGCCGGCTCGTCGTCGTTCGCCGACGTGAGCTGCTCCGGGGCCACCACCGACGACATCCTCAACAGCGGCAGCGGCCAACTGGGCATCCCGGTGCCGCCACAGCTCAACGCGATCACGTCCGCCACGGCGCTGGTGACGGTGCAGATCGGCGGCAACGACATCGGCTTCTCCGGCATCATCAGCGACTGCGCACAGGCGAGCCTGAACAGCCCGCTAGGGTCACCGTGCAAGAACAAGTACACCGCCGGTGGCACCGACCAGTTGCAGGCCCGCGTCAGCGCCACCGTGCCGAAGGTGACCGCCGTGCTGCGGGCCGTCCGCCAGGCCGCCCCGGCCGCGCGAATCGTGGTGATCGGGTACCCGGCGATCCTGCCGGACAGCGGGAACGGCTGCTGGCCCGTGGTCCCGATCGCCTACCAGGACGTGCCGTACCTGCGGGGCGTCGCAAAGTCGCTCAACGCGATGCTGGCCAGCACCGCCGCCGCGAACGGCGCCACCTACTCCGACGTCTACACCCCGTCGATCGGGCGCGACGCCTGCAAGAGCAGCGGCACCCGGTGGGTCGAGGGCCTGGTGCCGCAGAACTCGGCCGCCCCGTTCCACCCGAACGCCCGGGGCGAGCAGGGCATGGCCACCGCCCTGCTGGCCACGCTGACCAACTGATCGACCGTTGGGCTGGTCCCGCCGCGCGCGGCGGGACCAGCCCAACGCGCATTCCTGCGGTACGCCGGACCGGACGTGGCGTCGGAGATCAGCGGGGTGGCGATCGCGGACGGAGACGACGGTGTTGACGACACTTCCGGCCGGCGGCGGCTACTCGTGCCGCGCGTCGGTCGGAGGTCGCAACCGACCATCGCGGTAGGGTGCCCCGGAGACCGTGGAAGATTCGGTCAGTCCACCTCGATGAGGGTCCGGCCGTTCTCGGGCTCCCGGGGCTCGTAGTCGAACCAGTCGAAACGGACGCTGCCGGCTGCGGCGTACATGCCGATGACGCGGCCGGTGAAGCCACCGGCGACCTCGGTCGACAGGTAACGGCCGTCGAGTGCGGCTAGCACGGTGAACGGGGCGTCCGCCTGCTCGATTCCGAACTGGAGCAGGTCGGGCTCCTGGCCGGGATGCCAGTCACCGGGTGGCGCGGCGAGCACCTCCACCCGGAGCCGGACCGGGCCGGCCGGGACCGGCCGGGTGGCCACCGTCGACCGCACCGATCCGATCCGCGCCACGACCCGGACCTCGCCGTCGCCCGCCTCGATCTCGTAGTGGTGCCGCTCGTCGAGGCGTACCGCGAGCCCGCCGCGCCCGGCGGCCGGGTCGACCATCGTCCGGACCCGACACGACAGGTGCTGCTGGCGGCGGCCGACGAAGACGACGTCGCGGTCGTCCAGCGACGCGCCCCGCGCGTGCAGCGTGAGCCAGCCCGGCCGCTCCGTCAACGACCAGCTTCCGGCCGGCCGGGACCGCACCGAGACCCACCGCGGATGCAGACGGTCCTCGTCGAAGTCGTCCCGCGGGGGCGGCGCCGGCACCGGATGAGCGGTCCACGGCGGCGCTGTCATGGCCGGCGCGACCGCGCCGACCACCGGCCACCCGTCGATCCAGGTCACCGGCGTCAGGAACGTCTCCCGTCCGAGCACATGCCAACCAGGGGTGCCACCGCCCGGCCGTACGCCGAGCAACACCATCCACCACGACCCGTCGGCCGCCTCGATCAGGTCGCCGTGACCGGTGTTCTGAATCGGACGGTTCGTACCCCGGTGCGTCAGGATGGGATTGGCCGGGCACGGCTCGTACGGCCCGTCGGGGGCGGTCGCCCGGGCGACCGAGACGGCGTGCCCACGTTCGGTGCCGCCCTCGGCGATCAGGAGATACCAGTAACCGCCGACCCGGTAGAGATGCGGCGCCTCCGGCGCCTGGGCCCCCGGCGCGCCGGACCACAACCGGCGGGGCCGACCGAGGGTCCGCCCGGTCCGTGGGTCGATACGCACCTGTTCGATTCCGGCGTAGGTACACCAGCAGACGCCCTCCTCGTCCCAGGCGAGGTCAGGGTCGATGCCGGCGAGCCCCGGCACCCGAACCGGATCCGACCAGGGGCCGGCAGGGTCGGTGGCGGTGCAGATCAGGGTGCCGCCCCCGGCTACGACATTGGTGACGATCAACCAGAAGCGCCCGTCGTGGTGCCGCAACGTCGGCGCGTACACGCCCCCGGACGGCGGCGTCGTCGACGGCAGGTCCAGTTGACCCGGCCGGTCCAGCACGTTGCCGATCTGCTCCCAGTGCACCAGGTCGCGGCTGCGGAAGACGGGCACTGCCGGGTAGTACTCGAAGCTGGAACACGCCAGGTAGTACTCGTCACCCACCCGGCAGACGCTCGGGTCCGGGTGCAGACCGGCGATCACCGGGTTGGTGAACACATCGTCGGTCCAGCCACCCGCGCCGGCCGTCGCCGCGCGGGTCTGCGCCATGGTCATCCGGTGTCTCCCCGAGGTTGAGGGCGTCCGCCCGACGCGGGCGGCTTGACGGTGGCCGCGTGCCGGGTGTGGTGCGGAGCGGAGCGGCTGGACCGGTGAGCAGTGGAGGTTGCCCGTTCAGACATAGACAGTGGTCGCTTTAAGGTCAGCTTACCGCTTGACACCCTCGCCGGTCGGCTCCGAGGCCGGATCAGCGGCACCCGACATCCGCGCCACACCTCCCACGGCGACGAGCCGGTGGCCGTACCGGTGGGCGCGGCGCAGTGTCTGTCAGCAGGCGGGGCCGTAGACGGTGGTGAGGGCGGCGTCCAGGTCGGCGACGAGGTCGTCTGGTGACTCGAGACCGGCCGCGAGTCGGATGAGCCCGTGGTCGCGGAACGGCGCTGCGAAGGCAGCCGCTCTGGCCTCGGGATACTGCTCGTAGGCAAGGAGTGTTTCGTCGTGTCCGAGAGAGACCGCCGAGGTGATGAGACGCAGGTCGTTGACGAATCGCACCCTGTCCTGGTGCTCGCCGGCGACCGCGAAGGAGACAACGCCGCCGTAGCCGCCGTGGAACTGGGCGGCTGCGCGGGCATGCTGGGGGTCGCCAGGCAGCCCGGGGTAGGCGACGTGGGCGATCCGGGGGTCCTGGGCGAGGAAGGTAGCGATGGCGAGGGCGTTGTCGCAGTGCCGTCGCAGCCGCAGGGGCAGGGTGACGGAGCCACGCATGATGAGCCAGGCGTTGAGCGGTGCGATGGCGCCGCCGACGTGGTGCATCGGGCCGGCCTTGATCTGATCGATCAGGCTGCGGGCACCGATGACGGCGCCGCCCATCGCGTCGCCGTGACCGTTGATGTACTTCGTCAACGAGTGAATGACGAGGTCCGCGCCGAGGTCGAGGGGCCGCAACATCGGTGGCGGTGTGAAGGTCGAGTCGACCGTCAGTAGCGCCCCGCCGGCGTGGGCGAGCTGTGCCAGTGCAGCGATCTCGGCGACCCGCAGGTCAGGGTTGGCGATGGCCTCGGTGTGGATGAGTCGGGTGTTGGTGCGCACGGCCGCACGCACGGCGTCAAGATCGGTGATGTCGACGAAGTCGACCTCGATACCCAGCTTCTTCGGTAGCAGGGAGTGGAAGAGTCCCCAGACCCGCGCGTAGGCCACGTCGGAGACGACGGCATGGTCACCAGGGTTGAGCAGGGTGAGAAAGGCCGCGTGCAGGGCGGCCATGCCGGTGGCGAAGACCGCGGCTGCCTCGCCGTGCTCGATCATGGCCAGCTTCGTTTGCAGGCCGAGCTGATTGGCGCCGGATTCACGGGTGTAGACGAGGGCGTCGGGATCGGAGTCGTCCAGGCTGGTCGGGTCGGGCGGTAGCCGGTAGGAGTTCGCCATCACGATCGGGGTGCGGATCGCACCGGTGGTGTCGTCCACGCGGTTGCCGCCGTGCACGGCCCACGACTCGTCGTCCATGGTGTGGTAGTCGCGCTTGTCCGGGCGGCTCCGCAGCCCGTCTTCCGGCGGGCGGTTGACGCACGTCCGCATGTCGGTCTCCTTCATCGCTTCGCCGTGAGCAGGCGGTGGACGACCCGGACGTCGGGTCCGAGCCGGATCAGGTGGGCGACCAGGTCGTCCGCGACGGCCACCAGCGCCCTCCTGAGCGTGCCGAGATCAGGCATCGACGACCGCCGACCGCGCACCCGACCCCACGCCCGGCTCGAAGACCGCCAGGGTGAACCTCGTCGGCTGGGTGCCCGGATTGGCGTAGGAGTGCGCCACGTCGCCGGGAAACGCGACCGCATCGCCGGCATCGAGGGTGACCGACCGGTCTGCGACCTCGACCGTGATCGTGCCCTGTTGGACCTGCAGGAGTTCCTTGGTGCCCGGCGGGTGGGCCTCACTCACGTGCTGGTCGCCAGGCCCCAGGGTCCAGTCCCACAGTTCGACCACATCCGGTGGTGCGGTGCCGGCGACCAACACCCCGCGTCCACCGGACTGACCGGTCCACAGGGCGGCGCCCTCACCGCAGCGGGTGACCTTCACCGGCCTGGGTCGGGGCGGCTCGACCAACGCCGGCAGTCCGACGCCGAGCGCGTCGCTGATCCTCAGCAGGGTCCCCACACTCGGGTTCGCCGCGCCCTGCTCCACGTTGACCACCATCCGGCGGCTCACGCCGGCGGCCTCCGCCAGTTGGTCGAGCGTCCAGCGCCGCGACTGTCGCTCCTGCCGGACCCGGACGCCGATCGCCACGGCGAGGGCGGCGGTACTCTGATCCATGAGTGCATTATAGTGCACCCAGGGTGCACTCCACGGCAAGGGTCTGCCGGTGGAGATCCGGCGGGGGGTTGGACGGCGCCTGAGCGGCACGAGAATGCAGGGTGGACCCGGGGCAGAGGTTGCCGCAGGCGGATCACGACCGTGCGCGTGTCGCTCACACCGGCCGAGGGTGCCCTGGTCTCACGGCCGCGCGTCCGCCCGGACTCCGGTCCAGCGCAGGTCGGCCGGTAGGTGGCTGATGTCGTTGAACATCACCAGGGTGGGCGCCAGGCCGGTGCGGTACTCGATCATCGTGAGCCCCGTGTTGGCGCTGTCCAGGCTGAGCCAGCGGACCGGCGGGGCTTGCAGCGCGTCGCGGACCAGCCACGCGATCGGGTACGCGTGCGTGATCAGCACCTCGTACGTGTCGGGCCGGGCCGCCTCGGGCACCTGCGCGAACCGGGCCACCAACGCCTCGGCCAGGCGGCTGCCGGACGTCGCCTCGGCCTCGTCGTAGCCGTCGAAGAACCCGGCCCAGGACCGGGGCATCTCGGCCGCGCTGGGCACGTACGGCACGTGGTCGATGAGTTCGGGGGCCTCGGCGACCGGCACACCGGGCAGGTGCCGGGCCAGTTCGTGGGCGCTGGCCGCGGCCCGGGGCAGCAGCGAGTGCCAGATGTTGTCGATCGGCAGGCCGGCGAGTCGCTCGCCCAACAGGGCCGCCTGTCGACGCCCGGCGTCCTTGAGCACACCGAACGCGTCCGCGGCGCCGTGCCGCGCCACATACAGGTGTCGGGTTGCCACGGCACGCACCTACCGGGTTCCCTGATCCACGCCGCGCGGGATGCCCAGCGTCGACAGCAGATCCTCGTGGAGTTCCATCCAGACGGCGTGACACGAGGCGACACCGACGCCGGTCACCCACTGCCGCCGTCCGGCGCGGGCGTGGGCCAGGGCCACGGAGAACCGCTCGTCGTAGTCACCGAAGCGGGTCAGCACCGCGGACAGGCCGCCGACGAGCTGCGTCAACTCCCGGGCGAGCGTGGTGAGTTCGTCGAGCACGCGGGCGTCCCACCGCGGGTCGCTGTGGTCGTTGGCGGCCAGCCGCTCGTGCTGGCTGGGCCGTAGCTGCCAGTCGGTGCACGCCTGCACCAGCCGCCCGTTGAGCGACTCGAACTCCTGGTGCGCCCGCTGGACGCCGACCCGGGCACCGGCCTGGTCCAACTCCTCGGCGAGTCTCCTGGAGTCCTCCTCGCGGCCCCGCTCGGTGAGCGTCCACCCGCTGGTGCCCCCGAACTCGACGTGGGTCACCCAGCCGTATGCCTCGTGGTCCTTCAACAGTTCGGAAACCGTGTCCTGGTCGACGCCGGTGCGCCGGGCGACGGCCGCGTCGTCGGCCATCCCGGTCACCCGGACGGCGTGCAGGACAAGCAGTTCCGGCGGGGAGACGTGCGTCATGGCAGTGAGCATTCAGGCCCGTACGCCGGACGTCAACGACGACACCACCCGGCCGAGTAGAGTCGGCGGACGTACCCGGTCAGTCAATGTCCGGCAGGGGGAAACCGTGCTCGTCGACCTGGCTGACGCCGACACCGCGACGTCGGGCGGCAAGGCCGCCGTCCTCGCCCGGCTTATGGCGGCGGGACTGCCGGTGCCGCCCGGGTTCGTGGTGCCGACCACCGCGTACGAGCAGGCGGTCGCCGGATCCGACCTCGCCGATGCCGGTGCCGCGCGCCGGCGGATCGAGCAGTTGACCCTCGCCCCCGCGCTGGTCGAGGCGGTCTCCCGCGCGCTCGACCGGCTGGCCGGACCGTCGGGCGACGGTCACGTCGCCGTGCGGTCCTCGGCGGCCAACGAGGACACCGCCGACGCCACGGCGGCCGGGCAGCACGACACGTTCCTCGGCGTGTGCGGGCCCGAGCGGGTGGCCGACGCGGTGCGCCGGTGCTGGGCCTCGCTGTGGTCCGAGCGTGCCGTCGGGTACCGGCGCTGGCAGGCGGCGGACGTACCCGGCGGGTCGCCGACGGTGGCCGTGCTGGTGCAGCGGTTGGTGGACGCTGACGTCGCGGGGGTGATGTTCACCGGGACGGACGTCCGGATCGAGGCGTCGTGGGGGCTGGGCGAGAGCGTGGTCAGCGGGCGGGTCACCCCGGACTCGTGGACGGTCTCCGGCGACACGGTGGTCCGCCGGGCGCTCGGCGTCAAGGACAGCCGGATCGACCAGGAGGACAGCCGGGTGGTCACCCGGGCGGTGCCGCTCGCGGACCGGGAGCACTTCTGCCTCGCGGACGAGGACGTCGTCCGGCTCGCCAGACTCGGCCGCGACATCGCGGACCTGCTGGACGGGCCGCAGGACATCGAATGGGCGATCGCCGACGGCCGGATCTGGGTCCTCCAGGCCCGCCCGGTCACGACCCCGCTGCCGGCCACGCCGTCCTACCCCACTCGGGAGAGCATTGCCTTGGCCGGTACGCCCGGCAGCCCCGGCGTCGCGGTGGGACCGGCCCGCGTGGTCCGCGGTCCCGGCGACTTCGGCCGGGTACGCCCCGGCGACGTGCTCGTGTGCCGGACCACCGATCCGGCCTGGACGCCGCTGTTCAGCGTGGTCGCCGCGGTGGTCACCGAGATCGGGGGGTTGCTGTCGCACGCCGCGATCGTGGCGCGCGAACAGGGTCTGCCCGCCGTGCTGGCGGTTCCGGACGCGATGACGGTCCTGCCGGACGGCGCGGCAGTCGAGGTCGACGCGGACACCGGCCGCGTGGTGCTGAGGTAGTCCTCGTCGGTGCCGGCGACGGCAGGTGGACGTCCGACCGCCGGGCCGGCCCGGCATCACCCGACCGAGTTTCACGACAAGATGTCGGGTTTTCAGGGGTTTTCTCGTATTAGCGTAGGTTTGCGGGCCAGATGGAGGCAAGAGTCCTCCTGGTCGGAATCTGACCTGCCCCGATCGAGAGGACAGGGACCATGCGCGATCTTTCCCGTCGCGATCTGCTCAGGGCCACCGCGGCCGTCGGCGCCGGAGCGGTGGTCTTCCCGGGCGTCCTGGCCGCGGACACCCCGGCCAACGCGGTCGACGGCCCGGGCTGGTCGTCCAGTGAAAAGTTCCCGCCGGCGCGGCTGACCGGCCGCATCGTCCGTCCCCAGAGCCCCGAGTACCCCAGTGCGAGCCTCGGCTGGGACGAACTCTTCGTCCACTACCCGCTGGTCATCGTCTTCGCCCAGGAAACCCAGGACGTGGTCAACGCCCTCACCTGGGCGCGGCAGCACAACGTCGCGCTGCGGGTGCGCAGTGGCCGGCACAGCCTCGAAGGCTGGTCGAACGTGGACAACGGCATCGTGATCGACGTCAGCGAACTGAAGTCGGCCCGGATCGACGCCGCCGCGCGGACCGCCACGGTCGGCGCCGGGCTCAACCAGTTGGAGGCGGTGACCACGCTCGGGCAGCAGGACCTCGCGGTGACCACGGGAACGGAGGGCAGCGTGGGCCTGTCCGGTGCGACCCTCGGCGGCGGCTTCGGCTTCCTCACCCGCTACCTCGGCATGGCCTGCGACAACCTGATCGGGGCGGAGATCGTCGTCGCGTCGGGTGCCGACGGCGCGAAGGCGATCGAGGTCGACCCGTGGAAGCACCCGGACCTGCTCTGGGCGCTGCGCGGCGCGGGAAACGGCAACTTCGGGATCGTCACCTCCCTCACCTACCGGGTGGCTCCGCTGAAGAGCGTCGCCTACCTGCAAGCGACCTGGGACGGCCTCGACGACCTGTACGGGGTCTTCGACACCTGGCAGCGCAGCGCACCGTTCGCCGACCACCGCCTCGGCACCCAGCTTGAGATCCACAAATCCCAGATCCTGCTGTTCGGGGTCCTGGCGGAAGGATCGGAGGCGGCGGCACGCGAACTGCTGGCGCCGATTCTCTCGATCGGCAACCCCGAGGTCACCGTGCAGACCGGGGGCTGGGGCGACACCTATGCCGCATTCCAGGTACCGACCGAGGCCGAGCCCGCGAACTGGAAGTTCTTCTCCCAGTTCACCACCGAGCCGTTCCCGAGGAAGGCGATCAGCGTGATCCGCGCGTTCATGGCGGACGCCCCCACGGAGGACAGCAACTTCTTCACCCAGGCCTTCGGCACGGGCGCCCAGACGAGCGAACCCTTCGGCGGCACGGCTTTCTCGCACCGCGACGCGCTGTTCTATTCCGAGCCCGGCACCGGCTGGGGCACCCGGGGCGAGCCGGACAGCGGCGACGCCATCACCCCGATCGCCCAGACCTGGATCGCCGAGTTCAGCCAGGCACTGCGGCCCTACGTGAACGGCGCCTACGTCAACGTGCCGAACATCGGGATGGCGGAGTGGGAAACCGCCTACTGGGGATCCCACTTCGACCGACTTCGCAGAATCAAGGCGAAGTACGACCCCCACAACGTCTTCCAGTACGAGCAGAGCATCCCACCCGCCACCCACTGACGTACCGCTCCCACCGGAAAATCGACGGCACGGGACGCCGCCGGTTGGCACGATGGTCGGCGTGCCGAACCCTGGAGTGTCCGAGTTGCGCCCCGAATATCCGATCCGGACCGACCGGCTGTCGCTACGCCCGTTGACTGGCGGCGATGCCGACGCGCTGCTGGCCTACCGGGGCCAGCCCGATGTCTGCCGCTACCTACCCTTCGAGCCGGCAGATCGCCGGCTGATCAGCGAACGGCTCGCCGCACAGTGGGCCCGCACCACACTCACCGACGAGGGCCAGGCGGTGACCCTCGGCATCGACCTCGCCCGCACCGGTGAACTCGTCGGCGACGTGGTGCTGTTCTGGCACAGCCGAGATCATCGCAGCGGGGAGATCGGATACATCCTGAATCCCGACTTCGCCGGACACGGCTACGCCACCGAGGCGGCCCACGCGATGCTGCGACTGGGCTTCGACGAGTTGGGCCTGCACCGCATCACCGCCCGGCTCGACGAGCGCAACGAAGCCTCCGCGAAGGTGGCGCGCCGGCTGGGGATGCGACAGGAGGCCCGCCTGGTCCACAACGAGCTGTTCAAGGGCGAATGGAGCACTGAGCTGGGCTTCGCCATGCTCAGTGACGAGTGGCCCGCCCACCGCGACCGCCGGGCCGTGCGGTGACCGCCCGGGCCGGGGAGGCATTCGACATCGACCGGGCCGTGTCCGACGTCGAGGAGCTTGTCGCCGGGCCCGTACCGGCGGCTGGCCCGACAGTCGCCGAAGGGGATCCGGACACCGGAGAATGGACCGGTACCAGGGGCGGGGGCTTCCGGGTCATCCCGCTCTGGGAGAGCGACGCGCTCACCGGCGTGTACGGGCCCGAGTGGGGTGAGCGGGAGGAGCGAGCCGAGGAGCAGCTAGCCTCCCTCGTCCGGGAACTGGCCCGCCGGTGGGGCGCCCATGGTCGGGTGTCCATGCGGGTGCCGCTGTTCCGGAACCAGGCAGGCGAGCCCATGCCACCGCTGTTCCAGTCGCTGTGCGATGCGGACTGCTACGGCGACCTGGCGGTGTGGGGGCCGGTGCCCACCGGGCCGGACGCTGACCGGCGCTGGGTGGCGGTCTCCGTTAACCAGAGCGACGGCGACGCTCCGATGGTCATGGCGGCCGTCGTCAGCGACCAGCCGATCACCGAGCTGGAGTAGCGGAGCGCGTCGGAGTTCTCACCCTTCCGGCGGCACCGGTGGAGGGCTGACGCCGGCACCCGCGCGCACGGCCGGCAGGCTCCGCTATCCCCCGCCGGCTCGACCCGGCAACGCCACGGCGGGCTGGGCCCCGACCTCCGACAACGCCATCGAGTCGTACCGGGCGGCCACGTACGACAGCGCGGTGAGCAGGCCGTCGCTGGTCATCTCCGGCGACCGGCCGGCCGCGCGGTCGAGGCGTACCGGCATCCGGCCGGCCCGGGCCCAGGCCAGCCTCCCCTCGGCGTCGATGTAGCCACGCGCCTGCCCCGCGTTGTCCGGGTGCAGGCAGTACGGAATGTCGAGATAGCCGCGTTCGAAGGCCCGGCGGACGGCGACCCCCACATCCGGGCTGAGCTCCAGCACCGCCTCGATCAGGGTCCGCGCCTCGGCGTAGATGCCGGTGTCCGGGACACCGGCGGTGGCCGGCCGCTCGGCGGCGGCGACCCGGGCGGCGTGTTCCAGCGCCGCCACGTTCTCCTCGACCGTCGGGATGCGGTACGCCTCGGCCGGGGTCTTCACGATCAGGCGGGCCGCTCTCCCCCGTACCGCGAGCCGGGCGGCGGCGCCGAGCAGCTTCAGCGCCCCGTCCCGGGTACGCGGATACACCCCCATGTAGGTGTAGAGCACCACGTGGCTGTCCACCTCGGGCAGCAGTTCGTCGACCAGTCGGCGCAACGCGGCCAACGCCTCCTCGTCCTGCTCCGGCGAGGTCTGCTGGGCGTAGCTCAGCGACATGCTGCGCAGCCCGTGCTGCCGGAAGAACATCCCCTCCAGCACGGTCACCGCGATCAGCAGGCCGGGCGGGCAGAGCTGCCCGAGCAGGCAACCGCCGAAGCTCTCCAGGTGCGGCTCGACGCCGGCGTCGCGCAGCCGACCGTACCCGGCGCAGCAGCGCGCCCAACTGTCGACGGCGGCACGCAGCGACACCCGGCTGTACGGCAGGCAGTACGAGACCGGGCCGCCCTCGGTGGCGTCCACCCCGGTCCGCAGCAGCGCGGCGAAGATCTCCTCGGGCAGCGCCGAGCCGTGCCGCACCTGCACCGGCATTCCGTACCGGTGCGCGGCGGCCAGCACCCAGCGGGTCGCCTCCGTGTCGTGCGCGACGATCGGGTAGCCGTTCAGGGGTGACCCGTCGGCCAGCGCCCGGCGGACCGCCGCGTGGTCGCCGACCCGGGTGTAGCTGTCCAGCGTGACGGTACCCACCGTCGCCGCCCGGGCCCGGGCCACCGAGGTCAGCCCGGCCCGCATGGCGGCCGGGTCGCCGAAGCCCATCCGGGGCTGCACCACCAGTTCGCCGCGGGCCCGCGCGGCGGCGACGGCCGCGGCGAACGGTCCGCGCGGCACACCGGGCCCCCCGACCCTCATCCCGGCCGTCCCGCCCCGACGAGTTCGAGGCGGCGCAGGTACGTCAGGAACCGGTCCCGGTCGGCGCTGTCGTCGAAGACGGCGGTGTACCCGGCCGCGAGGAGTTCGTCGATCTGCGGTCCGGTCAGGCTGCCGTCGACGCCCAGCTTGCCGCCGATGACGATCGGGACGTCGGCCAGCGCCGGGTCGGCGCGCAGTACGGCGGCCAGCCGCTTGCCGTCGGTGTGACCGTGCCCGTTGACGCTGGACACCACCACCAGGTCGGGATGGTGCCGGCGGCACTCGGCGGCGAACAGGTCCGCCGGCACACAGGCACCGAGGTTGACCACCCGGTGCCCGGCCTCCTCCAGCAGCAGTTGCAGGTAGACCAGGTTCCAGGTGTGCGCGTCGGAGGCGACCGTGCCGAGCAGCACGGTGCGGCGGCCCCCGACCGGTGCCGGGCGCGCCGGGGCCGGCACGGTCACCGCCGTACCCCCGGGCTCTGTAGCGCGTCGAGGAACCCGTCCAGCCGCTCCAGGCCCCAGAACCGGTGCCGACCGACGATGAAGTACGGCACCGCGAAGACGTCGTCGTCGTACGCGCTGGCCAGCGCTTCCACGGCCGCCTCGCGCAGGCTCGGGTCGACCACGGCGGCGATCGCCCCGGCGGGGTCGACCCCCGCCTCGGTCGCGATCGCGGCCACCACCGCCGGGCGGCTGATGTTCTCGCCGCGCTCCCACCGGGCCCGCACCGCCGCCTGGTAGAACTCCCAGCCGCGCTGCTGCTGTTGGGCGTACAGCCAGGCCAGGTGCGGCACCGCCCAGTCGACGTCCATGTCCGCCGGCCACTCCATGCGGTAGCCGAAGCGACGTACCAGCCGGTTGGTGTCGGCCAGCAGGTACTCGTGCTTGGCCCGGCTGATCGGGGTGTCCAGAAAGCCGGAATCCGCTTCGGTCAACGCGGCCCGCAGCCCGTCCTTCGGCACCCAGTGCGGCACGAAGGTGATGGCGTCCGGCGCGTCCGGCCAGCGTTCCGTGAGCCGACGTACGGCGAGCCAACTGCGCGGGCTGCGGAACGAGAAGTAGAGCCGGGGCGGCTTACGCATGTCGGGGGGTCTCCTCGGGGTCAGGCGACGGTCGGGGTGGGCAGCGCCGCGAGGAACCGCCGGATCTCCGCGGTCACCGCGGCGGGCTGCTCCAGGTGGCAGAAGTGACCGCCGTCGGACCTGGTGTGCACGGACGCCACCGGCATCGCCCGGCGGAGCGCCTCGCTGCGGGCGCCGGCGAGCGCCGGGTCGAGGGCGCCGGTGACCACCAGGGTGGGCACCGTGACGGTGTCGAGACCGAGGTCGGCGGTGGTGATGAACTGGCGGAGCAGGGCGACGAAGCCGAGCGGGCCGACCCGGTCGAGGGCCTTGTCGACCATGGTGTCGACCAGGTCCGGGTCCAGGATGCGCCGCCGGTCGCCGAGCCGGAGCCGAAGTCCCTCCCCGATCACGGCACGGAACCGGGCGAGTTCCCGGTCGAACAACCGCCAGGTGACCGGGTCGTCGGGGGGACGGAAGGACGGGGCGAGCAGGACGACGCCGGCCGGCGCGGGCCGGTCCGGCTCGGCGAGGAGTTCCAGCACCGCGTTCGCCCCGAACGAGTGGCCCACCAGCAGGGCGGGCGGCTCGGGGAGCAACGCCAGGGCGTGCCGCAGCAGGGCGGCCGGGCCGGTGCGGTGCACCCAGTCGTACTGGGCGCCGGCCCGCCAGGGCAGGTCGAGGGCGTAGGGGGTGAAGGGCAGGTCACCACGCAGCGCGTCGACGAACGGCTGCCAGGTGTGCCAGGAGTCCTCCAGTCCGTGGGCGAGCACCAGCGCCGGGCCGTCGCCCGGACCCCGGTGCACCGCGAGACGTTCGCCGTCGCGTCCGGCCGCTACGACGGGATACCAGGTCACGGCGTACCTCCGGGCCTAGCCCGCCGCAGGGTGGCCAGCTCGTGGTGGCTCCCCGCGGCGGGACAGGGGCGGTCATCTGGGTCAGTCCTGCCAGCCGGCGTACTGCTTGACGACGTCGTAGACGGCGCGCAGGTTCTCCATCTTGGGCAGCTCGGTCTGCGGGATCTCGATCTTGTACAGCTTCTCCAGCCGGGCCAGGATCTCGATGGCCCGCAGCGAGTCCGCCTCGTGGTCGTCGACGAAGTGGCTGGCCTCGGTGATCTCCTCGGGCTCGACCTCGAGCACCTCGGCGACGACCTCGCGCAACTCGTTCATCCGGTTGCTCATGACCTGAGTCATCGTGCTGGTTCCCTTCTCTGGTGTGATTGGTTGGCTCAGCCGGTCGGCCCGGCGGCCAGTTCGGTGTCCGGCCGGGCGACCGCGAGCATCGAGCCGACGACGGCGATCCGCCGCTCGCCGACCCAGGTCTCGCCGCGCATCACCGCGCTGTTGGGCTTCAGTGACTCCACCACCACCTCGTGGCGCATCACGTCGCCCGGGTACGCCGCGCCGAGGAACTCGAAGTCCCGGGCCGCGCCGAACACGAGGGTGCCCTCCGGCGTCCCGCCGGTGGCCCGGGCGGAGAGCACCCAGAGCGCGGCTCCGGCCTGCCCGAGCGACTCCACGATCAGCGCGGCCGGATAGGCGTACGCGGACTGCGGCAGGCCGTCGGCGAGACCGGCGAAGCACGGCTCGGCGCCGGTGACCGCCTTGATCGCGACGATGCGCCGGCCGGGCTCCACCGTGAGGACCCGGTCCACCTGCAGGATCGGGTGCCGGTGCGGCAGGATCGCGGTGAGGTCGGCGTACTCAAGCATCGGCCGATCCCCCCGCCAGCACGCGCAGTTCGAGGGTGACCTTCGCGCTGGCCACGCCGTCGCCACGGCGGCAGTCGGCGACCACCCGGACCCGGCGCGGGTCGTCCGGGTCGACGCGGAGCTGGCAGCTCGCGGTGAGCACGTCACCGGGCAGCAGCGGCGCCCTGAACCGCACCGACCGCACCGCGGCCAGCTCCACCCGGACGTCCGGGCCACGGCTGGCCTCGACGGCCCGCCGGGCCGCCTGGTGGACCGTCTCCAGGGTGAACACCCCCGGGTAGATGGGGAAGCCCGGGTAGTGGCCCTCCAGGTACGGGTCGGTGGCCACGATCCGCTTGGTCGCCGTGATGCCGTCGGCGCTCGGTTCCACCTGGTCGACCGCGTCCAGTGGCGCGGCGAAACTGCGACTCATGGCCCTCCTCCTCTCCGATCGCTGTCGCATTGCACCGGTGCCGGCTCGAGACCGGCTTAAGGTCGGCTCGGGCCGTCAGAGCACGATCCCGCCGTCGACCTGCAGGACCTGGCCGGTGACGTACGCGGCCCGGTCGGAGGCCAGGAAGGACACCAGCTCCGCGACGTCGGCCGGCTGGCCGAGCCGGCGCAGCGGGATCATGCCGACGGCCTTCGCCCGGGCCTTGTCGGACAGCGCGGCGGTCATGTCCGTCTCGATGAACCCGGGCGCCACCACGTTGACCCGCACCCCGTACGGGCCCAGCTCCTTGGCCAGCGCGCGACTCATCGCGTTGATGCCGCCCTTGCTGGCCGAGTAGTTGGCCTGGGTGGCGTTGCCGTACACCCCGGCCACCGAGGACATGTTGATCACGGTGCCGCGCTTGCGCTTCATGAACCCGAACACCACGGTCCGGCAGAAGTTGTAGGTGCCGGTGAGGTTCGTGTCCAGCACGGATGTCCAGTCCTCGAACGGCATCAGCACCAGGGGCTTGTCCCGGACGATGCCGGCGCTGTTGACCAGCACGTCCACGGGCCCGAGTGCGGCCTCGGCAGCCGAGACGAAGCCGTCCACCGCCGCCGGGTCGGCCACCTCGCAGGGGGCGTGGTGGCAGCGGACCCCCCGCTGTTTGATCTCGTCGGCGGTCTCCGCCGCGGCCTCGGCGCCACTGCGGTAGCAGAAGGCGACGTCGTACCCGTCCTCGGCCAGCCGCAGCGCCACGGCGCGGCCGATGCCACGCGAGCCGCCGGTGACCAGCGCGGTGCGCTGCTCCATCGGTCCTCCTAGCCAGCGACCGTCGCGGCGGCGTCCGCGGCCATCGCGGCGACCAGACTCTTCGGACGCATGTCGGTCCACTCGCGCTCGATGTGGTCGAGGCAGGCCTGCCGGGTGTCCTCCCCGAAGGCGGTGTGCCAGCCCTCGGGTACCGCCACGAACGACGGCCAGAGCGAGTGCTGGCCCTCGTCGTTGACCAGCACCAGGTACCGGCCCTCGTCGTTCTCGAACGGGTTGCTGCTCATCGCGCGTCCTCCTCACGGTCGGTGCCGGCGCCGCCCGTGGCGCCGGCGGTGGTGGTCTGTGCGCCGGTGCCCGCACCCCGGTCGGGGCCGGTCCCGGCGTCGATCGCGGCGAGCCGCTCGGCCAGCACCCGCCCGATGGCGGCGAGCGGTTCCGGCTGGGTCATGTCGTTGTGCCGGCAGTCGACGTCGTGCACCTCGACGGCGCCGGACAGGTGGTCCCGCCAGGCGGCGCGCGGGTCGGTCCCGGCGCTCCGGTCCCGGGCCGCGACGAAGAGGAGCGCCTCGCCGTCGACGTGGCCGGGCCGGTACTCCCGGGCCAGCCGCGAGTTGTTGGCGAACACCTCGTACAGCGCGGTGACGTGCCGGGCCTCCAGTCGGCCGAGCACCCCCTCGTTCCGGCTGAGCAACTCGGCGACCTGCCCCTCGTCGACCGGCTGCCCGCCGGCGGCGTCGGCCGGGTAGCCGGCCAGTTGCAGCATCCCGGCCAGGAACTCGGTCCGGTGCAGGATCCCCGGCTCGGCCCGTTCCGCCTCGGTCTTCGGGAACGAGTCCAACAGCGCCAGCAGCGCCACCTGCTCGCCGTCGGCCCGTAGCCGGGCGGCGACCTCGTACGCGATCAGCCCCCCGAACGACCAACCCAGCAGGTGGTACGGCCCGGCCGGCTGGATCTCGCGGATCCGGGCCAGGTAGTCGTCGGCGATCTCGGCGACGCTGCCCGGCAGCTCGGCCCGCCCGGCCAGGCCACGCGACTGCAGGCCGTAGATCGGCCGGTCGGTGAGGTGCCCCATCAGGCCGGAGTACGACCAGCCGAACCCGCTGGCCGGGTGGACACAGAACAGCGGTGGCCGGGCACCGTGCCGGCGCAGCGGCAGCAGCACCTCGAAGGCGGTCCGGCCGTCGTCGGCGGTGTCGAGCCGGTCGGCGAGCTCCGCCACCGTGGGCGCCTCGAACAGGGTCCGCAGCGCCAGGTCCACCTCGAAGGTGACGCGTACCCGGCTGATCAGTCGGGTGGCCAGCAGCGAGTGGCCGCCCAGGTCGAAGAAGCCGTCGTCGATGCCCACCTCGGGCACGCCGAGCACCTCGGCGAACAGGCCGCAGAGCACCCGCTCCCGGTGGCTGCGGGGGGCGCGCCGGTTCGCTCCCGCCCCGCTGGCGACGGCGTCCGGCACCGGCAGGGCGGCCCGGTTCAGCTTGCCGTTCGGGGTCAGGGGCAGCTCGTCCACCGTCACCACCGCCGCCGGCACCAGGTACTCCGGCAGCGCCGCGGCCACCGCCGCCCGCAGCTCGGCCGGGCGGGGGAGCCGGCCGGGCGCCGGTACGACGTACCCGACCAGCCGCTGGTCGCCGGGGCGGTCCTCGCGGACGATCACCACGCAGCGGGCGACGTCGTCCCGGGCGGCCAGCACCGCCTCGATCTCGCCCAGCTCGATCCGGAACCCGCGCAGCTTGACCTGGTCGTCGACCCGGCGCAGGAACATCAGTTCGCCGTCGTCGGTCCACCGCACGATGTCGCCGGTGCGGTACATCCGGGTGCCGGGCGGTCCGAACGGGTCGGCCACGAACTTCCCGGCGGTCTGGCCCGGCCGGGCCAGGTAGCCGCGGGCCAGGCCACCGCCGGCGACGTACAGCTCGCCGGGCACGCCGGGCGGCACCGGCCGCAGCCGGGCGTCGAGCACGTACAGCCGGGTGTTGGCCAGCGGGCCGCCGATCGGCAGCGGACCGGGCGGGAGGACCGCGCCCGGTTCGATCCGGTACTCGGTGCAGTTGACCGTGGTCTCGGTCGGACCGTACATGTTGTACACCGCCACGCCCGGGTGCTCGCGGCGCCACTCGTCGACCACCTCGCCGCGCAGCAGCTCCCCACCGAGCAGCAGCTCGGCGGTCGGGGCGTAGTCGTCCGGCAGCGCGGCCAGCAGCGGCAGGTGGCTCGGCGTCGCCTTCAGGAAGGTGCAGGGGTGGCGGCTCAGCCGCGCCCGGGTGGCGGGGTCGTCGTCCAGGCCGGCGACGTGCACGGTGCCGCCCACGGTCAGCGGCACCCACATGCCGGTGACGCTCAGGTCGAACGACACCGACGAGTGCAGCAGCGCGCTGCCGCGCACGCCCTGGTAGTCGCCGCCGGCGAAGGTGAGGTAGTCGGTCAGCGAGCGGTGCTCGATGACCACGCCCTTCGGCCGGCCCGTCGAGCCGGAGGTGTAGATGACGTACGCCGGGTTGGTCAGCCGCAGCGGGGCGGTCCGGTCGGTGTCGGTCACCGGCCCGGCGGCGTGGCCGTCCGGGTCGCACTCCTCCACCAGCAGCCGGGGCACCCCGCCGGTGTCGGCCGGCAGCTCGGCCGCCGTCGCCGCGTCGGTGAGCAGCAGCGCCGGGGCGGTGTCGGCCAGCATGAACGCGATCCGGTCGGCCGGGTAGCCCGGGTCGACCGGCACGTACGCACCGCCGGCCTTGAGCACCGCCAGCAGCCAGCTCACCAACCGGGCGGAGCGGGGCAGCGCCACCGCCACGAACCGCTCCGGGCCGACGCCGCGCGCGATGAGCAGCCGGGCCAGCCGGTCGCTGTCCGCGTCCAGCTCGGCGTAGGTCAGCTCGGTCCCGACGTCGACCAGGGCCGGCGCGTCCGGGGTCCGGGCGACCTGCGCGGCGAACAGCTCCGGTAGGGTCGCCGCCGGCACCGGGGCGGCGTTGTCGTTCCAGGTCACCAGCACCTGCCGGCGTTCCTCTGCGGTGAGCAGCTCGACCGCGCCGATCGGCTGGTCCGGGTCGGCGGCCAGCGCGGCGAGCATGGTGCGCAGCCGGTCGGCGATCCGCTCGACGGTGCCGTGGTCGAACAGGTCGGCGCTGTACTCGATCCGGCCGGCCAGCCCGGCCGGGTCGCCCGCGTCGTCCTGCTGCTCGGCGAGGCTGACGTTCAGGTCGAACTTGGCCCCGCCGGTGCCCGCCGGCAGCCCGGACACGGTCAGGCCGGGCAGCTCCACGTCGAGGCGGGCGTGGTTGTGCACCGCCAGCACGACCTGGAACAGCGGATGCCGGGCCAGCGACCGGGTCGGGTTGAGCACCTCCACCAGCCGCTCGAACGGCACGTCCGCGTGGGCGTACGCGGCCAGGTCGGTGGCGCGGACCCGGTCCAGCAGCTCGCCGAAGGTCGGGTCGCCGGAGGTGTCGGTACGCAGCACCAGGGTGTTGACGAAGAAGCCGATCAGGCCGTCGACGGCCTCGTCGACCCGGCCGGCGATCGGGGTGCCCAGCGCGATGTCCTCCCCCGCACCGAGCCGGGTCAGCAGGGCGGCGAGGGCGGCCTGGGCCACCATGAACACGCTCGCCTGCCGGTCCCGGGCCAGGCGGGTCAGCCGGGCGTGCAGCTCGGCCGGCACCTCGAAGGTCACGCTGCCGCCGCGCCGGCTGGGCACCGCCGGGCGGGGCCGGTCCACCGGCAGGTCCACCTGCTCGGGCAGGTCGGCCAGGGTCTGCGCCCAGTAGCCGGTCTGCCGGCTGGCCAGGCTCCGCGGATCGGCCTCGTCGCCCAGCACGGCACGCTGCCAGATCGCGAAATCGGCGTACTGCACCGGCAGCGCGGGGAAGTCCGGCGTCCGGCCGGCCCGCCGGGCGGTGTACGCGGCGGCCAGGTCCGCCGACAGCGGCCCGGCCGACTGTCCGTCGCTGGCGATGTGGTGCATCAGCAGCAGCAGGACGTGCTCGTCGTCGGCGACGCGGAACAGGTCGGCGCGCAGCGGCGGCTCGCCGGCCAGGTCGAACCGGTGCCCGATCGCGGCGGCCAGCTCGGCGGGCAGCTCCGCCTCGGCGACGTCGTGCTCGACCAGCACCGGTACGGCCACCGCCGGGTCGAGGACGCGCTGGTACGGCTCGCCGTCGACCTCGACGAAGACGGTCCGTAGCGTCTCGTGCCGGGCCGTCACGTCGGCCAGCGCGGCGTGCAGCGCGGCCCGGTCCAGGTCGCCGGTGAGCCGCAGCGCCAGCGGCACGTTGTAGCTGACGTCGGAGTCGTCGAAGCGGTGGAGGAACCACAGCCGGCGCTGGGCGTACGACACGGGCACCAGCTCCGGGCGCGGGCCGGGGCGCAGCGGCGGGCGGCCGTCCTCGCCGGCCAGTAGCCGGCCGGCCAGCCCGGCCACGGTCGGGGTCTCGAAGATCGCCCGGATCGGCAGCTCCACGCCGAGGACCGCGCGGATCCGGTTGACGATCCGGGTGGCCAGCAGCGAGTGACCGCCGAGGGCGAAGAAGTCGTCGTCCACGCCCACCCGGTCCACGCCGAGCACGTCGGCGAAGACGCCGCACAGCAGCTCCTCCTGGGGGCTGCGGGCGGCCCGCCCGGCACCGGCGGAGCCGAAGTCCACCGCGGGCAGGGCCTTGCGGTCGACCTTGCCGTTGGCGCTCAGCGGCAGCGCGTCCAGCCGGACCACCACCGAGGGCACCATCGCGTCCGGCAGCCGGGCGGCGACGTGGTCGCGTACCGCCTCCGGGTCGGCGTCGCCGACGACGTAGCCGACCAGCCGGTTGGTGCCGGCCGGGTCGGTGTTCACCGAGACCACCGCAGCGGTCACCCCGGTCGCGGCCCGCAGCACCGACTCGACCTCGCCCAGTTCGATCCGCTGGCCGCGGATCTTGACCTGGTCGTCGTTGCGGCCGAGGAACTCCAGTTGCCCGTCCGCCCGGTAGCGGACCCGGTCACCGGTGCGGTAGAGGCGGGCGCCGGGGCGGCCGGAGAACGGGTCGGCGACGAAGACGGTCGCGGTGCGGCGCGGGTCGCCCAGGTAGCCGAAGCCGACACCGATCCCACCCACACACAGCTCGCCGGGTACACCCGACGGCACCGGTTGCAGGTTGGCGTCCAGGACGTACAGCTCGGTGTTGCGGATGGCCCGGCCGATCGGCACCCGGTCCGCGTCGACGTCGGCCGGGGCGGCGACGAGCGCGTGGGTGACGTCGTCGGAGCACTCGGTCGGCCCGTACGCGTTGAGCAGCGGGATCTGCGGGAACCGGGCCAACCAGCGGTGGCAGAGCTGCGGCGGCAGCGCCTCGCCGGTGACCAGCAGCCAGCGCAGCGTCGGCAGCTCCGGCACCGGGGCACCGGCGTCCCACCCGTCCAGCGCGGTACGCAGCAGCGACGGCACCACCTCCAGGATGGTCACCCCGTGCCGGTCCACCCGGCCGAACAGCGCACCCGGGTCCAGCGCGGTGTCGTCGTCGACCGCGTCGACGCTGCCGCCGGTGAGCAGCGAGGAGAGCATCTGCCACACCGAGACGTCGAAGGTGAGCGCGGCGTTCTGCACGACCACGTCGGCGTCGGTGAGGTCCAGGTCCTCCACCTTGGCCAGCAGGTGGTTGAGCATCCCCCGCCGGTGCACCATCGCGCCCTTGGGCCGGCCGGTCGAGCCGGAGGTGAAGATGACGTACGCCAGGTCGTCCAAACCGGCGGCCGGCGGCGGCGACGCGACCGGCGGGCCGGCCTGGGCCAGCGGCAGGACGGTGATCGGGGCACCGGCGGCGGCGACCACCTCGGCGGCCAGCGCCTCGTGGGCCCGGTCGACCAGCAGCCAGCGGGTGCCGCTGTCGACCAGCAGGTCGGCGTTGCGGGCCACCGGTGAGCGCGGGTCCAGCGGCAGGTAGGCGCCGTCGGCGGTGAGCGCGGCCAGCACCCCGGTGATCGCGTCGCCGCCCCGCTCGGTCAGCAGCGCGACCAGGGAGCCCCGCCCGGCACCGGCGGCCCGCAGCCGGGCGGCCAGTTCGTCGGCCCGGGCGACCAGCCCGGCATAGCTGAGGGTCTGTCGCGGGTCGGTGACCGCGACCGCGTCGGGCCGCGCGGCGGCCACCGCCCGGATCAGGGCCACCGGGTCGTCGCCGGGCACCGGCCGGCCGGTGGCGTTCCAGTCGACCAGCATCCGCTGCCGTTCGGCCGGGCCGACCACGTCGACGGCGCCGATCGGCGCGTCCGGGGCGGCCACCACGGCCTCCAGCATCCGGACGAATCCGGCGAGGATCCGCTCGGCGGTGTCCTCGTCGAACAGGTCCCGGCTGTAGTCCAGCCGGCCGTCGATGCCGCCGGCGCCCGCCGGGCGTTCGGTGAGGTCGATCGACAGGTCGAACTGGGCCGCGTGCGCCCCGACGGTGTCGACGTCGACCCGCAGGCCGGGCAGGTCCAGGTCCACCGTCGCGTTGTTCTGCAGTACCAGCATGACCTGGAACAGCGGGTTGCGGGCCATCGACCGGGGCGGGTTGAGCACCTCGACCAGCCGTTCGAACGGGGTGTCCTGGTGGGAGTACGCGGTCAGGTCGGCTTCGCGGACCCGGTCCAGCAACTGCCGGAAGGTGGGATTGCCGGCGGTGTCGGTACGCAGCACCAGCGTGTTGACGAACATGCCGACCAGCTCGTCGAGCGCGTGGTCGGTACGCCCGGCGATCGGGCTGCCGATCGGCACGTCGGTGCCCGCGCCCAGCCGGGTGAGCAGGGCGGCCAGGGCCGCCTGGAACACCATGAACAGGCTGGCACCGGTGGCCTGCACCAGCGCCTGGAGCCGCCCGTGCAGCGCCGGTTCGACGACGAAGTCGAGCGTGCCGCCCCGGTGGCTGGCGACCGGCGGGCGCGGCCGGTCGGCCGGCAGGGTCAACTCGTCCGGCGTGCCGGCCAGCACGTCCCGCCAGAACCGCACCTGCTGCCCGATCGCGCTGTCCGGGTCGGCCTCGTCGCCGAGCACCGCCCGCTGCCAGAGCGCGTAGTCGGCGTACTGCACGGGCAGCGGGGTGAACTGCGGTGTCCGCCCGGCGACCCGGGCGGCGTACGCGGTCGAGAAGTCCCGGCCCAGCGGGGCCATCGACCAGCCGTCGCCGGCGATGTGGTGCAGCACGAGCAGCAGGAAGTACCCGCCGCCGGTCGGGGCGAACAGCCGGGCCCGCAGCGGCGGGTCGACGGCCAGATCGAACCCGCGCCGGGTCTCGGCGAGCGCCAGCTCGCGGACCTGCGCCGGGTCGACGGCCTCCACGGTGATCGGCGGGCAGGCCGCCTCGGCGGCCAGGATCACCTGGTACGGGTCGCCGTCGGCGTCCGGGTAGACCGTGCGCAGGCTCTCGTGGCGTTCGATCACGTCACCCAGCGCGGCGCGCAGCGCGGCCACGTCCAGCTCGCCGGTCAACCGCAGCAGGATCGGGATCTTGTACGGCGAGTCGGCGCCGGAGAGCCGGTTGATGAACCAGAGCCGATGCTGCGCGTAGGACAGCGGGATCCGCTCCGGGCGGGGCATCGGCGCCAGCGCCAGCCGGGCCCGCCTCGCGCCCCCGAGCCGGGCGGCGAGCCCCGCCACGGTGGGCGACTCGAACAGGTCCCGGATGGCCAGTTCCACGTCGAGCGCGGTGCGGATCCGGCTGACCAGGCGGGTGGCCAGCAGAGAGTGGCCGCCGAGGCCGAAGAAGCTGTCCTCGATGCCGACCTCGGACAGGCCGAGCACGTCGGCGAAGAGGTCGCAGAGCACCTCCTCCTGCGGGGTGCGCGGCGCCCGGCGGGTGGAGCCGGCCGCGTAGTCCGGTGCCGGCAGGGCCCGCCGGTCCACCTTGCCGTTGCCGGTCAGCGGAAGGGTGTCCAGCACCAGCACCGCCGCGGGGACCATGTACTCCGGCAGCACCGTCGCGGCGTGCGCGCGCAGCGCGGCCGGGTCCGGCGCGGCCGCACCGGCGGCCGGTACGACGTAGCCGACCAGCCGCTTGTCGCCGGGCCGGTCCTCGCGGACCACCACGGCGACCTGACCCAGGCCGGGGACGCGGGCCAGCACCGCCTCGATCTCACCGAGTTCGATCCGGAACCCGCGGACCTTCACCTGCTCGTCGGCGCGGCCGACGAACTCCAGGGTGCCGTCGGGCCGCCACCGCACCACGTCACCGGTGCGGTACATGCGGGTGCCGGCGTCACCGGTGGCCGCCGCGCCGAACGGGGCGGCCACGAACCGCTCCGCGGTCAGCCGTGGCCGGTTGAGGTAGCCGCGGGCCAGCCCCGCGCCGGCGATGTACAGCTCGCCGGCCACCCCGGGCGGGGTGGGACGCAGGTAGTCGTCCAGCACGTACAGTCGCATGCGGTCCAGCGGCCGGCCGATCGGCACCGAGTCGGGCACCTCGGCCACCACCTGCATCAGGTGGTGCGAGGCGAACGTGGTGGTCTCGGTCGGTCCGTAGCCGTCGCCGACCACCAGGCCCGGGCAGGCGGCCAGCACCCGGCGCACCATCGGCGCGGGCACCACGTCACCACCGGTCCACACCTCCCGCACCCGGGCGAACGCCTCCGGGGCTTCCTCGGCGAGCAACCGGAACAGGCCGGCGGTCAGCCAGAGCGCGGTGACTCCGCCGCCGGTGAGCAGGGTCCGCAGGTCGGCCACGCCGAGTTCGCCGGGCGGCGCCACGACCAGTTCACCGCCGCCCAGCAGCGGCACCCACAGCTCGTACGTCGAGGCGTCGAAGGCCAGCGGCGAGTGCAGCAGCACCCGGCGCTGCCGGTCGGTGCGCCAGCACCGGTCGGCGGCGAGGCTGAGCACGTCGTGGTGGGTGACCATGACGCCCTTGGGGGTGCCGGTCGACCCGGAGGTGTACATGACGTAGGCGAGCTGCCGGGGCTGGGCGGGACGGGCCGGGACGGCGTCCGGCCGGGCGGCGATCTCGACGGCGGCGTCGCCGTCGACCGTCACCACCGTCATGTCGTGGTCGAACCGCAGGTGGGCCATCGCCCGGTCGGTGAGCAGCACCGAGCTGGCGGTGTCGGCGGCGAGGTGGGTCAACCGGTCGGCCGGGTAGCGCGGGTCCAGCGGGACGTACGCGGCACCGGCCTTGAGGATCGCCAGGACCGACACCACCTGGTCGATCGAGCGTTCCTGCAGCAGGGCGACCCGGTCCTCGGCGGCGACACCGAGCGCCACCAGGTGCTGGGCCAGCCGGTTGGCCCGGGCGTCGAGTTCGCGGTAGGTCAGCGCGGCGCCGCCGACCGCGCGGACGGCGACCTGGTCGGGGATGCGGGCGACCTGCTCGGCGAACCGGTCGGCCACCCCGCCGGTCGGCGCCGGCTCCGGCCGGGCGGTGTCGTTCCAGTCGGCCAGCACCAGCCGCCGCTCGACCGCGTCGAGAACGTCCAGCCGCCCCACCGGGGTGTCGAGGTCGGCGGCGACGCTGCCGAGCAGCCGCACCAGCCGGTCGGCGAGACGCCGCGCCGCCGTGGCCGGGAAGAGGTCGGCACGGTGGTCCAGTTGCAGCCGGAGCCGCTCGCCGGGAATCGCGGTGACGGTGAGCGGGTAGTGGGTGGCGTCCCGCCCGGAGACCCCGGTCAGCCGCAGTCCGGTGCCGGGCAGGCTGAGCAGCCTCGGGTCGAGCGGGTAGTTCTCGAAGACCACCAGCGTGTCGAAGAGGTCACCGTGCCCGGCCAGCCGCTGCACCTCGGTCAGCGGCAGGTGCTGGTGGGCCATCAGCGCGGACTGCTGGTCCTGTAGCCGCAGCAACATCCGGGCCACCGGCTCGGCCGGGTCCAGCCGCAGCCGTACCGGCAGGGTGTTGATGAACAACCCGACCATGGTCTCCACCCCGGGGAGCTCCGGGGGACGACCGGCGACCGTACCGCCGAAGACCACGTCGCCGCGGCCGGTCAGCGCGCCGAGCAGCACCCCCCAGGTGCCCTGCAGGATGGTGTTGAGGGTGACGCCGTACCGGCGGGCCTGGGCCTGCAACGCGGCGGTCAGCTCGGTGGGCAGGTCGACGGTGATCCGGTCGGGCAGCTCCGGGGCCCGGCCCGGGTCGACGGGGGCGAGCAGGGTCGGCTCGGCCAGGCCGGCCAGCGCGTCGGCCCAGGCCCGCTCCGCGGCCGCCCGGTCCTGGCTGCCGAGCCAGGCCAGGTAGTCGCGGTAGGGGGCCACCCGGGGCAACTGCCGGTCGTCGCCGCCTGCGGCGTACAGGGCCAGCAGCTCGCGCATCAGCGTCGGCACCGACCAGCCGTCCAGCAGGATGTGATGGTTGGTGAGCACCAGCCGGTGTGCGGTCTCGCCCAGGCGCAGCAGGGTGAACCGCAGCAGCGGCGGGCGAGCCAGGTCGAAGCCCTCGGCCCGGTCGACGGCGAGCAGTTCGCGGACCCGGTCGGCCTGTGCCTCCCCGGTCAGGGTGCGCAGGTCGTGCGCACGCCAGCCGGCGCGCATCCCGTCCACCACCACCTGCACCGACTCGCCGCAGGAGCGCTGGCGGAACGCCGTCCGCAGGTTGGCGTGCCGGGCCAGCAGGGCGTCGGCGGCGACCCGCAGGGCCGCCGCGTCCAGCTCGCCGGCCAGGTCGAAGCAGAGCTGTACGGCGTAGACGTCGCGGTCCGGCCCGTCGTAGAGGGCGTGGAACAGCAGCCCGTCCTGCAACGCGGTGAGCGGCAGCAGATCGCTCGCGGCCGGCTGGGCGGCCTCGATCGCCTCGATCTCCTCCTGGGACAGCGTCAGCAGCAGGTCGGACGGGGTGTGCCCGCCCGCGCCGGGGGTGGCGGCGTGCGCGACCAGGGCGTTCAGCGCGGCCAGCCAGTCGTCGGCCAGCTCGCGTACCTCGTCCTCGCCGAGCAGGGTCTGCGGCCAGGAGAAGGTCGCCGACAACCGGGGACCGTCGGCGTGGTCCCGGGTGACCGCGTTGACCTCGATGGCGTGCGGCACCGGCAGCGCGCCGTCCGCGCCGCCGCCGAGAGCCTGGGTGTCGGCGGCGACCGCCCAGTCGGTGTCCCCACCGTCGGCGGCGGTGAACCGGCCGAGGTAGTTGAAGCCGATCTGCGCCGCCGGCCGGTCGGCCAGTCGGCGGGCGGTGTCGGCGTTGAGATAACGCAGCAGGCCGTACCCGATGCCGTTGTCGGGCACCGCGCGGAGCTGCTCCTTGACCCGCTTGACGGCACGCCCGGCGGCGGTGCCACCGGCGAACGCCTCGGCCAGGTCGAGCCGGCCGAGGTCGAGCCGGACCGGGTAGACGGTGGTGAACCAGCCGACGGTGCGGGACAGGTCCAGGCCGGCGTCCAGTTCCTCCCGGCCGTGGCCCTCCAGGTCGACCAGCAGGTCGGCGGCGTCCTGGGCGCCACGCCGACGCCGCCACCGGGTGACCGCGAGGGCGAGCGCGGTCAGCAGCACGTCGTTGACCCGGCCGTGGAACGCCGCCGGCACCCGGGTCAGCAGCGGCGCGGTGCGCTCCGCGGGCAGCGTGACCGTCAGCAGCCGGCCGGTGTCCACGGTGTCCCGGGACGGGTCGAGCGGCCGGCCCGCGAGCGGGGCCTCGGCGGTGCCGAGCCGGTCCAGCCAGCCGTCCAGTTCGGCCACTCGTTCCGGACGCGCGGCCTCGGCGACCAGGTGCCCGGCGAAGCGGCGCAGCGAGGTCCGCACCGGTTCCAGTTCGGGGGTACGTCCGGCCACGGCCGCCTGCGCGGCGGCGGCCAGGTCGGGCAGCAGGATCCGCCACGACACCCCGTCGACGACCAGATGGTGCAGGGCCAGCAGCAGCCGGCCGGGACGGTCGGCCCCGGCGTCGAACCACATCGCCTGCAGGACCCGGCCGTCGCCCGGGGACAGCCGGGCCTGGACTCCCTTGGCCTGTTCCTCGACGAGCGCCCGGAGTTCGTCGGCGTCCAGGCCGGCCGCGTCGACCCGGGTCACCAACTCGGCCACGGCCAGGCTGCCGCGCTCGCCGACCACCTGCCGCCAGCCGGCCGGCTCGTCGCGTACCAGCCGCAGCCGCAGCGCGTCGTGGTGGTCGACCAGCGCCCGCAGGGCGGCGACCAGGTGCTCGCGCCGCAGCCCGGCCGGGGTGTTCACCAGCATGGACTGGTGGAAGCCGTCGATCGGGCCGCCCCGCTCGCGCAGCCAGTGCACGATCGGGGTCAGCGGCACCGCACCCGTACCGTCGTCGGTGGGCACCGGCCCGGCGTCGTCCGCGGCGGCGGCGGCGAGACCGGCCACCGTCCGGTGCACGAAGACGTCCCGGGGGCTGAACGACAGGCCCGCCCTGCGGGCCCGGCTGACGAGCTGGATCGACACGATGCTGTCGCCGCCGAGGTCGAAGAAGCTCTCGTCGGCGCCCACCGTGTCCAGGCCGAGCACCTCGGCGAACAGGCCGGCGAGCAGCGTCTCGCGGGCGGTGGCCGGGGCCCGGCCACCACCGGTGGCGGTGAACCCGGGGGCCGGCAGGGCCCGCCGGTCCAGCTTCCCGCTCGGGGTCAGCGGCAGCGCCGGCAGGCCGACGATGGCCGCCGGCACCATGTACTCGGGCAGGCCGGCGCCGACGTGCGCCCGCAGCGCGGCCCCGTCGACCAGCGCGCCGGCGGCCGGCACCACGTACCCGACCAGGCGCTTCACGCCCGGCTGGTCCTCCCGGGCGATGACCGCGACCTGCGCGACGGCCGGGTGCCGGGACAGCACCGCCTCGATCTCGCCCGGCTCGACCCGGAAGCCGCGGATCTTCACCTGGGCGTCGGCCCGGCCGACGAACTCCAGCGTCCCGTCGGCGCGCCACCGCGCCAGGTCCCCCGTGCGGTACATCCGTCCGCCGGGCTCGGCGCCGAACGGGTCGGCGACGAACCGTTCGGCGGTCAGTGTCGGCCGGTCCAGGTAGCCACGGGCCAGCCCGGCCCCGGCGATGTACAGCTCCCCCGGTACGCCCGGCGGGACCGGACGCAGGAACCGGTCCAGGACGTAGGCCCGGGCACCGGCGACCGGGACGCCGATCGGCGGGACGCCGGCACCGGGGACCAGCGGCCGGCTGAGCGTCGCGGCCACGGTGATCTCGGTCGGCCCGTACGCGTTGACCATGCGCCGGCCGGGCGCGAACCGGGCGACCAGGTCCTCGCCGCAGGCGTCGCCGCCGACCACCAGGGTGCGCAGCACCGGCGGCGTCACCTCGGGCAGTCCGGCGAGCGCGGCCGGCGGGATGAGCGCGTGGGTCACCTGCTGGCCGGTCAGCACGGCGGCCAGGTCGTCACCGACCAGCGGCCCGGGAGGCGGTACGACCAGCGCCGCCCCGGCGCCGAAGGCGGCGCAGAGTTCCAGTACGGACGCGTCGAAGCTGGGCGAGGAGAACTGCAGCACCCGGCTGGAGGCGTCGACGTCGAAGCCGGCCACGATCGCGGCGGTGAAGCTGGGCAGTCCGGCGTGGGTGACCACCACCCCCTTCGGCCGGCCGGTCGAGCCGGAGGTGTAGATGAGGTAGGCCGGGTGCGCGGGCCGTAACCGGGCGGCCCGTTCGGCGTCGGTCACCGGGCCGATGGGTCGGGCCGACCAGGCGGCGACGGTGGACGGCTCGTCGAGCAGCAGCCGTGGCACGGCGGTGTCGGGCAGCCCGATCCCGTGCAGCGTGGCCAGCAGCACCGGGCGGGCGTCGGTGAGCATGAACGCGATGCGGTCCGCCGGGTAGTCGGGGTCGATCGGCAGCCAGGCGCCCCCGGCCTTGCTGACCGCGAGCGCGGCGGTGACCAGTTCCGGGCTGCGCGGCAGGGCGAGGGCGACCACCCGCTCGGGGCCGACGCCGTGCTCGATCAGCAGCCGGGCCAGCCGGTCGGCGGCGGCGTCCACCTCGGCGTACGACATGGTGTCGTCGGCACCGATCAGCGCCGGCGCCTGCGGCCGGGCCGCGACCTGGGCGGCGAACAGCTCGGGGAAGGTGCCCGCCGCGACGGGCGGCGGGCCCACGGCCCAGGTGCCGAGGACGGCCGTGCGCTCGGCGTCGTCGAGGACGTCGAGCCCGGCGACCGGGGTCTGCGGCGCGTCGACGACGGTGGTGAGCAGGCGGACCAGACGGTCGGCGACGCGCCGGGCGGCCGGGCCGTCCAGCAGGTCCGGACGGTGGTCCAGCCGCAGGGTGAGCCGTTCCCCGGGCAGCACGGCCAGCGTCAGTGGGTAGTGGGTGGCGTCGTGGCCGGCGACGGCGGTGACCCGCAGGCCGGTGCCGGGCAGGTCCAGCGCGGACGGGTCCAACGGGTAGTTCTCGAAGACGGTCAGCGTGTCGAACAGCTCGTCGGCACCGGCGCCGGCCAGCCGGCGGATCTCGGCGAGGCCGAGGTGCTGGTGCGCCATCAGCGCGGACTGCTCGTCCTGCACCCGGGCCAGCAGGGCGGCCAGCGACTCGGCCGGGTCGAGCCGGATCCGCACCGGCACCGTGTTGATGAACAGTCCGAGCATCGCCTCGACACCGGGCAGGTCCGGCGGCCGACCGGCGACGGTGGTGCCGAAGACCAGGTCGTCGTCGCCGGTGAGGGTGCCGAGCAGCAGCGCCCAGGCGCCCTGCACGACGGTGTTGAGGGTGACGCCGAGCCGGCGGGCGGTGGCGGTGAGCCCGGCGGTCAGCGCCGCGGGCAGGGACACGGTGAGCTGTTCGGGGGCCGCCGGGGGCCGCGCCGGGTCGGCCGGGGCGAGCAGGGTCGGGCCGGCCAGCCCGTGCAACGCGTCCCGCCAGGCCCGCTCGGCGGCGGCCCGGTCCTGCCGGTCGAGCCAGCCGAGGTAGTCGCGGTACGGGGTGACCGGCGGCAGCGTACGGTCGTTGCCGCCGGCGACGTAGTGCGCGAACAGCTCCTTGGCCAGCAACGGCATCGACCAGCCGTCGAGCAGCACGTGGTGGTTGGTGAGCACCAGCTTGGCCCGGTCCCCGCCGGTACGGATCAGCGCGGCGCGCAGCAGCGGCGGGCGGGCCAGGTCGAACCCGCCGGTCCGGTCGGCGGCGAGCAGCCGGGCCACCTCGTCGTCCCGGTCCGCCGCGCCGTGGCCGGTCAGGTCGTGCTCCTGCCATGCCGGGGCGATCTCGCGGGGCACCACGGCGACCGACTCGCCGGTGCGGCGCGGGCGGATGCCGACCCGCAGGTTGGCGTGCCGGGCCAGGATCGCGCCGACCGCCCGGCGCATCCGGTCGGCGTCGACCGGACCGGCCAGGTCGAGCACGAACTGCACGGTGTAGAGGTCCGACGCCGATCCGTCGTACAGCGCGTGGAACAGCAGACCCTGCTGCAACGGTGACAACGGCAGGATGTCCTCGACGCGTGACTGCTTCACCACTGTGGCCCCCACTCCGCTTCCAGTTCGTCCTCAAACTCGTCGATCTCGTCCTGGGACAGCGAGGCCAGCGTCAGGTCGGACGGGCTGTGTCCCCCGGCCCCGCCGGCCGCGGCGTACGCCACGATCCCCACCAGGGCCGCCCGCCAGTCGGCGGCGAGCTGGCGGACGACGGTGTCGTCGAGCAGCCCGCCCGGCCAGCGCCACACCGCGGTGAGCCGGGGGCCGTCGGCGGTGTCGGCGGTCCAGCTCGCGATCTCGATCGGGTACGCCACGGGCTGCTCCGGGTCCGCCCCACCGCCGATCCGCGCGGCGGTGCCGCCCAGCCGGCCGAGGTAGTTGAACATGATCTGCGGCTCGGCCAGTTCGGCCAGCACCGCGGCGGTCTCGCTGTTCAGGTGTCGCAGCAGGCCGTAACCGAGGCCGTCGTCGGGCGCGGCCCGCAGTTGCTCCTTGACCCGCTTGAGTGCGGTGCCGACGGCCGCACCGCCGTCGCGCACCTGGTCCCACTCCACCGTTCCGGGATCGAGACGGACTGGAGCCAGGCTCGTGAACCAGCCGACGGTGCGGGACAGGTCGACCCCCGGCACGTTGTCGGCCCGGCCGTGCCGCTCCAGGTCCACCAGCACCGCCGGATCGGCGCCCAGGCCGCGCCGCTGCCGCCAGCGGGCCACCGCGAGGGCCAGCGCCGCCAGCAACGCGTCGTCGACCCGGGCGTGGAACAGCGCCGGTACGGCGGTCAGCAGCGGTGCGGTCTGCTCGGCGGGCAGCTCCACGGAAAGCTCGGCCAGTGTGGCGACGGTGTCCCGGGCCGGGTCCAGCGCACGCCCGGCCAGTGCCGGCTCCGGCTGGTCGAGCAGCTTGGTCCACAGCGGAAGTTCGGCCAGCCGGGCGGGGCTGTGCGCCTCCCGGACCAGGTGGTCCGCCCACTCGCGCAGCGCGGTGCCGGCCGGGGTGAGCTGGGGCGACGTGCCGGGGGTGGCGTCCAGGGCGGTGGTCAGGTCGGGGAGCAGGATCCGCCACGACACCCCGTCGACGACCAGGTGGTGGGCCAGGACCAGGAGTTGTCCCGGCTGGTCGGTGCCGGCGTCGCACCAGACGACGCGCAGCATGCGGGCGGTGAGCGGGTCCAGGTCGGCGCGGGACGCCTCGGCGAGGGCGGCCAGGTCGGTGGCGGCGGTGGCCGGTACCCGGGTGATCAGCTCGGCGGCGGCGACGCTGCCGCGCGGGCCGATCACCAGCCGTCGCGGCGCGGCCGGGCCGGTCAGCCGCATCCGCAGCGCGTCATGGTGGTCGAGCAGCGCCTGCACCGCGTCGCGCAGCCGGTCGGCGGTCAACCCCGCCGGCGCGGGCAGCACCACCGACTGGTGGAACCCGTTCACCGGGCCGGCCCGGTCGAGCCACCACCGCGCGATCGGGGTCAGCGGCAGCTCGCCGATGCCGGCGTCGGGATCCGCCGCGGGCTGGCCGGCCGCCGTTCGGGCCACCGCCGCCAACGCCGCCACGGTCCGGTGGGTGAACACCTCGCGCGGGGTGAGCTCCAGCCCGGCCTGCCGGGCCCGGCTGACCAGTTGGATGGAGACGATGCTGTCGCCGCCGAGGTCGAAGAAGCTGTCGTCGACGCCCACCCCGGGCAGCCCGAGCACCTCGGCGACGAGGCCGGCGAGCAGTTCCTCGCGCGGGGTCGACGGCGCCCGCCGGGCGGCGGTGGCCCCGACGAAGTCGGGGGCCGGCAACGCCGCCCGGTCGAGCTTGCCGTTGGCGGTCACCGGCAGGCCGTCGAGGGCCACCACCGCCGCTGGCACCATGTACTCCGGCAGCCGCCCGGCGAGGTGCTCGCGCAGGACGGCCGCGTCGACCCGCTGCCCGGCGGCCGGTACGGCGTACGCGACCAGCCGTTTCACCCCCGGCTGGTCCGCTCGGGCGAGCACCACGCACTGCCCCACCGACGGGTGGTCGGCGATCGCCGCCTCGATCTCGCCCAGTTCGATCCGGAATCCGCGGATCTTGACCTGGTGGTCGGTCCGGCCCACGTACTCCAGCACCCCGTCGGACCGCCAGCGCACCACGTCCCCGGTGCGGTACATCCGCTCCCCCGGTGTGACGGACGGGTCGGTGCCGGCCAGCGCGGCGGCGAACGGGTCGGCGACGAACCGCTGCGCGGTGAGCCCGGCCCGGCCCTGGTAGCCACGGGCCACCTGAACGCCGGCCAGGTACAGCTCGCCGGCCACGCCGGGTGGCACCGGGCGGAGGAACCCGTCCAGCACGTACAGCCGGGTGTTCCACACCGGGGCGCCGATCGGCACGGTCCGCTCCCCCGGCCGGCACGCCCAGTACGTGACGTCGACCGACGCCTCGGTCGGGCCGTACAGGTTGTGCAGTCGGGTGCCGTCCGCGCCGGCCGGGCCGAGGGTGGCGAAGAACCGTTCGGCCAGGTCGGCGGGGAGCGCCTCGCCGCTGCAGATCACCCGGCGCAGCCCGGTGATGCCGGCGGCGGCCGGTTCGGCCAGGAACGCCTGCAGCATGGACGGCACGAAGTGCAGGGTGGTGACCCGTTCGGCGCGGATCAGCCCGGCCAGGTACGCCGGGTCCCGGTGTCCCTCGGGCCGGGCGACCACCAGGGTGGCGCCGACGATGGTGGCCCAGAAGAACTCCCAGACCGACACGTCGAAGCCGGACGGGGTCTTCTGCAGCACCCGGTCCTGCGGCGTGAGCCGGTACTCGTGCTGCATCCACATGAGCCGGTTGACGATGCCCGCGTGCGGCACCACCACGCCCTTCGGGCGGCCGGTCGAGCCGGAGGTGTAGATCAGGTACGCCGGGTTCGCCGGGCGCAGCGGCCCGTGCCGGTCGGCGTCGGTCAGCGCGGCCGGGGAGCGTTCCGCCGTCGCCCGCCGTAGCTCGTCGGTGTCCAGGACCAGGCCGGGGGCGGTGCCCGCCGCCAGCCCGGCGGTGGCCCGGATGGTGAGCAGCAGCGCCGGACGCGCGTCGTCGAGCAGGTACGCGATCCGGTCGGCCGGGTAGTCCGGGTCGACCGGCAGGTACGCGGCACCGGCCTTCAGCACCGCCCACAGCGCGACGACCAGTTCCAGCGAGCGGGGCACCGCCACGGCGACGAACCGTTCCGGGCCGACGCCGTACCCGATCAGCAGCCGGGCCAGCCGGTTGGTCGCCTCGTCCAGCTCGCGGAAGGTCAGGCTGGCCCCCTCGAAGACCAGCGCGGTGGCGTCCGGGGTGGCGGTCGCCTGCCGGGCCAGCAGGTCGGGCAGGGTGGCCGGGGCGACCGGCTGCCGGGTGCGGTTCCAGGTCACCAGGACCTGGTGGCGTTCCGCCGGGCTGCTCGGGTCGAGCCGGCCCACCGGCCCGGACGGGTCGGCGGCGATGCTGGTCAGCAGCCGGTTCATCCGCTCCAGCAGCACCCCGGCGGTGGCCTCGTCGATCAGGTCCGGCCGGTACTCCAGCCGCAGCGCCAGCCGGTCGCCGGGGACCAGCACCAGGGTGAGCGGGTAGTGCGTGGCGTCGTGCCCGTGCACGCCGCGCACGGCCAGCCCGGTGCCGGCCAGGTCGAGCACGGCCGGGTCGACCGGGTAGTTCTCGAACACCACGAGGGTGTCGAAGAGTTCGCCGTGTCCGGCCAGCCGCTGGATGTCGGGCAGGCCGAGGTGCAGGTGCGGTTGCAGCGTGCTCTGCCGGTCCTGCAACCCGGCCAGCACGGCGGTGACCGGCTCGGCCGGGTCCAGCCGGACCCGCACCGGCACGGTGTTGATGAAGAGCCCGACCATGGTCTCCACGCCGGGCAGCTCGGCCGGCCGGCCGGCGACGGTGGCGCCGAAGACCACGTCGTCGCGGCCGGTGAGGCTGCCGACGAGCACCGCCCACGCGCCCTGCACGACGGTGTTGAGGGTGACCCCCGCCGCCCGCGCCGTGGCGGTCAGGGCCTCGGTCAGCGGTGCCGGTACCTCGCGTACCAGCTTGGCCGGCGGCACCGGGGCACGCCCGGCGTCGGCCGGCGCCACCAGGGTCGGCCCGGTCACGCCGGCGAGCGCCTCGCGCCACGCCGCCTCGGCCGCGGGCCGGTCCTGCCGGGCCCGCCAGGCCGGGTACGCCCGCGCGGCGGCGACCGGCGGCAGCGCGTCGGTACGACCGGCCGAGCGGTACAGCGCGAAGAGTTCACCGGCGAGCACCGGCATCGACCAGCCGTCGAGCAGGATGTGGTGGTTGGTCAGCACCAGCCGGTACCGCCCACCGGGCAGCCGGGCCAGGGTGAAGCGCAGCAGCGGCGGGCGGGCCAGGTCGAAGCGTTCCGCCCGGTCGGCGACGAGCAGTGCGGCGAGCCGGGCGTCCACGTCGGCCGGTGCGGTCCCGGTCAGGTCGGGCTCGCGCCAGTCCACGTCGACCGTGGCCGGCACCACCTGCACCGGGCGGCGCAGGTCGCGGTGGGTGAAGCCGGCGCGCAGTCCGGGGTGCCGGTCGAGCAGCGCCTGGGCGGCGGCGCGCAGCCGGGCGGTGTCCAGGTGGCCGTCGAGATCGAAGACGAACTGCACGGTGTAGATGTCGGGGGCCTGCTCGTCGTAGCCGGACAGGAACAGCAGCCCCTCCTGGAGCGGGGCGAGCGGCAGCACGTCGGCCAGCGCCGGGTAGCGCCGCTCCAGCCGCTCCACCTCGTCCTGGTCCAGCTCGACCAGGGGCAGGTCGGACGGGCTGCGTCCGCCGGCGCCCGGGTGGCCCGCGTACTCGGTGATCGCCTCGATCGCGCCGAGCCAGCCGTCGGCGAGTTCCCGCACGTCGCCGTCGGCGAGCACCCCGTCCGGCCAGCTCCACTCGGCGGTGAGCCGGGGCCCGTCCGGTCCGTCCACCAGCACCGCGTTGATCTCAAGCTGATGGGCCATCGGCAGCTCACTGGCCCCACCGGCGGCGATGTCGCCGTCGACCGCCAGCACCGACCAGTCGGTGCCGTCGTCGGCGGCCAGCCGGCCGAGGTAGTTGAAGCCGATCGGCGGGGCCGGGCGCGCGACGGTGGACCCGGTCCGGTCCGGGGCGGTGGACCCGGCGGCCCGAAGCTGTTCCTTGATCCGCTTGACCGCCCGACCGGCGGCCGGTCCACCGGCCAGCGCCTCGGCCGGATCGAGGTCGCCGAGGTCGAGCAGCGCCGGGGCCAGGTGGGTGAACCAGCCGACGGTCCGGGACAGGTCCAGCCCGTGCGCGCCGTCCCGGCCGTGCCCCTCGACGTCCACCCACAGTCCCGACCCGGCGGCGGGCCGGCGCCGCCGCTGCCAGTCGGTCACGCTCACCGCCAGGGCGGTCAGGAGCAGGTCGTCGACCCCGGCATGCCACCGGGGCGCGGCGCGGCGCAGCAGTGCGTCCGTACGGGCCGCCGGCAGCCCGACCGTCCGGCGGCGGGCCGCCGCCTCGGTGTCGTCCGGGCCGATGGGACGGCGGGCGAACGGCGGCTCCACGATCGCGCCGGCGGGCCCGGTCACCGCTCCCCCGGGTGCGCCGGCCCGGTCCGCGACCAGCCGGGCCCAGGTGCGGTACGAGGTGGGGACCGGCGTCAACCGGGGCGGCCCACCGGCCGCGCCCGCCGCCGCCGTGGCCAGGTCGTCGAGCAGGATCCGCCAGGACACGCCGTCCACGGCGAGGTGGTGGACGGCGAGCACCAGCCAGCCGGGACGGTCCGGCCCGGCGTCGCCCCACACCGCCCGCAGCAGCCGTCCGTCGCCCGGTCGCAGCCCCGCCACGGCGGCGGCGCGGGCGGCGCCGACCAGGTCGGCCGGCGGCCGGTCCGGCCCGGCGGCGACGGGCAGCCGGCGCAGGCAGTCGGCGGCGTCGACGGTGCCGCGCGGCGGGATCACCAGCCGCCACTGTGCCGCGTCGCGGTGCAGGGTCATCCGCAGCGCGTCGTGGTGGTCGAGCATCGCCTGCAGCCGCGCGGTCAGGTCCGCTTCGCGCAGCCCGGCGGGGGTACGCACGACGACGCTCTGCGCGACGCCGTCGACCGGGTGGCTGTCGCCCGCCCTGGCCCGCAGCCAGTCGACGATCGGAGGCAGGGGTACGTCCCCGACCGCGACGCTCGGGTCCTCGGCCTCGGCCGACCCGACCTCGCCGGCCACCAGAGCCAGGGCGGCCACCGTCCGGTGGCGGAACACGTCCCGTGGGGTGAACCGCAGTCCGGCCCGCCGGGCCCGGCTGACCAGTTGGATGGCGACGATGCTGTCCCCGCCGAGGTCGAAGAAGCTGTCGTCGACGCCGACCCCGGGCAGGCCCAGCACGTCGGCGAAGAGCCGGGCCAGCAGTTCCTCGCGCGGGGTGGCCGCGGCCCGTCCGGCGCCGGCCGTGGCGGCGAAGTCGGGTGCGGGCAGGGCGCGGCGGTCCAGCTTGCCGGTGGGGTTCAGCGGCAACGCGTCCAGCAGCACGAACGCCGCCGGCACCATGTACTCCGGCAACGCCGCCGCGACGTGCTCACGCAGCGTGGCCAGGGTCGGGGCGGTCGCGCCGCCGGCCGGCACCAGGTATCCGACGAGTTGGGCGGTGACCCCGGTGTCGGCGCGGGCGATCACCGTGGCCTGGGCCACGTCCGGGTGCGCCAGCAGGACGGACTCGATCTCCCCCAGCTCGATCCGGTAACCGCGCACCTTGACCTGGTCGTCGAGCCGACCGAGGTAGTCGAGGTGACCGTCCGTCCGCCAGCGGACCAGGTCGCCGGTGCGGTACATGCGGGCACCGGATGGGCCGAACGGGTCGGCGACGAACCGCTCGGCGGTCAGCCGTGGCCGGTGGAGGTAGCCGCGGGCCAGTCCGGCGCCGGCCAGGTACAGCTCGCCGACCGCGCCGGGCGGCACCGGACGCAGCGCGCTGTCCAGGACGTACGTCCGGGTGTTGGTGGTGGGCCGGCCGATCGGCGGGGCGACGCCGTCGGCGAGGTCCCCGCCGTACCACGCGGTGGAGTAGACGGTGGCCTCGGTCGGGCCGTAGATGTTGGCCACCCGGGCGCCGGGCAGCGCGGCGTTGATGTCCCGGACCGCGTGGGCGGACAGCGCCTCACCGGCGAGCACCACCGAGTCGGCGTGGGCGTCGACCGCACCCGTGGCCAGCAGTTGCGCGAAGGCCGAGGGCACGGCGCTGATCAGGCTGCCGGACCAGCCGTCGCTCCGCTCGGCGAGGGCGAGCAGGTCGTCGACCACCTCGATCTCGCCGCCGCAGGCGAGCGGGCCGAACATCTCGAAGACCGAGACGTCGAAGTTGAGGGAGGTGCTGGCCAGCACCCGGGACAGCGCGGCCGGACCGATCTCCGCGACCGCCCAGCAGGCCAGGTCGACCGCGTTGTCGTGGCTGACCAGCACGCCCTTGGGCCGGCCGGTGGAGCCGGAGGTGTAGATGACGTACGCCGGGTGGGCGCCGCGCAGTGGGCGCAGCCGGTCGGCGTCGGCCAGGTCGGTGTCGTCCTGTTCGGCGAGCAGGGCGCTGACGGCGGGCTCGTCGAGCCGGAGCAGCCGGTCCGGGGCACCCCCCGGCAGCCCGTCGCCGACGGTGAGCACCAGCCGGGGGTCCGCGTCGGCCAGCATGAACTCGACCCGGTCCGGCGGGTACCGCAGATCGACCGGCAGGTACCCGGCACCGGCCTTGAGGACGGCGAGCAGGGCGACCATCATCTCCGCCGACCGGGGCAGCGCCAGCGCGACCAGGCGCTCGGGACCGGCGCCACGGGCGACCAGCAGCCGGGCCAGCCGGTTGGCGGCGGCGTTGAGCTGGGCGTAGGTCAACGTAGTCGGGCCGCAGGTGACCGCCGGGGCGTCGGGGGTACGCGCCACCTGGCGCTCGATCAGCGCGGGCAGCCGCAGGTCCGGCACCGGCCGGGTCGTGTCGTTCCAGTCCCGCAGCACCAGCCGCCGCTCGTCGGCGCCGACCAGGTCGAGCCGGCCGACCGGCCGGTCCGGGCCCGCCGCCGTGGTCCGGGCGAACGCGTCGAGGAAGGCGGCGAAGCGCTGGGCGTGCCCGCCGACCTGCTCGGCGGAGTAGAGGTCGGGGTTGGCGTCCAGGTCCAGCCGGGCGTCGGCGTCGCCGCGCCGGGCATCGAGCACGAAGGCCAGGTCGTCGACCGGACCGCCGGCCAGGTTGTGGTCGGTGCCGGTGGCCGCGCCGAACCGGGTCCCGACCCCGTCGGGGACGGCGTCGAGCAGGATGTTGACGTGCGGACCGAGCACCGACGCACCGCCGGTCAGGCCCAGGTCGCGGTGCAGGTCCTCGAAGCGGTAGCGCTGGTGGCGCAGCACGTCGTGCAGTTCCCGTGAGACGCCGGCGACGAGCGCGCCGAGGGTGTCCTCGGCGCGTACCGCCAGGCGCAGGGGTGCGATCGCGGAGACCATCCCGGGGGTGGCCCGGGCCACGGCCCCCGGCCGGGCGGTCAGCGGCAGGGCGAGCACCAGGTCCTCGTTGCCGGTCAGCCCGTGGAAGTAGGCCGCCACCGCGGCCACCACGACCGCCGGCACGGCGACGCCCCGCTCCCGGGCCGCCGCCCGCAGCCGGCCCATCGTCGCGGGATCCAACGCGGCGCTACGCCGGGTCAGCCGGCGCGGGGTGGTGGGTTGCCGGTCGGCGAGACTGGCCGGGGTGGGCCGGTCGGCGAACCGCCCGGTCCAGTAGCCGCGGTCGCGGTCGAACCGTTCGCTGGCCCGGTAGGCGGCCTCCGCGTCGGTCAGCGCCCGCAGCGGCCCGAACGGCGCCGGGCCGGGCACCCCGCCGGCGCTGAGTGCGGTGTGGACGTCGGCCACCCGGCGGGCCACCAGCACCATGCCGTACCCGTCGAGGGCCAGGTGGTGGTAGCACTGGTACCACAGGGTCCGGTCGTCGGCCAGGCGCAGCAGCGCGTACCGGAACAGCGGTGCCCGCCCGAGGTCGACCGGCTGGGCGGCGTCGGCCCGCATCCAGTCCCGGGCCGCCGCGTACGGGTCGGCCGCCCCGCGCAGGTCGATCACCGGCAGCGTCCAGTCGACCCGGGGCCGCACCGACAGCATGGGCCGGCCCTCGACGGGCTCCTCCACCCGGATCCGCAGCGCCTCGGTGTCGGCGACGGTACGGCGCAGCGCCGCCTCGAACACGGCGTGGTCGAGCGGGCCGGTCAGGTCGGCGTACTCGGCGAGGTGGTAGATCGGGTTGCCCGGGTCGAGCCGCTGGGCCAGCCAGATCCCGTACTGCGCGGTGGTCAGCGGGCAGTGAACATCCTCGTGGTCGGGCACAGCGATCCTCCGGGGCTACGGACGAGGGGTGTTCGCGGGGTGGACGGATGCGCGGCGGCCAGCGGGCGGCTGACCCCCGCCCGGTCCGCGCTCGGGCGAACCGGGCGGGCGGGGCTGGTCAGCGACCTCGGCCGGCGGCCCGGTACGCGTGGGCGGACAGCGTCGCGCTGATCACCAGCAGCGCGCCGATCAGCAGCAGTGAGGCGGCGACCGGATGCCGCATCGGGAGGGAGTCGCCGGCCGAGCCCGGGTTGCCGAACAGGTCCCGGCAGGCGGCGACCACGGCGGACAGCGGGTTCCACTCGCACACCACGCGCAGCCAGGCCGGCAGGCCGTGCAGCGGGATGAACGCGTTGGACAGGAACGTCATCGGCATGACGACGAGGAAGGCCACCGCGCTGACCGCCTCGGCGGAGCGCAGTCGCAGCCCGAGGAGCACCCCGAGCCAGGCGGCGGCGAAGCCGAGCAGCAGCAACAGCCCGAAGCCGGCGAGCACCTGCGCCGGGCCGGAGTGGGTCCGCCAGCCCATCGCGAAGCCCACCACCGCCATCGCGACGCAGGCGACCACCACCCGGGTGAGGTCGGCCACGGTCCGGGCCAGCGGCACGGCGAGCCCGGCGATCGGCAGCGAGCGGAACCGGTCGTCGATGCCGTTGCCCAGGTCGTCGACGACGCCGAGCGCGGTGTGCTGCAGGTTGGTCAGCATCATCTGGGCGAAGATGCCGGCCATCAGGAACTCCCGGTACCCGCCACCCTGCACCTCGATGACGCTGCCGAACAGATATCCGAAGATCACCACGTAGGCGACCGGCATCACCGTCACGCCGAGCAGCCGCATCGGCATCCGGGCCAGGTGACGGAGGTGGCGGCCCACCAGGGCCGAGGTCTCGACAGCGAGGGTGGTCATGCCGCGGCCTCCGGCTTTTCGGCGGTGCTCCGCCCGGTCAGGGAGAGGAATACGTCGTCCAGGGACGGCGCGCGGCTGGCGAACGAGTCGACGGCGATCCCGGCGGTGTCCAGTGCCGCCGCCGCAGCCGCGAGGCCGGCCAGCCCGTCGGTCAGCGGCAGCCGCAGGCTCACCCCGTCGTCGTCGAGCACCGGCTGCTGCGCGGTGACGGCGGCCAGGGCGGTCACGGCCTCGGGCCGCTGCCGGCCGTCCCGCAGCCGGATCCGTAGCTGCTCGTCACCGACCTTGCGTTTCAACTCGTCGGGCGTGCCCTCGGCGATCACCCGTCCGCCGTCGAGGACCAGGATCCGGTCGGCGAGCTGGTCGGCCTCCTCCAGGTACTGCGTCGTGAGCAGCACCGTCGTGCCGCGCGCCACCTGCTCGCGGACCATCGTCCACAGGGTCCGGCGATTGGTGATGTCCAGCCCGGTGGTGGGCTCGTCCAGCACCAGCACCGGCGGGTCGGCGACCAGGCTCGCGGCCAGGTCGAGGCGGCGGCGCATGCCACCGGAGTAGGTGCGGGCGGCGCGGTCGCCCGCGTCGGTGAGCTGGAACCGGTCGAGCAGTTCGTCGGCGCGGGCCCGGGCCGCCCGCCGGCCGAGGTGGTGCAGGACGCCGACCAGGGCGAGGTTCTCCCGGCCGGTCAGCAACTCGTCCACGGCCGCGTACTGGCCGGTGAGGCCGACCCGCCGGCGTACCTCGCGCGGTTCCCGGAGCACGTCGTGCCCGCAGATCCGGGCGGTGCCGGCGTCCGGCGCCAGCAGCGTCGACAGGATCCGCACCATGGTGGTCTTGCCGGCGCCGTTCGGGCCGAGCATGCCGAGCACCGTGCCGGCCGGTACGGCGAGGTCCACCCCGGCCAGGGCGGTGTGCTTGCCGTAGGTCTTGCGAAGCCCCTCGGCCTCGATCGTCAGGTCCACGTGCCACCCCAGAGACTGTTGTGCGGACAGGGAGCGGGCATCAGTTCGCCAGCGGGAAGAAGTCGGCGATCGGCTGGCCGCCGCCGGCGGCGCGTACCCGGTCGAAGGCCCACGCCCCGACGGCGAGGTCGAGCACGCCGAGGCCGAACGGCGCGAAGATCGCGGTCCGGTCGGGATCCCGGCGGATCCGGCCGCGCAGCACGTCGGCGAGGGTGCCGGTGACGAAGTCGCGGTGCCCGACCCGCTGTTCGGCCAGGTGCAGCGAGGTCCGCTCGCGCACCGCGTGCTCGACGTCGTCGGTGAAGTTCTCACTGGCGAGCACGATCTCCGGCGACAGGTCACGCAGGGACAGGTGCAGCACCACCGGGTGGTGGGCGAGCAGCGCCGGGTCGTGCAGGTGCGGCTCGCCGGCCACCGTGGCGAACACCACGAGGTCGGCGCCGAGTGCCTCGGCGGCCTCGGGGACCACCCTGGCCGCGTCCACCCCGTCGGCGTGCAGGGTGGCGGCGAACCGCTCGGCCGCCGCCGGGTCGAGGTCGAACAGCCGGTACTCGCCGATCCGCCAGTCCAGGTCGCGCAGGAAGCGGCGGACGTGCTCGGCGATCAGGCCGGTGCCGACGAAACCGACGCTGCCGACCTGCCGGCCGCCGACCAGTTCCTCGGCGCCGAGCACCGCGGACGCCGCGGTACGGGTCGCGGAGATCAGCGACGCCTCCAGGCAGGCGTACGGGTGACCGGTGGCCAGGTCGTTGAGCAGCAGCACCGCCGACGCCCGGGGGATGCCGTGGGCGGTGTTGCCGGGGAAGCTGGCGATCCACTTGATGCCCGCGACGTCGAAGTCGCCGCCGAGGTAGGCGGGCAGCGCGATGATCCGGTCCCGGGGAAGCTGCGGGAAGCGCAGGAAGCTGCTGTGCGGCAGCGCGGTGGCCGCCTCGTCGTGGACCAGGTAGCAGCGGCGTACCGCGTCCAGGCAGGCTGACCGGTCGGCCTCGATGACCGCGGCCAGCTCTGCCGCGGTCACCACCGTGAGCGGCCGGACGGTCGGTGGATGGGTGTCGGTCATGCTGTTCTGGGTTCCTCTCACACCAGCGCCACGGACTGGCCGCGGTCGCGTTCGGCGGCGAACCGGTCGACCCACTCCGGGTCGTACACGGTGTCGGCGTAACCGGTGCCTCGGTCGGCACACAGGAAGGCGACGGTCGGGCGCGGTCCCCGGTGGTCGGCGAAGTACCGCTCGATCGCGCTGTAGACGCTGCCGGTCGACCCGCCGGCGTACAGGCCGTGCCGCTCGAACAGGTGGTGGCAGCCGCGTACGGCGTCCACCTCGGGCACGATCACCACGTCGTCGATGCTGGCCTTGCCGACCAGCGGTGGCACGATGCTGGAGCCGAGTCCGGGCAGCCGTCGCCGGGCCGGCGGGCCGCCGAAGATGACCGACCCCTCGGCGTCGACGGCGACCACCCAGGCGTCCGGCTGCATCCGCTTGAGCCGGGTGGACAGGCCGCTGATCGTGCCGCCGGTGCTCACGCCGACGAACAGGTAGTCGATCCGGGGCAGGTCCGCGCAGAGCTCCGCGCCGGTGAGCCGGTCGTGCGCCTCGATGGCGTCCGGGTTGGCGTACTGGTTGGGCCAGTAGGCCGAGGGCAGTTCTGCCCGCAGCTCCTCCACGCGGCGCAGCCGGGTGGCGAGGTAACCGCCCGTCCCGTCCGGCTCGGTGACCTTCTCGACCCGGTCGCACAGCCGGCGCAGGTAGACCTCGGTGCTGGCGTTGACGTTCGGATCGATCACCGGGACGAAGCTCAGCCCGAGCCAGCGGCAGAACGAGGCGAGCGAGATGGCGAAGTTGCCCGACGAGGACTCCACGATGGTGGTCCGCTCGGTGATGTCGCCACGCTCGACGGCCCGCCGCAGGATCCAGTAGGCCGAGCGGTCCTTGGAGCTGCCGTTCGGGTTGACGTACTCCAGCTTGGCGAACAGATCCAGGCGGTCGTGACGTAGCTGCACCAGCGGGGTACGCGGCATCGCCCGCCCGACCATGGCCAGGCGTCCCAGCAGCGCCTCACGGCTCATCGACTACCACTCAAGTGGTCCATCTCTCCTACTCCCAGTCCGGCTCGGTGAGGGCCCGGCGGCTCAGTCAGACGACGCGGCGGGCGGATGGGAAACGCCTGCCCACCGTCTGTCACCCGGCTCGGGGTGGCCTCGGATCGAGATCGGGAACGGCTAGCGGCCGGCTCGAGCCGCACCCGGGTCGAGGGCGGACGCCCACCGGTCGCCGTCGAGCCACGGTCGATTCCGGTTCGAGCCTGGCCGGGCAGGCTGTCTCCCGTACGACACCGGTGGCCGCCACGAGAGGCCGCCCCGGGCCGGACCCCACCGGAGGCCGGCCGGCGTCGTACCGCAGCGGGGCGTGGACCGCGGACCAACCGCCGACGATCTCGGCCGGGTACCGACCGCCTGGGCACACCCGCGCAGGTGGCGCGGCCCGCCTCGCTGCCCCGGCCCGGTCCGGGCCGACCGGCCCGGCACCTTCCCGCAAAGCGGCGCCGCCCGGCGCCCGACGCCCGAGGGCGACGGACGCCGGGCGGGCCCGGACGGACGGCGGCGACTCACGGACAGCGGATCACCTGACCGGCGTAGGTCAGCCCGCCACCGAATCCCAGCAGCAGCACCGGCGACCCGCTGGGCACCTCCCGCCGCTCCACCAGCTTCGCCAACGCGATCGGGGTGCTCGCCGACGAGGTGTTGCCCGACGAGACGATGTCCCGGGCGACGACCGCCTGCTCGGCCCCGAGGTCCCGGGCGATCGCGTTGATGATGCGCAGGTTCGCCTGGTGCGGCACGAATCCCGCCAGCTCCGCCGGCTTGATGCCGGCCCGCAGGCAGGCCTCCTCCGCGATCGGCGCGAGGGCCGTGGTGGCCCAGTGGAACACGGTCTGGCCGTCCTGCTCGATCCGCGCCGACCGGCCCTCGATCCGCACCGCCGACCCGTGTTGGGCGGCTCCGCCCCACACCACCGGGCCGACGCCCGGGTCGTCGTCGCCGACCAGCACCGCGGCGCCCGCGCCGTCCCCGAAGAGGATGCAGGTGCTGCGGTCCTGCCAGTCGATGAAGTCGGTCAACTTCTCCACCCCGATCACCAGCGCCGAGCCGGCGGCACCGGCGCGGATCGCGTGGTCGGCGGTGGCGAGCGCGTACGAGAAGCCGGAGCAGGCGGTGTTGATGTCGTAGCACGCCTGTCCCACCAGCTCCAGGCTGGCGGCGACCCGGCTCGCCACGTTCGGCACCCGGTCGATGGACGTGCAGGTGGCCACCACCACCAGGTCCACCTCACCGGGCCGCATGCCGGCCGCGCCGAGGGCCTTGCCGGCTGCCGCGGTCGCCATGTCGGCCACCGACTGGCCGTCCGCCACGTGCCGCTGCTGGATGCCGACCCGGCTGCGGATCCACGCGTCGTCGGTGTCGACCAGTTGGGAGAGCTGCTCGTTGGTGAGTACCCGGGGCGGCTGGTAGTACCCGAGTCCGGCGATGCGGGATCCCTGCCAGGTGCGCACTGTCGTCTCCTCCCCCGCCCGGCTAGCCACAGCCGCCGGGCTCGTCGTGGTCGAACGAGCCGACCGTCGCGAGCGCCGCCACCGGAAGGCTGTCCAGCAGGTCGGTCGACTCGGCGGCCGGACCCGCGCCGCGCAGCGCCCACGCCGCCGCCTCGACCTCGGCGATCCGGTCCACGCCCCAGTAGCGCTGGCGGTCGACGATGAACAGCGGGATGCCGAACACCTCGTCGTGGTGCGCGTTCACCAGCGCCGCCACGCCCAGTTCGCGGATCCGGTCGTCGTCGACGGCGGCCATCAGCTCCGCGCCGGGCAGCCCCGCCGCGTCGCACGCGATCCGCAGCACGGCCGGGTCGCTGATGTTCTCGCCCCGGTCCCAGCGGGCCTCGGTGACGACCCGGTAGAACCGCCGTTCGCAGCCCAGTTCGCGGGCGCGCAGCCAGCCCAGCGCGGACGGCTCCCACCAGGGCGCGACGTCCACCGGCCAGACCAGGCGGTAGCCGAAGCCGGCGGCCAGCCGCTTGGTGTCGTGCAGGATGTAGAGGTGTTTGGCCTTGCTCATCACGGTGTAGTGGAAGTCCCCGCCCCGGGCGTCGAGGCCAGCCCGGGTCCGGGCGTCGGGGTCCCAGAAGGGGACGTACTCGAACAGCTCGGCGAAGTCCGGCACGCGCTCCTCGAGCTGCCGGAGCGCCATCCAGCTGAACGGGCTCTGGAACGAGAAGTACACCCGGGGCCGGCCGCTCACGACGCGCTCCACAGCAGCGCGGCCTGCGTCTGCGCGTCCATGGTGGCGACCTGACCGGCGTCCGGGCCGCCGGCCACCCCGTACCCGTGGGTGATCGACCCGGTGGCGGTGTGCACGATCCGGCCGTCGCGGACGACGTAGCAGTCCATCCGGCCGGTGAACATGATGTCCTTGACGATGTCGTCGACGGTGAAGACGGTGTGCAGTTCCTCTTCCAGGTGCGCGTCGGCGAGGAGCCGTACCTGGGAGCGGGTCACGGCGGGGATCCAGTTGCGTTCGGTGAGCATCCGGCGGATCGAGATGCCCCGCGCGGCGAGGTACCGATGCACCACCTCCTCCAGGTCGCGGACGTAGCCGGAGTGCTGCATCCGGTCGGAGAACTGGCAGTACGGGTAGGGGATCGTCTCGGTCCACAGGAAGCCCGACCGGAGGGTGGCCGGCGGCACCGCCGACGGTCGCAGGTCGGCCAGGTCGGGCACCACCCGGCCGGCCAGTTCCGCCGGTGGTGCGCCGGTGGTCCCGGCCGGCGCGACGAACGCGACCCGCACCCGTCCCTTGAGCACCGGCACCGGCTGCCCGTGCCGCTCGACGGTCAGCGTGACGGTAAAGCAGTCCTCGGACCCGTTGGCGCTCGGCGCGGGTGTCGCCTCGGCGTGCACCTCGTCGTCGACGAACACCGGGCCCGGCAGCCGGACCGAGTGCTCCACGATGGACAACTGGACGCCGGCCTCGTGGAACAGCCGGTCGGGGCCGAACCCCCGGTCGCGGTAGTGCTGCAACACCGCGTCCTCGGCCAGGTACACGAACTGTTTGAAGCCGACCCAGGTGCCGATGTTGGCACCCTCGTACCGTGGCCGGCCACGGTACGAGGTCGGGCGGGCGTCGAGGACAGCGGTCATGCGGAAACCTCCATGGTCGGACCGGCCGGCGGCGATGCCGGCACGACGCGGTCGAGGAACTCGGCACACTCGGCGGCCACCTCGGTCGCCTGGGTGATGTGACAGAAGTGGCCGTAGTGCGGGCGGATGCGGACGTCCACCTCGGGCATCACGGCGAGTGAGGTGGCCCGCACCCCGGCCAGCCGCTGGTCACCCCGGCCGGCCAGGACCAGGGTCGGGGTGCTGACCTGGCCCAGCGCGGGCCGTGGCGTGGCGAGCAGCCGGTCGAGCACGACATGGGCGGCGCCGTCGGGAACCCGCGCGACGGCCTTGTCCACCATCGCGGCGAACACGTCGTCGGCGACGTGCGCCGCTCGCCGGCCGAGCCGGATCCGCAGCCCGTCGGCCACCACCTGCCGGATCGCCGCCCGGGTACGGGCGACCAGCACCGGGTGCGGGGCCCGCGCGGCGGGGCGGACCAGCGGTGCGAGCAGCACGGCGGCGCGGACCGTGGGCTCCGGCCGGGTGGCCAGGTGGTCCAGCACGGCGTTGGCGCCGAAGGAGTGGCCGACAAGGACGTCGACGGGTTCGGGCACGGCCGCCAGCGCCTGCCGGAGCCACCGGGCGGGTCCGGCCGACGGCGCCGCCCAGTCCACCGACGATCCGCCCGCGTCGCCGCTCCACGGGGCGTCCACGCCGTACCAGCGGAAGCCGGCGCCGAGCGCGACGGCCAGCCGCTGCCACGTGGTCCGGTTGTCGGCCAGGCCGTGCACCGCTGCCACCACCCGCCCGCGCCCGTCCGGCGGGCCGGCACCGGGTGCGGTGAGCAGCCGCCAGGTCATCTGCCGGCCCCGTCGCGGCACAGTCGGGCGGTGGCGAATCCGTCGCTGGCCGAGCCGCAGGTCACCACCGCCTCGGCCGCGTCCTCGACGCCGGCCGGACGGGCGGCCGGGTCGATCAGCCACCGGGTGGCGAGCGCGGTCCGCAGGACGCCGGCCGCACCGTATCCGCCGTCGATCAGGGCGGGAAGGTCCTGGTCCGGGCCGCTGGCGCAGGTCAGCCGGATGGTGCGCGGCGCGTCCGCGGGGATCGCCTCCAGGGTCCGGTGCCGGCGTACCGAGCGCAACCGCACCCCGCCCGGCCGCTGGGTCGCGACGAGCACCACACATGCGGCGATCCCGTGTGGCGGGCCCGGCGGTGTCCCGGCGACGGCCCGCAGCCCGGCCGCGATCTCGTCGGCCGGTTCGGCGCCGACCACGATCGCCCGGTGGGCCCGACCGCTGCGCACCAGCAGGGCGCCGAGCCGTACCGCGTCGAGCCCGCCGGTCGCGCCGGAGCAGACCATCAGGTTGGGGCCGGTGAAGCCGTACCGGATGGCGATGCTGCTCGCGATGATGTTGCTCGACGCGTTCGGCGCCTGCATCGGGCTCACCCCACGCAGGCCGCCCGCGCGCACCTGGTCCACGATGTCGCAGACGGTGGCGACGTTGCCGAGGTTGGAGCTGACCACGACGGCCGTACCGGCGGCGGCCGGCAGCGGCGCGGCGGGCCGGCCGGGCGGCAGGCCCAGCGCCCGGTGTACGGCGCACATCGCGAGCCGCACCGCCGGCTCCTTGAACAGCAGGCCCTTGCGGCCGAGCAGGGTGTGTGCCTCGTCGGGGCCGCAGTCGGGCTCGGTGGCCGAGGCGACCAGCCGGTCGGGGGCGATTCCGGGCACGTGTACCGCCGCGGCCTGGACCGTCACACCGTCACCGCTCACGCCGCACCTCCACCAGGCAGACGGCGTTCACGCCGCCGAATCCGAACGCGTTGACCTGGGCCACGGTGGCGTCGGTGCCGACCGGCCCGCCGATCACCAGGTTCAGTGGGGCCGCCTCGGCGATCGGCGTCCGAAGCCCCACCACCGGCGGTACCTGGCCGTGGCGCAGTGCTTCGACGGCGACGAGCAGGCTCATCAACCCGGCGCTGCCGGAGGTGTGCCCGATGGCGCCCTTGACTCCGGTGACCAGTGGTCCGGGGCGGGCGTCGGCGAAGAGCCCGGCCAGCACCTTGGCCTCGGTCGGGTCGTTCAGCGCGGTGCCGGTGCCGTGGGCCAGCACCAGGCCGACGTCGTCCGGGCGCAGGCCGGCCCGCTGGTACGCGTCGGTCATCGCGGCGCGCAGACCGGCCGGGTCGGGTGCGGTCTCGTGGTACGCGTCGCACGACAGGCCGACCCCGCGCAGCCGTACCGCGGCGGCGGTGTCCGGGGCACGCTGCACCACGACGGCCACCGCGCCGTCGCCGAGCAGCACTCCCCGCCGGTCGGCGTCGAACGGCCGGACCGCGTCGCTGGACTCGTCGCCGACCCGCCCGACCATGGCGAGCATGCTCTCGGTCATCGCGTCCGCGCCGCAGGCCAGCACCGCGTCCGCCTCGTCGAGCTGGATCAGGTCGGCGGCCAGCGCAAGCGCGTGGGACGAGGCCGAGCAGGCGTTGGAGACGGTGACGACCTCCTCGACGCCGGGCAGGGCACCGCGTACGGCGGCCCCGAAGTGCAGCGCGTCGGGTTCCACCGGCAGCCCGTCGGCCCGCCACCGTTCCACCGCCCGCAGCTCGCGCAGCCCGGTGCCGACCACCGCGACCACGCGCTGCCGGGCGCAGTCGAGGCCGGCTTCCCGGGCCGCCGCCGCCACGCACTCGGCCAGCCAGCCGCTGGCGCGGTACGGGCGCTCCGGGCCGGTCGCGTCGACGTGGTAGCCGTGCCGGACGTTGACCCGTTCCGGCGCGACGTACCGCAGCGGTTGCCGGCCGTCCTCCCCGGCCAGCAGCGCCTGGTACGTCTCGGTGGTGTCGCCGAGGCTGGTACGCATGGCGCTACCGGTGATCGCGAGTTCCACGCCCGTTTCCCTTCAGGACGGCGGCGCCGACGGAACCGTCGGCGGTGCTGGCGACGATCAGCGAGAGCCAGCCGTCGTGCTGCGGCGCGCCCCGGTGATGGGCCAGCACCGCGGCGACCTGGAGCGCGCCGGCGGCGGTCGGGCAGTTGCCGGCGAGATCGGTGACCGGCACGCGGACCGCGTCGGGGCCGACCGCCACCGCGAGCGCGTCCTCCTCACCGGCGGCCCCGGACGTGATCACGGTGGCGAGTTCCTCGGGGGCGACGCCGGCCTGGCGCAGCACCCGGCGCACCCGCTCGGCGAGCGCCGCGGCGGGGTCGGTCCGCCCGCCGGTGTGGCCGAGGTCGACGGCGAGGATCTCGGCGACCGGGTCACGGCCGGCGGCCCGCATGGCGGCGGCGTCCTCCACCAGGAACGCCGCCCCACCTTCGCCGCCGACGGTCGTCGGCGAGGGGGCAGCCCGGTGGGTGGCCCACGCCGACTGCGGGGTGTACTCCTCCACCGCGCCGACCAGCAGCGCCTCCGCCCGGCCGCGCCGCAGCAGGGTCGTCGCGTAGCGGAGCGCGGCGAGGGCCGCGATTCCGCCGCCCGCGAGGGTGGCGTTGACCCCGCGCAGCCGGTGCCAGATCGCCGCCTGACCGGCCGCGCAGTTGAGCACGGTGTTGGGGAACAGGATCGGGTTAACCAGGTAGGGCTTGTCCTGCACCAGCGTGTCGCGGCTGTAGTCGCTGGTCGACTGGAGGCTGCCGACGTTCGTACCGAGCACCACGCCGACCCGGTCCCGGTTGTCGTCGTCGACGACGAGGTCGCTGTCGGCCAGTGCCTGGCCGCAGGCCAGCACCGCGAAGGCGGTCCGCCGGTCGAGGAAGCTGCTGCCCTTGCGACCCAGGTGGTCGCGGGCCCGGAACCCGGCCAGGGCGTACGCCCGTGGGTCCGGCGCCGGCTCGTCGGTCAACTCCGCCGCGTCGATGGTGGCGTCCCGCCCGGTACGCAGCCCGGCGGTGAACTCGTCGGCGCCGCACCCGTACGGGGAGAGCACTCCCCAGCCGGAGACCCCGAGCACGAAGGTCCCGGTGGGCGAATCGGTGGTTACGGTCATGCCAGCCGTCCCAGCATCGTGATGGCGTTGTTGCCACCGAAGGCGAATCCGTTGACCTGGACGATTCGCGGCTGCCCGGGACGCGCCTGGTTGGGCACGACGTCCAGGCCGGGCATCGCCGGGTCGGTGGTCACGTGGTTGATGGTCGGGGCGAGGAAGCCGGACGAGATGGCCAGCGCCCCGGCGAGGGCACTGAACCCGCTCGCCGCGCCCATCGTGTGGCCGAGCATCGACTTGACCGAGCTCATCGGCGGCAGCCGGCTGCCGAAGACCTCGCGTGCCGCCGCGTACTCGGCGGCGTCGTTGGCCGGGGTGGCGGTGCCGTGGGCGCAGACGAAGTCGACCTCGTCGGGTTTGACGCCGGCGTCCCGGTGGGCCAGCCGCATGCACCGGGCCACGCTCGTCGGGTCCGGCGAGGTCGGATGCTTGGCGTCGCAGGTGAGCCCGTAACCGAGCACCTCGCAGTAGATGCGGGCACCGCGGGCCCGGGCCGAGTCCAGGCTCTCCAGGAACAACGCGACGCCACCCTCTGCGGTGATCACCCCGGCGCGGTCCCGGTCGAACGGCGCGCACCGCTCGGCGGCGAGCGCACCCAGCCGGTAGAAGCCCGCGTGTGCCCACCGGCACACCGAGTCGGCCCCACCGACCAGCATGTAGTCCTGCTCGCCGGTGGCGATGGCGTCGAGGGCGTAGCCGAGGGCGTAGTTGCTCGCCGCGCAGGCCGTCGAGATGGTCAGCGTCGTCCCGGTCAGACCCAGTTCGCGGCTCACCGCCTCGGCGACCCGTCCGGCGGGTAGCTGGCGGGCCAGCCGCTCCGGCGTGTCGGGGTACCCGTGGGCCAGCCAGTGCTCGGTGAGGCGCTCCACCACCTGAGACTCGCCGCTGGTCGTACCGATGCAGACGCCGACCCGGTCGGACCGGTCCGGTACGTCGGTGGCCTGGGCGTCGTCGAGCGCGAGCCGGGCCGCGGCGGCGGCGAGGAGACTGCTGCGGCCCCACTGCGCGGGATCGAGCCGGGTGACCATGCGGTGCGGCTCGAACCCGTGCACCTCGCCGGCAGTATCGGTGAGGAATCCGGTGGTGTCGAAGCTGGCGATCGGCGTGATGCCGCTGTGCCCAGCGCGCAGTGCCGCAGTGAAGGCGTCGATGCCGATGCCGATGCTCGACACCGGCCCGAGCCCAGTTACCACAACCCGTCGGTTCATCACCCAGGAGTCCTTCGTGAGTCCTTGGGCCGCGTCCGGGCGGTGAGCGTCGCGCGCCGCCCCGTCATCCGCAGCGTGGCCGGGTTCCCACCGTCGAGCCACCGCCTTGTGGCGGCCTCGCGGCGGCCTCGACGCCGCCTCGAGCAGGCCGGCTGTGGCGTCGAGCGAGGGTAGAGGCCGCTTCGAGGCCGGCGGACGAGCCTGCCGGCAAAGCCGCACGCGACCGGACCGACGGGCACCGATACGATCCCCGCTGAACCGACGCACCCATCAGAACGGGAGGACCATTGACCGGCGGCACCGCACCGAGCACCGACGGCCGGCGTGACGACGGTACGGCCGACCCGGCGCGGCGCTCCGACGCCCGGCCCGGCGTCTGGGCCGGATACGGCGCCTGCCTCTGGGCGCTGCTGTTCGCCGCGCTGAGCGTCTACTGGGCGGCCGGTGGCCGGGTCGGTGCGGGCACCATCGGCGCCGCGGTGGAGGGTCCGGCGCTGGCCCGGGAGCCGGCGTTCGTGGCCCTGCTGTGGGCCACCGCGGTGCTCAAGCTGATCGCCGCGGCGCTCGCCCTCGCGCTGGTCCGCGAACGCCCCCGCTGGATGCCCCGCTGGATGCTGCTGCTCGCCGGCTGGGGCACCGCCGCCCTGCTCTCGCTGTACGGCGCGGCGAACCTGGCGCAACATCTGCTGATCGTGACCGGGGTGGTCGAGGTCCCCGCCGGGCTGGGTGCGGCGGCCCTGCCGTGGCACCTGCTGCTGTGGGATCCGGTCTGGCTCACCGGCGGTGCGCTGTTCAGTCTTGCGGCGATCCGGTACTCATTCGTCGCAATCAACCGTTCATCGCGAAACGGTTAACTAGTCTGATCAGGTGCCATAGGATCTTGCCGACCCGGCACGGAGCGATAAAGACTTGTCTCTCCCGAGGACGTCCCGGCGAAGGGTGAGAGACCGATGGATCCAAGCGCGCTCGCCACGGGGTTCGCTATCGCGAGCGCGTTCGAGGCCCGGCACGACACGGTGCTGGACGTCTTCCGCAAGCGCATCCTCGAAGCCTGCGGCCCGTTGGGCCTGGAGGACGCGCTTCTCCACCAGGCGATGACGCAGGCCCGGCAGGTGTTGGCCGACGTGACCGCGAGCATCCGCACCGGACAGGTCCAGCTCAACGAGACGGCTATCGTCCTCGCCTGGCAGACCGGCGCGGCCGGTGCCCCGAGCAACCTGCACCCGGTCGATTCGGTGCGGGCCGCGGCCGAGTTGTTCGAGACGGCGCTCGACGCGGTGATCGAGACCGCGGCCGGTCAGCCGGACGCGACGTGCATCATCCGGACCGCGACCCAGGCTTTGCAGCGCAGCGTCATGACCCGGATCCGCTGGGCCTCCGAGGCGTACATCGCGTTCCTGCTCGACCGCGTCCACGAGGTCCAGCTCGCCGAGCGGCGCCGGACCGCCCGGGAACTGCACGACCGGGTGGGCGGGCCGGCCAGCGTGGTGACCCGCAACCTGGAACTGGCCAGGACGTACGTCGAGAACGACCTCGACAAGTTTCGCGACAAGATCGACATCGCCCACCAGGCCGGCGTGCAGACCCTGGACGCGGTCCGGGGCGTGGCCAGTGACCTGCGGCTGGAATCCAGGTTCGACAACCTGGAGCAGGCGCTCCACAATTTCGTCGAGGCCATGGCCGAGGGCAACGCGACGATCGACCTCTCGGTGAGCGGGGACGAGTCGTGGATACCGGCCGAGGTGCTGGCCGAGGTGTTCCTGGTGATCCGCGAGGCGCTCCGCAACGCCTTCTGCCACTCGGAGGCGAACACCGTCGTGAGTCGCGTCGACATCGCACCGCACGAGATCCGGGCCTGGGTCAGCGACGACGGGGTGGGCTTCGACCCGGACAGCGGTGGGTCCACCGGCGGAGGTGGACTGGCCTCGATGCGGGAACGGGTCGAACTGCTCGGCGGCAAGCTCCTGCTGGACAGCAGGCCGGGGCTCGGCACCCGGATCGAGGCATTCATCCCACTGGCCAGGACCGCCGAATGACCTCGTCCCCCGAGGCCAAGGCGTCGACAACGGTGCTGCTCGTCGACGACCACGCGCTGTTCCGGCAGGGCCTGCGCGAGCTGCTGTCGATGGAGCCGGACCTGACCGTGGTCGGCGAGGCCGGCACCGGCGCCGAGGCGGCGGCGCTCGCCGCCACCCACCGGCCGGACGTGATGCTGCTCGACGTGGGCATTCCGGGCGACCATGCGGCCACCACCATCGCCCGGACCCTGGCGGCGGCGCCGGCCACCCGCATCATCATCCTGAGCATGTTCGACGAGCCGGCCGTGGTGAAGGAGCTGCTCGGCGCCGGCGCGCGGGCGTACCTGCTGAAGACCGTGACCCGGGACGACCTCGTCGCGACGCTGCGCAGCGTACGCACCGAGACCGACCTGATCATGCTGTCCATCTCGCGGGAGAGCTTCGAGCAGGTCAGCGATGCCGGTGCCAAGGTGCTGTCGGAACGCGAGGTGGAGATCGTCGGCCTGGTGGCACAGGCGTACAGCAACTCCCAGATCGCTCGGCGGCTGGACATCACCGAGGGCACGGTCAAGCGGCACCTGCGTAACGTGTTCACCAAGCTGGGCGCGGTGTCCCGGATCGACGCGGTGAACAAGGCCGCCGCGATCAACCTGATCAGCCAGGAGAAACCGCCGGTCCGCCGGTCGCGGGGGTGACGCGTCCGAGGTCGGCCCCGCGCTGACTGCTCGCGGCGGCCGAGGGGCGTCGGCGGGTACGCGGCCGACGGGCACCGGTCGGCTGCTGCCGGCGCCCCGATCGGCGGCACCCGGCGGCGCCGGGGACGGATCGGGGACGCCGGCCAGCAGTCAGCCGGGCAGCAGTCAGCCGGCGACCGCGACGAGCCGGGCGGCGCTGCCGTTCAACACCTGCCGCTGGAGCTCCTGCAACTCCGGTGTCGGCTCCAGGCCCAGCTCGTCGGAGAGGGTCTGCCGGAGGTTGCGGTACGCGTGCAGCGCCTCGGCCCGCCGGCCGCACTGGTTCAACGCGGTGATCAACTGGGCGTGGAACCATTCGTTGAACGGGTGTGCCACCACCAGGGCGCGCAGCTCCGTGATCAGTTCCCGGTAGCGACCCAGCCGGGCGTCCGCCTCCATCCGCAGCTCCAGCGCTCTCATCCGCAGCTCGGTGAGGTGCGCGAGGTCGGCGGCCATTCGGTCCTCGACGTTGACGTCGTCGAGGACCGGCCCCCGCCACAGGGCCAGGGCGCCGCGCAGTCGCTGGGCGGCCTCTGCCGTCCGTCCGCTGTCCAGCAGCGCACTGCCCTCTTCACAGAGTCGGGTGAAGATGGTCGCGTCGAGCTGCTCCTCGCCGAGTGACAGCAGGTACCCGGTCGGACGGGTGATCAGGAGTTGGGTGGCGGTGCCCACGCCGCCCACCCGTTCGAACAGCGACCGGAGCTGGTAGACGTACGTCTGGGTGGTGGTGGCGGCACTCCGGGGTGGCCGGTCGACCCACAACCAATCGAATATGGCGTCCTGGCTCACCGTCTGGTTCGCGCGGAGCAGCAGCAGCGCGAGGACCGCACGGACCTTTGGCGCGGTCGGCGTGCAATCGACGCCGTGCTGCCGGATCTCCAGGCTGCCAAGGATGTTGAAGCGGAGCATTTCTACCCTCTTCTCTATGCACCTGGCGTAGACGCTATCCACCCTGGAACCGACCCGGGGCTTTCTGCCTCCAAGTGAACGCCCGTTCAGTCAACTGACCCTTCTCGATACCACTTTAGACGTACGCCGACCGCCCTCCGGATACGCCGACGGCCGCCGCACCGGATTGATGCCGGCAAATCCAGGTACCGGCCCGACGCGAATCGAATCGGGGGGCCACCGGTGTGCCCGGCCACCGGCAGCCGCCGCACGCCCCGGGTCAGCCCTGGCCGGCGGCGTGCTCGGCGAGCGCCTTGATGGTGAGCAACTGCTTGCGACCCATGAGCGCGTCACCGACCGCCAGCGCGGCCCGGCGGGCCTGCTCGAAGGCGGTGGTGGCGCCGACGTCGAGCCGGCCGACCAGGCGGGTGCCGGCCGCACCCGGCGTCACCCGGTAGGTGACCGCGACATCGCCGTAGCTGCGCCGATGCCGCTGGGCGATCAACCCGGTGAGGTGGTCGTCGTGGGCGAACTCGACCACCTCGAAGATGAGGAACCGCTGCCCGAGCGCCAGTTGGTCGGCGCCTGGAGTCAGCGTGCGAGGGCTTCGACGGCCCAGGTTGTCGACCAGGTCGTAGCTGTACGGCGCGACCTTGAGCTGACACAGCCACCGGTACACCACGGGCACCGGCGCCGCCACGTCGACGGCCCGGACGAACGAACGGAACGGCACCGTCAGGTGACGGTCACATGGATATTCGGCCGACAATTCCTCCGGCGTGGCGTTCCACACCCAAGGATTCAACCGCCGAAGTCTCTCTCGCAGCACAGTCGATCGCCTCTACTTCTGGGAGCAGGCCACGCGCGTCGGCGGGCACTGGTGGAACGCGCCGACGAGTCCACGGTCGTCGGCCCGGAAAGCGGGTCGGGCAGAACGCGAATGGCATTCACCAACATCACTGGGCCCGGCGCAGCCGCTAGCCCACCGGGGCCGGCTCACGCACGGCCGCCGGCTGTTCTGCCTCGTCGGGCACCTCGCCGTGGGACAGGGTGGGTAGCCAGCCGAGCCAGCTCGGCAGGTACCACGCCCGCTCGCCGAGCAGTTTCATCGTGGCTGGCAGCAGGACGGCGCGCACGATGGTGGCGTCGATCAGGATGGCCACCGCCAGGCCCACGCCCATCTGCTTGAAGCTGAGCAGCGACATGGTGCCGAACACGGCGAACACGGCCACCATGATCAGCGCCGCGTTGGTGACCACCCCCGCGGACGCCCTGATGCCGTGGGTGACCGCGCGCTCCGTGGACATCCCGCTGTCGTACGCCTCGCGGATCCGGCTGAGGATGAACACCTGGTAGTCCATCGACAGCCCGAACAGGATGACGAAGAGGAACAGCGGCAGCCAGTTGACGATCGCGCCCGGGGTGAAGCCGAGCAGGTCCGCGCCGTACCCGTCCTGGAACACCAGCACCAGCACGCCGTAGGCGACCGCCACCGAGAGCAGGTTGAGCACGATCGCCTGGACCGCCACCATGATCGACCGGAAGCTGCTCAGCAGCAGAAGGAACGCCAGCACCAGCACGAACGCGAGAACCAGCGGCGCGGTACGGGACATCTGCCGGTTGAAGTCGACGGTGGCGGCCACCGTACCGGTGACGTACGCCCGGGTGTCCGGCAGCAGGCCCACGGTCTCGGGCACGATCGTCCTCCGGAGCGCCTCGACCGACGTGCGGCCCTGCTCGCCGTAGCCGATGCTGAGGGAGATCGTGGCCACCGTCTTCGCTGGATTCACCACGACGTTCACCGGTTCGTGCGCCACGCCGGTGGCCAGCGCCCGATCCTTGAGCCGGGCGATCGCCTCCTGCGCCGTGGGGCTGGACACGTCCGGCGCCCGGACCGCCACGATGGCCGGTTCGTTGCCGCCCGGGAACGCCCGGTCGATCGCCTTGAACGTGGTGGCGATCGGATAGTCGCCCTGCAGGTCGTCGATGCCGGGCTGACCGAGCCGCATCCCGAGGGCGGGCGCCGCCAGCGCGGCGAGCACGCCCACGGTCACCACGGTGGAGATCCACGGGCGGCGCAGCACGCCGGTCAGCACCACGTTCCACACCCGACCGCCCCCGGGGCGGCCACCCAGCCGTCGCGGCCAGGTCACCCGGCCCCGGGTGACCAGCCGGACGATCCCGTGGATCACCCGCGCGTCGACGGCGTCGCCGAATATCGCCAGCGTCGCCGGGAGCACGGTCACGGAGGCCACCATCGCGGTCAGGACGACCAGGATGGTCCCCTGGGCGAAGCCCATGAACACGCCGTGGTCGGTGAGGAACATGCCGGCCATCGCCACGATCACGGTGACGCCGGAGATCAACACCGCCCGGCCGGAGGTGGCCGCGGCGATCTCCAGCGCGCGCTGCCGGGACCGGCCCCTGGCCCGTTCCTCCCGCTCGCGACGGACGTAGAACAGGGAGTAGTCCACGCCCACGGCCAGCCCGATGAGCAGCATCAGGTTGGTGGTCGTGTCGGCCACGTGCAGCACCTTGCTGGCCAGTGCCAGCAGGCCGGTGGCGGCGAAGAACGCGGTCATCGACACCCCGAGCGGGATGAGCATGGGCAGCAGGGTGCCGAAGGCGACCAGCAGGATGATCGCGGTGATCGGCAGCGACAGGGCCTCGGCGCGCTGGAAGTCCTCGTTGACCGCCACGCCGGCCAGCCGTTGCAGGCTGGCCGTACCCGCCTGCGCCACCCGCAGGTCGGGGTGTCGGGCCTGCACGCCGGCCACCGCGTCCAGGACCGGCTGGACGCGCTCGTCCGCGGTGTCGCCGGCGCCGGTCATGTCGAACAGCACCAACGCGGTCGTCCCGTCGCTGGTCCGCGGCGCCGGGGCGGCCGGGTCGTACGGCGTGCGCAGGTGCTCCACCTGGCCGGTGGCCTCGACCGCGCCGCGGACGTCCTGCACCGCCTGGCGGAACTCGGGGCTGTCCACCGTGATCCGGCCGTCGCGGGCCTGGACCAGCACCATCTCGCCGGCCACGTCGGGGAAGCCGGCCTCGTCAATGATCTGCTGGGCCCGGCGCGAGTCGCCGTTCTGGCCCTCGTAGCTCTTCATCGGAGTGGTGCCCACCGCGTTGCCGAGGACGGTGGCGATCACCACGAACCCCAGCCAGAGCACCATCGCCCACCATCGGTGACGGGCGCTCCACCCACCGACGCGGGCAGCCACATTCCTCGTTCCCCTGGCCCGTTCCCTGGTCAATCTCGGCCTCCGCCGTCCTCGATGAACGCTGCTCCTGGTCTGCGCGCGCCAGCACGCGCCCGTGCGCCGGTTCGACCACGGCCCGTCCTCGTGGATGACGTCGTCGAACCACCACCATCGACTGAAGCAACATGGCCTCGAAACAGGCTCGACGCCGCCCGGCGCCCGCGCCGCCCCGGTACGCACCGTGGCGCTCCACCGACCGTGCGTACCGGGACGGCTGCGGGCTGGCGTCCGGTTCACCAGCGGGTTCGGCGGCCGACCCAAGGTCCGCCACCGCCGGCACGATTCCTGCTCCCATTTTGGCCGGGTCGTACGCAATGCCGCCTTTCTCCTTGGCGGCCGGTTGTGGGCGGCGTTCGCGGCATTCGTGGCCGTCACCGGGATTCGTCGACTGCCGGCGAGGATCCGGTCGCGTGGTGGGAGGGGCACCACCTCGAGATTCGGTCGAGAACGCATCGAGCCCCCGACATCTATTCACGTGCGTTGATGCGTGATAGAAATTGCACGGGCCGGCCTCCGTTTGCAGATCTTCCACCCCCGGCGCGTATCAGGAGGCACCATGTCAACGACCCGCAGTACTGTGCACCGCCGCATGCTCACCCTGCTGCTCGCGAGCATCGCGGCGATCGGCACCGTTCTCGGCTTCAGCAGCCCCGCCTTCGCGGTCGGCCACGGCAGCGCCGCCTCCCAGTTGAGCGCCGCCGGCATCGGCTGGGTCTCCAGCGGCAACTGCAGCGACCGCAACAACCCGACGTGCACCTCGTTCGAGGGCATCCGGCAGTCGACGATCGACGGCATCATCACCTTCAAGCGGGCCAGCGGCTGCGCCATCACCATCACCGGCGGCACCGAGACGGGGCACGCCGGCGGCACGTACAGCCACTGGAACGGCTACAAGCTGGACATCGCCAAGACGACATGCGTCTACAACTACATCTCCCGGGCCTACACCTACCTGGGTTACATATCCGGCTGGGGTTACCAGTGGCGGGCCGCGTCGGGCAACCTCTACACCGACGAGGGCAACCACTGGGACATCCTCTTCTACACCTGCGGCTGCTGACGCCGAACCACCTGTAGCGGCCTGAGCACCTGACCAGACGACCCGCCCCGGTGGGGGAACCACACCCACCGGGGCGGGTCGCGCGGACGGTCGGCACTGTCCGGCTACCGCCGGATTCGCCCTTTGGCGCCGATACCAGAAATGCGGGCCGCAAAGGTCACCGGAATCGGCGGGCGACGCGGCCGGCCACCCACACCTGAGCGCATCGGCATGGCCACGAATCGTGATACGCGGATAGGGTGGCGATCCCACCCCCCGACAGGGTCCCCACCCCACCCCCGGAGTTCCGGATGCACCGGTCGCTGGCCAACCTGACCGAGCGGATCGAACGCGCCCTCCACGAGCGGCTGATCCCGGCGCTGTACCGGGACACCGAACCCGTACACGTCGAGGCGGCGCACCTGCCCGGCGAGCCGGTGCCGGCGGCCGAGGGGCTGGCGATGGCGTACGCGCCCTTCGCGGTGGGCCAGCCGTGGGGGCCCGCCTGGCGCACCACGTGGTTCCGGTTCAGCGGTGAGGTGCCGGCGCGGATGCGTGGCGGCCGGGTCGAACTCCTCGTCGATCTCGGCTTCGAGCGGGCCGGGCCGGGATTCCGGTCCGAGGGCCTCGCCTACACGGCCGACGGCACGCCGATCAAGGGCATCGAGCCACGGACGGCGTACGTGCCGGTCGCCCGGCCCGCCGCCGGTGGCGAGCGGGTCGAGGTGTACGTCGAGGCAGCCGCCAACCCCCGGTTCGATGGCAGCGTCTCCCCGCTCGGCGATCCGGAGACGCTGCCCGACCGCCCGCTCTACCGGCTGGACCGGGCGGAACTCGCGGTGCTGGACGAGGAGGTGCACGCGCTCGTCCTGGACGTCCAGGTGTTGCACCAGTTGGCACTGCAACTGGCCGAGACGGACACCCGGCACCACACGATCCGCCGAAGCCTGGAGCTGATGCTCGACGAACTCGACGTCGCCGACGTCTCCGGCGGGGCCGCCGCCGCCCGCGCCCGGCTGTCCGGCGCGCTGGCCTCCCCCGCCGTGCCGAGCGCCCACCGGATCACCGCCGTCGGGCACGCCCACATCGACTCGGCCTGGCTCTGGCCGGTACGCGAGACCATCCGCAAGTGTTCCCGGACCTTCTCCAACGTGGTGGCGCTCGCCGACGAGTACCCGGAACTGGTCTTCGCCTGCTCCTCCGCCCAGCAGTACGCGTGGCTGCGGGAGCACCACCCGACGGTGTACCGCCGCGTCGCCGAGAAGGTGGCCACCGGGCAGTTCCTCCCGGTCGGCGGCATGTGGGTGGAGTCCGACACCAACATGCCCGGCGGCGAGGCGCTGGTGCGCCAGTTCACCCAGGGCAAGCGGTTCTTCGCCGCCGAGTTCGGCGTCGAGCCCCGGGAGGTCTGGCTCCCCGACTCGTTCGGCTACTCGGCGGCGCTGCCGCAGCTCGCCCGGCTGGCCGGGTTCCGCTGGTTCCTCAGCCAGAAGATGTCCTGGAACCAGACCAACCGCTTCCCGCACCACACCTTCTGGTGGGAGGGCGTGGACGGAAGCCGGGTCTTCACCCACTTCCCACCCGCCGACACGTACAGCTCGGAGCTGTCCGGACAGGATCTGGCGTACGGGGTGCGCAACTTCGCCGAGCACGGGCGGTCCACCGTCTCGCTGCTGCCGTTCGGCTACGGGGACGGCGGGGGCGGTCCGACCAGGGAGATGCTCGAAACGGCCCGGCGGGTGGCCGACCTCGAAGGCTCACCCAGGGTCGCCATCCGCACCCCCGCGGAGTTCTTCGCCGAGGCGGAGCGGGAATACCCGGACGCCCCGGTGTGGAGCGGCGAGATGTACCTCGAACACCACCGGGGCACGTACACCAGCCAGTCGGCGATGAAGCGTGGCAACCGGCGCACCGAGCACCTGCTGCGGGAGGCCGAGTTGTGGTCCGCCGCCGCGGCGCTGCGGACCGGCCATCCGTACCCGTACGCCGCACTCGACGCCGTCTGGCAGGAGACGTTGCTGCTCCAGTTCCACGACATCCTGCCCGGCAGCTCGATCGCCTGGGTGCACCGCGAGGCGCGGCAGACGTACGCGAGGCTGGCGGACCGGCTGGAAGGGATGATCGAGGCGGCGCTGACCGCCCTGACCGGCCCCGGGTCGGTGCCGTTGACCGCGAACGCCGCGCCACACGAGCGGGACGGCGTACCGGCGCTCGGGGTCTCGGCGGGCCACGGCGGCGATGTCCCGGCGGTGTCGGTGCGGTCCGGACCGGACGGCACGGTGCTGGACAACGGCCTGCTCCGGGTGCGCCTCGGCCCGGACGGGACGGTGTCCGCGATCCGCGACCTGGTCGCCGACCGCGACGTGCTGCGGCCCGGCACCGCGGCCAACGTCCTGCAACTGCACCCGGACACGCCGAACAGGTTCGACGCGTGGGACATCGACGCCTTCTATCGCCACCGACGCCGCGACCTGACCGGGGTCGCCAAGATCGTGGTCGAGGCGGACGATCCCCGGCAGGCCCGGGTCCGGGTGACCCGCGACGACCGGAGCTCCGGGTACGTCCAGACCGTGTCGCTCGCGGCCGGCGAGCGCGTGCTGCGGTTCACCACCGAGGTGGACTGGCACGAGCGGGAGACCCTGCTCAAGGTCGCCTTCCCGATCGACGTCCAGGCCGCGCAGTCCAGTTCGGAGATCCAGTTCGGCCACCTCCAGCGACCGACCCACACCAACACCTCGTGGGACGCGGCGAGGTTCGAGATCTGCGCGCACCGGTGGCTGCACGTCGGGGAGCCCGGGTACGGCGTGGCGCTGGTCAACGACGGCACCTACGGCCACGACGTGACCCGTCAACCACCCGGTGACGTGTTGGGGGCGCAGCCGACCACGGTACGGCTCTCCCTGCTGCGCGGTCCCCGCTACCCCGACCCGAACACCGACCAGGGCTCGCACCAGTTCGGCTACGCGCTGGTCTGCGGCGCGGAGATCGCCGACGCGGTACGCGAGGGCTACCGGGCGAACCTGCCGGTCCGCCGGCACCTGGGCGGGCGGGCGGTCGCTCCGCTGGTCGAGGTGACCAACCCCGCCGTCGTGGTGGAGGCCGTGAAGCTGGCCGACGACCGGTCCGGTGACGTGATCATCCGGCTCTACGAGGCGCTCGGTGGCCGTGCCCGTACCCGGCTCACCGCGTCGTTCGATCTCGCCGAGGCGCGGGTGTGTGACCTGCTCGAACGGGACGACGCGGAGATCGGCGCGCTCGCCCCGGTCGCGGTCGAGGGGAACCTGGTGGAGCTCGCCCTGAAACCGTTCCAGGTCGTCACCCTCCGGCTTCGCCCGGCGCGGCGCTGATCCCCGAGCCGCTGGGCCACGCCGCGCGGCGGCCGGCCGAACAGGATCCCCCGCCCGGTCACCCACCGTGCGGGCCGGCGCGAATTCCGGGGCGGCCGGCCGGGCCCGGGAGCGGGCGGAATCAGGTGGGCGTAAAGGAGCGCGCTGCGGCGCCGTTGATACAAAACGGCGCATGATTCTTTGGGTTCATGTTCCGCCGTATCCGGGAATTGCCACCTCCCCGGCAAATGCGGACGCCCATTAAGCAATCGACATTCTTGAGTGTTTCGCAGGGCGCGGGCATTGTCCTACAGTAATCGAGCCGGGTGGCCGAAACCATTCTTCGCCGCCTGACCACCACCGCCCACCGAAAGGGAATCAAGCATGCGAATCGCACGCACCCATCCACGTCCACGCACGGCGCGGCTGCTGTTCGGTGCCGTCCTGACCGCCGTCATGGCGTTCTCCGTGGGCGGCACCGCCGCAGCCGCCGTCGAGTCGGACAGCGGCAAATCCGTCAACGCCCGCACCGACGTATACATCCAGGACATCGCGAGCGACACCGGCCTCGAGCCGCACGGCGCCATCTACTCGTCGTTCTTCAACAGCCCGGACATCAAGATCTGCCCCACCGCGGTCGAGTGCGCGTCGAGCACGAATCCGGTCGTCGGTTCGACCAGCTACATCTTCGTGAACCTGCGCAACAACGGCCCCTACGGCTCCGGAATCGGCAACGGGACGCTGAAGGCGTACTACACCACCTCCGGCGGCGGCGCGAACTGGCCGGCGCACTGGACGCCGATCGGCTCGAAGCCGCTGGTGGTCGCCCCCGGGGTCACCACGACGTCGATCGCGTGGAACAACGTGCCCTCCATCGGGCACTTCTGCCTGCTGCTGCGCTGGGAGTCGCCGACCGACCCGATGCTGTTCGAGGGCACGTCGACGTCCATCAACACGCAGTACAACAACAACATCGCCTGGAAGAACGCCAACACCGTCCCGGCCGGGGGCGGCGGTGGGGTGATCGTCCGGCCGTACGCCCTGGCGAACGCCCTGGCGGTGCCGGCCCGGTACGACCTCGCGTTCCGGCCGGTGGGCGAGCCGGTGCCGGGCGCCCAGATCGTCGCCGACCTCGGCCCGGAACTGTTCCAACGCTGGCGGGCCGCGGGCGCGCCGGGTGAGGGCATCCGGGTCGTCGGCGAAAACTCGATCCAGATCGTCGACCCGTACAAGGCGCAGATCAAGGACCTGCTGATCAACCCGGACGAGCGTCCGGTGCTGTCGCTCAGCTTCGCGACCAGCCAGGTCCTGCAGAAGTCCTACCTGCTCCAGGTCGTCCAGGTCGGCCCGGTCAAGGAACTCGGGGAGAAGTACGACGTCGGCGGGGTGGACTACACCATCGAGCCGGCCAAGCGCTAACCAGGGGGGACGGTGGGCCGGACCGGGGAGGGCCTCCCCCGGTCCGGCCGCATCGGCGGGCCCTGGAGCCCGGTCCCGTCCACCCGGATCAGGCCCCTGCTGGACCTGCTGTAGCCAGTCCGCAACCCCGCATTCGACGCACCGTCCGGCCGAGCCGCGGGCAGCCGGTCAGGGTCCGGCGGGGCCGGTGCCGTCGCGCCGGCAGCGTCAGGGGATGAGCCGGTCGAGCAGTTCGAACCGCTCGTATGGCTGGTTGTGGTCGCCGAAGTGCCCGTCGTCGCGCACGATCTGGGTGCCGCCGAGTCGTTCGAACATGGCGCGTCCCTGTCGGTCGTCGCAGCCGTACGGATCCTCGCGGGAGTTGATGAAGTAGATGTCCCGCACGTACGACCGGATCGCGGCCCAGTCGTAGCTCTGCTGGAGGACCGGCTCCTCCTCGGTGTTGGGCCGGGTGCAGTAGCCGGCAACCAGGATGGCCTGGGCGACGGTTACCTCCACCTGTTCAAGGAGCGCGAGCAGGAGGGCCGCGCCGCCGGAGTGGCCCACGAGGACCGTGTTCCCGTCGAAGCTGTGCCCGTTCAGCACCTTCGGCAGGAACGTAGCGATCGGCTCGACGTTGATACCCGGGTGATGCGGCACCTCGACGGCGTATCCCCGGGCCGCGAGCCGCCCGGCCAGCCAGGGATACCAGCAGATGTCCGGGTTGCCGCCGGTCCCGTGGAAGATGATCGCGTTACGTCCCACCAGGCCCCCTTCGGATCGACGTCTTGATCAAACCACGCGATCCCGATGCGCCGCTGCGTGATTCCGTCCTGCCGGCCGACCTCCCTGCCGGTCACCCCGAAGGCCGATGGGTGCACCCGGGCAGCCGGACGTAACAGAGATGGTTGCTTTCGGGGCGCAGGTCGGCGAGACTGTCGAGGTGGCGGCCAACAGCAGGGTGACGATCGCGGCCCACGCCCTGGCGTGGCTGGAACTGGCCAGGCGGCGCGGTCGTGCGGTGCTCACCTCCGAAGAGGTGGCGGCCAGCGTCAACACGAACGCGGTCATCGTCCGGCGCAGCCTCGGTGACCTGCAGCGGGCCGGCCTGGTGACGGCACGCCGCGGCAACGGCGCCGGCTTCTCCCTCGCCCGGCCGGCAACGGAGATCACGTTGCTGGACGTCTGGGTCGCCGTCTCGCCGGAGCCGCTACTCGCCCTGCACCACTCCGAGCCGAACCTGGAGTGCCCGGTCGGACGCGGAATCCGTCCGGTGCTCGCCGACCTGTACGACGAAGCGACCGACACGTTCCGGGCGGCGCTGGCGCGCTGGACCGTCACCGACGTCCTGGAGAGGATCCTGGCATGATCGTCGAACTGCGCCGTTACACCCTGCGTGAGGGACGCCGCGACGAGCTGATCGACCTGTTCGACCGCGAGTTCGTGGAGACCCAGGAGGAACTGGGGATGGCCGTGCTGGGCCAGTTCCGCGACCTCGACCGGCCCGACCAGTTCGTGTGGCTACGCGGATTCACCGACATGCGATCGCGCCGGACCGGCCTCACCGCCTTCTACTCCGGCCCGGTGTGGGCGGAGCACGGACCAGCGGCGAACGCGACGATGCTCGACTCGGACGATGTACTGCTGCTCCGTGAGATCGTCGCGGTGCCGGTATTCGACCGCGGCACCGCCGATCCCGAGTCGGTCCTGCACGCGACGATCTGGTACTGGTCCGGCCGGTTCCCCGACCCCACCGAGAGCGGGAACGAGACCCTGGCCGTGCTGAGGACCGAGTACGCCGCGAACGACTTCCCCAGGCTGCCGGTCCGTGACGAGGAGCACGCGCTGGTCTGGCTCACCCGGTCCCCCCTACCGGCAGACGTCCCAGCGCAGGTGGTGAAGATCGAAAACCTCCGCCTCCGCCCCACCCGCCGCTCCAGCCTGCACTGATCAACGCGACGGCGGGGGGCGTCGATGCCGCTGGGTACGCGCGATCCGCCCGCTGCCGTCGACGCGCTGCGAGCGGCGGGGTGCCGTGGGCTGGCGAGCAGCGCTGGTGGTGGCCCCGGCGAGCTGCCCCTCGACCAGCGCCAACGCCGCCCCGCCGACCCCGCTCGGGTCCGGGCCGCCCCGGTCGGCGGCGGCCCGCCGACCAGGGCCACCGATCAGCGGCGGCCGGCGGCCAGGGCGACGAGGTACTGTCCACCGCCCGCGTCGACGCTCGCGGTCACCGGCAGTCCGGGCACCAGCCGGGAGAACCGGTCGACCAGCCAGTCCGCCGCCTCCTGGGCGTCCTTCCTGCTCGGACAGCGGGCGACCAACTCGCGGCCACCCTTGCGTTCGAGTCGCTCGGCGACGGCGATCAGCGGCGCGGGCTCCACCACGTGCAGCCGCTCCGGCCAGGCGACGACCACCTTGACCGCGCCCTTGCGGCTGTTGCAGGCGCGGTGCGCGAGTCGCTCGACGGCCTTGGCCTTCCGGTCGGCGGTGCGACTGTCGACGCTGGGACCACGCGCGTCGTTCACCGACATGTCGGCATCGACCGGCTCGTCGCACACCCAGCACCGCCAACTGTCACGCCTCGCGACGTCATCGAGAAGACTCATCCAAGCAAACTAGCCCGTCAGCCCCCGGCCGACGACAGCCCCAACCGTGCGGCGGGCGCCACCAGTCCGAAAAGGGGTGCGGGGCATCGCTCTCCCGCGCCGTCCGCCGACCGGCCCGCCCGACCGGCGCGACCAGGTAGGCGACCCACGTGCCGTCCGGCGACAGCGCCAATGCGTGCGGAACACGACCGTCAACCACCGACTCCGCGGTGAGTTGTGAACGGGCCACCGGGGCGCAGTACCGATCAACCGCCACGGCGGACGACAAAAAGCGAAGGCAGGAAGATCGCACTCCCTGCCACTCCTAACGTATAGCGCACCGGGGGGCTTGCCGCAAGACCCGGGTCTTGCCGCAGAATCGGCGGCCGGACCCCGCACCGACGGGGAATGGGGGTACGACGTGGGCATGTTGTCGACGTACGGGGGCCACGGCGACCTCGAACCGCGCACGCGCGACGCGGAGATGCGGGGGTGCACGCCGCCCGACCGGGCACAGCGGGCGCCGACCCGGCAGAGGAAGGCCAATCAGACGTCAGGCGGACAACGTCACCAAGCAGACCGGCAGGGGAGCACGGCTGCCGCGAAGGGGTCGCAATGATCGAGCCGTACGTGTTGGATCTTCAAGAGGTTGACGACACCCAGGTCGCGGCCGTGGGCGGCAAGGCCGCGCACCTGGGCGGGCTGTCGCGGATCGACGGCGTCCGCGTACCGGCTGGGTTCTGCGTGACGACGGCCGCATTCCGGCGGATCATGGTGGAAGCGCCGTCGATCGGCGAGCGGCTCGACCACCTTCTGCGCCTGGACCCGGATGACCGGACGGCGATCCGCACGGTCAGCGCGGAGATCCGCCGGACCATCGAAGGGATCGCCATCCCGGACGATCTGGCTGCGGCGATCACCCGCGCGGTCGGCCAACTCGGCGAGCACGCCGCCTACGCCGTGCGATCCAGCGCGACGGCAGAGGACATGCCGACGGCCTCCTTCGCCGGCCAGCAGGACACGTACCTGAACGTCGTGGGACCGGCGGCGATCCTCCAGCAGGTCAGTCGGTGCTGGGCGTCGCTGTTCACCGAGCGGGCCGTGACCTACCGCCGGCGGAACGGCCTCGACCACCGTACGGTCCACATGGCCGTGGTCGTGCAGCAGATGGTCTTCCCGGACGCGGCCGGCATCCTGTTCACGGCCGACCCCGTCACGGGCAACCGGAAGGTCGCCACCGTGGACGCCAGCTTCGGTCTCGGCGAGGCCCTGGTCTCCGGCCTGGTGAACCCGGACGTCTTCACCGTGCGCGACGGCGAGGTCGTCGCCAAGGCGGTCGCCGTCAAACAGCGTGCCGTGCACGCCCTGCCGGCGGGCGGGACGCGGGAGGTGACGATCGACCCGCAGCGGCAGGAGCAGCCGGCGCTGACGGATGCGCAGGTCGTGCGGCTGGTGCAGCTCGGACGGCGGATCGAGGCGCAGTTCGGCCGCCCGCAGGACATCGAATGGTGCCTGGTCGACAATGACTTCCAGATCGTGCAGAGCCGGCCGATCACCACGCTGTTCCCCATCCCCGCGACCCCCGACCGGGACAACCACGTCTACCTCTCCGTCGGTCACCAGCAGATGATGACCGACCCGATGAGGCCACTGGGGCTGTCCGTGTGGCGGCTGACGGCCATGGCGCCGATGCACGAGGCCGGCGGGAGGCTGTTCGTCGACGTCACCCGGCACCTGGCCTCGCCCGTGGGCCGCGCCGGCCTCCTGGAGCTGGTGGGCAGGTCAGATCCGCTGACCAGGGACGCGCTGGAGACCGTCCTCGACCGTCAGGACTTCGTCCCGGCGCTCCCGGACGCTGGTCCCGGCGGGCCGCCGGTCGGCGGCGCGTCCGCCCCGATCGAGACGGATCCGGCCATCGTCACCGAGCTGATCGAGCGCTGCCAGGCGTCCATCGCCGCCCTCCGGCGCGACATCCGGACGAAGACCGGACCGGCGCTGCTCGACTTCCTGCTCGAAGCCTTCGAGGAGCACAAGCGGGTCCTCGGTGATCCATTGAGCATGCAGGCGATCATGGCCGGGATGGAGGCCACCTGGTGGCTCAACGACCGGCTGCGGGAATGGCTGGGCGAGAAGAACGCGGCCGACACCCTCACGCTGTCCGCCCCCGGTAACGTCACCTCGGAGATGGGGCTGGCGCTGCTCGACGTCGCGGACGTGATCCGCCCGCATCCGGAGGTGGTGGCGTTCCTGCAGGGCGTCGAGCACGACGGCTTCCTGGACGAGCTGCCGAGGTTCGCGGGCGGGACCGAGGCGCGCGACGCCATCGAGGCATACCTCGACCGGTACGGCATGCGCTGCGTCGGCGAGATCGACATCACGAGGCCGCGGTGGAGCGAGCGCCCCAGCACGCTCGTGTCCGTGATCCTCGACAACGTCCGGAACTTCGAGCCGGGCGCCGCCACCCGGCGCTTCGAGCAGGGGCGGCAGGAGGCGCAGAAGAAGGCGCAGGAGGTGCTCGAACGCCTGCGGGCACTGCCGGACGGGGAGCAGAAGGCCGACGAGACCAAGCGGATGATCGACCGGGTCCGGACCTTCATCGGCTACCGGGAGTACCCGAAGTACGGCATCGTCAGCCGCTACTTCGTCTACCGGCGGGCGTTGCTCGACGAGGCCGAGCGCCTCGTGCGGGCCAACGTGCTCGCCGAGAAGGAGGACGTCTTCTACCTCACGTTCCAGGAGCTCCACGACGTCGTGCGCTCGCACCGGGTGGACGGCGAGCTGATCCAGCAACGCAGGGACGCGTTCCGGTCGTACCAGGCGCTCACCCCGCCCCGGGTGCTGACATCGGATGGCGAGGTCATCACCGGGGCGTACCGACGTGACGACGCGCCGACCGGCGCCCTGATCGGCCTACCGGTGTCCGCCGGGACCATCGAGGGGCGCGCCCGCGTCATCCTGGACATGGCCCAGGCTGATCTCGAACCGGGTGACATCCTCGTCACGGCCCACACGGACCCGAGCTGGACGCCCCTCTTCGTCGCCATCGCCGGCCTGGTGACGGAGGTCGGAGGGTTGATGACACACGGCGCAGTGATCGCCCGGGAGTACGGCCTGCCGGCGGTCGTCAGCGTGGTGGACGCCACCCGGTTGATCCCCGACGGGCAGCGGATCCGCGTGCACGGAAGCGACGGGTACGTCGAGATCCTGCCCTGACCGGCCACGCACCGGCAAGGCCCGGCTGCCCCGCCATGCACACCGTCACCAGCTTGACCGGCACGTCCAGCGCGGCCACGGCGGCCAGGCTGGTGATGTCCTCCACCGGGCGGGCGTGTCCGCCAGCGACGGTCTGGAATGCTCTACCCATGCCCTCCTACCCGCCCACCTTCGCCGACCAGGTCGTCGCACAGCCACTTCGTGCCCAGTTCGAGGCGTTCCTCGACGAGCATCGCGGCGCGCTCAACGGCTGCTTGGACGGGCTGACGGAGGAACAGGTACGCCGCCCGTTGGTGGCCTCCCGGACCACGCTGCTGGGTCTCGTGAAGCACGCGACCTTCGTCGAGAAGGTCTGGTTCGACGAAGCCGTCACGGGCCGGTCGCGCGCCGAGATCGGCATCCCCGAGATCTCAGACGAGTCGTTCATCCTCGATGACGGCGACACGATCGCCACCGTCCAGCACGCGCACCGCGAAGCCTGCGCGGCATCACGCCATGCGACGTCGTCCCTGGGGCTGGACGACATCCTCCCCGGGCACCGGCGGGGCCCGCTTCCGCTGCGGTGGGTGTACCTCCACGTGCTGCGCGAACTCGCCCAGCACTGCGGGCACGCCGACATCCTCCGGGAGCAGCTCGTCAACGAGTAGTGCGCGGACGTCCGCTCAGGCCACGAGGCGTACGGGTGCTTCGTGCTGATCCACCACGAAGCACCCGTCGCGTCCGGCCCTGACCCGCAGTGTCAGCGTCCCGCCACCGGGGCCGGTCGAGGTCGATCTGCCGATGCTCTGGCCGTAGCGCGCCACCAGCGACGCGACGCCAACGCGGCCAACCCGGCGCCGGCGGTGTTGAGCAGCACGTCGTCCACGGACGACACCCGGTCCAGCCGCAGGACGTACTGCGCGGTCTCGACCAGGACCGAGCAGCCCGCCGCGAGCGCCAGGATCCGCGGCACCGACGCCAGCGCCGCGAACCGGACCGGGCCGAGGAACCCGAGCGCCGCGAACACCAGCAGGTTGCCGACGACCTGGACCGTCACCGTCAGCGGCCCGCCGGCGAAGATCGTGAGCAGATCCCGCAGCGGTACCAGACTCACCCGACCGGGCACGGCGCCGGCCTGGCCGCCCGGCAACATGATCATCCATACCCACGGCACCGTCCCGTAGACGATACCGACCTCGGCCAGCGACATCCGCCACGCCGGCGTGGTGCCGGTGACACTGCGACGGCGTGCCAGCACCCATACCGCCAACGCGGCCAACGGCAGTAGGGCCACCGTGATGAGCGCCACGCCATTGAACGTACCGAACCAGCCGTGCCACCCCTTGAACATGCCACCTCCGCTTCCGTACGACCGCGAAACCCACCCGAGCCGCCCTTGCCCGGCCACTGGCCGTTCTCCGTCGCGTTGCCGCGGCGACGCCGGCGGAGCTTTCGCTGATGCGGGTGTCCGCTGCGGCGGAAAGGTCGGGCGGCGCGGTTCATCGCCGCGTGGCTGACCTGCGCTTCGCGCCAGAGGTCGTTCCTGGTCGGTTTGTCGTCGGTATGTTACGGGCTCCCCGACCGGCTACGCGCCGGCCCCGACCGCCACGATCCGCGAGACGGCCCCTTCGGGTGTGGCTACATCGGGAAACGGCCGCGCCGCCAGTGCCAGTGGCGGCCGGCCCTCAGGTGGTCGACGATCGCGCGCTGGAGCACGGTGCGCCGGGGTAGTTGGTCGAGCGGTGTGGTCAGGGTGCGGAACACGAACCGCAGCACCTCGACGTCGGCGTCCAGCCCGTCCGGTTCCTCGTAGGGTTCCAGCTCGAACCTCTGCTGGAACCGGACGATGTGGGAGTCCTCGGGCAGGTACTCCCGTAGCTGCGGGTCGAGCAGCCACGAGCCGCAGGCGAACGCCGTGTAGCGCTCGTCGGGAAAGTGGCGCGGGAAGAACGCACGGGCCTCGTCGAGCGACGCCGCGATCGCCTCCGGGGTGATCGGCCCCGACTCGGGGACGTGCAGGTCGATGGCGGTGCCGCCGCGCTGGTGCTGTAGCCGGCCCAGCTCGTAGAGGCCGCCACGCGCGTGCAGCGTCAGCCAGCTCTGCATGACCGGCCAACCCTCGCGGTGCATCCGCCGGTCGATCGCGAGGTTGCGGCCCAGGTCCGCGAGGGTCACCCAGGACACGGCATCGGCGATGCCGTGGTCGCGGTGGTACCCCGTGACAACGTCGACCAGGGCCAGGTACGCGTACACGTAGAGGTGCCGCCAGGCGGGGCCCCGTTCGCGCGGCAGCTCCGGACCGGGCGACAGCCAGCCGTGGCCGCCGAGATCGGCGCGGACCAGGGCGATCGAGCGGTCGAGCAGCCAGCACAGCTCCGGAGTCCACAGCGGGGAGTCGGGGTCGGGCCAGCCCGCCATGATCTCGGCGGCGTCGTCCGGCCGGACCGCGAGCCGGTCGAGGATCGCAGGCGCGTCGGCCCTGGCGGGCAGCGGAGCCGACGGCCGGTCACCGGCGAGCCGGTGCACGCGGTCGACGTCCTCGACGGGCACCCCGAGCCGGGCGGCGGTGTCCTCCAGGTCCACCCGGACGACCCTACCGACCGGTGGGGCGGCAGCGACAGCCCCGAACCCCCGATGCCCACCCCGGACCGGCTGGTACGCCCAGTGCGGCGCGCTCCCGGCCGGTTCCGCGGATCCGACCGGCCGGCGACACCGGCCGCCTCGATCACCTCCGATCCGCCCGGACCAGCGACGGGGTCACGGACGAGTGGGTTCGCCCACGACGTACGGATGGCCTGTCAGCGGCTGTTGCGCGGAAACTCCGAGAAAAGGTGACATGCGTCGTCAGGTTTCTCTGTCAGGGTCGTGTCATGGATCATGATCTGGCAGAAAAGGTCGCTGTGGTGGCCGGGGCGACACGCGGTGCTGGTCGGCAGATCGCGGCGCAGTTGGGGGCTCGCGGGGCGACGGTGTACGTCACCGGTCGCAGTACCCGACAGCAACGTTCGGAGATGGATCGTCCGGAGACGATTGAGGAGACCGCGGAGCTGGTCACCGCGGCGGGAGGCACCGGCGTCGCCGTTCAGGTCGATCACCTCGTCCCGGAGCAGGTGCGTGCGTTGGTCGAACGCGTCGACTCCGAACGGGGCCGCTTGGACATCCTGGTCAACAACATCTGGGGTGCGGAGTCGTTGTTCAGCTGGGATCAGAAGCTGTGGGAGCACTCCTTGGACACCGGCCTGCGCATTCTGCGGCTGGCGGTCGACACCCACATCGTCACGAGCCACTTCGCGTTGCCGTTGCTCAATCGCCGGCCGGGCGGGCTGGTGATCGAGATGACCGACGGCACCGCCGAGTACAACAGCACCAACTACCGGCTGTCGTTCTTCTACGACCTGGCCAAGACCTCCGTACTGCGGATGGCCTACGCGCAGGCCAAGGAGGTGGCCGCGTTCGGCGGCACCGCGGTGGCTCTGACGCCGGGGTGGATGCGCTCGGAGATCATGCTGGAGCACTTCGGTGTCACCGAGGCCAACTGGCGGGACGCCACGGCCACCGAACCCCACTTCGCGATCTCGGAGAGTCCCGCCTTCGTCGGTCGGGCGGCTGCCGCGCTTGCCGCCGACCCTGACCTCGCTCGATGGAACGGGCAGTCGCTGTCCAGCGGCCAACTGGCCCAGGTCTACGGCTTCACCGATCTCGACGGCAGCCGTCCGGACTGCTGGCGATACCTGGTCGAAGTCCAGGACGCCGGCAAGCCGGCGGACGTCACCGGGTACCGCTGACACACGCCGGCCAGCCGTTGCGCGGCGGCGCCCAGCCGCTCGCGCGACGGCTCCGGCACCAGCACCTCGGACATCCGGCCCCTCGTGCTGACCGGCGGCACGGCAATCTCCGCCCGAACACCCGCCGGCCGGGCCCGCGCACACAGCCGGTCAGCCGGTCCACTGGAAGCCGCTCAATCTCACCACGCGCCACCCGCCGACCCGACCGCAACGCCATACACCCACAGTCGTGAGACATAGCTCCACGTCAACCTCACATAGCTCCACCACAGCACTGCTCTCGCCGCCTTCCGTCTTGTTGCGCGGCTGATGGAGCCTGACGTGGAGCCTGACGTGGAGCCAACCGCGAGGCAGGCGGGAGACGTGGCCGGCGGCTGCGCCTGGACTGAGCGAATCCTTGTCCTGGACGGTGCCTTGCGGGCGGGCGACGGGAACCGACCCAGGCATGGTCGACGCATCCGACAGAGTTTCGGCCTGCTCGTAAATTTGATGAACTGACAACTTTCCACTATTAACCGAGTTTCCGGAAATTCAAGTTCGTCACTGCTATTGACCGGCTGGATACAGCGTCGTAACGTGCGCTTCATCACTCCGAAAGTGTCCGAGAGGTCTTCGGAAGTTTCGGCCATCCGACGACCAGACGAGCTCCGACCACTCCTTTGGCCATTGCCGAGGAGAAGTCCGCGGCACCCATCCCCATGCAGAAGATCGCAGTCCCCCGGACCCGGATTCTCAGGAGGCACCCGCATGAGTGACCGATCCACCGGCGCGGCCACGTGGCCGAGGCTGAAGCGACCCGCACTTGTCGTCGCCGCAGTCGGCCTGCTGTTCGCGGCAGGCGTCGTCGCCCTGCCCGGCACGGCCGGCGCCGCCACCACCCTCGGCGCGTCCGCAGCCGCACGCGACGGCCGGTTCTTCGGCACCGCCGTCGCCGCGGGCAAGCTGAGCGACTCGGCCTACACGACCATCCTCGACCGCGAGTTCAACGCGGTCACGCCCGAGAACGAAATGAAGATCGACGCCACCGAGCCGCAGCAGAACCAGTTCAGCTACGCCAACGCGGACCGGATCGTCGCGCACGCCCGCGGCCTGGGCATGCAGGTACGCGGTCACACCCTGGCCTGGCACTCACAGCAGCCCGGCTGGATGCAGAACATGTCCGGCAGCGCCCTGCGCCAGGCCATGCTCAACCACGTCACCCAGGTCGCCACCCACTTCCGCGGCCAGGTCGCCTGGTGGGACGTGGTGAACGAGGCCTTTGCCGACGGCAGTAGCGGCGCCCGCCGCGATTCCAACCTCCAGCGCACCGGTAACGACTGGATCGAGGCCGCGTTCACCGCCGCCCGCGCCGCGGACCCGAACGCCAAGCTCTGCTACAACGACTACAACACCGACAACTGGACCGCGGCGAAGACGCAGGCCGTGTACCGGATGGTCCAGGACTTCAAGAACCGCGGCGTACCGATCGACTGTGTCGGCCTCCAGTCGCACTTCACCGGCGGCTCGAGCTACCCGAGCAACTACCGCACCACGCTGTCCAGCTTCGCCGCCCTGGGCGTCGACGTGCACATCACGGAACTCGACATCACCAACGCGCCCGCCACGGCGTACACCAGCGTGACCAACGACTGTCTTGCGGTGGCCCGGTGCCGGGGCATCACGGTGTGGGGCATCCGGGACTCCGACTCGTGGCGGTCCGGCGAAAGCCCGCTGCTCTTCACCAGCAGCGGCGGGAAGAAGGCGGCGTACACCTCGGTGCTGACCGCCTTGAACAACGGCGCGCCGCCCACCGGCCCGACGACCCCGCCGACCACCCCGCCCACCGTTCCGCCGACGACCCCGCCCGGCGGGGGTAGCTGCACCGCCTCGATCACCCCCGGCACCGTCTGGGCCGACCGCTACAACACCACCGTCACCGTCACCGGCTCCACCACCTGGACCGTGACCATCGACATCACCGCACCACAGAAGGTCTCCACCACCTGGAACGGCACCTTCACCTGGAGCAACAACGGCAACACCATGACCATCAAACCCAACGGCAGCGGCAACACCTTCGGCTTCACCACCATGACCAACGGCAACACCACCGCCCGACCACGCATCACCGCCTGCACCACGAGCTGACCCCGCTACGTCGAGAACGAACAGGAGTGCGACACATGCGAACACTGTGGAAGTACACCGCGGTCGCCGGACTGGCCGTCATCGCGGCCGCGACCTTCATCAACGTCAGCGCCGTCCCGTCCGAGGCCGCCACCTGCAACGGATACGTCGGGCTGACCTTCGACGACGGGCCGACGGCGGGCAACACCCAGAACCTGCTGTCGGCGCTGCGCGCCAACGGTCTGCGGGCCACCATGTTCAACCAGGGGCAGTACGCGGCGGCGAACCCCTCGCTGGTCCGGGCACAGGTCGATGCCGGCATGTGGGTGGGCAACCACAGCTACACCCACCCGCACCTGACCCAGCAGAGCCAGGCGACGATCGACTCGGAGATCGCCCGCACCCAGACCGCCATCGCCAACGCGGGCGGCGGCACACCGAAACTGTTCCGGCCGCCCTACGGCGAGACCAATGCGACGCTGAAGTCGGTCGAGCAGAAGTACGGCCTGACCGAGATCATCTGGGACGTCGACTCGCAGGACTGGAACAACGCCAGCACCGACGCGATCGTGGCCGCCAACGCCCGGCTGACCAACGGGCAGGTCATCCTCATGCACGACTGGCCGGCCAACACCGTGGCCGCCATCCCGCGGATCGCCCAGGGCCTGGCCAGCCGAAACCTGTGCGCCGGCATGATCTCCCCGTCGACCGGCCGGGCCGTCGCACCCAACGGTGCGACCCCCACCCCGCCGACCACCCCACCGACCACCCCGCCCGGCGGCGGTAGCTGCACCGCCTCGATCACCCCCGGCACCGTCTGGGCCGACCGCTACAACACCACCGTCACCGTCACCGGCTCCACCACCTGGACCGTGACCATCGACATCACCGCACCACAGAAGGTCTCCACCACCTGGAACGGCACCTTCACCTGGAGCAACAACGGCAACACCATGACCATCAAACCCAACGGCAGCGGCAACACCTTCGGCTTCACCACCATGACCAACGGCAACACCACCGCCCGACCACGCATCACCGGCTGCACACCAGCCTGACCTACCCACCCCCACCAGTCCCGGGGCGAGGCGGCCACCAGCCGCCCGCCCCGGCGGCCGTGATCGTCGATACCCTCAACCCGAAGGTCGGCCTGCTCACGGACATCGACTGCACCAGCGGCGGCAAGCGGATCTTCTCCGAGAATGATCTCGAATGGCTCGGCCTGATGCGCTGTCTGCGCGACACGGGAATGCCGATCGCCCAGATGTGTCGCTTCGCCGAACTCGCCCGCGCCGGTGCCGGCACGGTCGCCGAGCGGACCGCACTGCTTGAGGAGCACGCCCGCAGTGTCGAGGCGCAACTCGAGCTCCTCCTCCGCCAGCAACGCAACCTGCACGGAAAGATCGCCTTCTACCGACGCGACTGCACATCGTGAAGGGACACGGGACAGCCGACCAACCTGCCGTCGCCGTCTCCCCGGCCACCACCGGCTGAGGATCTCCTCGGCGGACACGGCCGGCACGGCGATGGCCGATGACCTGCGGTCACCGGGCCCGCGCAGCGCCCGGCGATGGCCGGCAACCGCAGAAGGTGGGACGAGCTGGCGGCGGCATCGCCGGACGCGGCGTCACCGCTCCGGGAGGAGCGTGTCCGTCCACCGGACGACATCGGCAATGGCCGCAGCAATGGCAATGGCCGTAGCGATGGTCGCAGCATTGGCATTGCCCAGGTTCCCGGCCTCGTCCGCCAGCGGGCCGGAGAGGACGGCAGTTGCGCGGCAACACGCACATTACTTAAGATCTTAAGTGTGATCGAGACAAGCATCGTCCTCCACCGCGTCGTCGCGGCGATGGACCGCGCGGGTGACCGGGTCCTGCGGGAGTCGCTGGGCCTGTCCCACTCCCGCGCTGTCCTGCTGCTGGTGGTCGAACGTCGCGGGCCCTTGTCCCAGGCCGCCCTGGCCGACGAACTGGGCTGCACGCAGCCGGCCGTCACGGCACTGCTCAGTGAGGTGAGCCGGGACGGGCACGTCGAGGTTCGGGTGGACGAGGCGAATCGACGTCGCCGGATCGTGTCATTGACCCCGTCGGGCCGCACCATGGTCGCCGCCGCGATCGCCATTCTCGATCAGCGCTTCACCCAGCTCCTGGCAGCCGCTGGGGTCGACGGAGCAGTCCTGCACGCCCAGCTCACCGCGATCGACCGCGTGATCAACCCGGGAGAGACACACTGATGGTCAACCCGATCGTCGCCATGGTGCGGCGTCCCCACGAGCGGCGGCTCGCGGCCGCACGGCTCGCCGCGAACTCGCCCGACGGCGTCTACGAGGAAGGCTTCCGCGAAGTCGGCGGCATCGACCAATGGGTGACAGTGCGCGGCGACGACCGTGACGCACCCGTGGTGCTCATGGTCCACGGCGGCCCCGGCTCCCCGTACACCCCGTTCAACCCCACGCTCGGCGCCTGGGAGCGCGCGCTCGTCGTCGTCCAGTGGGACCAACGCGGCGGAGGGCACACCTGGATTCGGGCCCACGAACGCGACACGGCGCCACTCACCCTTGACCGTCTCGCCGAGGACGGCATCGACCTCGCCCAGCAGTTGGTGGTCCAGTTCAGGCGCCGCATCCTCCTCGTCGGCAGTTCCGTGGGCAGCCTAACCGGCGCCATCATGGCCAAGCGGCGGCCCGACCTGTTCACGGCCTACGTGGCCGCCAACGTGTATGCCGCCGACAGCCCCCGGGAGAGCCACCGACTCACCCGCGAGGCCGCCGGGCTACGTGGCGACCGTCGCACCCTGTCCCGTCTGGACCGCATCGGCCCAGATCCCGCGAGATGGTCACCCCACGACGCGGAGGCGGTCAGCAAGGCAGCCATCCGGGTCGGCCAGGGTGTCCCGGACATGGTCTACGACCTCATGCTGCCCGCCCTGATGTACGACCCCACCCTCACGATGGCTGACATTCGTGCCGTTGACCGGGGCATCCGTCACTCGCTCAGGGCGCTCCAACCCGAGTACGGGAGGTTCGACTTCGACGCTCTGGGCTGGGACTTCGCCGTCCCCTACGTAGCGATCCATGGCGAGGGCGACCTGGTCAGCCCGCTTGGATCCGCGCGACGGCATGCCGGCCTTGTCCGGTCGCCGTGGACCCGGTTCGTCACCGTACCCACCGTCGGGCACCTCGTCGAGTTCGCTGCGCGCGACCGGTTTCTCGCCGAGTTGCTGGCCGTCGTCGCGTTTGTCGAACACGGAACACCAGGCGTGCCAGGGGCCAACGCCTGATGGCGCACCTCTGCCGCCGGCAGGCATTTCCCCGATCGAGCAGGGCCTCCAGCCGTCGTCACCGGTTGACCCGGCTCGGGCGAGCCGCGACCCGATCACCTACCAGGCTCGACGCAAGCGGCGCACCCACCCGGGCCGGCCGGAAATGTGCACCTCCGGCCGGCCGGGCGGGCGGGCTTATGAACCCGCGATGCCGTGGACGAGGGCACCGCACTTCTCGTCGATGCCGTTCGCCCCCTTCCGTTCGCACACCTCCATCGAGACCCACTTGCCCGCGGGAACGTAGACATTGACCGGCGTGGAGCAGGTGCCGCTGCCGCCGGCGGCATGCCGTTCGATGGTCCCTCCGTCCTGCCACCAGATGTAGCCGACGGCACGGCGGGCGTCCGCCGCCCCGGCGTCGCAGACCTGGAAGGACGAGTACTGCCCGGTGTTGCTCCACGTCGCGAACCCGTAGCCGTTGCTGTAGTCGTCGGAGGACGCGGCATACCAGCTTGACGCCGCCTGGCTGGCGGCCGGGGACGCCACCAGGCCGGTGACCGTGAGCACCATCGCCATCAGCGCGCTCCCGAACCAGCGCGACTTCTTCCGAACCATCCGCACACCTCCATCGATGACGACCGGAACAGTCGTCATCGGCAAGAATCGTCACCGATCATCGACAGGGAAAGGCGTTCGAACGAACCCGAACAACTCCGAACGCCGCGGTGGACGCGGACCGCAACGGCCCGGTGGTGCATCACTTCTTCCAGTTGGCTCGTGACCCGCGTCGTTCCCTGCGTCTCACGGCACTGACGATGCCCGACCGGCGGCGGGGATCCCGGTGCGGATGTCACGGCGGTCGCGCTGGCGAATCCTGACGACGCGGTCCGGCGCGCGGCGCGCTGGCTGTTCGTCGCGATGCCTCAGGGCACAAGAATCAGGATCCCCAGGCCGAGTATCAGGTCCCAGACCCCGCACCACTCGGAGAACGACCGGGCGACGATCTTGTTGGCGCGCCAGTGGACGGCGTCCCAGGCGGCGTGACCGAGCAGTCCGGCGGCGACGACGTAGTGTCCGATGGCGGCGGGCACCAGCAGGGCGGCCAGGCCGAGCGCGATGAACCCGAGTGCGGCCGGTGTTTGCAGCCCGTACAGGCCGGGTCCGCGCAGCCGCCCGCCGATCATGCCCACCGCGATGAGGGCTGCCGCGACGACGGTTAGCGCCGGCACCGGGTCGAGGTCGAGCAACCGCAGGACCACGACCATCGCCACCAACCCGAGCAGCACCGGCCACGTGGCGGGCACCCGGTCGACGACTGCCACGAACAGGTAGCCGGTAGCCGCCAGGACCAGCACGAACGCCAACTCCGTACCATCGCCGAGGTCCCCCAGGCTGATGGCCGCCACGGCGAGCGCCAGCCAGGTCGGCCAGCGGCGGACGGTCACCGACGTGACGCGCCGCCACACGGCCGGCCGGGTCGGGTCCGTGGCGCCGACCGGGTCGGTGACCGTGCCCGGCACGGAAGCAGATCGTGTCATTCCCACACCGTCACCTCGATCGACACGGCACGCCACCATCGCGGTCCGGCAGGTCCGAAACTGTGGAGTACCGGTCCGTTCGGCCTAGGCTTAGATTCGTGGAGGTACGCCCGGTCGCGATCGTCGGCTACGACGGCGCAGAGTTGCTCGACATCGCCTGTGTGACGACGAGCCTCGGCATGGCGAACGTGACCGGCGAGGTGCGAACGCCGTACCAGGTCACGGTGGTCAGCCCGGGGCGGCAGCCGATCACCTGCGGTCCCGGTGTGGTGCTCAACAGCGGCCAGGCGCTCGAACGGCTCACCGGCCCGCTCGACACGTTGATCATCTCAGGCGGCCTCGGTCACCTCCGGGCCGCCGCGAATCCCCTGGTCGTCGCCCATGTCCAGCGGCTGGCAAAGGTCAGCCGGCGGGTGGCGTCGGTCTGCACCGGCGCCACTATTCTGGCGGCCGCCGGACTGCTCGACGGCAAGCGCGCGACGACCCACTGGCGGTTCGCGGACGGGCTCGCGGCCCGGTACCCGCGCGTCGACGTCGACCCGGACCCGATCTACATCCGGGACGGCAAGATCTCGACTGCGGCGGGCGTCACCAGCGCCCTGGACCTGGCACTGGCCTTCGTCGAGGAGGACCACGGTGTCGAACTCGCCCGGATGCTCGCCCGCGACCTGGTGACGTACCTACAGCGCCCCGGCAACCAGGCGCAGATGAGTATGTTCACCACCGGGCCGCCGCCCGCCCACGAGGTGGTCCGGACCGTGGTCGAACACGTGCACGCGAACCTCGACGGTGAACTCGGCGCAACGGCGCTGGCCGGCGTGGCCGGGGTCAGCCCCCGCCACCTCACCCGCCTGTTCCTGACGTACATCGGCCAGACGCCGGGGCGCTTCGTCCGGCACGTCCGCACGGCGGCAGCCGCACGCCTGCTCGTCACTACCTCGTTGCCTCTGCCGGGCGTAGCAGCGCGGTGCGGATTCGGCTCGGCCGAGACGCTCCGCCTGACGTTCCTGGCGCGGTACGGGATTCCCCCCTCGCGGTACCGCAGTGTCCACAAGGGCGCGGGCGGCACGACCCTGGCCACGGATCAGACGGAGGCGACCGGCTCGCCGGCACCGCGCCGATAGCCCGCAACGCTCGTCGTTCACAGACACCGCGACGCGGACGTGACCTTCGCTGGCGTGGTCAGCGGAGAGCATGTCGCGGCATCACCACACCCTCTCAGACCGCTGTCGGCTGGCGCTGGTGCGGCATGTTCCAGCCTTCGGCGAGTCTCGACGGATGGACGTTGTGTCCACCGCCGAAGAACTCGCAGAACTTCATGATCAGCGGGTCCCAGCCGAGCGGGTCCACGTAGTGCGTCCCCGGGATGACCAGCTCTTCCTCGACGTGGGCACGAAGGACCTCGACCTGGAAGGCGGTGGCGTGCGAGGTGGGACTGCCGAAGGGATGGGCCGAGACGACCCGGCACTCCAACTGGACCGGGCATTCCGCGACCCTGGGGGCTCGGACCAGGTCCGATGCCTGCTCGGTCAGCCGTGCGGTCGAGAACTTGTCCGGTTCGTACCGGTAGCCCTGCTTCACCTTGTAGTCCGGCATGGTCGGCTTCCCGGTGGTGAGCGCGATCCGGTCAACAGCATCGACCATCGCCGAGGAGGGGAGGTTGAGCACGCATTCACCATCGCGCAGCAGGTTCGCCGTGGTCTGGGCGTTGTTACCAAGACCGAGCATGCACGACTGGCCCAGCCACCACGCGGAGGACATCGGTGCCAGGTTCGGTGTGCCGTCCTCGTTGAGGGAACTGATCAGCACCACCGGAGTCCCGAAGTACAAGACCTTGAGCCCAGGGACGACGTGCATGTGCGGCACCTTTCGGGGAGTAGCCGACGGACCGACCCGCGACCAGGAACCACGAGCCGGCACCGACTATCTCCTGGCGGGACCACCCTCCGCTGGCGGAAATGAGACGTGACATTCCGGCGGAGTGCAGGCCAGCGCGATGCGGCGGAAACAGGAGCCGCGCGGTGGGTAGTTGTGGCCGGAGACCGCGTGTGATCAGATCATTGAGGCATACCACTGGGCGCCGGTTACCCGGATCCGCCTGGACTGCTTGCGGTTCCACTGCACCCGCATGCCGTACCTGCGGAGCACCGGAAAGACGGTCTCGTCCAATAGCCGTTCCAGGTCGGCCTGGTAGCGGGCCTGCTGTTCGGCCTGCGGCAGGGCGGCATAGGCGGCCTCGTCGAAGTCCGGTTGCGGATAGGCGCCGTAGCCGAGGTAGACCTCGCCGTCCTCACTCGCGAGCAGCGACTCCGTGTCCTGCTGGTGGTACCAGAGGTACCCGTGCCAGTGCCGGGAGTCGTCCCGCTCGTCGTGGATCTCGGCAGCCGCGCAGGTGCCACAGCAACTGAAGTTATCCCTGGCCAGGACGCCAAGCTCATTGAGGTCCGCGAAGGCGCGAGCGAGGTTGCCCCGCACCTCACCCCACTTCTGCTGCTGCTCCCGCCGAGCGGCCAACGCCCGCTCGTACGCCACCCTGAGTTCCTCGTCGGTGGCGCCGTGACGCTGCTCGTCGTCGTCAAGGAAACCTACGAACTCGTCGGCGTCGTCCTCGCCACGCACGACCCAGTCCCAGATCTCGTCCTCGATCTCCCCACGGCCCGGCTCAGCAACCCGGTCGGCCAGGAACCTGACGCCCTCAGGGCGATCGTTGTAGATCCATCCAGTCACGGCGACGATCGTCACACGAGCCTGTGACAGCCAGGGCAGAGCTGGGCCGGTGGCTCGGAACGGCCGGTTCAGCGCACCCGGGGTCGGCGCACCAGGATCCACACCAGGCCGGCCATCAGCGCCAGGTCGATCAGGACGAGCACCAGGGTGCTCGCATCACGCTCCATGTGGTGTCCGCCGTGCGCCGGCCCGGCGGCCTCGACCGGTCCCGCGGTGGTCCCCGCCCCTTGGCCGACCGTGAAGGTGGTGAGCCCGGCGACGGGCCTGCCGTCGCCGAGATCCAGGTGGTAGCCGACCCGGTAGGGGCCGGGCCGGTTGGCCGCGACCGCGACGCTGACCAGGGTGCCGTCCACGACCGGATCGCCGCGGGTGACCTCTTCACCGCCGGGGCCGACCACCGTGATGTGCATGACGCGCGGGTGCGGGGCGGCGTTGAACCGCAGCGCCACCTCGGTGGGAGACACGGTGACCGACGCGCCGTCGGCGGGCTCGACGGCCTGTAGGCGGGCCGGTGCCGTCCCGCCGAAGACGAGGTAGAGCACCAGCAGCGTCAGACCGACGCCGGCGCCACTAAGAAGCAGCCGGCGTCGGTTTGATGGCGCGGAGATCATGCCGGCAGCGGACGGCAGCTACACCTCATGGCGAGCGACTCGGCCCGTGAGGGCCGCAGGTGAAGGTACATGGCAATGACCATCGGCAGGAACACCACCGTGTTGTAGAACAGGTGCAGTTCGACGCGGGGCAGCACCAGTTGCAGGATGCTGGTCGGCACCGCACGGCCGGCCAGGAAGTGCCCGCTCTGCGACTGGATCAGCAGCAGCAGGTGCTCGATGTGGTGCCAGAACTGGATGGCGAGAGCGACCGTCCACCACGTGCGGCTACGGCCGACGAACCCGGGACGCAGCAGGAACAGGAAGACCAGCATCACGATCGCGTAGCCGTAGTGCAGCCATTCCGACTTGATCAGCCACGGGAACGGCATCCCGAGCACGCCGCGGGCCTGCGGGGGTGTCCAGCCCAGCACCCAGATCTGGTACGCCTGGGTGAGGTGCTCGGCCCAGTGCGCCAGGACGATGACCATGAACACGGCGAGGGCGGCCCGGTGATGGCGACCATTGAGCCCCCAGGGGCGGCCGGTCCTGGTGTCCGGCGATGGATCTACGAGGTGGGACACTCCGCCTCCCAAGTGTGACGAACACGCCGTGCTCCAGCCTGCCCGTCACCGGCACGGTCCACCATCTCGAAACGTGCTGTCCTCCACCGGTCCACAGTGGCCGGGCACTTCGCATCGTCACCTCGGGCAGCGGACTTTGCGCATGGTGTTGACAGCGTCGAAGTCGGTCAGCGTGGCCACGTGGGCCGCGGTGTCGGCGACCGACCAGTGCCGGGTCACCCGCCGGTCCGCCGCGGCTGCCTCCACCTGGGCGACGAACCGGTCGCCGGCGGTGGCGACGTCGCGGCGGATCCGCTCCCACTGCCGGACCGACACGTCCATGCCGGGTGCCTCCGCTCAGTTGTAGGGCATCGTCGGGAACCAGCCGTAGCCGAACATCGCGGGCACCCGGACAGTCCAGTAGACGACGGTGAAGACACCCAGGGCAAGCAGCAGCGAGCCGGTGACGGCGAGGGTGCGTGCCGGTCGCGCGGCCAGCCAGCGGATCAGGCCGCCGCGGGTGACGAGGACGACCAGAGCGAACAGGACGGCCACGATCACGATGTTGCCCAACGACTGCAGCACGAAGGCACCGGCGCCGTAGAGCGGGTTGCCGGTATCGGCGGCCCATTGGAAGAGCTTGTGGAACAACGGGTACGGCCTGCCGATCAGGAAGGCGCCCACCAGCATGCCGAGCACGAACACCCGGGCGAACGGACGGCGGGCGAACGGATCCCGGACCGTGCCGAGAGCGGCGAGTCCGAGATAGACGAACGCGAGACCGATCACTCCGAAGACCACGACGGACTGCAGGAGTCGCACGGGCATGCCCCCGGCCGTCGTCGCCGTCGAGAGCTGCGGCAGCGAGTCGCCGAGCAGGACGCCGACGAACCCGTAGACGGCGGCGACCACGACCATCCCCACGGTGAGCAGGCCCAGCGGCCGGAGCATGAAGCGCAGGCCGTCCGCCGGGGTGCCCCCGGCACCGGCGTGGGTCATCGGCCCGATCGAGGCGGCCATGGCGATGTTGCAGGCCGTGAACGTGCCCGCGAGCCCCGAGATGAAGGCGAACAGCAGTCCCGCCGCGGTGCCGCCGATCGCGGTCGCCTTGGCGTCGTGGCCCAGCAGGGTGTTGGCGACGTTGTCGCCGATCGTCTTGTCGACGAACTCGTACGACCAGAGCAGGGACAGCACGATGCCGGCGAGAACACTGCCGGCGATCAGCCGGCCGGCCCGGCCGGATCGGGCCGGGGCCTCCGGGGTCGGCGTGGCCGGTTGGTGGGTAGCGGTCATGACAGCCTCATCTCACGAGCTGCGACGGTGGGGTGGACAGTGATGTCGGGTCCGCGAAACCAGCCGGACCGTCCTCCTGACCGCGGTGATCCGCAGGATCGGAGGACGGACCGGCTGGCTTTCGGCGGCGGGGATCAGCGGGCGATCGGTAGGTCGACCGCCGCGGGTGGCGGCACCGGCCGCACCGCGGTGCGCTCGCCACGCCGCGCCAGCAGCCACTTGACCCACCAGAACAGGCCCCGGGTCAGGCACACGATCGTGACCGCGAAGAACAGCGTGTAGACCACGTTGAAGAGCATCAGGGCGCCGTACACCATGGCCACCGAAGAGCCGAACATGAACTGGTTGCGTGGTTTGGCGGGGGTGGTGCCCGGGTCGGTGATCATGTAGTTGGTGAACAGCACGAACGCCACCCCGGTCATGATGCTCAGCGCCGACCAGAGCTGCACGTCCCAGACGTAGTGCCGGATCAGCGCCTGGATGACGAAGCCGCCGACCCAGCCCACGATCAGCGCGACCTTCTTCGTGAGCATCGCGTTGAGGATGGTGCCCGCGGTGAGGATCACCATCGGGATGAACATCCGGAAGACGTCCGGGACGTTCTCCGTGAAGTGGTACGGCGGCGCCACGTTGACCCACGAGAACGTCAGCAGCGCGACCGTGATGCCGAAGTTCGAGGGGTTCATGAAGTGCCGCATGCGCCCGTTGATCGGGGCCTGCAGGACGGCCTTCTGCCCGATGGCCACCACCACGGCGAAGGCGATCGGCCAGAACATGTCGTTGGCGTAGAGCAGCATGTTCGCGGCGAGCGCGGTGATGTGGGTCGGCAGCAGGAACGTGTAGACACCCCACGCACCGTTGCCGCTGTAGGCCGGCCGTCGGCCCAGGGACCGGGCCGAGACCGCCTCGATCGCCAGCTCCACGGTGTACCCGATCGCCAGGGCGAACAGCGGCCAGGTCCAGGGCTGCTCGAACCCGAGGATCGTGTAACCGAGCACGTTGAGGATGGACATCGAGATGGCGAAGTTCCGCAGGGCAAGGTAGCGGGGATCACGCTTGTCCACCCGGGGTACGGGCGGTCGCGGATCGACGCCGGCGAGTGCCCGGTCCGGGCCGGCGCCGTTGTGGGCCGCGTCGGCGGCCTCGACCGTGGTGGTCCCGTCTTCCGGGGCGCGTCTGACGTCCGTCATGACTTGGTCAGCTCCTGGGCTCGGTCGGTGAGCATGAGGTCGTGCCACCCGGCGGAGAGGGACAGGGTCTGCTGGTGCGCGGCGCCGGTGAGATCGCGCCAGCTCAGCTCGACGGTGACGGGTGTGGCGCCCTGGGCACCCAGCCCGAAGAACACGTCGAAGCTGCGCTTGCCCGAGTGCCCGCCACCGCCGTCGAGCTGGGCGAGCTGGGTCCGGCCGTCCGCCGTGGTCACCCGCGCCTGTGCGCCGTACGCCGGGGTGCCGGCGTCGCCCGGCTGGGCGGCGCCGAGCGCGGGCCGGTGCAGCCGCAACCCGAGGAAGTCGCCGATCTCCGTCTTGGTGTTCTTGTAGAAGGCCGGTGGCCCCCACTGCCGTGCCACCGCGAAGTCCTGGCGGCCGTCGCCGTCGATGTCTCCCACGGCGACCCCCCGCGTCGGGGTCCGGTCGTCGAGCCCGAGTTGCGGGCTCAGATCGACGTAGCGGCCGTTGCCCTCCGGCGCCCAGAACGCCAGCGCGTTGGAGCCGGCGATGTCGTCGCCCGGCTTCGCGTTGGGCCACATGTCCGGCTCGCGCAGCATCAGGTCATTGCTGGCAGCCAGCTCCTGGAGCCAGTTGAACCGGTTGATCGTGCCCTTGACGAAGCCGCAGGACTGCACCACGACGAGCCGGCCGCTGTTGTCGAAGTCGGCCATCTTCGCGTCCCAGCCCCAGCCGACCCAGGCGAGATTCTTCGCCGAGGCCTTGTTCTCGAACGGAGCGATGCCCTTGGTGAGCCGGTCCCGCGCCTCCTGAGGGTTCGCGGCGGTGTTCTGCCAGACGAAGTTGCTCTCCTCCAGCCCCCACGACTCGGTGATGTTGCTGACGAAGGCGTCGAACCGGCCACTGCCCCCCAGATCGGCGAAGTCGACGGACATCCCCTTGAACGAGTCGTGCCCCATGACCAACGACTTGGGGTCCAGTGGGCCGCGGCGGCCCTCGGCCAGGCTGAACTTGATGCGGCCGGGCACCGACACGTTGTGGAAGAAGCGGTCGTTACCGAAGTCGTTGGCGAGGTACAGCTCGGGCAGCAGGTCGCCGTCGAGGTCGGCGGAGGCCGAGGCGAGGGTCCACCCGGTGGCGAACCGGGGGTCGATCGCGGGCTGCACCTCGTAGGTGACACTCGGCTCGGCACCGCTGGTGGCCCCGGTCCACCGCAGGATGTGCGCCCCACCCGCGTTCTGCGCGCGGGACATCGAGTGGTTCATCTGCACGTTGGGTCGGCCCTGCGGGTCGAGCACCTGGGAGTCCGGGAAGTAGTTGAAGACGCCGATGTCGGGTCGGCCGTCGCCGTCGAAGTCGGCGACCGCGGTCGCGTTGGTGTTCCACAGCGGCCCGCGGTAGAGGCCGTCGGTGGTCTGCTGCTGCGGGATCAGCTCGACCGGGTGGTACGACGCCAGGCTCAGCCCCTGGGCGTCGCCCTTCTGCAGGAACACGACGGGCGTCCGACCCCAGTAGATGACCAGCAGATCCATCCGGCCGTCGACGTTGAAGTCGCCCGGCGTGCACCCCATCGGCGCGATCGCCGGCCCCATCGGCAGCGGCGCCGGGTCCAGCACGAACGGCGGATAGTCGGCGCCGCCGCCGGGCGCGGGGGTGACGACGACGCTGTCGCTGCGCGGGTCGACAAGGCACAGGTCGTTGGCTCCGCCCTGCCCGTCGAGGTCGTTGAGCGCCACCCCGGCGCCGACCGACGAGATCCAGGAACGGATGTGCTCGTACTTCGGGTTCACGGTGCGAACCGTGCGCTCCGGCAGCCCTGGCGGGAGCGTGATGGGCAGTTCGGTGAACGCGAACCGCGCTGCCATCGCCTGCCGGTCCGCCGCGGATGCGGACGGCAGCCGCGAGACCGCGAACAGCCCCGCGACGAGTACCAGGACGAAGACGGCGGGAATGAGCCGGCGTAGCGGACCCACTGGTTTCGGTGGCAACGGTCCCCCTCGGGTGGCGCCCGTCCCGGCGAGGACGGGCTTCGTGTGGTGCGGTCATGGGTGACGGCGGTCTGCGGTCACCCGGTGGTCGTTCAGTCGGCCGAGCTCACGGTCATCGGCATGCCACCGCGCATGCGCAGCGACAACATCGGTTCCGGGACGACCTGGTGCGTGGCGACCTTCGTGAGCGTCAGGTCCCGGGTCAGCATCGCGAGGACGAAGGCGGCTTCCATCAGGCCGAGGTGGTTGCCGACGCAGAATCGCGGTCCCGCGCCGAACGGGATGTAGGCGTATCGCGGCCGGTCGGTGGCCCGGACCGGGTCGAAGCGCTCCGGGTCGAAGTGTTCCGGGCGGTCCCAGAAGCCCGGATGACGGTGCAGCGTGTAGGGGCAGATCAGCACGTCGGCGCCGGCCGGTACGCGGTACCCGCCGACCAGGTCCTCGGCGAGTGCCTTACGGGGCAGGATCCACACCGGCGGGTACAGCCGGACCACCTCGTCGATGACCATCGCCGTGTACCGGAGCCGGCCCAGGTCGTCGAAGGTCGGCAGCCGGTCGCCGAGCACCGCGATCGCCTCCTCCCGCAGCCGGTGGCGTACCTCGGGATGTTTGTCGATCAGGTAGAGCGCCCAGCTCAGCGTGCTGGCGGTGGTCTCGTGGCCGGCGAGCAGCAGCGTCACGAGTTCGTCCCGCAGCCGCTGCCGGCCGACCCGGGGGTCGGGCTCGGCCCGGGCGGACACGATGAGCCGCGACAGCACGTCGTCGCGGTCACCGGAGTGGGCCCCGCGCTCGTCGACGAGCTGGTCGACGATCGTCTGCAGGCGGCGACGGGCACGCCGGAACCGCAGTTGACGCGGCAGCGGCACCCAGGGCGGCACGGCGCTCAACGACGCCAGCTCGAACATGGCCTGGTCCTGCACCACGGCGAAGTCGCGGCCGATCGACGGGAACCGGCTGAGGTCGGTGTCGAGCAGGGTGCGCCCGAGCACGCCGAGGGTCAGGCCGGTCATCTCGTGGAGCACGTCCACCGGGCCGTCCCGGCCGAGCGTCCGCAGCCGGTCGACGAGGGCGGCTGCCTCCTCGGCGACGACGCCGGCCTGCTCGGCGATGCGCCGACTCTGGAACGCCGGCTGCACCACCTTGCGCTGTTTGCGCCACAGCTCGCCCTCGCTGGTGAGCAGCCCGTCGCCGAGCGCCCGGCGGGCATGCACCAGACCGATACCTTTGTGGTAGTTGGCCGCATTGTCGGCGAGCACATGCTTGGCGTGGCCGGGGTGGTTGAAGAAGTAGAGCTTCTTCGGTCCGACCGGTAGCCGTGCGGCGTCGCCGTAGCGGGCCGCCGAGGAGGTCATCATGCCGAGCCGGTCGCGGCCCATCATGATCAGCATGCTGACGGCGGCGGCCCGCGACGGCCCGTTCAGCGACGACGACGGCGGGCGGACGGCCGCGGTCACGACGTCACCACGGCGGACGACGCCAGGTCGAGCCGGCGGAACTGGCCGCCGAGGAAGACCAGGGCGTCGCCGTCGCCGTACCGGCGCATGCCCCGCGGACGGCCCAGGAAGATCGTGTGGTCTCCCCCGTCGTACGACCGCCAGAGCTCGCACTCGATGTGGGCGACAGCCCCGGCGAGCAACGGCGCGTCCGTCCGCCCGCCCGGCCGCCAGTCGGCGAACTCGAACTGTTCCTGTCCCAGCGGACGGCGCCGGTCGGCGTAGTAGCGCGCCACCGCCTCCTGATCGGAGGCCAGCACGGAGATGCCGAAGGTGCCGGTACGGCTGAGCACCTGGTGCATGAGGGCGTCCCGGCCGACGCACACCAGGATCAGCGGTGGATCGAGCGACACGGCGTTGAACGAGTTCGCGGTCATGGCGTGCGGCGCGTCCCCGCCGACACTGACCACCGTGACGCCGGTGGCGAAGGTCCCGTAGACGCGACGCATCTGCGCCGGGTCGGACACCTCTTCGGTATCGAAGGACGTCATCGCCGGACCCCGACGGCGGCGTAGGGCTCCAGGGCGTTCCCGAGCGCCTCCGGAACCCTGGCGGGTACGGTCCGGTTGTTCGGGCCACGCATGCAGGCGACGCGCTGGGTCCCCCGGGCGACGAGGGTCTCGCCGGCCGGGCCGATCCGCACGTAGTCGAATCCGAACTCGAGTTGCGTCTGGGCCAGTTCGATCAGCCGCATCCGGACGGCGATCTCGTCGAACGCGGTGAGTTCGGCGAAGAACTCGCAGTCGACCTTGAGCGTGAAGAGCTTGAGGTCGGCCTGCAGGTCGGCGAGGACGGCCGGTGCCCGGTCCTTGAGGAACATCTCCCGGCACCGGCCCTGCCACCGCAGGTAGTTGACGTAGTAGACGTTGCCGACCATGTTCGTTTCCTCGAACCCGACGGTGTGCCGCAGTTCGTAGTAGCTCTCCATGCTCATCCCTTCGCACCGGCCAGAACAGTGATCACGACTTGCCCCTCGCCGCCGCGCAGGCTGGTGACGAAGGAGGCGGCCCGGGCGCCTCCGGCGCCGAAGAGCACCCACCCGGGACGGTCCGTGCCGGCCAGGACGACCGGTCCGCGCATCGGCAGGCCGGCCTTCTGCATCGCCTCCACCACGGTCCAGACGCGGGTCGCGGCGATGTCCGGGGTCTCACCCGGCTGGCCGGCCAGAAGTTCCGCCAGCCCGGCGTGCGGGCCGAGCAACCCCTGCCACTCCTCGGGGCTGCGCGGCGCCACACTCTCGACGTCGCAGCCGAGAACGCCCGCCGCGGCGACGGCCAGCGTGATCCCGGCGCGGTGCGCGATCGAGACGGTGCGCTCCCCGGCGACCTCGGGTCGGCCGTCGGGCCGGTAGGTGATCTCGACCGGCCGTCCGAGCGCGTGCCCGGCGGCGACCGCGCTGGTCCGGCGACGCGCGGCGGTGCGCTCGGCCGGGTCCGCCGGCACGGGCGCGTCCGGCTCGATCGCGACCGCGACGTCGGTGATCCCCAGGTCGCCGAGCCCACGCTCCAGGAACGGGCCGAGCAGCGGAGCCACCCACGGGCCGGATCCGTCCTGCTTACGGACCGCGCGCAGCCGCAGCCCCTCCCAGCGCTCGACGGTCACCCCGGCCTCGTCGCGCAGGGCGATGTCGTAGACGTACGTGTCGCCGTCGCGCTCCCGTTCGGTGGCGCAGTAGCGCAGCTCGCGGGCCTGCGAGAGGCGCGGCCCGCCGGGATGGATCCGTTCCACGCCGGCGGGCAGCAGGGTGGCGTCCGGCACGCACACCTGGTTGCCGTGCATGAGCGCGTCGCGGACGCCCGGGTCACCCAGCAACAGCGTCGGGGAGACGTACGGGGCGAACCACTCGGTCGAGTCGTCGGCCGCCACGACCGCGTCGACGTGCCGGGCGGCGGCCCGGTGGTACTGCCGGAGGCGCTGGAACCGGGCGCCCTGGAAGAGGATCCCGCCGTACAGGTCGTCGGGCGGCGCGATCGAGGCCGGGGCCAGCCCGTCCGGCACCTGGTCCGGGGGGCCCTCCGGGACGGTGTCGCCGCCGAGGCGCAGCCGCGCGGTGAAGTGATCGGCGGCGAAGCCGGTCTCCTCGCTGCGGATCGCGACCTCGACGGTGTCGTCGTCCGTCACCAGAGCAGCCACCTGGATCTTCGTGTGCCCGTGTGGCGAGACGATGATGGGTCGCAGGAACTCCGCCCGTTCGATGACCGGGACGACGTCGGCGCCCGAGACGGCCGCGGCCACCTGCGCCATGGCCTCCATCCCGAACACCGCGGGGAACAGCAGGTTGCCGTCGAGATCGTGGTCCGCGAGATAGCGGTCGGTGCCGCCGTTCAGCTCCGTCTCCACCACCAGTTCGACCTGGTGGTAGCGGATCAGCACGCGGTCGACGAACCGCAGCAACGGCAACGACGGCTGGTCGTACCGGACCGTGTGGACGCTCTCGGTGCGACCGCTGATCACCACCACGACCGGCGCCGCGGGGTCCGCGACCAGCCGCCGCAGGATCGCTATGCCCTGACCGGGGGTGAGGGGCATGACGCCCTCCCGGCTGAGCGACTCGACGACCGACAGCCGTTCGCCCATGCCGACGCCCGACCAGACCGACCACTCCAGGCACAGGGTGCGGCATTCCGGGTACGCCCGGGCGAACGCCGTGGTCTCCTCGGCCAGCCAGTCGTTGGCAGTGGCGTAGTGCGCCTCGCCCCGCAGCCCCGCCCGGCCGATGATGCTGCCGAGCGTCACGAGCAACCGGAGCCGGGACGGGTCGACCGCGTCGAGCACCGCCCGCAGGCCGTCGACCTTCGGCGCCAGGACGGCGCGGAACGCCGCCGGGTCCAGGCTTGCCAGTCCGGCCGGTTCGTTGCGGCCCGCGCCGTGCAGCACCGCGGTGACCGGCCCGAGCTCGGCGGACAGGTCCCGCACCGCCCGGCGTACGGCTGCGGCGTCGGTGACGTCGGCACGGGCGTACCGCACGGTGACGCCGGCTGCCGCGATCCGGGCCAGGTTGGCCGCCAGCTCGCCGTCCTCGGCGGGGTCGGAGCGGCCCAGCACCGCCAGCCCGGCACCGCTGTCGCTGGCCAGGGCGAGGGCACACTCGGCGGTGATGCCCTTGCCCCCACCGGTGACCAGCAGCACGTCGTCCGCACCGAGCGGGGCCACCGAGGTTCCCGGGCGCACCGGCATCGCGCGCAGTGTCGGGACCCGCCGGACCTCGTCGTCGTGGTGCACCTCGGTGAAGGAGGTCGTCGCGGCGACCTCCTTCACCACCAGCTCGACCACGGCGTTGGCGGCGGCGGGCACGTGCACGACAGTGACCAGCACGGACGGCGCCTCAAGGTGCAACGTCCGGGCGATCGCCGCCGCGCCGCGGCCGTGCCCGACCAGGACGAAGCGGGTGCTGCCGGCGGCGAGGGCCTGCTGGGCTCCCCGGAGAGCCGGCTCCAGTTGCTCCTCCGTGCAGTCGGGCGGCAGGCAGACCAGGACGCCGCCGCCGACCCCGGACCGTTCGAGCGCGCTCGCGAGCTCCGCGGCGAACGGGTGGTCCGCCTCGGCATGCAGGTGCCACGGACCGTTCCTGGCGGTGGCGTCGGCGGGAACCGCCGGCAGCGGCACCTCGTCGAGGTCGACCCGCCAGGGCCGGGCCCAGGCGGCCACCCCGGCCACCACCGGCGTGGCGACGGCATCGCTGTCCCGGGCCGTATCCGCGAGGGTCTCCATCGTCTCGGCGAGCTCGCGGATGGTGGCGGTGGCGAAGTTGATCGGCAGCTGGGCCGGCGGCACGTCCAGGCGCTGTGCGAGCTGGTTCACCACCTGGCCGATCGTGATCGAGCTGAGGTGCAGGTCGTCGAGCAGCCGGCTGTCCGGCCCGACGAGCTCCAGCGGCAACTCGGCGCGCTCCGCGGTGAGCCGCCGCAGCAGGTCCTGGGTGGATTCCGTGTCCGGCCCACCGGGATCCGCGACGACGGGCGGTGTCGCCACGGCGGGACCCCGCTCGATCGCCGGGCTCAGCTCCGGCGCCTGCTCGCAGGGGCTGGCCAGGAAGGAGAACGTGGCGCCGACCTCCAGCGGTCGCACCAGCCGGCCGTCGAACAGCGCCGCCGGGGCGGGGGCGGCGCCGGTGACGTACGCGGCGCCGGCCACCCGGAGCAGACTCGCGAGCGATTCGCTGTCGGTGTCCACCGCGACCACGGGAACGTCCGTGACCGTGCCGGCCAGTCCCGTGAGAACCTGGCCGGGCCCCACTTCGACGAACAGGTCGGTGTTCTTGGCGGCCAGCGCGACGGCCTGGTTGAACAGGACGGGGTCGGTGATCTGGCGGCGGAGCAGACCGCGCACGTCGGTTTGGGCGGGCAGCACGTCACCGGTGACGGTGGAGACGACCCGGGCCGCGACCTGGTGGAAGGTTTCGTCCGCGAGGGCGTCGGCGAAGGCGTCCGCGGCCGGAGCGACCAGCGGAGAGTGGAAGGCGTGCGAGACCCGCAGCCGCGTCGCGCTCAGCCCGGCCGCCCGGGCGTTGCGGCAGACCGCCTCGACCGCGTCGACCGATCCGGAGACGACGGTGTGATGCGGCCCGTTGTAGGCGGACACGACCACCGGAAGGCCCGCGATGATCGCGTCGAGCGCCTCCGGAGGTGCCCCGATGTCGGCCATCGTGCCGGCCCGGCTGTGCCCGGCCATGGTCCGGCCCCGCAGGCCGGCGACCCGCAGCAGGGTGTCCTCGTTCATGGCGCCGGCCCACTGCAGAGCCACGATCTCACCGAGGCTGTGCCCGATCGCGGTCGACGCCTCGATGCCGAGCAGCGCCAGGGCATGCTGCCCGGCGACGGACCCGGTGACGATGCGCGGCTGGGCGACCTCGGTCGCGACGACGTCGCTACCGGTCGGCAGCGCGGCGCGCAGGTAGACGTCCTCGACCTCGGCGAACCGCCGTCGCAGCGCGCCGCCGCTGACGCCGCGTCCGGAACCCTGCCCCGGGAAGAGGAAGCTGATCCGGGCCGGGCCGCTGACGTGTCCGAGAAGAAACCGGCCGTCCGGGCGGATCAGCGTCGCCTCGCCGGACTCGACGGCCTCGCGGGCCGCGGTCAGCAGCCGCTCGGCCTCCTCGGGTGACGAGGCGACCACCGCGGCCCGGAACGGCCGGTCCCGTAGGTCACGGTGCAGCGTCGCGGCCAGGTCGCCGAGCTGGGCGTACGAGATCGCGGGCACGAAAGCGCTCAGCTCGGCGAGCCGGGCGGCGAGTTCCTCCGCCGAGGCGGCGTCCACCAGCAGCAGTTCGGCGTCCTGGGCCGAGGCGGCGAGGGCCCGCACCCGGCGGTCCGGCACCGACCGGCGCGGCCCGTGGCGTTCGAGCACGATGTGGGTGTTGATGCCGCCGAAGCCCATCGCGGTGACACCGGCCCGTACCTCGACCGTGGCCGGCCACGGTTCGGCCTTGCGCAGCGTGCGCAGCCGGGCCCCGTCGGCGGTGAGGACCTCGTGGGGGTCGACGGAACCGACGCTCGGGGGAAGCACCTCGTGGTGCACGGCCATCGCGGCGCGGATGAACCCGGCCACCCCGGCGGCGGCCTTGGTGTGCCCGATCATGCCCTTGACCGAGCCGATGACGGCCGGCGGCGCCTCGGGGTTCGCCGCCTCCCGGGCGGCGGACAGCGCCTGCAGCTCGGTGGCGTCCCCGACCTTCGTGCCGGTGCCGTGTCCCTCGAAGAGCCCGACGGTGTCGACGCCGTAGCCGGCCCGGGTGTACGCGCGGCGCAGCGCGAGCCGGTAGCCGTCGACCTCGGGCCTGGTGATGCCACCGTGGCCGTCGGAGGAGACTCCCCACCCGGCCACCGAGGCGTAGATCCGGTGACCGGCCTCGACGGCCCGGTCGGTGCGCATCAGCACGACCATGCCGCAGCCCTCGCCGGGCCAGAACCCGTTGGAGGCACGGTCGTAGACCCGCATCTCGCCGGTGGCCAGAGCGCCGGTCTTGGCGAAGCCGATGACCTCGAACGGGTCGATGGACAGGTCGACACCACCGGCGACCGCGACGTCCAGGTCCCCGTCGAGCAGCGCCCGGCACGCGGTCACCACGGACAGCAGCGACGAGGAGCAGGCGCCGTCGACGGTGTAACCGCCGCCCTTGAGATCGAAGTAGTTGCAGATCCGCCCGGCGATCGTGTTCGACAGCGCACCCGCGAGGGTGTCCTCGTCCAACTGCGGGAACGGGCTCTTGTACGCCGTCTCGTAGCTGGCGAGGAAGCCGGACAGCTTCTCGTCGTCCCAGCCCTCGGCCCGCAGCGCCGCCGCCACGGTCCGCCGCACGTACGGCCAGCGCAGCCGCATCTGGTTGGCGCGGGAGAACTCACCGGTCAGGGTGTTGCCGACGATCACACCCGTCCGCTCCTGGGGCAGGCCCTCACCCATCGGGAACCCGGCGTCGGCCAGCGCCGTCGCGGCGGTGTCCAGAGCCAGCCAGTGCGCCAGATCCGTGGACCGGTACGTGCTGCCGGCGACCTTGTAGGCGACCCGGTCGAACTCGTAGCCCTCGAGGACGGCGGCGTTGCGCGCGTAGAAGCGGTCCGGGGCGGCCGGGTCCGCGTCCCAGTAGTCGTCAAGGTTCATCCGGACGTCGGGGAGCCGCCGAAACGCCCGGCGGCCCGCGATGGCGTTCTCCCACAGCTCCTGCGGCGAACGCGCGTCGGGGTAGCGGCACGCCATCCCGACCACGGCGATACTGGTCATTGCTCACTCGGCTTTCGTGTCGCCACCGACGGGACGAAGGCGCTGCTGATGCGCTGGCGCCAGATCTCGTAGGCGGGCAGGACGTCGTCGGCGGGCAGCCCGGACCGTGCCTCCTCGGTCACCCGGGTCGCCTCGTTCACCGGCATTCCGCACAGGACGCCGGTGGCCAGTTCGTTGTGCGGCATCACCAGACCGGCACGTTGGCGGGCCGCGGCACCGAACGCCGCGCCCTGCGCGAGTTCCAGCCGGTACTCCCCCGCGGACCGGGCGAGCCAGTTCAGTTCCCGCTCACTCGCGCCACCGGCGTAGCAGACGGCGAGCCCGGCGCCGGCGTACAGGTCGGGGCGACGGTGCGCGGGGAACGCGTCGAGGAGGCGGACGAGTTGCCCGGCGTCGGTTCCGGCCACGAACCAGCAGGCCCGTCCGATGCCCTGGTCGATCGCCCGCAGGGAGTAGTCCCTGGAGTAGTCCCGCGCACCGGCGGCCGGCCACGGAAAGGCCGACGGCGCGTGCCGCCGGCGCACGTACCGGTCGGTCTTGAAGTAGGCCTGGTGGAACCCGTACCCGTCGAGGACGAGCCAGCGCAGCAGGGCGTCCGGGGCGTACAGGCGCGACCACAGCGGACGCGGCAGGCGGGCCATCGCCCAGCCCACCCCGACGTACGCCATGTAGACGTGCTCGTCATGGTCGGCGAGGAACCGGGCGACGTGCCGCGACCGCCCGGGCAGGGCGTCGCGGATCGCGAAGGCCATCGCCGCGCCCTCGTAGGCGAAGCCCCGGTACGCGACCGGCGTCGACTCGACCGCAGGCGCCGCCTCCGGCGGGCCGTCCGCCTCCGCGGCGGCCGCGAATCCATGCAGGAACGAACTGCCGACCGTCTCTAGGCGGTCGCGGGCCTGTTCGTCCTTGAGGTGAAATCCACGCGTACTGAGTTTCGTCTGCCTCAGATCGGGGGTCATAATGCGGCGTCGAAGCTTGTTCCAAGCAGTCATCGTCTTCTCCGGTCTGCCCACTAAAGCCTCATTGTCACGCATCCGCAGGCAGAAAATTCTCCTGCATTGCGGTCTTCACAATTGCCACGGACGACCGCGCCGGCGAACCTCAAAAAGAAATCGACTCCGCGCACCGCGAAAATGGAAAGTGGAGAGTGGGAATCGCCATTTTCCGCAGATTAACGCAATGCAGGAGATGGGACGCGGAGGCGCCGCCGACACCACGATGGCCACCATCGGCCCCCGTCCGGAAGCGGCATCCGGACCTCCGTAAAGGAGCGTGCCGTGGATTCCGCCGAGGCGGCGGAACACCGGATGCGCACGATGGTTCTGGAGGCACCCACCATCGCAACCTATCCCGAAATGAACTTTCCGCAAATCTATGCAGCGGTCGGTGGACCGTCATCTTCAAACTTGCCGACCCGATGACCACCGGCAATCACGGGATGACCAGTGCGGACACCTGCCGACAGGCAGGGACGGGAGGCCAACTCGACGCACCGGACAGATCCGGCGATTCCCGAACATCCGCACCGCGACAAGGTGGCACCAAGTGCGGCGCTTCGGGGGGAAATGGACCTGCCGAATTCTGGCGACTGGAGATTCATACTATCAGCAGCGGTGTGTGCCGCTATCCGCCCCGCCGCCATCCGCCAATACCACGCTGACGTGCGAAGACAGCACTTCCACGTGAGCCACTCCACGATTGCGCCCCGTGATGGACCCGTCATTGATGGTATTGCCATCGCCCGATGGCTCGGCTAACCTCGACGCCAGCAATACCCGCTCGTCCCAGGGGGTGGAAAGAGGCCATTCACTGAAACTCCCATGAATTCTAACGGCCGTGCCAGCCACCAATCTACCGACACACCTAGCAGGCCGGCCTCACGAGGGCCGTCCGCTACGCAGTGTCAACCTGACGAAATTTGCCCGTCATTGGGGGGGAACCGCTGTGGACGATCCAATCGAGAAAGCTGTGCGGCGGGCCATCGCCGCCATGCACGAGAAGCTCGGCGAGCAGCTCACGGTCGACGACATGGCCCGCGCCGCCATGTTCAGCAAGTTCCACTTCACGAGGGTCTTCCAGCGGGCCACCGGCGTGACGCCGGGCCGCTTCCTGTCCGCCCTCCGCCTGCAGCGCGCCAAGCGCCTGCTCATCTCCACCTCATTGAGCGTCGCCGATATCAGCATGCAGGTGGGATACAACAGCGTCGGCACGTTCAGCTCCCGGTTCACCCGCAGCGTGGGAATGCCACCCACGACGTACCGCCGGCTGGCCGGCTTCGCCGCGCAGATCGCGACCGACCCCGACTACCGGATGGGGCACCCGCACAACGCCCACGTGCACGGCCGCGCCTGGGCGCCCGAATCGCACGCGGACAGCCCGGTGTTCCTGGGCCTGTTCCAGGACCGCATCCCGGAAGGGCAACCGGTCCGCTGCACGATCCTGCCGCGCCCGGGCCCGTACCAGCTCGACTGCGTACCGCCGGGTAGCTGGTTCCTTCTCGCCCAGTCGGTCAACGGCGAACTGGACGCCGATGTGGACGCCGGCGACGGCGACCAGACCGTCTGTGTCGCCACCTACGGGCCCCTGCACCTGCGGGGCGACGGCGTCGTGCACGCCGACGTCGACCTGCAACCGGTCCGCGCGATGGATCCCCCGGTACTGCTGGCGCTGCTCGACCAGCGCAAGCTCGCGCTGGCCCGGGTGGCCGAGGAGCGGGTGGGCGCGGTGTCGTCGATCGGCGCCGCGGCCACGTCGGGCCGCTCCGCCGCGTGAGCGGTCCGACCTGACGACGTCAACGGTCCCAGCCCGACCCACCTCAGGCGGGCTGGCCACGGAACGACCGGACGAGGGGCGACCGGATCGTGGCGCGCCACCACTCATACCACGGCAGCCCGTCGCCCACCGGCCCCGCCGTCGCCGCCGCGTCCGCCAACTGCGCCGCCCCCGCGCCGTCAGGCCGGTCAGCGCGGCCGATGCCGCCGCCGAGTGCCCGGGCAGGTAGCCCGAGTACGTCCGCGCCCTCGCCGCGAACACCGAGCCCTGGGCCAGGTGCGGCTCGTACCCGGGGTCCTGCTGGCGGGCCACCGTCAGGTCCGCTGCCGGGCAGCCACCGGCGAACGTCGACGCCAGGCCCACGCCGCTGCACGGGCGCGAACCGGACCCACGCCGCGATCGCCCGTACCCGCCGGTCCTCGATGTGGCCGAGCTGGCCCCGCACGACGGCCTGGGCGACCAGGCCCCGGGCGGCGCCGCCCACCGGCGCCGGCGTGACGTACCTGACCTGGGGATGCACCAGCGACGCGGCGATCCGACCGGCGAGCCTGGCGCACCACCGCCACTGTCTACCGTGGCCGCCAGGAAGCAACCACGGAGGTGCACCCGGCCCGGGCCTCCCAGACGATTGAGCCGCGATTGGCTGATCCCGGCCGACAGGAGGCGACGCCGTGACACCCGACGACCCGAGGGTGAGCGTCGCCGGTGCCTCGGCCGGCGGCGGGGCCGTGGTGGCCGGCGCGGTCGACCTGATGCGGGAGCCGGCCTGCGGGATCGTCGACGCGCTGGACAGCATGGTCGACGCGCTCAACGAGCACGGCCGGGAGTACGCCGCGGAGCGCGGCCTCGCCCTCGACGGCAGGCTGCCGCCCTTCGTCGCGCTCGCCGTGGCCGGGAATCGATCCGAGGAGTGACATGCCCCGCCGACCGGCTCACCGCAGTCCGTGGTCCGTCCTTGCCGTGTTGTGTCTGGCGAACTTCCTCATCCTGCTGGACACGACGATCGTCAACACCGCGGCGCCGCACATCATGGCGGCCCTGCACACGCCGGTGGACGGGGCACTGTGGGTGCTCAACGGCTACCTGCTGGCGTTCGCCTCGCTGCTGATCACGTTCGGGCGGCTGGGCGACCGGGTCGGCCCACGCCGAGTCTTCGTCGTCGGGCTCGCCGTGTTCAGCGTCGCGTCGGTCTGGTGCGCGCTGTCCCGCGACACGGGCGAACTGGTCGCCGCCCGGGTACTGCAGGGGATCGGTGCCGCGGCGTTGCTGCCACAGGCCCTGGTCCTGATATCCGCCGTCTTTCCCGCCCACCGCCGCGGCGCCGCCTTCGGCATCTTCACCGCGGTGGCCGGCGTCGCCGCGGTCAGCGGCCCCACCCTCGGCGGCCTGCTCGTCACGGCGGCCGGCTGGCAGTCGGTCTTCTACCTCAACGTGCCGGTGGGTCTGGCCGGACTGCTGCTCGCGGCACGTTACCTGCCCCGCGTACGGCCGGCCCGGGCGCACCGGTTCGACGCGGTCGGCGTCGCGCTCGCCACCGGGGGCCTGCTGGCCATCGTGTTCGGCCTCGTCGAAGGGCAGCGCTACGCGTGGGACCGGGTGCTGGGGCCGGTCGGCATCCCGCACATCCTCGTCGCCGGCGTGGCGCTGCTCGTGCTGTTCGTCTGGTGGGAACGGCGGGCGGCCGAGCCGCTGCTGCCGCTGGACCTCTTCGGTGACCGGAACTTCACCGTCGCCACAGTACTGACGGTCATCAGCTCCTTTGCCCTATACGGCTTCCTGTTCGTCTTCGTGCTGGAGACCCAGAACATGCTCGGCATGAGCCCGCTCGCCTCCGGTCTCGCCGCGCTACCGTGGACGGTCACGCTCAGCGCCGTCGCACCGGTCGCCGGCCGGCTCGCCGACCGGGTGGGCGGCCGGATCCTCCTCATGGCCGGCCTCGCCGTGCAGGCCGTCGGCGTGCTCGGGGTCGCGGTGCTGCCCGGACCCTCGTCGTCGTGGCGCACCTTCGCCGGGCCGCTCGTCGCGATCGGCGTCGGCATGGGCCTGTCCATCGCGCCCACCACGACCGAGGCGATGCGTGGCATCATCCCGCAACGCGCGGGCGCGGCGTCCGGCCTGCTCAACACCGCCCGCCAGGCCGGCGCCGCGCTCGGTGCCGCGCTGATCGGCGCCGTGCTGCAGAACCGCCTGCCCGATTCCACGCACCGCGCCGCGTTCCGCGACGGCTTCGCCACGGCCAGCCGGCCGGCGCTCGCGGTGGTCGCCGGCGTGTTGCTTGCCGGCGCCGGGCTGGCCGCCGCGATGCGGCGCCGCCCGCGGGTACCGGTGCGTCCCGCCAGGCGGGAGGGCGTTGCGCAGACCGCAACATCGAAGATGACGAACGTGCAGCCCGGCCCGTATACTGGTCTGGCCGGTGCTGTCGACAGCGGGGAGCCTGATGCGCATCTCAGATCTCAGTAGGCAGACAGGCGTACCGATCGCAACGATAAAGTTCTACCTCCGAGAGCGCCTGCTCCCCCCGGGCACCCCGACCGGCCGTAACCAGGCGGTGTATGGCGAGGCGCATCTACGGCGGCTGCGACTCATCCGGGCACTGACCAACATCGGGCAGCTCGAACTCACCTCGGTGCGGGAGTTGCTGACGGCGATCGAAGACGACAGGGTACCACTCCCCGCACTGTACACGCTCGTCGACCGCGCGTTGTTCCCGCAGGAGCCGGCGCTGCACAGCGTGGAGGGTGCGAAACAGGTACGGACCGACGTCGACCGTTTCGTCGAGGAACTCGGCTGGTCCCTCGACACGGATGCGCCCAGCCGGGACCGGCTCGCGCTCGTGGTCCTCACCCTGCAGCGGCTGGGCTGCGAGTGCGGAATGGAGTATTTCACCCCCTACGCGGCGGCAGCCGAGAAGCTCGCGGTGCAGGATCTGGACCTGCTGCCCGCCGACGGCGTGGGCGCCGACCGGGCCGCCGTGGTGGTGCGGGGGGTCCTGCTCGACGTGGCGCTGTCGGCGTTGCGACGGATGGCCCAGGAGCACCACGCGACCCTGCGCTTCGGCCCGAAGAAGGCCGACGCCCGGCACGCGTAACGCCGGGCGTCGGCCTGCGATCGCGCATGTCAGCCGCGCACTGTGGCGAACTGCCCCGGGCCGGCCGGGCCGCGGCGACGGAACCGTGGCGACGGCCACCCACCTCGACGAATGTGAGCTCGCATGATCGTCACCCACACCGGCACGGTGAACGTGCACCCGGTCGAGCGGGCGATCGAGCTGCTGCGGGACAGGTACGTCTTCCCGGAGCGAGGCGAGGCGGCCGCCACGACACTCCGGCAGCGGCTGACCGCCGGCGGGTATGACGGTCTGGACGAGTCGACGCTGGCCAAACGCCTCACCGAGGACCTGCTCGACGTATGCCCGGACGCGCACCTGTGGGTCCGGGTGCGTGACGAGCGCCGCGCTCCCGCCAAAGCCAGCATCCGCCGGGTCGAGATCCTCGACGGCAACATCGGATACCTGGACGTGCGCCGCATCAGCGGCTCCACGGACGGCGGCCGGGCGATCGTCGGCTCGATGGAGCTGGTGTCGCGCACCGACGCGCTCATCCTCGACCTGCGTGGAAACGAAGGCGGCTCACCGGACGGCGTCGCACTGTGGAGCAGCTACTTCCTTCCGGCCGAACCGACACACCTCAACAGCATCTACGACCGGGTCACCGGCCAGACCCGGCAGTTCTGGAGCCTGACGTGGCTGCCCGGCGAGCGATACCTCGACCGCCCGCTGTACGTGTTGACGAGCGACCGGACGTTCTCCGGCGCCGAGGAGCTCTGCCTGAACCTGAAGGTGCGCGGCCGGGCCCGGTTGGTCGGCGAGACGACCCGTGGCGGAGCGAACCTCGCCACCATCTTCGCGCTGACGCCGACGATGGAGATCGCGGTGCCGCACGCCTACTCGATCAATCCGATCACGGGCGGCAACTGGGAGGGCACCGGCATCGAGCCCGATCTCGCAGTGCCGGCGGCGGCCGCGTTCGACGTGGCGTACGCGGAGCTGCTGGAGCGCGCGCCGGGGAGCAGGAGCGACGCGGGCACTGAGTGACGGCGCCGGGGATCAGCGGCCGGCTCTCACCCACGAGGTGAACCCAGAGATGCACCGCCGGCCCGGCCGCATCGCGACCGGGCCGTCGTGCTGCGCGCGTCCGCCGCTCACGCGACGGTCGGCGTGCACCTACCGCCGGCGGCATGCCGCGCGGAGGCACAGAACGTCGACGGACAGACCTCAGCGCCGCACTGCGTACAGCGGCGCGCGCAGCGCTCCGTTGTCGACCCACGGCGACATCGCCTGCGGCGACGTTGCGGTCGGGTCGGGCTGCGGCAGGGCGTCGCAGGTCGCGTCAGGTTGGTTGCCGGGCTTGCGCTGCGGCAGCTTGCCCGTCGCGAGGTAGTCGGCGATGACGCTGGTGATGCACGGGTTGCCGCTGAACGACAGGACGTGGGTGGTCTGGCCGACCTCCGCCAGCAGCGCGCCGTTCGGGAAGCGGCGACGCGCCTCGAGGCTGCCCTCGAACGGCGTGGCCGCGTCCAGCGTGCCGCCGACGAACAGCACGCTCCTGACCTTCGAGCCGTCGACCTTGACCGGCGTGGAGACCTTGCCGGGCCAGAAGAGGCACGGCGCGTTGCTCCAGGCGTTGTACCAGGTAGCGAACGGTGCGCCGCGGAACGTACGCCAGTTGTCGCGCCGCCAGGTGCTCCAGCCGTGCGGCCATCGGGTGTCGGTGCACTGCACCGCGTTGTAGACCGCGTAGACGTTGTCGTCGGCAGGGCGGAAAGAGCTCTCGTACGCCGCGACCATCAGCTCGGCATCGGGGTCGTTGACGGCGCTGGCGAACAACTCGGCCAGGGTCGGCCAGATCGCCTGGAAGTAGCCGGCGTATACGAAGATGTCGGTGAACTCGGCCGGGCCGACGACGCCGCCGGCCGGCGCCGTGCGCAGGTGGTTCTGCGTCGCGTACCAGCGCTGCCTGACCTGGTCGGTGGTCTTGCCGAGGTGGTAGACGTCGTCGAACTTCGCCACCCACTCGAACCACATGCGCAGGCTGCGTTCGAAGTTCACGTCCTGGTCCAGGGCGGCCTGATACCAGACCTTGCGCGGGTCGATGTTGCTGTCGAGCACCATGCGGCGCACCGCATTCGGGTACAGCGTGCCGTACACCTGGCCGATGTAGGTGCCGTAGGAGATGCCGTACAGGTTGACCTGGCCGACGCCGAGCGCCCTGCGGATCGACTCCACGTCCTTGACCGTGTCGAGCGTGGTCATGTGGTCCAACAGCGCGCCGCCGGCCGCACGGCAGGCGTCGGCGTAGTTCTTCGACCGGTTGAGCCAGGTCTGCTCGATGTTCCGGCTCCGCGGGACGTACTCCGGGCGCGGCCCGTTGAGGTAGTCGCTGTCGCAGGACAGCGCGGGCACACTGGAGCCGACGCCACGCGGGTCGAAGCCGATCCAGTCGTATGCGTTCCCGACGCTGGTGGGGACGCATACGGCCGGCGACGTGCACAGCCCGGAGTTGCCGGGGCCACCCGGCAGGGACAGGATGACGCCCTGGTAGTCCTTGGCGGCTACCGTCGCCTTGATCCGCGAGACGGCGATCTGGATCTTCCTGCCGTTCGGCCTGCTGTGGTCCAGCGGCACGTCGAGCAGGCCACACTCAGCGCCGGCCGCTTGCGGGTCGGGCATCCCGCAGGGCCCCCATGTGATCGTGGCGGCCTTTGCCGTGTCCTTCCCGGGCGCCGCTGAGGCGCCGTTCGCCGCGGGTGCGACTGCCACCGTCGCCGCGGCGACGAAGAGGGCGAGGCCCTTCGCGATCTTTCGATCCACAATTCCCCCTCGTTGCGGGAATGGGCGCGTTCAGGCATCAGCTCGAGCCGAACAATGGAACGCTGCCCGTTCCGGGTATGCCAGACGCGCACGGATTGCGCAGGACTCATCTCTCCACCCGGGCAAGCGTCTGCTGCCGGATCGTCAACACAAATGGTGGGTTGGGCCGTCGCCGCCGGCGAGCCTCGGCCCAACCCACCCGGATCCCACCCCGCTCCGCGGGGTGGGATCCGCTACTGCGCCCCGGTGGCGGCCGACCGCCGCAGGGCTCTGTCGCAGGCCGCGAGGTGGCGGCCGAGGGCATCCTCGAAACTGGTGGTCGGCGCCTCGAACATCAGTTGCCGGCGGACGGCCAGCTCTTTGCCGGAGAGACCGCTCACCATCTCGGCTGCGGCGGTCAGGGCCATGGCCGGGTGGTCGGTCAGCTCGTCGACGAGGCCCAGGTCGACACTTTCGGCTGCATCCAGATGGGCACCGAAGAGGATCGCCCGGCGCAGACGGGTTCCGCCGGACTGCTGTGCGAGTCGGAAGATCGCCATGCCGGGCCAGGTGGCTTCCCCGTCGACGAGCAGGGACAGCCGGATGTCGGGCGTGGCGATGCGGTAGTCCGTTGCCAGCAGGACGTCCAAGGCGAGACCCCCGCAGTCGCCGGAGGCGACCGCGACAGTCGTGACGCCGAGACGCTCGAGCCGGCGCAACGACCGCTCCCACTTGCTGACCAGTGCCACGTCCAGGCCGTGTGTCCAGTCCTTGCCGGGCGTACCAGTCACGTGCACCGCAAGCACGGTGGTGGCCTGGTTCGACTCGGCCGCCGCGCAGACGGCCTCCACCGCGGCGACGGACTCCATCGTCAGGGGTTTCGAGCCGTCGATGTAAAGCTCGACATCACCTCGCGCGCCGTCGGCGGCGAAACGCTTGCCCCGGCCTGTCCGGACGGTTGCCGCGCTCACCACTGGATCAGCGCTGTCTCGATCGTGGAACCAGGACCCATGGTCATCAGCACTCCATAATCGCCCGGGGCCGTCACTCTCTCCTGCTGGAGGCGTTCGTACGAGAAAATAAACGAGCCGCTTGATACGTTGCCGTAGTCCCGTAGGACGCTGGTGGTGTGCCGGACCTCGTGGCGGTTCAGTCCCAGATTGACCGTCACCGCGTCGATGACCTTTTTGCCCCCGGCGTGCACGAGCCAGTGTGCGATATCGCTACGAAGCAGGCCGGTGTTCGCCAGCAGACGGTCCGCGACGATTTCCGCGTGGGCGCCGACGACGTACGGGATCTGCGGGTCGAGGAAGAAACTGAACCGGTTCTGGACACTGTCCCAGTCGTAGCGCATGGCGTCGACCGCCTCGGGGATGATGCAACTGGCGAACTTGAGGATGCGAGGACGGCCAGCGGCGCCCAGGGAGTCGCCGGCCGGGCGGCCGACAACGGCCAGCGCAGCGGCACCGTCGCCGAACAGACTGTTCACGACCGCGGTGCGCATGGTCGAGTCCATTACGTAGGCGGCAGAACACGCCTCGGTGCACAACACCACGGCAAGCTCGCCCGCGTTGGCCACGGACCAGCTCGACACCACGTTCAGGGCATTGAGCCCCGCGTTGCATCCCATTCCCACGATATCGGTCCGGCTACAGTGCCGGTCGATCCCCAGCTCACGGATGAGTAGGGCACTGAGCCCCGGCGTGAGGAAGCCGGTGGATGTCACGCAGCACAGATGGCGGATGTCAGAAACCGTCGCACCAGCGTCGTCGAGGCACGCCTGCAAGGCGCGCATTCCCATGTCCAAGGCCAACCTCTTGTGCCGATCGAGCAGGTCTGCCTGTGTCTCCGGAGACGGGGTGCCATCGGGTGCCGGAAGCGGTAGGTCGAGGAAACGTCGGCGAATCGCGCTGTTGAGGAAGACCGATCGGATCTTCGGGTCGGAGATCGCGAAGGTGTCCAGCAGGTCCTGCTGGGAGAAGGATGTGGAGGACGAGGCCGTGCCCACCCCGACTATTGTGGAGTCGCAGGGGCTAGGTGGGAAAAAGGGAGACTCTGCTGCCAGTGTCCGATCGTATGGCCCCTGGGTGTTGGCGATGTCAACGGTCACGCGCAGATCTTCCTTCCGCATCTCAGCCAGCTTGGCGTGTTGGCCAAGCGCATTATGCTCGTACGCCTACGATGCAGTCTCAGGCATGGACGCCGCATCTTGGAGGCTGCGGGGTGTCGGCTCGGTTTCAAAGACGCCTGGGCCCAAGGTCAGATTTGATTTAGAGGGGCATTCTCGGTCCATTCCGCGACGGAACGACCCGCGTGGGCCCGGTGAGGCGCAACGGCCTTCGGACCCACGCGGGCCGTGGCACACCCGTACGGTCAGCGCGCGAGCGAGCGGGCGAACTTGCGGATATCGTCGACCAGAAGCCGGGGCTGTTCCAGAGCCGCGAAGTGTCCCCCCCGGTCGAACTCGGTCCACTGGCTGAGGGTCGGCAGGATCTGCTCGGCGAACCGGCGGACCGGCCGCACCGCGTCCTTGGGGAACGACGCGACGCCCACCGGCATCGTCAGCGGCCACGGCCCGGCCCAGGTCCCGACGAAGTCGGCGTCCATGTGGCTCGACTCGTAGTAGAGCTGGGCGCTGGACCCGGCCGTCGCCGTCAGCCAGTAGATGGAGACCGCGGTGAGGATGTGGTCGCGGCTCACCGCGTCCTCCGGCACCTTCGCCGAGTCGGTCCATTCCTTGTACTTCTCGGCGATCCAGGCCAGCTGCCCCACCGGCGAGTCGGTCAATGCGTAGGACAGCGTCTGCGGCCGGGTGGACTGGATCCGCTGCCAACCGGTCCCGTCCTGCATGAAACTGGCGGTGAACTCCAGGCGGGCCAGGTCGGCCTCACCTAGGCCGGCCATGGCCGCGGGATCGGGCGGCGGGAACGTCACGCACATGTTGAGGTGAACGCCGACGACGTGCTCGGGATCGGCCAGACCCAGCCGCAGCGAGATCGGCATTCCCCAGTCGCCGCCCTGCACCGCATACCGGTCATAGCCCAGGCGGCTCATCAGTTCCTTCCACGCGCCGGCCACCCGACCGGTATCCCAGCCCACCTGACCTGTCGGGCCCGAGAACGCGTATCCGGGAATCGACGGAATCACCAGGTGGAAGGCGTCGGCAGGGTCACCGCCGTGCGCGACCGGATCGCTGAGCGGTCCGATGACGTCCAGGAACTCGGCCACCGTGCCCGGCCACCCGTGGGTCAGGATCAACGGCAGCGCGCCCTCCTCGGGCGAGCGGATGTGCATGAAATGCACGTTCACACCGTCGATCTCGGTGACGAACTGCGGGTACGCGTTCAGGCGCGCCTCGGCCGCCCGCCAGTCGTAACCATCTCGCCAGTAGTCGGCCAGTTCCTTGAGATACTCCAGCGGCACACCGCGATCCCAGCCCACGCCCGGAACCTCGCCCGGCCAGCGCGTGTGGTCGATCCGCCGGTGCAGATCGTCGAGATCGGACTGCGGAACCTCGATGCGGAATGGACGCATCCAACAACCTCCCTGTGTCAATCGCGAGCCGCTTCGAGCGGCGCAGGGCTCAGATCGTGGGCGGCGGCCCGCCGGAGCGCGAAGCGCTGACGGATGTCCCCGGCGGCCGGCGAACCCGCCGATCAGATGTAGGGCGTGTTCGGGCCCAGACCGCAGAGGATCCGGCCATAGAGCTCCTGGTTGGTGCTCGGGTGCAGGATGGCGTGCAGGTTGAGCGTCTGCACGTCCCGCTGGATGCGCTGAATCGGCACGTCACGGTAGATCGAAGAACCGCCACTCGCACCAGCGAGGACGTCCACCGCCTCCTTGGACCGCTGGCATGCGGCACCCAGGTCAAGCCGGACGCGAGCCCGCTCCTCTAGCGTCCACTGCTCCCCCGCCAGCCCCTTGGCGTCGATCATGCGGGCCGCGCGGTGGGCATGGAATCCGACCTCGTCGATCCTGGTGATCGCCTCGGCGATCTCCAGATGGGTGATCGGCGCCTCGCTCTGGTTCTCGTAGCTGGTGTAGGTGATCTTTCGGCCGGGCAGCCGCTCAAGAAAAGCGTCCTTGGCGCCCAGCGCGAGGCCGAGCGCGGGCGCGCTGATCGTCGCGCATGCGGTGGGCATGAAGGGCGCGTTGAAGATCGCCGCAGTCGCGTTCAGCTTGGACAGGTGCTGACCCTGCAGCACGGGCCCCATCTGCAGCACCCGCTCCCGCGGGATGAAGAGGTCCTTCGCGATCGTGGTGACGCTGCCTGAGCCGCGCAGACCGGAGGTGTGCCAGTCGTCGATGACGTGCAGGTCCGCGATCGGAATGAGGGTCATGATCGGCGCGAAACCGCCGTCCTCGGTCGGCGTGACCGCCGCATTCGTGTTCCACGTACTCTGCTGCGCGCCGGTGTTGAACGACCACTTCCCGTTGATGATGTAGCCGCCATCCGTAGGCACGGCCACGGCGCCGGGGCTGAGGATTCCGCTGATACGCACGTCCGGCGTCGCGAACACCTCGTCCTGCACCTCGTCCGGGAACAGCCCCAACATCCAGGTGCTGATAGCCCATACCGCGGCCGTCCATGCGGTCGAGCCGTCGCCTCGCCCGAGCTCCGCCAGCACATCCACGACGGTTTCCATGTCGGACTCGTAGCCACCGTAGCGGACCGGAACCCGCATCTTGAGAAGATCAGCGCTGGTAAGCGCGTCGATAACATCGACGTGCATCTGCCGGTTGTCGTCCATCCAGGGGGCCTTCTCCCGCAGGAGCGGGATGAGCTCCGACGCGCGATGAACGAGCTCGGTCTTGGCCGGTGCGTGAACAGTCACCATCGTATTGCTCCTCCTAAGCGGACGTCCGCTGATGCGGTCATCGCCTTGCCACAGGCGACGCGGGGGTAGAGCCGAGCAGGTGGCTTGCTCGGAGCCGGGAACTGACCACCACGGTCAAGCTCCGTCGATTGCGTGAGCGTTGGCAGTAGCTGTTCGGCGCACCGATCGCACCGCGACCCCCGGAATCTCGTCTGGCCAACGAGTGACAGCGATCCTGCGGTTCAGATCGTCGAGGTCGGACTGCGAAGCGTCGATGCACAATGACCGCATATGCCACATTCCAGTACTAGTCGCGGCCTGCACTGAGCGGCACGGATGCCGGGAACTGGCTCGGCCGGCGACCGGACTGCCGCAACACCCGGAGAATCCTGCCTGGGTGGAGCAGGGCCGTCGGCTCGTCGATGAGGCCTGCCACCCTCATGAAGGCATTGGTGAGGCTCGCGTCGTGCACCGCCGCACGCTGGAGCCTCGCTATGTACGCGTTGATCATGCGGATCTTGGCGGTCCGCCGGCCTTCCACGCCCGCGTATCCGAGGTCCGCGATCGCCGCGAACTCCCACGGCGAATCGATCTGGCGGGAGATCTCCTGGAAGAACTCGTGCGGATCCGGCACCGTCGACTTGCTGAGCTTGTCGGCCAGGACGCGGGACTCGACGGCGGCGATGGCCATGCCCTGGGCGTACACGGGATTGAAACTGCACACCGCGTCGCCGATGACCAGAAACCCCTCCGGAAACCGTGTCAGCCGCTCGAAACGGCGGCGAACGCTCGCCGGGAAGCGGAACATCACCGGGTCGTTGATCGGCTCGGCCTCGCGAATGGACTCGTAGATCTCCGGCACCGGCAGCGAACGGACGTACTCGAGGAACCCCTCCGGGTCGGTCGGCGGGTAGTCGCCGAGAACCCCGGTGAGCGACAGCTCGACCCGTCCGCCTTCGCCGGGAAGCCGGTAATAGAAAGCACCACGCGGATGCGTGGGTGTCGCCGCCGCGATAATGGCGATGTCGCTGCCGAACGGGTCGGAAGGGACCCGGTAATGGCGGGTGGTGTAGGCGAGGTCGACCTTCACCCGGTCCTCCTCCGGCCGGGAGTAGCCGAACTCCTCCAGCCAGACCGGCGTCCGTGACCCCCGGCCGGTGGCGTCGATCACCAGGTCGGCACGGAGAACCTCGGGGTCCGAACCACCGTCGCGACGCTGCACGCGGGCGCCGATGATACGACCTTTGTCGGGCGTCGCCTCCAGCCCGACGATGTCGTACCCCGCCAGGAAGCGTATGTTGCTGACCTTCCCCACCCTGTTGCGGACCTGGTGCTCGACGACCGGCCGGGTGCACGGCACCGAAAGCAGGCCCGTCTTCGCCTGACGAAGCTGCATGCCGTTGAAGTACCAGCGAATCGCGCCACTGAAGTCACCTGCCTGGACGCCGGCGGCTTCCATGTCCGCCGTCAGCCCGGGAAACTGCTTCTCCAGGATCTGTTGCCCACGGGCGACCAGACCATGGGCGTGCCGACCGTGCGGGACGCCCTTCCGGTAACCCGCCACTCCGGCCAGTTCGTCGCGGTCCACCACGAGAACCTCGGGATACACCTCGGCGAGCACATTGGCGGCGAGCAGGCCAGCCAAGCTACCGCCAAGTACCACCGCGCGGCCGACAGGCTGTTCAGGCATCGCGATCCTCCTCCTCTGCGGACCAGAGACGTGTGCCTTCCCCACGCCGTCAACCCGGTGTCGGGCAAGCGAAAGCGCTGCCCGCTGCGTGAGCCCGGCAGGGCCGACTGGGTGTCAGAGCTATCTTCGGTGCTACCGGCGTGGGTGGCATCTCTGTCATTGCGGCCTCGATCGAGGCGGGAACGACGACCACGTGCCGGGAAGCGTGCACCCAGCAAGCCACGAGATGCCACCCTCCCTTGTCGCCCATCAGAATTTTGACTTGGATGCGTTTGGCCGGACAGGCCCGCCTCGCGCGATCCGCGACTCGCGGCCAAGGGAGTAGCGATGCCCTGCGACGGGTTCCACGGCCATGACACGACGCCGTCGGACGGCGAGCAGTACGGAGGTCTCAGCACGCGTTTCACATTGGTGGTGGTCGGGTGTGTTGAAGGTGCGGCGGTGTTGGGTGCTGGGGAGGGTTTCGTAGTCGCCGGGCAGGTGGTGGTGGGCGGTGATCCGGGCCAGGGCCCGTTCGACGACCGGGCGGTGGGGGTGTCCGACGACGCCGCGTTGGTCGGCGGGTTTGCCGACGGTCTCGACGGTGGTGTGCGGCGGGTCGCGGGTCCAGTCGACGGGGCGGCGGGCGTAGCCGGGGTCGGCGAGGACACGCCGGATGGGGGTCGCCGCGCCGCGGGAGTCGCGGGGCACGGTGTCTGCGCCTTTCACGCTCTGGGAGTCGATGGTCCCCGCCGTCGGCTCGGGCTGGCGGCCGTGGGCCAGGCGGACCTCCTTACCCGGTTCGGTCAGACTCCGCCCGGTCACTCCCCGCCGGTTCAACCGTTCGAAGTGGGCGTACCCGGTCTGCCACGGTGGGAAGCCGATCGGCAGGTACCGGCACCCGCAGCCAGTGCGTACGGCCTACCGACCGAGCCACATCCATCGACCGGATCCGACCCACACAAGCCGCGTGACGAAATCACAGAGTTATGGCGGACACGCGGTCGCTCGCCAGGAGCTGTGACGCTCTTCAACGAAATATTCAGTACAGGGCCACAGGACCTGTGAATAATCGGAGGTGCTGGCCATGAAGATGAGCCTCAAGCCCAATCAGGAAATCCTAGGGGCCGATCCTCGCTACCGCTGGGATTATCCCGGTGCCACGGTGTCTGATCCATCGAAGAAAATCCGATCCGTGTGGTATTTCGGTCTGCCGCTTACCTCCGCGCATCGCGATGCGCACGACGCCGGCAACGCGATGCTCGACGGGAGATCCGAGGAAGAGCGCCACCTCAACGAGGGATCCGTGTACCCGCATGCCAGCCTGGTCGAGATGATCACGTATCAGGCTAGATGCTTCCCGGACATCGCCTGGCGCTACGTCGACATGAGCCATCTGGACTGGCAGCAGGTCAGGACCGCCATCAACGAGGACCCGCCGGACGTTGCCGCCTTCACGGTCTACACGGCCACCACCCTGTGGGCCATGATCGTGGCGGCGGAGATCAAGCGCGTCAACCCCAAGGCCGTTGTGGTCTTCGGCAACGACCACGCCGGCATCCTTTACCAGGAGACGCTGACCGGCAAATACGGCAGCCGCCTGGTGGACTTCATCAGCACCGGCAACAACGGCCCGTTCACCATGATGGGCCTGCTGACCCACCTGCAGGGCGGGCTGGACCTGAGCAGGGTCCCCTCCCTCGCGTACCGGGCAGCCGGTGGTGAGGTCGTCAATCAGGACGCCGGCACGTTCCCGCTGGACCGTCGGATCCTGCCCGACTATCGGCTGATCCTCGACCAGCTCGAAAAGCACTATGACCGCGCGTTCAACGTCTGGTACTCCCAGCACTACGACCTGAAGCGGATGGTCACGGTGCCGCTGGATGGCGGGTGCACCTGGGGAAAGCGGCCGGGCCGCCGGTGCAAGCACTGCTCGATCCAGGGCCTGACCCCCAAGACGACGGATGTCGCGTCGGCGATTCCGGTGCTGGAGAACATCGTCGGAGAACTCGGCGCGAACGTGTACGCCACCGGCGACTCGACCCTCGGCTTCTCGCGCGAGCAGTGGGAAGGGAACATCTCCTACCTCAACGACATGGCGGATGCCTGCGCCAAGTCGCCGATCCTGCAAAAGCACCGGTTCATGCTGGCCTACGGGCTGGTCTACGAGTTCCTCGAGTCGGCGGAGCTGTGCAAGGGGTTCGTGCGCACGTGGAACGTGGGGCTGGAGGCATTCGACCCCAAGTTGCTCAAGGCGGACTCCAAGGGGATCAACAAGGGGCCGGAGCGGATCGAGGAGGCGCTGGAGCTCGCGCGTGACCTCGACTACAAGCTTTACGCATCGGGGATCATGGGCCTACCGGGAACGACGCTGAAGATGCTCAAAACCGAGGTGAACAGCTGGCTGTCGATGGCCGACACCTACCGCGACCTGATCACCAGCATCTCCGTCGCGGCGCCCGGGATCATCCCCGGCTCGCGCATGTACTGGGACAGCTACAACGCCTCTGCCCAGGTCCGTGCCTGGCACGGCGAAATCCTTCCCGCGAGACGGATGACAGCCCTCTACATTCGCGAGAACACCGAGGTGGAGCTCGAGGACGTGGAAGCGGCGATCACCGACCTCAGGAACGGGATCCTTCAGATAAGCGGCCCGATGGAGCATATGAAGTTCGGCTACTACATGCTGGGCGGTCGAGACGAGGACGAGGCGGCTGAATACCGCCTCCTGGAGGAGATCTGCTCTCAGCTCGACTAGTCACCGGTGCCGCACCCTCCTGTCGAGATGGTCCACGAGCTGCGTCGTCGCCCTGGGCTGGGCCCTCGAACGGCCCAGCTCGCGGCCGGACCTCCCGCGCGCCCAGGTCCGCGACGCCGCGACCGCAGTGTGGCCATCCGCTCGCGCGGCACCGCGATCTCCGCGTCGCGCCCGCGATCCGTCCGTCCCGTTCGGCCTGCGGCTGCCGCGGCCGCGCGTTCGCCCCCTCGTCGGACCTCGGGCGCGCCGCACCACACCACGACTCCGTACGTCCCCGCGAACAGCAGCCGGCGGATCGAGCCGAGGACAAGGCAGGGTCATTGCGTTCTCGGGTTGCTGCTGGTCACGGCGCGGCTGAGGTCGTGTGGGCGGCGGTGGCGCGGCGGGTGGCGCGGGCGATCCTGGTGTCGCCGTTGGTGCGGTGGTAGCCGGTCGCGGCGTCGCGGAGTGTGGCGGTGACGGTGGGTCCGGTGCCGGTGGCGGGCCTGGTGGAGGTCTTCACAGAGAGCCGCATCCGGCACGTGGCGGGTCGTGTCGTCGATGTCCCATTCGCGGCGGGCCCCACCTTCAACACACCCGACTTATACCAATGTGTGTCGCGAAGCGTGGAGAACTCCATGATCACCGGCGTACTGCCACCCGCCACCTCCCGCCTCCACAGAGGCCATTCACCCGTAGATCACCAGCTCGGGACACCGGCCGACCGACTACGCAATCACCCTGAAGGACAAGGTTTGGAGGGATCGGGGCAACATATCTAGGTACATCTTCTTCAAACGCTTGGCGGTAGGCTGCCTGTCGGCCGTATTCGAAAGGGTGAGTGGTTGCTTGTGGTCAACCAGCGGGACATTACCTACGACAATGGGGTCGACCAGCCAGGACGCTCATCGTCGGAGGCCCGTCACCCACGGCCTCACGTGCTGACCATGCTCGGCGGCAGCCTGGACCGCGCAGACCTTCGGGGTCCCACCCCAAACGCCCCGTAAAATCCTGGGAGGAATCAGCTCATGTCGGTAACGCCAGATCTGGAGAACATATTCAGGTCGCCAGCGAACATTCCCGTTGGCGAGTCGGTGATCCGCGGTATGACCCGCGCGTGCCAGGCAGCAAACGCCGTGAATTTGGCACAGGGCATACCGAACTATCCGCTTCCGGTGAGCATTCAGGAGGCCGCCGTGGCGGCCATTCGGTCGAACGACAACCAGTACACGTCCCCCCGCGGCAGCATGCAGTTCCTCCAAGCCATCAGCGAATTCGAGAAGCGGCGCTGGGGCATGCCGGCGCCCTACGACCCGGAAACGCAGATCTGCGTCACGTGTGGGGCGACCGAGGGCATGCTGGCCGCGCTGCTCGCCGTGGCGGAGAAGGGGTCCAACGTCATCATCGTCGAGCCGGCCTATGAGTCGTACGCGGTCAATCTGCGACTCATCGACGTGGAAGCCAGGTATGTCCAACTGAAGGGTCCCGATTGGGTGCTCGATCCGGCGGAGATCGCCGCCATTGCCGACCGGAACACACGTGCGGTCATCATCAACTCACCGCACAACCCGACCGGGCGCGTTTTCACGCGGGAGGAGACTCAAGGCTTGGCCGACGTGTGCCTGCGGCTTGGCCTCGTCGTCATCCATGACGCGATCTACGATGAGCTCTACTTTACGAATGAGCGACCGACCAGAATTGCCGACATCCCCGGCATGGATCAGCAGTCGATTACGATAAACGCGCTTTCGAAGATGTTCTCCGTGACCGGCTGGCGGGTCGGCTGGGTAACCGGGCCGCAGAACCTCATGGAGCGTGTGGCCCGCGTGCATGATTTCCTCACGATCGCGGCTCCGACTCCGTTTCAGGCGGCCGGCGCCGCGGCGCTCTCGCTGCCGGCGAGTTACTTCGAAGAGCTGAGAGAAGTCTACGGAAAGCGACGGGACATACTCGTCACCGGGCTCGAGAAGTGCAATATCGAGTTCCAGCGGCCGGCCGGCGCCTACTACGTCATGTGTGACGCCACCTCGTTCGCGCGCCCCGGGGAAGGGGAATCGCAGCTGGTGCAGCGCCTGCTGCGGGAAGGCGGCGTCGGCGTCGTGCCCGGCCAGTGCTTCTACGGTTCGGACCGGACCGGCCCGCCGCAGATCCGGATCGCGTTCGCGAAGGACGAGGACACTGTCGCCGAAGGCGCCCACCGCCTCTACAGCTATCTCAGTGCGGACTGACGAAAGTCCCCTTTTTGTCCGTACCCCGATGGCAGGGGATTGCGTAGGCGGTCGGCGGGTGTCCTGAGCTGGGGATCTACGGGGTGAGTGGCCGCTGTGGAGGCGGAAGGTGGCGGGTGAGATTACGTCGGTGATCATGAAGTTCTCTACGCTTCACGACCCCCGAGGAATCTCACCCGCCGATGTCATCAGGCCCGATCCCGGCACTGTCCGCAGTTGTCGGCACCGCTGACGGACCACCACCCGGTCACCGATGGTGAGACGACGGGACTACCGCATGCCTTGTCGGCAGTCCCGGGTCCCCTGCTGCGCCGTACCGCCGTGGACCGGTGGCGCATCGTCTCGGAGGCGTTCCTCGGGGTCCGCCCGGCCCAGCAGGTCGCGACCCACGCGGGTGCGTCACCCGATGGCCGGCCTCCTCGCGGTCGCGGTGTGCGCGGTGCTGGCCGGCGCGACGTCGTTCACCGCGATCACCGACGGGCTACCCGATCTGGCCGAGCGGGCCAGGGACCGACTCGGATTCGGCCGGGGCGTACCCGTGGGCACGACGGTGTGGCGGTTGCCGACCCTCCTGGACGACCGGCTGCTGGCCACCGATCTGGCTGGCTGCGGACCCGCGCCCGGCCGGTCACACCTCGGTCACGCAGGTGTCGGACGGTGATCACCGTGGACGGGAAGACCCCGCGTGGAGCCCACCGTCCCGACGGCGGCCAGGTCCGCCCTGCTCTCCGCGCTGGACATCCGATGGTCCCCGCCAAGGCCCACCAGCGCGCCCTGTTCACCCAGTTCAAAGCCCTGCCCTGGGCGCAGATCCCCGCCGGTGACCGCCGCCGCGACCACGGGCACGGCCACCGGGAGGCCCGCACCGCCAAAGCCGTCACCGTGCACACCCCCGGCGGTATCGCCTCCCCACACGCCCAGCAAGCCGACCGGATCGCCCGCACCCGCGCCAACGCCGACATCGCCCGCGCCACCCGCCGCCCACACGACCTCGGCCACGCCGTGACCAGCAGCAACCCGAGAACGCAATGACCCTGACCCCGATGGTGGACGGTTGAAGCGCACCGGGTCTGTGGAAGCTCCACCAGACCCAGTGCGCTTCAGCCTCCACGCGACAGCCTTCACGCGACAGCCTTCACGCGACGTTGGCGCTCGCGCTGCGCTGGTCTGTGCTGGACGGTGACACCTGGCTGGTGACGCCGTTGACGGAGGGGTTGGCGAGGAAGGCTTTCAGCCCGATCTTGATGTCGAGCTGGTCTTCGAGCCGGGCCAGGAGGATGGCGGCGAGCAGGGAGTGGCCGCCCAGGTCGAAGAAGTTGTCGTCGACTCCGACCCGGTCGACGCCCAGTGCCTGGGCGAACAGGTCACACAGCACCGACTCGCGCGCCGTGGCCGGTTCCTGGCCGCTGGCCACGGCGCTGTAGTCCGGCGCCGGCAACGCACGCCGGTCCAACTTCCCGTTGACCGTCAGCGGCAACGCATCCATCACCACCACCGCCGACGGCACCATGAACTCCGGCAGCGTCCGCGCGATCTCCTGCCGTGCCGCGGCCGGATCCACCCGGCCGCCGGACGCCGGCACCACGTACGCCACGAGCCGCCGATCGCCGGGACGGTCCTCCCGGGCCACCACCGCGGCCTGGCCCACTTCCGGCTGCGCGACCAGCGCCGCCTCGATCTCGCCCGGCTCGACCCGGAAGCCCCGGATCTTCACCTGCAGGTCGACGCGCCCCACGAACACCAGCAGGCCGTCGGCATTCCACCGGACCAGGTCGCCGGTGCGGTACATCCGCTCGCCCGTACCGAACGGGCACGCCACAAACCGCTCGGCGGTCAACCCGGGCCGGTTCATGTACCCCCGCGCCATGCCCGCGCCGGCGATGTACAGCTCACCCGTCACGCCCACCGGCACCGGCCGCAGGGCGCTGTCGAGCACGTACAGCCGCATGTTGGCCATCGGGCCGCCGATCGGCACCGGCTGCGCCGCCTGCTCGTCCGAGAACTCGGTCATCGCGTGCAACGTCGTGAACGTCGTCGACTCGCTCGGCCCGTACCCGTTCACCATCAGCACGCCCGGACACCGCTCGACCACCCGCCGCACCGCGGTGCCGGACACCGCGTCCCCGCCGACCACCACCATCCGCAGCCCGGCGAGCGCCGACGGCTGCTCCGCCGCCACCGCGTCGAACAGCGCCGACGTGAGCCACATGGCCGTCGGTGCCGCCCACGCGATCACTTCCGCCAGGCGCGCGATGCTCATCTCCTCCGGCGGTGCCGCCACGTGCGTGCCCCCGCGCAGCAGCGCTATCCACAGCTCGTACGTCGAGATGTCGTACGAATGCGGCGAGTGCACCAGCATCCGTTCATGCACGCCGTCCGGCCACGCCGGATCCAGCACCATGTCCACGACGTCCTGGTGCGTCACCGCGACCCCCTTGGGCACCCCGGTCGACCCGGACGTGAAGATCACGTACGCCAGCCGGTCCGGGTGGATTTCCGCGTCCGCGAAGTCCTCCCGCGTCCCGGTGGCGGCGTCCGCGGCCGTCGCCAGCAGGATCGGCGCACCATCCGGGCTGACCTGCCCGGCGAGCTCCGCCAACTCCTCGTCGCACAGCACCGCCACGGCGCCCACATCGCCGGCCACGAACGCGATCCGCGACACCGGCCAGCTCACGTTGACGGGCACGTACACGCCGCCCGCCTTCAGGACGGCCAGCAGCGCCACCCACAGCTGCGCCGACCGCCGCATGACGACGAGGACCCGCGACTCCGCTGTGACGCCCGCGTCCACCAGCATCGCCGCCAGCCGGCTGGACCGCTCGTCCAGCTCCCGGAAGGTCAAACTCGTCTGGCTGTCGACGACCGCGACCGCGTCCGGGGTCCGGGCCACCTGCGCCGCGAACACCCCGGGCACCGTCGCCGGGGCCACCTCCAGCACGGTGTCGTTCCACCGGTGTACGACCAGCTCCCGCTCGGCCGGCGTCAGCAGTTCCAGCTCGCTGATCCGGCGACCCGGGTCGGCGGCGGCCTGGCTCAGCAGTCGCGCCAACCGGCCGCCGAGGGCGTTCGCGGTCGACTCGTCGAACAGGTCCCGGGCGTACTCGAACGAGCAGGTGATCCCGGCCGGCGAGCCGTCGGCGGCGTACTCCGGGCGGAAGAACATGGTGAGGTCGAACTTGGCCGTCTCGCCGGCCAGCGACTCGGCCTGCGCCTGCAGGCCCGGCACCTGCCACTGCCTGCTGGTGTCGTCGTCAGAGGTGAGCATCACCTGGAACAGCGGGTGCCGCGAGGCGGACCGGATCGGGTTGAGTTCCTCCACAAGGCGCTCGAACGGCACGTCCTGATTGGCGAAGGCGGTCAGGTCCAGCTCCCGCACCCGGCCCAGCAGCTCGCCAAAGCCCGGGTCCCCGGACAGGTCCACCCGCAGCACCAGCGTGTTGCCGAAGAACCCGACAAGATCGTGGAGCGCCTCGTCGGTGCGGCCGGCCACCATCGTGCCGATGGGGATGTCGGTGCCCGCCCCGGAGCGCGACAGCAGCATGGCCAGCCCTGCCTGCAACACCATGAACACCGTCACCCGGTGGGCGCGCGCCAGCTCCTCGATACTGCGGTGCAACCCGGCGTCCAGCTCCAGCTGGACCAGGCCGCCACGATGTGACGGCTGCGGCGGCCGCAGCCGGTCAACCGGCAGGTCCAGCTGATCGGGCAGCCCCGCCAGCGCGGAGCGCCAGAACTGCAGCTGCCGAGCCAGCACACCGTCGCCGTCCCGGTCCTCGCCCAGCAGCCGGCGCTGCCACAGCGTGTACTCGGCGTACTGCACCGGCAGCGGCGCCCACTCCGGCGCCCGCCCCTCCAGCCGCGCCCGGTACGCCTCGCTCAGGTCCCGTACCAGCACCCCGGCCGACCAGCCGTCGCTGGCGGTGTGGTGCATCACCAGCACCAGTACGTGCTCCGCGGGCCCCATCCGGAACAGCCACCCGCGCACCGGCAGCTCGCCGGCCAGGTCGAAGACGTACCGCACGGCCTGTTCCAGCAGGCCCGGCAGGCTCGTCTGATCAGCCGCCGCCATCGTCACCTGCGGCACCGCGACCGAGGCGTCCACCACCTGCTGGTACGGCTGACCGTCCGCGACCGCGAACACGGTACGCAGCGCCTCATGCCGGCCCACCACATCCCGCAGCGCGGCCGTCAGCGCCGCCGCGTCCAGGCCGCCACGCAGCCGCCATGCGAACGGCACGTTGAACAACGGGCTCGGGCCGTCGTACTCGTTCATGAACCACAACCGCTGCTGAGCGAACGACAACGGCAGCCGCTCCGGCCGGTCCACCACCCGTGCCAACGGCGTCCGCGCGCTGCCCGCCTCCAGGAGCGACCGTGCCAGCGACTGGACCGTCGGATTCTCGAACACCACCCGGATGTCCAGCTCCACACCCAGCGCCGACCGCACCCGACTGATCAACCGCGTAGCCATCAGCGAATGGCCGCCCAGGTCGAAGAAGTTGTCCTCGACTCCGACCCGATCGACACCCAGGACCTGCGCGAACAGCTCAGCCAGCACTGCCTCCTGCGGGGTGGCAGGTTCCTGGCCGCCAGCCGCGGCGCTGAAGTCCGGCGCTGGCAGCGCCAGCCGGTCCAGCTTCCCGCTCACCGTCAGCGGCAGCGCGTCCATCACCAGCACCGCGGCCGGCACCATGTATCCCGGCAGCGTCCGGGCGGCCTCCTGCCGGAGCGCCGCCGGGTCCACCTGGCCGCCGGGCTCGGGCACCACATAGCCGACCAGTCGCGGGTCGCCGGGACGGTCCTCCCGCATCACCACCACCGCGCGGCCCACTCCCGGCTGCGCGGCCAGCACTGCCTCGATCTCGCCCGGCTCGATCCGCAATCCCCGGATCTTCACCTGGTCGTCGGCGCGTCCCAGGAACTCGAGCTGGCCGTCACCGGCCCACCGAACCAGGTCCCCGGTGCGGTACATCCGCTCCCCCGTGCCGAACGGGCACGCCACGAACCGATCCGCCGTCAACGCCGGCTGATTCAGGTACCCCCGCGCCAGCCCCGCGCCCGCGAGGTACAGCTCACCGGTCACCCCCACCGGGACCGGCCGCAACCCGTCGTCCAGTACGTACACCTGCGCGCCCGGCAGCGGCCGGCCGATCGGGACCGGGCCGTCGTCCAGATCGGGTCCGGCCGCCACGTCACTGGCGGTGGCGTACACCGTGGCTTCGGTCGGCCCGTACGCGTTGACCACCTGGGCGCCGGGCACCGCCGCCCGCACGGCCCGCAGCACCGGCCCGGTCAGCGCCTCGCCCGCCAGCACGACTGTCTGCGCGGTCGCGGACGTCTCCGCGGCGGCCAGCACCCCCGCCATCGCCGAGGGCGCGGTGCTGATCAGACTCCCCGACCATCCGCTCCGCGCGAGTACCAGCACATCCTGCACCACCTCCACGCACCCGCCGCAGGCCAGCGGTCCGAACACCTCGAAGACCGACACGTCGAAGCTCAACGACGTCGACGCCAGCACCCGGCCGAACCGGTCCGCGCCGAACGTCGACGCCGCCCACGACACGAACCACGCCGCCGAGTGGTGCTCCACCGTGACACCCTTGGGCCGGCCCGTCGACCCCGACGTGTAGATCACGTACGCCGGGTGCCCGGGCAGCAGCGGTGCGAGCCGGTCGGCATCGGACAGACCGGTACCGGGCAGGGCGGTCACGGCGGCTTGGACCGCCGGGTCGTCCAACATGATCATCAGCTCGCCGCTCACGCCCGGGCGCGCGCCGTCTGTCGCCGCGCCCAGAGCGGCGGTCGTGGCCAGGGCGCGTGAGGTGAGGATGGCGGTGGGGGCGGCGTCGGCGAGCATGAACGCGATCCGGTCGGCGGGGTTGGCCGGGTCGATCGGCAGGTAGGCCGCGCCAGCCTTGAGCACCCCCAGGACCGCGACGATCATCTCCGCGGAGCGTTCTGTCGCCACAGCGACCAGCCGCCCCGGCCCGGCACCTCGCGTGACCAGGTACCGGGCCAGCCGGTTCGACCTCGCGTCCAGCTCCGCATACGACAGCGACGCGTCCCCGAACACCACCGCGACCGCGGTAGGAGTCCGGGCTGCCTGCGCCGCGAACAACTCACCCAAGAGCCCCTCCGCCGGGGCAGAAGAATCCGGCGTTACCTGGTCACTGACGCGCGTTGTCACGGCTGCTCCACTCACTTACGCTCGGCTTTGATTAGGCTGTTGAGCCATATGTCGGTCCAATGCTCTGCTACGTACTTGATGTGCTGATTCTCGTATCACGAGAACCAGGCAAAGGACATCGCTCGCTTACACTGGTCGATGACCCAGGATCGCATCTTGTTTCCGTCGGCGCATCTCCGGGAGTGCTCGACCTCCGTTTTAGCCGGTGGTAGCGAGCATTCTGGGAGGTGCGACGAGATAGCGGCACGGGCAAGCCTCGCTCCCATGACGCAGCGAGAAGACCCCGAGACAGGGCATACGATCTCCTGGCCCAGTGCGTACGACATCCTTCCTCGGTCTGGGCCTTGACGAAGCACTCTCGCGGACTTTGCCGCAGGTCACCACCGATGCTGCCAAATGTGTCATCGACCGCGCACATCCTCCGTTGCTTTCGTCGACGAGGAAAGACACGCACCTGAACGACGCCGTGGAACGCGCGATCAAATTCATTTGTGCGCGGTACGGCAAGCCGCTCCCACTCCGAATATCGCGGACAGCGCGAGACTGAGCCGCTTCCTCGAAAATGAACGTGACCGACATCGCGTTCGCCGTCGGCCACAACACACTCGGAACGTTCGGCAACCATTCTACGGATAGCGTCGGTGTCTCGCCGGCAGGTTTCGCCGCATGTCCTGGAACGGCAGACTGATGACGTCGTGGCCCGGCCTCGGACGAGCCGTCTTCGTGCCGACCAAAGGATGTGCCCGTGGGCAACCGGTTCCTTCAGGCTGTGGCGGTGGCGGACAGCACCGATCCCGAACCGTGGACCCGCGGAACGCTGCTCATCGGCGGCACCGGACACGTCGGCGTCGCCCAGGGCGTGGCCATCTCGGCCCGGTTCGACCTGCGCCCGAGCCTGCCGACGGGACCTGCCGATCCTCCTCGATCTGCCCAGCCTGGAGCCCGAACCCGAGGACGCTCTGTCGCACTCGGCCGAACTCGCCGTTCACCGGTCTTCCGGACCGCCAATCCCGCCGGCGCACTCCACCGACCGGGGGTCGAGGCGAACGGCCTGACGCGGGTCGGGCACGGGCAAAGTTGGTGGGGGCTGGTGACCGGCCTGACGATGGAATGGTGACCTACGACGCTATTGTGGTGGGGGCGCGGTGTGCGGGTGCCACAACGGCGCTCCTGCTAGCCCGAGCGGGGCACCGGGTGCTCCTGCTGGACCGTACCGAGTTCCCGAGCGACACCCTGTCCACTCTGTACATCCACCAATCCGGGGTCGAACGACTCGCCCGATGGGGCCTGCTCGACCAGGTCCGGCAGTCCGGCTGCCCACCGCTACAGACCGTCAGCTACCGCGTCGCCGACGTCTACCTGCGCGGACCAGCACCGACGCTACCGGGCGTGGTCGGCGCCTACGCTCCCCGTCGATACATTCTCGACACCATCCTCGTCGAAGCCGCCGCGGCCGCCGGCGCCGAGGTCCGCGACCACACACTGGTCACCGGCCTCACCACCGACGACGGTCGAGTAACCGGCGTCCGCCTGCGCACCAACAACGGCATCGAGACAACCGAACGGGCCAACCTCGTCATCGGTGCCGACGGGATGCGGTCCACCATCGCCAAACTCGTCGACGCACCTCTCTACGCCGAACACCCCAACCTCACCTGCGTCTACTTCACCTACTGGTCGGGCATACCAGCCGACTTCGAAATCTACGAACGCCCCGGCGGCTGGGTCGCCGCAGTAGGCACCCACGACAACCTCACCCTGATCGCCGGCTACCTACCCCAGGCCCAGTTCGCCCACGTACGACGCGATCCCAAGGCCGCCTACCTGGCCAACATCCAAGCCACCGCACCTCCCCTGTGGCAACGGCTCTCCGAGGCAACCATGGCCGACCGCCTCTACGGAACCGGCGACCAACGCAACTTCTTCCGCCACGCTCACGGCCCCGGCTGGGCCCTCGTCGGCGACGCCGGCCACCACAAAGACTCCATCAACGCACACGGCATCACCGACGCGTTCCACCAATCAGAACTCCTCGCCACCGAACTCAACAGTGGTGACGACCCAACAGCCACCATCAACGACCCCATCCGACAACACGCCGCCCTCGCCCGCTACGCCGCCGCCCGAGACCAACACATGAAACCCACCTACCACACCAACCTCGTCACCGCCCGCCTCGACCCCGACCCCCACCTACTCACCCTCCTCCGCGCCATCCAAGACTCCCCGGAACTCACCGAGCGCTACTTCCAGGTGGTCGCGGGCATCCTCTCGCCGGAGGACCTCTTCACCAGAGACCTACTCGCCCGACTGTGACGTGCGGGCGGCGGACGCACACCCGAGACCGCACTGTCCGATAAGAACTCGCGCGCCGGTGCGGAGACGATGGCTATGAGCGGCGGCCGAGCGAAGCCGTCCCGAGCTGGCGATGGACCAGCCGATATCGCTCCCGAGTGGCGGCTGGCTCCCGGTTAACAGGGCCGCAGGCCGCGCGGTGACCCGACCGGAGAAGGACGACATGACGCGTTCAGACCTCGACGAACTGGTGCTACGGCGGCTCAGCGCCGGCGAAGCCGATCCCATCCTGGTAGCCGACTTCCAGGCGTTGTCCATGGCGCCGCGCCTGAGCGAGATGCTCAGCGAGAGCGTTCAAGGCAGGCCGGTGTTCCAGATCGACCCCATCGGCGTGCTCAGCGGGACGCACCTCTACGTTCCGCTGCCGGAGCTGGCCGCGGCCTGCGCGGACGAGTTCCTGAGGTCCGGCGCGGACCAGGGCCATGTGTTCGTGATAGGGCACTGCAGTTCCTCGGCGCTGTCCCTGCGCGTCGCGGACCTGTTGGCGTCCAGCCGTCCGGTCACCGCCCTACTGGTGCAGCCGGCATGGGTCGACGACGAACTTGTGCAAGCGAAATTCGACGAGTACCTCGCGAAGTTCGGCCCGGCACCCCACTCGTGCCCGGATCTGGACGCGGATCCTGGGGCGGTCGTCGCCGCGATGGAGCAGCTCTTCCGTGATGAGGTGACCGCACTGGCGGCCGGCCGGAACCTCACTGGCGCGATGGGAGCCTTCTCGGACCTGATCGTCTGGTACCGCGGCTGGCTCGCCTTCCTGCTGGCGTGCCGGAACGACACGTCCATCGAGCAGGCCGTCGGCCGGGCGGCGGTGACGGTGCTGTCCGACTCCCCCTCGACAGTCGAGGTGAAGGGCCTCAGCCGGGATGCCTACCAGGTGGTGGAGCTGCCGACGCCCCAGCCGGCAGGTGCTATCAAGCCCGAGCTGGCCGAATTCATCGCGACGCACGTCGGGCCGCACTGAGCGTCCACCGTCTGGGATGCCTGCGGCAACTGGCCTCCGATCAGGAGGCGGTGGCGCGAACTGCTCGACACGACCTGCGCCGGCGACTGGCCGGCGCAGGTCGTTCGGGTTGGCCGGCGGGGCACGGCCAGCGGCGATGACGCCCGGGGACTACGCCGAGCCCGGCTTGACCGCCCGCGTCGCGAAGTAGCCGGACATATACCGGGCGGTCGCGTCCGCGTGGTGCGGGGCTTCGGCGAACCCGTCTAGCAATAGCGATGAACATGCTCATGTCGCGGCGCCTGGCCCGAACCCACCAACTAATAACCAGATTCCTCAAACGCCCCTGTAAGAGGACGTCGCCGACGAACCAATTCGATCCGCCGGTGCTCCCCGCATTGCCCGACGGCCGACTACCCCGGCGACCCGGCCGAGCCGGCCGGCCGCACCCGTACCGGCAGGCCGCCGCGGATACGCAGCGACAGCATCGGTTCGGCCACCACCTGGTATCCGGGCTGGACGGTCAGCCGCAGTTCCCGCGTCACCATCGCGATCACGAACGCGGCCTCCATCAGCCCGAGGTGGTTGCCGACGCAGAACCGCGGGCCGGCCCCGAACGGAAGGTAGGCGTACCGGGACCGGGAGACGGTGTTGGCCGGATCGAAGCGCTCGGGGTCGAAACGCTCTGGCTCCGCCCAGAACTCCGGGTGCCGGTGCAGGGTGAAGGGGCAGATCAGCACGTCCCTGCCGGCCCGCACCGGATAGCCGCCGACCTCGTCGGGTCCCTGCGCGATGCGGGAGAGCATCCACACCGGTGGGTAGAGTCGCATGACCTCACTGATCACCATCGACGTGTAGGTCAGCCGGTGCAGGTCCTCATGGACCGGCAGCCGGTCCCCGAGCACCTGCACCGCTTCAGCGCGCAGCCGCTCCCGTACCTCGGGGTGGCGGTCGATCATGTAGAACGACCAGCTGAGAGTGCTGGCGGTGGTCTCGTGTCCAGCCAGCAGCAGGGTGACCATCTCGTCGCGCAGGCGCTGCCGACCGACCTCGGGGTCGCTCTCCTCGCGGGTCGAGCGGATGAGGCACGCCAGCGCGTCGTTGTCGTCCGCTCCGTCGCGCCCCTGCCGTTCGGCCACCATCTGGTCGACGATGCGCTGCAGGTCCCGCCGGGCCCGCCGGAAGCGTAGCTGCTTGGGCAGCGGCACCCACATCGGGACCATGCTCATCGACGCCAGCTCGAACATCGCCTGGTCCTGCATGGCCTCGAACGAGTGGCTGAGCGAGCTGTACCCGTCGAGGTCGGTGTCGAGCAGGGTGCGGCCGAGCACGCCGAGGGTGAGCGCGGTCAGCTCACGCGGCAGATCGAACGGTTCGCCGTCGACGCGGGCGCGCAGCCGATCCACCAGGCGGTCCGCCTCCGCGGCGACGACGCCGGCCTGCTGCGCGATGCGCCTGGCCTGGAACACCGGCTGGATCACCTTGCGCTGCTTGCGCCACAGCTCGCCCTCGCTGGTGAGCAGGCCGTCGCCCAGCGCGCGCCGGGCGTGCACCAAACCGATGCCCTTGTGGTAGTTCTGGCTGTTGTCGGCCAGGACGTGCTTGGCGTGGTCGGGGTGGTTGAAGAAGTAGAGTGCCCGCGATCCCGGGCCGAGGCGCACCGCGTCGCCGTAGGTGTTGGCGGCCGAGGTCATCATCCCGAGCCGATCCCGGCCAAGCTGCCACAAGGTGCTGAGGTGGCCCGGTCCGCTCGGCCCGGGCGGCACTCGGCGTGGCGGTACAGGCGTCACGTCGTCACCCCGGTGGCGCAAGCGCCGAACGCCCGCCGCGACAGCTTCGGGTCGGACACCTCGGCGGAGGGCCAGGGGTCGGGTTTCACGCTGGCCTCCTGCTTGTCGTGTACGGTGCGAGCGCCCGGACCAGCGACTCCGGAACGCGGGTCGGTACGGTCCTCGTGTTGGGTCCCCGCATGCAGGCGACCCGCTGGTGCCCCCGGGCGATCAGCGTCTCGGCGCCGCCCGGGTCGAGCCTGACGTAGTCGAAGCTGAACGCGATCTGGGTCTGGGCCGACTCGTCCAGGCGCATCCGGATCGAGAGGTCGTCGAACGCGGTGATCTCGGCGAAGAACGCGCAGTTCACCTTCAACGTGAAAAGCTTCAGGTCGTCCTGCAGCTCCGCGAGCACGTCCGGTGCCCGTTCCTTGAGGAACATCTCCCGGCAGCGGCCCTGCCAGCGCAGGTAGTTGACGTAGTACACGTTGCCGACGATGTTGGTTTCCTCGAAGCCGACGGTGTGCAGGTATTCGTAGAACTTGTCCACGGCTACGACCACCCGTCGGTGAGCACGGCGAACGCGACCTGGTCGACTTCGTCGTGGTGCCATCCGGGTGAGCGGGCGTCGCCACTGTCGCGCTCCGCCCATTTCCGCACGCTCGTGACGAGCGAGGCGATGCGCACGTTGCCGGAGGCGAACACAGCCCACGGGGAACCCGCGGAGGCGCGTTCCGGGCTCAACGTGAGCGGCGCGTTCGCCGGCAGGCCGACCTTCCTCAGACATTCGATGGCCGTCCAGACCCGGGTACCGGCGGTGTCGGCATCCTCGCCCAGCTCGGCGGAGACGAGTTCGGCCAGCCCGAAGTGCTTCCCGAGCAGGTCCTTCCAGGCCGAGGCCGGGCGCTCGGCGACTGCCTCGACGTCACAGCCCACGCTTCCGCTGGCGGCCACGGACATGGTCAGTGCGGCGCCGTGGGAGGCCGAGACAGCAAGCTCTCCGTCGATTTCCGGCCGCCCGTCGGGCCGGTAGCGCACCGGCACCGACCGGCCGAGCGCGTGTCCGACCGCCACCGCGGTGCGGGACCGGCGCTCGGTCGTGCGCTGCGGGTCGTCCGGCTCGACCGCGACCGCCACCTGGGCGCCGAGCAGGTCGCCGATCGTGCGCTCCACGTAGGATCCGAGTAGTGCCGCCACCCACGGCCCGCGCCCGTCCTTCTTGCGGACGGCCTTCAGCCGCAGCCCTTCCCACCGCTCGACGAGCTCGCCGGAGGTGGTACGCACCGCGATGTCGTAGACGTAGGTGTCGCCGTCGCGGCTTCGCTCGGTGGCACAGTAGCGGACCGTCTCGGCGGTGCCGAGCCGGTCGCCGGCGGGGTACACCCGCTCGATCCCGGCCGGCAGGAGGGTGCCGTCGGGCACGCAGACCTGGTTGCCGTGCATCAGTGCGTCCCGGGCGCCGGGGTCACCGAGCACCAGCCGGCCCGGCAGGTAGTCGGCGAACCAGCCGGTGTCGGGGCCGACCGCGACGTCGGCGTCGACGTGGCGCGCGGCGGCGCGGTGGAAGCGGCGCAGGCGGTGGAACCGTCCGCCTTGGAACAGCGTGTCGCCGTAGAGGTCACGTTCCGGATCGAGCACGACAGCGGGCAGGCCGGGACCGACCTGGTCCGGCGACCCGGCGGGGATCTCCGCGGCGGCGAGCCGCAGCCGTGCCTGGAAGTGATCTGCCGCGAACCCGGTCTCGGCGCTACGGATCACCACGTCGACGGTGTCGTCGGCGGTGACGACGGCCGCGATCCGGATGGTGGTGCTGCCGCCGGGGGGCACGGCGATCGGGCGCAGGAACTCGGCCCGCTCGATCAGCGGGACACTCGTGCGTCCGGTCACCGCGAGCGCCACCTGTGCCATCGCCTCCATGCCGAACACCGCCGGGAACAGCAGGTTGCCATCGAGCTCGTGGTCGTCGAGGTACAGGTCGGCGCCGGGGTTCAGTTCGACCTCGCAGATCAGCTCGACGCCGTCGTAGCGGACCAGCGGCCGGTCGACGAAACGCAGCAGCGGCAGGGGCGACTGCTCGTGGCGTACGGTGTCGGTCCCCTCGACGCGCCCGCTGATCACCACGACGGTCGGTGCGTCCGGGTCGGCGAGCAGCCGGCGCATCAGCCGCACCCCGTCGTCGGGGGTGATGGGGACGATCCCCTCGCGGCCGAGGGCCTCGACGACCGAAAGCCGCTCCCCCATGCCCACACCGGACCAGACCGACCACTCCATGCACAGGCTGCGGCACTGGGGGTGCTTGGCGGCGACCTCGCGGGTGAGCTCGGCCAGCCAGTCGTTCGCCGTGGCGTAGTGGGCTTCGCCGCGCAGCCCGGCCCGGCCGATGATGCTGCCGAAGGTGACCAGCAGCCGCAGGTGCCGCGGGTCGACGGCGTCGAGGACCGCGTGCAGGCCGTCCAGCTTCGGCGCGAACGTGCGGCGGAACGCCGCCATGTCCAGCCCGGTGAGGGCGGCCGGTTCGTTGCGGCCGGCGCCGTGCAGGACCGCGGTGACCGGACCGATGGCCGCGGTCACCTCCGCCACCGCGGATCGGACCTGAGCGATGTCGGTGACGTCGGCGCGGACGTAGTGCACGGTGATCCCGCCGTCGGCCATCCGGCGCAGGTTGGCCGCCAGTTCGGCGTCTTCGGCCGGGTCGGAGCGGCCCAGCACGGCCAGCTTGGCACCGCTGTCCACCGCGGCGGCCAGTGCGCACTCGGCGGTGATGCCCTTTCCGCCGCCGGTGACGAGCAGCACGTCGCCGGTGTTCAGCGCGGGCTCCTCCCGGGCCGGCGTGATCGGCATCGCGCGCAGCACCGGCACCCGGCGTACCCCGGACTCGTCGTAGTGCGCCTCCCGGTAGCCGGTCGTCGCCGCCACCTCACCCAGCACCCGGTCGACCGCCTCGCTCGTCGGCGGCGTGTCGACGACGGTGGTCCGCAGGTGCGGTGCCTCCAGCCGCAGCGTCTTGGCCAGACCGGTGGCGCCGCGGCCGTGCTGCACGAGCACGAACCGGTCACCTCCGGCTCCGCCGGCCTCTCCGTCGCCGGCGAGTGCCGCCTGTGCGCCCACCAGTGCCAGTTCGAGCTGCTGCTCGGTGCAGTCGGACGGCAGCCAGACCAGCACTCCACCGCCGACCCCGCCGCGCTCCAGGGCCCGGCGCAGCGGCTCGGCCGGCAGCTCGTCGCCGATGGTGTACACCTGCCACCGGCCGTTCGCCTCCGCCGCGACCCGCGGCGGCAGCGGCGCCTCGTCCAGGTCGACCGAGAACGATCGGATCCAGGCGGCGGCGCCGGCCACCGCCTCGACCGGGTCGTGGTCGGTGGCCTGGCTGGTGCGCGACAACTCGTCCAGCGCGTCGGCCAGTTGACGTACCGTCGCGATGGCGAAGTTGGTCGGCGTCTGAGCCGGTGGCACGCCGACCCGCCGGGCGGCCTCGTTCATGACCTGGCCGACGGTGATCGAACTCAGGTGCAGGTCGTCGAGGAGCCGGCTGTCGTCGCGAACCAGATCCGGCGGCAGCTCGGCCCGCTCCGCGGTCAGGCGGCGGAGCAGGTCCAGTGTGGTTTCGCTGTCGACCTCGCTGGCCGGTGCCGGCGGCGTCGCGACGTCGCCGGCCCCGGCCAGCGCCGCGGCGGTGCGCCGGGTGCTCGGCGGCAGTTGCACCTCGGGGCCCTGCTCGCACGGGCTGGCGAAGAAGCGGAACTGCGCGCCGACCTGCAGCGGCCGGGTCAGGCGACCGTCGAACAGCGCCGGGTGCACGCTGGCCGCGCCCACCACGTACGCGGCGCCGACGACCCGCAGCAGGCCGGTGAGCGACTCGTCATCGGTGTCGAGGGCGACCGCGGGGACGTCGGTGAGCGTCGAGGCGAGGCCGGCGAGTACCCGGCCCGGACCCACCTCGACGAACAGGTCGACGTCCTTGGCCGCCAGCTCGACCGCCTGGGCGAACAGCACCGGGTCGGTGATCTGGCGGTGCAGCAGCTCCGGGATGTCGGTCTCGGCCGCCAGCGGCTGGCCGCAGACCGTCGAGATGATGCGCCGACCCACCGACTGGAACTCCAGCTCCGTCAGCTTGGCGGCGAAGGCGGCTGCGGCGGGTGCGACGAGCGGCGAGTGGAACGCGTGCGACACCGGCAGCAGCGTGCAGGTGACCCCCGCGTCGCGGGCCCGGCCGGCGACCTCCTGGACCGCCTCGACCGACCCGGCGACCACCGTCTGGTGGGGCCCGTTGTAGCCGGCGATGACGACCGGCAGGTCGCCGACGAGCCTGGACACCACGTCCGGCACGGCGGCGACGCTGGCCATGGTGCCCGACGCGCTGTGCTCGGCCATGGTCTGGCCGCGTACCCGGGCGACCTGAAGCAACGTCTCCTCGTCCATCGCCCCGGACCATTGCAGCGCCGAGATCTCCCCGAGGCTGTGCCCGACCGCGACGGTCGCGTCGATGCCGAGCAGGCTCAAGGCGCGAAGGCCCGCCATCGAGCCGGTGACGATGCGCGGCTGGGCGACCGTGGTCGCGACCATGTCACCCGAGGCGGGCAGGGCCGCGCTGGCGTACAACTCCGCCACGTCGACGAACCGGCGGCGCAACGCGCCGCCGCTGGTGCGCGCACCGGAGCCCTGGCCGGGGAACAGGAAGCCGATCCGTCGTGGGCCGCTGGCGCGGCCGAGGAACATCCGGCCGTCCGGAGTGACCAGGGGGGCCTCCCCGGCGTCGAGCGCGTCGCGGACGCGTCGCAGCCGGCGTTCGGCGTCCTCCGGCGAGGAAACGATCACCGCCGCGCGGTAGGGCTGGTCGCGCAGCTCGCGGTGCAGGGTGGTGGCGAGGTCGGCGAGCTGCGCGTAGGACAGCGTCGGCACGAACTCGATCAGACGGGTCAGCCGCTCGCGCAGCGCCGCCGGCGAGCCGCCGTCGACCAGCAGCAACTCGGTGTCCTGCAACGAGGTCGCCAAGGCCCGGGTGCGGCTGTCCATCGGGACGCGGCGGCGCGACGCACGGTGTCCCGGCTCGCTGGTGCTCTGTCCGTTGTCCAGCACGATGTGGGTGTTGATGCCGCCGAACCCCATGGCGGTGACGCCAGCTCGCACGGCAACGCCGTCCGGCCACCGCTCGGCCTGGCGTAGCACCCGCAGCGGCGCCCCGTCCTCCGTCAGGAGCTCGTGCGGCTCGACACACCCGAGCGCCGGCGGCAGCACCTGGTTGTGCACCGCCATCGCCGCCTTGATGAGTCCGGCGACGCCGGCCGCTGCTTTGGTGTGCCCGATCATCGCCTTGACCGAGCCGATCGCGGCGGGCGACACGGTGGTGCCGGCGGTGCTGCTGGCCGCACGCCGGGCCAGGGACAGCGCCTTGAGCTCGGTGGCGTCGCCGACCGGGGTGCCGGTGCCGTGGCCCTCGAACAAACCCACCGTCTCGATGCCGAAGCCGGCCCGCTCGTAGGCCCGGTCCAGCGCCAGCCGGTAGCCGCTGACCTCGGGTCGGGTGATGCCGCCCTTCCCGTCGGAGGAGATGCCCCAGCCGGCGATGACGGCGTGGATGCGGTGCCCGGCCTCACGTGCCTCGCGCTCGCGCATCAGCACGACCATGCCGCAGCCCTCGCCCGGCCAGAAGCCGTTGGCACCGCGGTCGTAGACGCGCATCTCGGCGTGCGCGAGCGCACCCGTCTTCGCGAATCCGATGATCTCGAAGGGATCGATGGACAGGTCGACGCCGCCGGCCACCGCGACGTCGCATTCGCCGTCGAGCAGCGACTTAGCGGCGGTGACCACCGAAAGCAGCGACGAGGAGCATGCGCCGTCGACGGTGTACCCGCCGCCCTTCAGGTCGAAATGGTTGCAGATCCGCCCGGCGATGGTGTTGGACAGGCCACCGGCGAGGGTGTCCTCGTCGACTGCGGGGAACGGCGTCTTGTAGCGGGTCTCGAAGTCGTCGAGGAACGAGGCCAACTGGTCGTCGTCCCAGTCCTGCTCCTTCAGCGCGGCGGCCACCATCCGGCGCACGTACGGCCAGCGCACCCGCATCGTGTTGGCCCGGGAGAACTCGCCGGTGAGCGTGTTGCCCACGACCACCGCGGTGCGCTCCCGCGGCGCCCCTTCGGCCATCGGAAAGCCCGCGTCCGCCAGCGCCTCCGCCGCGACGTCCAACGCCAGCCAGTGGGTCAGGTCGGTGGACCGGTAGGTACTACCGGCGATCTTGTAGGCGATCCGGTCGAACTCGTAGCCCTCGATGACTGCGGCGTTACGGGCGTAGAAGCGGTCCGGGGTGGTCGGGTCCGCGTCCCAGTAGTCCGCCAACCGCATCCGCACGTCGGGCAGCCGTCGAAATGCGCGGCGGCCTGCCAGTGCGTTCTCCCAAAGCTCCCGGGGGGACGTGGCATCGGGGTATCGGCAGGCCATACCGACGATGGCGATTCGACTCATGCGGCGAGGCTCCTTGTCGTTCAGGGGCGGCCCCATGCGCGGTTACACATGCGAGCGCTGTCACACCTGCTTTGTTGGCGATGTGCGCGTACGTCCCATCGTCCGACGGGATCCGGTGCGCCGCTTCTCCTCGACTGCGACGTCGCCGCGCGGCTCGGCAACTCCGCGGTTTCGCCTACGTCTACGGAGAACACCGGCCGAGCCAGTGTGGTTGGTGAAGCCGGATGCGGTCGTCGTCGATTCGATCGACCGCGCCCAGCCCGCTTATCAATTCTGCGGCGCCAGCCGACACGCACACACCTTCAGCGGTGCGGAATGCCGTTTTGCGGTGCCCGGTGCGCGTTGATGTTTCCGGTCAGGCCCGCACCACCGTCGTGTCGGTGTTCGGGGGTGGAACTGACGGTCGAGGCCGACAGCGCCGGCGCCAACTCCACCGCAGCCGCCGCCCGATCCTTCGCTTCGCGCTGCGGATCCGTGCGTCGACTCCGCAATTGCGAGGCCCATCCGCCGGCGGCGAAAAGCAGCCTCAGCGCGCGCCGTGCGCGGCCGATGCCGCGACAGCGGTGCGGATCCGCTGACGCCAGTGCTCGTACGCGGGTGTGGCGCCCGCGTCGTGTTCGGCCACGGCGACGTCGTCGGCGAGCACCGCGGCTCCCTCGACGGTGAGACCGGCCAGCGCGGCGATCGCGGTCTCGGTGTGCGGCGGCACGGTACCTGAGTAGTGGCGGGCCTTGGCGGCGAACACCGAGCCCAGTGCCACTTCCGTCCACCGTGGTCCAGCGAGACGCCGGAGCGTGGCCAGGTCGGTCGGCGCGCAACCGCCGGCGAACGTCGCGGCCAGCCCGACCCCGCTCCACAGGTCGGCCTGCCGCTCGGTGGCGAAGCGCCCCACCGCGGCGGCCACGTCGGGCACCCGCCCGCTGTGGATGAACCACAACGCCCGGCCGATACCCTGGTCCACCGCGCGGGTGAAGTAGTGCGGACATCCCTGGAACGGATACGGTGCGGGCACCCGCTGCTCGTCGACCCACCGGCCGGTCTTGAAGAAGGCCAGGTCGAAGCCGTAGCCGTCGACCGCGAGCCAGCTCATCGTCGGGTGGTACGGCGTGCCGGCGAGGTCGGGGACGATCCGCTTCCACAGCGTCCGCGGCAGCTTCGCCATCGCGAAACCGATGCCGATGTAGGCCAGGAAGATGTGCGGCTGGCCCGGTCCGAGCAGCAGGTCACGGGTGCGGTGCCCACGACCCCCTCGCATCGCGTCGAGGACCGTGAACGCCATGGTGGCCCCTTCGTAGGCGAACCCACGCTGCTCCGGCTCGATGAGGCTGAGCCGCCGCTCCACCTCCCACTGGTCACGGGCGTCGATCCCCCACTCGAAGCCGCAGATCACCGCTTGCGGGATCGCTTCGAGGCGGCTCGTCGCCGACGACGACGCGCCCGGGAACCCGCGACGTTCGAAAGTCACCTCACGGAGCGAGGGTGTCAACACCAACCGGCGTATCGATCCGAGTGTGGTCGGCACGAGCCCTCCCCCATACATCGACATCTCGACATAGACTGTTCCATTCGGCCCGGGGGTGCTACTCCAGCAATGCGCTGCTCCCGGTGGTCGCCTGCCCCGCGCCCACCTGCCTGGCGGCCGCGTAGCTCGCCCACCCGACGACCTCCACCAGCGCGGCGTCGCCCGGCTCTCGGGCCCGGAACTCAGCGACCACGTCCTCGTCGACCTGGTAGGACGCGAAGACGGTCAGCAGCGCGAGCCGGCCGGCGGCGCGGTCCACCTCGGGCAGATCGGCGATCAGCCGTTCGCACCACTCCCGGCTGTGCCCGGGTTCCTCACCCCGCCAGGTCGACAGGCGCTCGCGGACCAGATGCCGCACGGCCGGGGACAGCGCCCGCGCACCAACGGCGTCCAGCGCCGCGAAGGAACGCGCCACGGCCGCGGCCACGACCGGGTGCCCCTGGGCCCAGGCCGCGTCCACCGGCAGCGGGGCGTCGTGCAGAAGCGCCAGCGCCCGGCCCGGCAGGCGGGTCTCACGTAACTGGGGGTTGAGGACCTGGCTCAGCCCGTGCTTGAACCGGCGCCGGGCACTCGGCCCGAACTTGCGAGGGACCAGGAAGCTCGGCAGGAACACGTTCACCACCCGGGTCAGGTAGTGAAACGTGACCGCCACACCGACGAGCTCCGGCCGGTCCGACGGGGAGAACGGCGGCTGGCGCACGGCCGGCTCGTCCGGTTGGTGCGCGACCCGCGCCCAGCCGGCCACGGCACGCAGTCCCGGGTCCGCGACCTCACCCGCGCGGTCGGCGACGATCGCCTCCGCGGTCTGTTCGGAGGACAGGTCGTACAAGCCGATGCTGTGCATGTCGACGCAGTACGGGCAGAGGTTGGCCACCGATACCGCCGCCGCGACGGCCTCCTTGCGGGCGCGGTCGACTCGACCGGCCGCGGTGAGCGTTTCGCGGGTGAGCGTCCAGTAGGCGGCCAGCGACGGCGGCGACGGGGACTGCGCGAGGATCGGCGGAACCACCACCCGCATTTCGTCGGCGGCCTGCGCGTAGACCTCGGCGACAAGGCCGGTGGCGGCCGTGGGCGGCACAGCGCTGACGTACCTGACCTGCCGCTGGAGTACGGAGGAGATGACTCGCCTGGCAACCATGGCCGGGTCTCACGACCTCGGTGCGGTGAGGTACCACGGCGGGGTCGGGATTGGCGGTTCGATTCGAGGAAGCGGACGGGTGACCATGTCCTCAGCATGGTCGGGCCAGCCAGCGAGAAACGACTCCGGAATTGCGCAATGGGCCGGCGAATTGCGTTACCGGGAAGACTCCGCGTTCAGCCGTGGCGGGTGACGTCCGCACGGACGGAGATGAACGCCGACGATGCCCGGTCATGCTGAAATAGACCGCGCTCAGTCAAGGTTCGCACTTATTCGCGACGCCGGACGCGCGGACTATCAGAGAGGACAGTCTGTTGCCCGACCATGAGCAAATCATCTCCGCATTGGTCGCCGACGGCGACGATGTCGACCGCCTGGTGGCAAACCTGACGCCGAACCAGTGGGCGCTGCCCACCCCCGCCGAGGGCTGGACCATCACGCACCAGATCGCCCACCTCACGGCTACGTTTCATATGGCTGGTACCGCCGCGTCCGATCCGACGAGCTTCACCAAGATGGCCGCGAAGCTCACGCCGGACTTCGACGCCAACGTGCGGGGCGCCATGCAGCGTTTCCTCGCCGACCCGCCCGAGGTGCTGTTGGGGCAATGGCGCACCGTGCGGGCCGCCGCCGAGAAGTCGCTCGCCGTCGCACCGCCGGATCAGCCGGTGCCCTGGCTGGTCCGGCCACTGCCGCCGGGCGTACTCGCCGCCGCCGGCATGATGGAACTGTTCGGGCACGGCCAGGACATCGCCGACGCGCTGGGTGTGCGGCGGACGTACACCGACCGGCTGCGTGTCCTGGTGGCGTTCGCCGTGCGGGTCTGGGACTTCGGTTACCTCGCCCGCGACCTCACCCCACCGGACGTGGAGTTCGGCTTCGACCTCACCGCGCCCTCGGGCGCGCACTGGCGGTTCGGTCCGGCCGACGCGACGCAACGGATCACCGGTCCCGCGGTCGACTTCTGCCTGCTGGTGACTCGCCGCCGGCACCGCGCCGACCTCGCCGTGGCCGCGACCGGGCCGGACGCCGAGTCCTGGCTGGATATCGCGCAGGCGTACCGCGGTCCGGCCGGGCCGGGGCGCCGGCCGGGCCAGTTCGACCACATCAAGGCCGCAACCAGCTGACATCGACGACGTTTCATACACGGGGCACGGGGGCCGGTCGATCAAAACGACATTGGCGAGCTCCAATTGATTGGAAGTCCGGCCAACCGCCTTCACTTGCCAATTAACGCCATACTGGCAGGAAGCGGACAGGCGGCCACACTGTGTGTGAAAGCAATCCTAAAGATGCGCCCCGGTCAGTCGGATTAGAGACTTCAGTGGGCGGGTGGAAGGCGGCCACGGGGGATCGCCACCAGATGGCGGCGGACTCTTTTCCGAAGCCCTGCGAACCCAATTCCTGTTTGCGCTCATATGCCGATGCGGCGGTGCAGCACGCTACCCCCGAGAGTGATCCTTGGGGAACCGGGGAGGCGACATGGACAAGGCAATCGAGCAAGCGGTCTACCGAGTCATCAAATCTATGAAGGAAAGCCTCGGCGAACCGCTCACGATCGATGACCTGGCCCGCACCGCGCTGTTCAGCAAGTTCCACTTTTCTCGCCTCTTTCAGCGGGTCACCGGCGTGTCGCCGGGGAAATTCCTCTCGGCGATGCGGCTACAGGAGGCGAAGCAGCTCCTCGTCTCGACCTCCTTGAACGTGATCGACATCAGTCACCTGGTTGGCTACAACAGCGTCGGCACCTTCAGCACCCGATTCACCAGCAGTGTCGGGGTATCGCCAACGGCCTATCGTCGGTACGGCGGTTTCGTGCCGCAGATCGCCGTCGAGAACCAGTCCGACGCGGCGCGCAGCCCGTCGGCGACCGTCGGCGGCGTCATCTCCTCCACTCCGGACGCCCCGCTCGGCCACACGTTCATCGGTCTGTTCCCGCAGCAGATCCCGCAAGGGCGGCCGGTGAGCTGCACCGTGCTCGAGCGCCCGGGGCCCTACCTGCTGGACAAGGTGCCGGAAGGGTCATGGTTTCTGCTGGTGCACGCCCTGCCGCCCGGGGTGGTGGACGAGCCCTCCGCCCGCGGTGTGCGGCCGTACGTGTTGCGGCACGGGCCTATCCAGGTCCACGACGATGATGATATCGCCCTGCCCGAGCTGGTGCTGCGTCCGCTCCGCCTGCTCGACCCGCCAGTGCTGCTGGCGTTGCAGGACATCCGGTCGACGGCCCGGCGCATCGTCGAGGCGCGCGTCCGGGCGGAGGGGCACGGGTTCGACCCATCGGCACCGGTCGAACCCAGCGCCGGCAAGCCGGAGCGCGGCGGCAACGGCGGGCACCGCGGCACGGCCACCCGCGCGCCGGGCAACGCCGCCCGCGCCGCCTAGCGTCGCCACCCCAACGACATCGGCGCCCCCGGATGGCCGGGGGCGCCGACGTTGTCGGGGTGATGGTGGTCAGGGCTTCGGGACATCGAACAAGGTGGGGAACTTGGCGGTCAGCGCAAGGTCGCCCTTGGTCTTCAGCTTGCCGCGCATGACCAGCGCCACCGGGTGCGCGTTTCCGGTAACCAGGTTCAGGAAGTCCACCGCGTCGAGGGCGAGGGTCAGCTTGGGCTCCGCCTGTGGCGCCGGGGACAGCGCACAGGTGCCGCTCGCGATCACCAGTTCGTAGGTGTCCACACCGCCGTCCGGCCGGTCGCCGATGACCCAGTGAATCACCGCGTCGAGGGCACGCGCCCGGTCGGCCCGGAACACCCCGGGCATGCGGGTGAGAAGCTCATCGAGGACGAGCGTACGCCGCTCACTGCGCATCATTTGGCGCAGCTCAGCGGTCGGAGTCTTCTTGACCAACCGGGCGAACTCGCGTGGATCCATCGTGGCGGGGTTGGCGTCATTGATGGTCATAGACACTCCTCAGTGGACGGCCGTGGGCGCACTGACGCAGGCGTCGATCGTCGGGCAACAGTCGTGAATGTTCCGACTTCGAGGTTGCGTGACCGCGGCTAACACCGGCGACGCAACGCGGGAGATGCATCAGCTTGTGAGCCCGGCCACGATGGTTCTATCGCGAACGGAACCGCCCAACTCTGGTCCGCGATCACCGGCCGCCAGAGACTGCGTGCAATCCCGTCCAATCGGCAGCACGACCAACTGGGAGAGACGCCGTGCAACCCGACATCCTAGACGCCGATCCGGCGCGGACAATGACAATCGAGGCGTTCGCCGACACGATCGTACCCGGCGAGAAGCGCTCGCCCGACGACCGCGCCATCGCCGGTGCCGCGCCCGGCGGCGGTGCCGTCGCATCGGGTGCGATCGAACTATTGGAAGGGCCCGGCGGTGGCCTGGCACCCGCGCTGGACGGCCTCGCCGTTTCCCTCAACGACCACGCCACCGGGTACGCGCAGGAGCGCGGCCTGGATCTGGACAACGACGTACCCCCGTTCGTAGCGTTGTCGTTCGCCGACCGGACGGCGCTCGTTCAGCTACTCACCGCCCCGGAGCACCCGGAGAAGCAGATGTGGGTGGCCCTCGCGCTGTTCAGCAACATGGCCTTCGACAGTGCCGCGCATCTCGGCACCGTGGACGCGCTCGCCGCCGGGCATCCGGGGTTGCTGACCATCGGCTACTTCCGGCCGGACACCGACGGAATCTGGCGCTTTCCCCAGTTCTCCTACGGCCGGCAACTGGCCAACCTTCATCCGAACACCACCACGACGGGTAGCCCAGCGTGACTGCAATCGAGTCAACCGACGTCCTCGTGATCGGCAGCGGCTTCGGCGGCGCGATCGCGGCTTACCATCTCGCGGCCGGCGGCGCGCGCGTCACCGTTCTGGAGCGCGGCCCCTGGCTCGCCGCCGAGGAATTCGACCACGACTTCCTGCTCGGCTCGTCCTACACGCGCGTCTTCGACTTCGTGGTGGGCGACGGCATGAGTGTGCTCGGCGGCAACTGCGTCGGCGGCGGCAGCGTCGTCTTCTTCGCCACGATGCCGCGGGCGCCACGGTTCGTCTTCGAACGCCGTGGCAGCATCGGCCGGCGGATGTGGCCGGCCGGAATCAGCCGGGACACCCTCGAACCGTGGTACGACCGGGTCGCCGAAGCGCTGCCGGTGCGGCTCACGCCCTGGGAGCAGGTGCCGTTCGCCGGTGGGCTATTCGCGGCGGCCTGCGCCCACGCCGGCCGCACCGCGAATCCGGCGCCGTCCGCGATCGACCTCGACAAGTGCACCAACTGCAACTGGATGATGGCCGGGTGCAGGTTCGACGCGAAGCGTTCGCTGCTGCTGAACTACCTCCCGGCCGCGATCGCGCACGGCGCCGAGATCCGGCCCAAGCACGAGGTGCAGTACCTCTCCCGCAACGACGACGGCGGCTACCGGGTGCACTACCGGATCGTCGACGACCTCGACTACCGGGTCCTGCACGACGAAGGCGCCATCGACGCGAAGATCGTCGTGATTGCCGCCGGCGCGGGGGCCACGCCGGTGATCCTGCAACGCTCCGAACCGCGACTGGGCCCGATGCCGCACGCGGTAGGCCGCTACTTCTCCGGCAACGGCGAGCGCCTCAACACCGCCGTCTTCGACGAGGACCGGGTGCGCGAGGTACTCGGCCTCACCCGCGACGGCGGCCAGGCCTACGCCGCCTACCAGATCGGCCGGGGGCCCACCGTGGCGAGCTGGGACCAGCTCGACGGCAGCCTCCCGGAGTACGAGCGCTTCTCGCTCGAGCAGCTGTACTTCCCGCCGGGCCTCGGCACGATCCTGGCCCAGGCGCCCGACGCCACCGGCCCGACCTGGTTCGGCGTGGAGAAGAAGGAAATGATGCGGCGGTGGCAGTCGTGGCTCACCATCTTCACCATGTCCGAGGACGACAACGAGGGCGTCTTCGGGCCGCCGCCCGAGACGGGCAACTCGCACCGGCTCTCGCAGCAGATGCTCGGCAACGGCCCGCTCCGCTACCAGCCGACCGCCAATACGTGGCGCGGTTGGTCACTGTCTGACGCCGCGGTCAAGGACGTCCTCGAACGCGACGGGCTCGCTCGCGTCATGCCCTGGACCAACGATCTGATCGGTGCGTACACCGTGCATCCACTGGCCTCCTGCCGGATCGGCGACGACCCGGCGACCTCCGCCCTGGATGACGGCCACCAACTGCGCAACCATCCGGGCATTTTCGTCACCGACGGCTCCGCCGTGCCCGGTGCGTTGACGGTAAATCCGGCGATGACGATCGCTGCCCTGGCCGAGCGGGCCATGCCGGGCATCGTCCGGGCCGCCCAGGAGCGCGGTGTGTCGGTGCGCTACGGCGCGCCGTCGCCCGACGGAGAGACTGCTGGCCGGCGCGGGGTAGCCAGCGCGGCGTAGCTGACGGGTGCCGGCGGGACGTTCGCCGGCACCCGGCCGCGACCCATGCCGCGTGGAAAGGAGTCCGCTGTGGTAACCCTGTTCGCCCGAGCGACCCGGCGGGTGTCGGTGACGCACATCCGCCACGTCGCCCCGGTTTCGCTCCGCGCCGCAACCGGCTTGACCGCCCGGGTGTACGGGCAGATGGAAGCCGACTTCGGCATGGTCGCGCCACCGGTGATGCTGCACGCGCCCGCGCCCGACACGCTCGCCGCCTGCTGGTCGATCCTGCGCGAGACGGTGCTCGCCCCGGGGCTGGTCGGCCGGTCCGCCAAGGAGGCGGTGGCCGCCGCGGTATCACTCGCCAACCGGTGCCCGTACTGTGTCGAGGTGCACGGTGCCGCACTGGCCGGGCTGATTCGTGGGCCCGACGCGTGGGCCGTCGCCGGCGACCGGGTCGGCGACCTCACCGACCCCGGCGTGCGGGAGTTGGCGCGGTGGGCCCGGGCCAGCGGGAGCCCGTCGGCGCAGGCGCGCTACCCGGCACCGTTTCCGCCCGTGCAGGCACCGGAGCTGATCGGTGTCGCGGTCACGTTCCACTACATCAATCGGATGGTGAACGTCTTCCTGCGTGACTCCCCGCTGCCGCCGGCTCCCGCCCCGGTGCTGCGGGTGGTCCGGCGGGTCGCCGCCCGACTCATGCGTGGCATGGCGAGCAGGCATTCCGCCCCCGGTAGGTCCGGCGACCTGCTGCCCGACGCTCCGCTCGCGGCCGACCTCTCCTGGGCTGCCGGACCACCGCACATCGCCGGTGCGGTGGCCCGGGCCGCCGCCGCTATCGACGCCGGTGGCGCGCGAAGCGTGCCGGACCGGATCCGCCGGTTGGTGCTGGCTCAGCTCGCGAACCGGATGCCGGAGCCGGCCGTGCCCGGCGGTGGCGCGCGGTGGGAGTCGGCGGTCGCCGAGCTCCCGGAAGGCGAACGTCCCGCCGCGCGGCTGGCATTGCTGACCGCGCTCGCGTCCTATCGGGTCACCGACGCGGTCATCGAGGATTTCCGCGGTCAGGGCCACGACGACCGGGCGATCATCGAGCTCACCTCCTGGGCGAGCTTCGCGGCAGCCCGGCAGATCGGCACCGAGCTGCACCGCGACCTCGACTCGGCCCCGAGCATGCGATAACCCGGCGGCCGGCCAGTCTCGATGGCAGGCGGCCGGCCACAGGTGAACGGTGGGGTCGCGCCGGTCCGATCACCTGCCGGGACGTCGCTCCGACACGGTCATCGATGTGGTCAGCAGCATGCGCTTGGCTTCGAACAGCCGGATCGAGGTCAGAAACCGTCCCGGCGTGAGGCCAGCCTCCTGGGCAAATGCCCGGGTGAAATGAAAAGGACCGACGAGAACCTCGGATGCGATTTCGCGAAAGCTGATCCGGTCGTAGAAACGCGCACGCATTACCTTTCGGGGTGCGCCTGGCCGATACCTGGCACCACTGGGCGCGGCAATACCGGAGATGCACCGATGCGGGTCGTGGTGCGACTGTCGTAACGTCGGCAATCGCTGTCTGCGGCCGAATACACCGAGGTCCGCGCACCACGCGCCACTACTCACGGAAGCGAGAACGGCATGACAACGAAGAGCTCCGCACCCACCGGCGCCAAGACCGCGGATCAGACCGCGGCTCAGGCGGCGGACCAGGCCGAAATCGCCGCCCTACCCGCCCGCATGGTCGAGACCTGGGCGGCGCACGACACCGAGGGTTTCGCCGATCTGTTCGCCGAGGACGGAACGCTCATCCTGCCCGGCGTATACAAGAAGGGCCGCGCGGAAATCCAGCAGTTCATGGCGACCGCATTCGCCGGCCCGTACAAGGGCACCCGGGTAACCGGCCAACCCATCGACATCAAGCCGCTCGGCGCCGGTGTGGTCGCATTGATCACCCAGGGCGGCGTCATTCCGGCTGGGGAGAAGGAACTGCCCGATAAGGCCGCGATCCGCGCCTCATGGATTCTCGTGAAGCGCGACGGGCAGTGGCGCCTCGCCGTCTACCAGAACTGCCCGCGCAACCCTCCGGAGTAGAACGACCAGACCTGGAGACCCCGTGGTACCTCTCGCATCAAGCAGTCGGCTGGCTGCGGCACCAGAGCGGCGGAGAGGATCTGGCGCTCCGGACGCCGACGCCGGGGCCGAGCGGTGCCTGCCATGACCGCGGGGGGCGCTGGATCCGGGATCTCCGTCCCGTCCACATCGTGGCGTCAGCGGTGATCGCGATTGCCTCGCGGCGGCGGGCACCTCCGTGGTGTCCGCCGCCGGCTTTCCGGCACGCACCGTCACCGGAGGCAATCCGGTCGATCGGGCCACGCTCGCGACAGCCCCCGACGCGGTCGAGCTGACTTTCTCCCGGACGCCGGACGCAGGTCCCACATAGTCGTCGTCTCCGACCGGCTGGTTGCCCTTGCCGGTCGGGATCCAGTCGGCGCCGCGTTCAGCGAGGTAGGCGACGTGACCGCGCTGGCAGTGCAACACGTCGACGGTGATCACGGTGTCGCGCAGGTCGCCGATCTGGTCGAGCCGAGGTGGGAAGGTCCGGGTCCAGGGCTTGCAGCAGCCGGCGGATCATCGCCTCGTACGGCCGGCGGTCAGGATCGATACCCGAAGCGATCACGGTCGCGGCCGGGACGTCGTCGACCCACTCGGCGATCGCGGTAGGAGCGGTAGCCGGCCACGACAGCGCAGACCGCTGCGCTCACCACGACCGGCAGGCGATGCCGCACACCCATGACGAGCGCGTGGATCCGGCAGGTGAGCCAGCGCCGCAGTTGATCCGCCGGTGTCGGGCACGACGACACCAGGCGGTGGACACGACAGGGCAGAGACCAGCGATCATGGTTTGGGAATGCCTGACCGACGATGTCGTGTGGCGCGTCCACGGCGCACACGACCTCGGGTAAGGCAGAGTTCGCGACGAGATCGAGAATCCGGCGTTCGAAGGAAGCCCGTAGAACGGACGATTGAGGGGCCCGACGTCGTCGTGATGACGAGCACGGGGTGTCGGCCGCCACCGTGAGACCGGGCCCCTTCACATTCGCATACGACCTGTTCACGTTCCGCGACGGCCTGATCGCCGAAGTCGACTCCTACGTAGTCTCGCTGTCCTGATTAGGTAGCGGTCGAGCCGGGGGCCGCGCCGACGCGAGAAACTCCCGGCTCAGTCCTCCGCCGTTCCGGACCCCGCCTTGATCAGATCCATGACCGTCGAGTCCATAAGCGTACTGACGTCGCCCAGCGTGCGATTCTCGGCGACGTCCTTCAGCAGGCGTCGCATGATCTTGCCGGAGCGGGTCTTGGGCAGTTCGGCTACGAACATGATCCAGCGGGGTTTCGCGATGGAGCCGAGGGTCTTGGCGACATGGTCACGCAGGTCGACCTTGAGCTGGTCTCCGGCCTCGCCAGCGGTCTCCACGTTGCTGCGGGCGATGACGAATGCGGCAATGGCCTGGCCGGTGGTGGGGTCGGACGCGCCCACCACGGCCGCCTCCGCGACCGAAGGGTGCGACACCAGCGCGGATTCGACTTCGGTGGTGGAGATGTTATGGCCAGAGATGACCATGATGTCGTCGACCCGGCCGAGCAGCCACAACGCGCCGTCCTCGTCCCGCTTCGCGCCGTCGCCGGCGAAGTAGATCCATTCGTCACCAGAATTGGCGCCGGCGCCGAATTGGGACCAGTAGGTGTCGACAAAGCGTTTGTCGTCGCCCCAGATGGTACGCAGCATCGCGGGCCACGGCTCGCGTAGCACCAGGAAGCCGCCGCCACCCTTCGGCACCGACTCGGCCTCGTCGTTGACCACGTCGGCGGAGATGCCCGGCAGCGGGCTCATCGCCGAGCCGGGCTTCGCGGCGGTCACGCCGGGCAGCGGCGAGATCATCATCCCGCCGGTCTCGGTCTGCCACCAGGTGTCCACGACGGGGGCGTTGTCGTGGCCGACGTGCTCGCGGTACCACATCCAGGCCTCGGGGTTGATCGGCTCACCGACGCTGCCGAGGACGCGCAGCGACGACAGGTCGTACTTGGCCGGGATATCGCTGCCCCACTTCATCATGGTGCGGATGAGGGTGGGCGCGGTGTACAGGACGCTGACCCGGTATTTGTCGACGATCTCCCAGAACCGGCCGTGGTGCGGGGTGTCCGGGGTGCCCTCGTACATGACCTGGGTGGCGCCGTTCGACAGTGGACCGTAGATGGTGTACGAGTGCCCGGTGATCCAGCCGATGTCGGCCGCGCACCAGTGCACGTCGGTGTCGACCTTCAGGTCGAAGACGGACCAGTGGGTGTACGAGACCTGGGTCAGGTAGCCGCCGCTGGTGTGCAGGATGCCCTTCGGCTTACCCGTCGTGCCCGAGGTGTAGAGGATGAAGAGCGGGTGCTCGGAGTCGAACGCCTGCGGCTCGTGCCTGTCGTTCGCCCGCTCGACGGTCTCGTGCCACCACAGGTCCTTCTCGCCCCAGGTGACGTCCTCACCGGTACGACGGACGACCAGCACGTGCTCGATGCTCGAGCACCGTGCGACGGCGTCGTCGACGGTGGGTTTGAGCGCCGACGGTTTGCCGCGCCGGTAACCACCATCCGCGGTGATGACGACCTTCGCGCCCGCGTCCTGGATCCGGGTGGCGAGCGCGTCGACCGAGTATCCACCGAAGACGACGCTATGAGTGGCGCCGATGCGGGCGCAGGCCAGCATCGCGACCGCAACCTCCGGGATCATCGGCAGGTAGATGGCCACCCGGTCGCCGGCCGTCACGCCGAGCTCGGTCAGCGTGTTCGCCGCCTGGCTGACGCTCTTGAGCAGGTCCGCATAGGTGATCGTGCGGGTGTCGCCGGGCTCGCCCTCCCAGTGGATGGCGACCTTCTCCCCCCTGCCCGCCTCGACGTGACGGTCCACGCAGTTGTAGGCGATGTTCAGCTCGCCGCCCACGAACCACTTGGCGAACGGCGGATCGCTCCAGTCGAGGACCTGGTCCCATTTCTTCACCCACGTGAGCCGCTCCGCGTGCCGTGCCCAGAACGCCGGCGCGTCGGGGGCGGCGTCGGCGTAGGTGTCCGCCGTGGCGTTGGCATCGGCGGCCAACTCAGGCGGTGGTGCGAACGTTCGCGTCTCGGTGGAGAGATTCTCCAGCGGCGTGGTCATGGTGGCAGCTCCTCTCGCGGTTTCAGCCCGCGATCTCAGTTCAGCCGCAACGCCGCCGGCAGGCATCTCCGACCGTGCTGGGCACCCGGGATGGTCCAGCGGCGCCGCCGTCGGCGGACCTCCGCTGGACCACGACGCGATCACCCGGGCTTGCGGCCCCAGGCCTGGACGTAGAGGTGCGAGATCACGGTGGTACCTGGATCGGCGAGATGACGACGCAACGCCGCGTGAAGATCGTCGAACTCTTCCCTGGTGATCAGCTCGCTCGTGATGAGCCGGTCACGCAGGTTCTCGGCGAAGTCGGCGAGGACCAAGCGCCGCGGGTGTCCGGGCTCGTGGTCGATGTAGACGACCGGCCGCACCCGGACGTCGACGAGGCCCGCGCGGCGGAGCAGGCCGGGCAGCCGCCTGCCGACGAACAGGTCGATCCCGTTGCGGTCCGCATACCGCTTGAGGACATCCATGAGCCGGGTCCACGACTCAGCGGGCGGGTCGCACACCTGCCCCACCCGATCGCCCTCGTGGAAGGCGACCCATCCTCCCGGGCGGGCCAGCCGTACCGCCTCGGCGACGATCTCCTCAGGCCGCGGCACGTTGTGCAGGATCAGCCGCTCGGTGACGAGATCGAAGCTGTCGCCGGGGAGGCCGGTCGCCCGCGCATCGCCGTGCCGGACGTCGACGTTGTCCAGCGTGCGGTCCACCACGAACTTGCGCGCGAGCTCGACCGACTCCGCGTCGCGCTCGACGCCGATGACGGTGCCGTTCGGCTTCACCCGTGCGGCCAACTCGTCCAGGCAGCCACCGGGTCCCACGCCGAGTTCCACGACGTTCTTACCGTCGAGCGGTCCGACCTGGTCGAACATCCAGGCCGCCTCGGACCGGAAGTCCTCCACCTGTGCCCGTAGCCGCTCATGCTCAGCGCTCCGGTAGCCAAGAAAGTACTGGTCCTCGAGAATCATCGATGCTGACTTCCCTCGTTGGTCGGGGCCGCGGCGCGGCCGGGCGAGTGTGGATCCGTCGCTCAGATGTCGAAGTGCCGTGCGCAGAACGCCGGCGCGTCGGGGGCGGCGTCGGCGTAGGTGTCCGCCGTGACGTTGGCATCGGCGGCCAACTCAGGCGGTGGTGCGAACGTTCGCGTCTCGGTGGAGAGATTCTCCAGCGGCATGGTCATGGTGGCAGCTCCTCTCGCGGTTTCAGCCCGCGATCTCAGTTCAGCCGCAACGCCGCCGGAGACTCAGCCATGAGCGCAGGTCTGCTACCGGCTGGGAGATGAACTCAAATGCTGACCGTGTAATCGCGAGGGGTCCGACGAGGTGGCCCGTCGCAGTATGAGTTGTAACCTTCGAGGCTCTGTTGGGCCTCTTCGCTCGCACTGGCGAACCTGGCGATTGGCTCGGCACCGTTGATCAGCACGTCATGCATCGCGGAGGTCAACTTGCCGACGATGGCGGCGTGGTCCCCCATGAGGGGCCCGAACGACGCCGGCGAGCCGTCCGTTTCCTCGGCTTGGTCACTGGCCGGTTGAAGATTGGGATTGCGAACGAACCAGTCCTCGGCGGCGAGGAAATCGAGCGACGGCTTGGTGATTGGAATGCGCCAGTGGAGCTTGGCCCACTCCGCGACGTTGCGCGGGTTGTTCAGGTACTGCATGAAGGCCAGCGCACCATCCTGCTTTTCCTTGCTGAGGCCCGAGGCAAGCCAGAGCGAGAATCCGCCGAGGCTGTTGCCCGCGAAACGGACCTCGTCGTTGTACGGCATGCGGCCGGCCTCGACGGTGAATCCGTGACGCTCACCTCGCTGCATCAAATGAGTGGCGTCGACGGATGACGTGATGAGCAGCGCGACCTCCTGGTTCTCGAATGCCTCGAAGCAGCCAGGAAAGTCCCCTATTACTCCGGTGTACAGATAGTGGCCGTTCTGGTGGAGGCGTTGCCACCACTCGACATAGGCCATCATCTCGTCCGAGGCGAGGTTCACCTTCTCCGGCCGCGCGGACCGGCCGTTGTCGTGATCCGCGATGAGCCCTCCTTGCTGTGCGACCGACTGCAGGAAGAACCAGTAACAGTTCGGCCATGCGATGCCGTGCGATGGTCCATCGGAGAGTTTCGCCACCGCCTCGCACGCGGCCTCCACCTCGCGCCAGGTGCGGGGTGGCTTGGTCACACCAGCACGGTTGAGGATGGTCATGTTGGCGTACAACACCAGGGTGGACGCCGTCCGGGGCATGGACACCAGCTCGCCGGCGTAGCGGAAGAAGTCACGCGCCGCGGGCAGCATGCTCTCGAGCACGACCGGCTCACCGAGGATCTCGGTTCGCCCCGCGATGACTCGCTCGATGGGCGTGAACAGGGGCGCCCCATCGCTCCCGAGTGCGTCCATCATGGTCCGCGTCAGAGTGAAGTGGAACTCCGCGACATCGGGCGGAGTCCCCTGCTCTGCGGCTTGGGCCACGATTCCGGGCATCGTGTAGAAGTCGTGCGCCTTGATTTCGACCAGATATTCCGGGTGCTTCTCGTTGAACTCGCGGGCAGCGGTCACCGCGATGTCTGGCTGATCTGCCATCTTGTAACTGGCAGGATCACTCAGCCACACGCTGATACCGGTCTTCGTGGTCATATACTAACCCTCCAGCATTATCATCGCGGGCCAACTATATGTTTACAAGAAGCTAGCTCGGGCAAGCGTCTCAGTAGCGCGGTACTGGCCACAACTTCGAGTTTGCTGGGCTGATGGCTCGGCTCTGTGGCGCGCTTGCGCATTGTCGGAGATGCGATTCGGCCACCTCGGCATTGACGGTGGGCACGTCCCGACTAATGAGCCTCTTCGACCCTGATCTTGCAGCTGAGGCGGGTGTGGCGAGCCCGGAACTCGATGAAGGCGAGGCTCCAGGCAAGACAGCAGTCGACCAAGATCCGATGCCCCGACCGGGAGCCTCGCCCGGGCCGCGGGATCCGGAACTACCGACAAGGCACGCGGCAGTCCCGTCGGCTCACCACCGGTGACCGGGTGGTGGCCTGTCAGCGGTGCCGGCAACTGCGGACAGTGCCGGGATCGGGCCTGACGACATCGGCGGGTGAGATTCCTCGGGGTCGTGAAGCGCAGAGAACTCCATGATCACCGACGGAATCCCACCCGCCCTCCGCAGCGGCCACTCACTCCGCAGATCCCCAGCTCAGGACACCCGTCGACCGACTACGCAGTCGCCCTGGGGCCAGCGCACGACGGAGCGGTGCTCGGCCGGTTGCGCCGCGACGGCCACGGTCGGTCCACCGGTTTACCGGTGCGGGCGTCATAAGCTCCACGGCCCTTTACCAAAAACGATCGGCCGCGGTGACAGTGTGAGAGTCCTACTCGAACGCTCAGCCTCCCCGCCAGACCGGGTCTCGCCGCTGCGAGAAGGCGAGCGGACCCTCGATCGCGTCCGCGCTGTGCATGCGCTGTTCCTCCCAGACATAGCGGGTGGCAAAGGCGTCGGCGAGCCTCAGATTGGCTGAGGAAGCCGCGGCCTCCTTGATCGCACGCACCGACAGCGGGGCGCAGCGCAGGATGTCTTCGACCCAGCGCGTCACGCTCGCGTCGAGTTTGGCGGCGGGCACCACCTCGTTGACCAGACCCAGCTCGTAGGCGCGGGCGGCGTCGAAACGGCGACCGGTGATCAGATGCCCGATAGCGACCCGGTAGGGCACCTGTCGGGTCAGCCTGAAGACTCCGCCCGCCCCAGGAATCAGGCCGTGCCTGGCCTCGGTGAGTCCGAAGACCGACCGATCCGAAGCGACGATGACGTCACAGGCCAGGGCCAGCTCGCAACCACCGCCAAGGGCGTACCCGTCGACCCGCCCGATCAGCGGCTTGGCAAGACCGAACCGCTCGGTCAGCCGGGGCCAGCCCGGCCTGCCCCGGCTGCCGAAAGTGGACGGAGCGGCCTGGCCCAGTTCGGTCAGTGCCACCAACTCCTTGAGATCCTGCCCTACAGAGAAGGCACGGTCTCCCGCTCCGGTCAGTACGCCGACCCAGATGTCATCGTCGGCTTCGAAGTCGTCCCAGATCTCGGCGAGTTCTTCATGCGTACGCAGATCCATCGCGTTCAGCACATGTGGCCGGTCCAGGGTCACGTAGGCGACCCGTTTCTCCTTCCGATACCGAACGTTCACCTCGGCGCGATTGACAAAGCGTGGTGGAACACGTTCCGGGGGTCATATCGGTTCTTGATCTGCTGCAAGCGGGGATAATTGGATTTGAAGTAGAGTTCTGCCCACGACGTCCCCGACGTGTTCCAGGCCGGGTCGGCGAGATCGGCGTCAGCATAGTTGATGTAACTTCCGGCGTTTATCGCGTTCGGCACCGGAACCCCGCCAGTTTCCGAATAGACGTCGCGGTAGAATTCGCGAATCCATTTGATGTTCTTCGCGTCGTCGGCGGCTGCGGTCCATCGGCCACCCGTGAAGTACACCCGTAGGATCGAGTCCCGGTCTGCCGTCGCGGTCGCACCTGGGGCCACTGCGTTGATTTTGCCGCCGTACCCAGACATGGTAAGCGCTGCGCCCGCATTTGTGGGCTCGGGGTCATTCAGACGACGATAGATGGTCGCGATTTGGCTGTCCGAAAATCCTTTGCGCAGGTTGGCAGCCTTGTCCTTGGAACGTGCATAAGGCTCGTAATTCCAGTTCCGGTCGTCCAGGTACGGCACGACCTCGGTGTTGTCCGACACGGGTTGCACCCCCACACCGGACATGACCGCCTCGCAGTGTGCGTCGACGAGACTCTGGGCGCCGGGCACCCCGCTGTCGACACCCACGATAAAGCCGACCGGCCCCGCCGACTTGTGAAATGCGAAGAACCCGCCCCAGAGATTCGCATTCGGAGAATCGGGGACACTGTTCCGCTCGAACCAGTTGCAATAGTTTCGGAAGTATTTCAAGAACGACGTGCTGGTCAACTGCTCCCAGGTCATCACGAGTGACCTTCTTATCATGGTCGCCGGCGCCCGAGGCAGCAGTTCGGCGGGGTCGTTGGAGTCCGTACCCGGTGATCGCAGCCAATATCGCGTCACGACGCCGAAGTTTCCGCCTCCGCCACCGGTATGCGCCCACCAGAGATCTCGATTGGGGTCCGCCTTGTCACGCGTTGCGACAACGATTCGACTTTTTCCGGATTTATCGACGACCACGACTTCCACGGCGTACAGGTGGTCGGCCGCGAGACCGTACCGGCGCGACAAGAAGCCGTAGCCACCGCCGGCGATGTGGCCGCCGACGCCCACGCCGGGGCATATTCCTCCCGGCATGGTAACGGCCCATCCTTTGACGAGGGCGTTGTACACCTGGCCGAGTGTTGCGCCACTTTCGACGGCGAACGCCCGTCGCTTGGGATCGTAGTAGACATCCGACATCCGCGAGAGATCTATCAGTTCCTGGATGTCAGGGGAGGCGGTGAAGTTCTCGAAGCAATGTCCGCCGCTGCGTACCGCAATCCGCTTGTTCGCTGCGACAGCGCCGCTGACAACATCGGCAACCTGCTGTGCGGTATGCACGAGGTGTACGTTCTGAGGATTTCCCTGGAATCGCCTGTTCCACGGAGTGATGAGACTCGGATACCGCGGATCACTCCTACCGACCGCCACCGCTGCGGAAGCCGGCGCACAATTCCCGGTCGACACCGATCCTGCGTGGATATCCGGCTGTGCCGCACTTGCGCTGTTCCCGTCGAACCCGAGGGTGATCCCCCCGGCAACCGCACCTGCAAGAAGCCCCCGGCGACTGATCTCCGCCATCTTCGGTTCCCCCAATCGTCACATTGACCAGTAGATGAGAACAGCGGCGCCCCCCGGCGGTCTACTTCAAACTTGCTCGATTTGTAGATTCACTTGGCTTTTTTGGAGGTGTATCAAGCAGGTCGGCCTGCGACAGTGACAAGCGCGAGTGGTCCCTTGACATGTGCCCCCACGCCCAATCACAGCCGAGTGCGAAGGAGTCGGGCGAACGTGACACCGAGCATCAATGTCCAGGTAACGTCCGATTCCCACCCAGCGGAGGGGATCTTGGGTAGGCGGTTGGCCGCGCAGGCGGCAAGGACTCCCGATGCGGCCGCAGTGGTGTCCGAGACCACGTCCCTGTCGTATGCGGAGCTGGACGCCACTCCCGCTGTCATCCTCACCTCACGGACCGTGGCCGCGACCGTGCCCGGCGAACCGACCCGGCGCCTGGGTGACCTGACCTGTTTGCTGAACGCTATTCCACCCTCTAAGGAGCGGGCATGACGCAGCGAGAAGACCTGCGACGCGACGCCAGCGGGGTGCTCTCAACGGACGAGAGCCCGCAAGGCGAGACGGAGAGTACCGTCGCGCGCATATTCGGCGAGATGCTCGGCGTTTCCAGCTTGCCGCGCATGGCGTCCTTCTTCGATCTGGGCCTCGACTCGGTGGCGGTGACCGTCGCATGTGCCCGGTTGGAGCAGGCGACTGGGATACGGGTCAGGTTCACCCAGCTCTTCCGGACCCCGACCGTAGCCCAGTTGGCAGCATGGATCGACGCCAGCGGTGGGAACGGCGGGCCCAGCACTCCTGTCGCGCCATCAGCCGACAGAAGCGCCGAGCTCGTGGCAATCACCCCCATGCAGGCCCATACCGTCCCGATGGACATCGTGCCGCGGTTTGCTTGGTGGTTCGACGGCCGGCTTGACGAGGTGGCGCTCGCCACTGCCGCCACCGATGTGCACCGCCGCCACCAGGCTCTGCACGCCAGGTACCTCTTCGAGCCGGATCTCGGCTTGGCCGAGGTGCCGACCGATCCCGGGCAGGCGCGGTTTCAGCGACTGGCAGAACATGAAGACGATGGCACGGCGAGCGACGCGCTCTGGCAGGCATTGGAGCAGCCGTTGCACATTGACCAGGGGGAGGTCTGGCGGTGTGTGGTCGTGCGCAGCAGGCAGAGCGGGCGCACTCTGTTCGGAGTGGCCGCCCACCACGCGGCGTTCGACGGCCGTTCGCTGGAAATCCTGACGGCAGAGCTGTCCGCGGCCTACTCGGCCCGTACGGCTGGGAGAGCGCCGCGCTGGCCCGGCAGAACGGCGTCGCTCGCCGAGATGGCCGCTGACTACCGGCACCAGCTCGCGGCGCAGGACGCTGAGGCACAACGCCGATACTGGCTCAACGAACTTCGCGACCTGCCGCCTTGCCGCCTTCCCGGGTGCAACGCCGAGCCGCCAGAGCCGAGCGGGCCCGCCTCGGATTTCTCCTTCACCCTGCCGCACACGAAGCTGCGGGCCTGGGACGACTACGCCAGCGCCAACGGAATGCCGTCATCCGTGGCGATGGTGGCGGTGTATGTCCAGTCGCTCATCCGGGCGGGCGCTCCGCACGACCTCGGGCTGATGGTCACGATCGGGAACAAAGCCGGTGCGCTGATCGACGGGACGATCACCACACGGGTGGGCAACATCCTGCTGCGGCCGAACGGGCCGTTCCGATCAGGCCCGAACCTCCTCGCGCGCATGCGCGATTCGTACCTCCAGGGAATGGCCGCGCGCGACGTCCTGCTGGACATGAAGCAGATGGCAAGCATCCTGGGCGGGTCTGGCGGCTTGGAGGCGATGTTCATCGGTAAGCCCGCCGTGGTCTACAATTCGATGCCGGCACTCAGCCTTGGTGGCATCGCCGGGGTGATGGATTCCAAGATGGACGAATGGTCGACCTCCGTGCACGGCTTCGTACTCGAGGTCCTGCCCGTCACGGATGGCCTGGAGATGCACATGGTTGTGCGGACCGATATTTACGATGCCAGCCTTTCCGGCCAGCTCGGCCAACACTTCGCCGACATCATCGACAACGGGCCGGAGCGGCTCGAATTGGAAACCGCGCGTTAGCCTCGCGCGGGGACTGTGGGCGGTTTGTGGGCGGCGCTGGTGATGGAAGGGTTGGGGCTTGGCCCCGACCCGGAAGGGTCACGTTGAGCAACGAAGTTGGGGCTGCTGCGCCGTCCACGGGTGTGGGCAGTGGTGCGATCTGAATGTTCGTATCGCCCGGGAAATGCTAAGGCCCCTCGCCATGCGGGTGTGTCGTTGACGGTCCGGGAGGCTGCTGCGCCCGATCACGAAACCACGTGCCGGACATGGGAGGACGGCCCGCCGTTGTGGGCATTCTGCGTTCTGGTGAGGTTGCGGCCCATGTGCGGCTGGGCACCGTGCCGCCGGCGCCCGGATACCCCTTGTCAGCGAGCAGCTCGACATCGGCCTGGGCGGCGGACCGATTGAGGCCATGGATGCGGGCCGCTGCCAGGTCGTTAGTGGAGCCGGGCAGCCCGTCGGAGAACCGCGCCCAGCACCCCGCGACGCGGGTCGACGAGTCCTTGCAGGTTGACGCCGTGATGGTGGTGCCTGCCGGAGTAGTACAGCCGGTCCAGGTCACCGCCGAGCCGGTCGATGCGCAACCAGGTGCCGTCCAGGACGCCGAGGTGGTGACCGTTGCCAGACCGACGCCGTAGCACGCCGGTCAGCGACGGCGCACCGTCCTCGAGCAGGTCGACCGCTTCGCGGACGTACCGGAACACGGTGGCCAGGCCGACCTCGAACCCGGCGGCCAGGCGCGTGTAGGTATCGCCGTTACGCAGGTGGGCCAGGACCAGCAGCGCCTGCCGTTCCCGGCGCGAGCTTGCGCCGTCGGCTGCCGATCCGGGCTCGATGGCCGCGTAACAGATCGGCGAGCCGGGTCAGGTGCGCGCGACCGGAGCACGCGCGACCGGCAGTCGCCTAACCAATCAACTCCGGTACCACCGTGCTGGCGAACAGGTCCATGCTCGTCCGGTCATACGCGGCGTCTGCGAAGTAGGCGATCACATAGCCGACCCCGGCTTGGGCGGCCTTGGTCAGCCGCTCGACGATCTGCTCGGGCGTGCCGATGAGGCCGCCGGTAAATTGGCCCAGCCAGGTCTCAAGCGCATCGGCCGGCATCAGCGGCTGGTAGTGGGATCTCAGCCTCGCCATCTTGTCAGCGACGTCCTTCTCGGTCTCGCCGATGGTCACGAGGAAGAAAGCCGACCGTGTGATCGCGTCGAAGTCGGTGCCCACGTCCGTGCAGTGCTGAGCCAAGATCTGGGACTTGTGCACGAATTCGTCCAGGGTCGTCGTTCCGAAGTTCGTATACTGCGCGTACTTCGCCGCTGTCCGCAGCGTCTTCTTTTCACCGGCGCCCCCGATCCACAGCGGAATCCCGCCGTCCTGCATCGGAAGTGGCCGGCTGATCGCATGATCAATCTGATAGTGGCGTCCCGCCAGCGTGGCCGTGCCGGTCGTCCACAACTGTCGCATGATCTGCACGCCTTCATCGAGCATGCCGAGCCGGTCGGCGGCACTGGGGAAGCCGTAGCCATAGGCACGCCATTCGTCCTCGAACCAGCCTGCGCCGACGCCCATCTCCAGCCGACCGCCGCTCATCACGTCGATGCACGCCGCCATCTTGGCCAGGTACGCCGGATTCCGGTAGCCCATGCACGTGCACAACTGCCCGAGCCGCACCCTGGACGTGCAGGCCGCGAACGCGGCCATCATCGACCACGCTTCGAACGTCGACTCGTTGCTCGGCGCCGTCACCGTGTGGAAGTGGTCGCTGACCCAGATCGACTCGTACGGCCCGGCATCAGCGGCCTGGGCGATGTCGCGGATCGTGGCCCACTGCTCGGTTACCGGCACATTGACAAGGTCGAGATTGCAGCCCTGAGGTAAGAGGACACCAAATCGCATATCCAGATCCTATCGATCGGCATGCCCCGATGCTTCTCCCAGCGTGTTCGGTGCTACGGCTCCAGAATTGTCTGGTGCGGCATGGCCCTCGCGTTGATCATAAAGTCCTACACGCTCGACGATCGTCACGAGGAACCATGCCTGCCGCGTCATTCATTGCCAATCCACCCCGGTGTTGACCAGCCCGCCACCCGCGTCGACGAACATCACATCGTGGGCGGGCTGGTAGCCGCGCTCGCCCCGCGACGCCGGATCATGGTGGCCCGTGCTCATCTCAAACACCTGGTAGGTAGGTGTGCGCACGAGTGCACCAGAAACCCCGGCTGCCGTCACCCGTTAAGCGTCCGGTCCCGCACCTCGCGAAACTCCTCGAAGGAAGACAGGTCGGGCACCGTCCAGCCGTCCAGGTCGTATTCGGAGAGGCATTCGTCCGCGAATGCCTTGTAGTCATCGACCTCACCGTTCGCGAGCTGCGCCGAGAGCAGCTCGATCCGGGTGTTCTCGTGGTTGCCCGCGTAGTTGCGTTCGTACAGTTCATGGCGCCCGCCGAACTCGGTACCGACGGCGTCCCACAACAGTTTCATAACCTTGATACGCTCGACTGCGTCGCTGCCGTCGGAGCCGCGGAGATACCGGTCCAGGTACGGCCGGATCTCCGGGTTCTTGAAGTCCTCGGCGCTGGAGTTGATGTAGATCAGGCCGCTCGCGATGTCCTGGTGGACGATCTCCTTGATTCTGGGATAGCCGATCTGCATGAACCACCGGTATGCCAGCCCGTACCGAGGATTGGGCAGGACCGCGCCGTTATGCCAGGGCACCGGGTTGCGGGCCGCGGCGTCTGAGAACGCCCAGAACAGATTGCGCCAGGCCAGCACCTCACCGATCCGTGTCTGCACGCCACGGAAATCCTTGGCTCCGGTGAGTTCCACCGCCTTCGCGAGCAGGCCGGCGATGAACTCAAGTTTCACCGCCAAGCGGGTGCAGCCCTGAAACGTGAAACGCTCGGAGAAGCCCGAACGGCTGGTGAACAACTGCACCTTTCCCAAATTGCCATATATAAATACGTTCTCCCACGGAATGAGCACCTTATCCAGCACGAGGATGGTGTCGTTCTCGTCCAGCCGTGAGGAGAGCGGGTAGTCGAAGGGGCTGCCCATCAATGCCGCACTCGCGGTGTAGGACGGCCGACAGATCAGTTTCAGCCCTGGCGCCCCCATCGGGACAGTCGCCACCAGCGCGAACTTCTTGTCCTTGACTGGCAGGCCGTAGTGCGCGATGAAATTGTAGTGCGTGAGTGCCGAGCCGGTGGCGACCACCTTAGCTCCACTCACGACGAGTCCGGCGTCGGTCTCCTTTTCCACATGCACGAAGACATCACGGACCTCGTCCGGAGGGCGATTCCGGTCGACCGGCGGATGCGCGATCGCGTGATTCCAGTAAAGGACCTTCTCCTGGGACTCCGCGTACCACCGCCGCGCATTCTCCTCGAACGGTTTGTAGAAATCCGCGTTTGCGCCGAGCGTACCGAGGAAGGCCGCCTTGTAGTCGGGGCTGCGGCCCATCCAGCCGTAGCTCATCCGGGCCCACGCGGCGATGGCCTTCTGGTGTTCGACCAGGTCCTCCGCCGTGTGCGGTGTGGTGAAGAACTTGTGGGTGAAACCGTCACTGCCCGTGTCGGTGGGCGACGTGAGCACGTCACGCATGTCCGGGTCGTGCAATGCGTCGTAAAGCCGCGCGGTCATCCGTACTGGATTGTAGAACGCAGGATGACTGGTCATATCCTTCACGCGATCACCGTAGAGATACAGACACCGGTCGTCACGCAGAGATTCGATGTACTCGGCGCCGGTCATCGGCCGTGTCTTGCGCGGTTCATGCATCTTCTGTGGATCCGCCATATCGTTCCTCCGAGTAGGCGATCGACGACTGAGCATCAGGGCGTGAGGACGCTGCTCATATCGGGCGGCTGCAACACTTGACGTGCGCCTCCTCGAATCGACAGGCGAGACGGAACAGCTCGTCCCTGTAGTGGGGAAGCCGGCCTCGGCGGCCAGACGTCGATGGCAAGCTTTTCAGACCTTCGAACCTCCATCGAAGGTCGACTCGTGGCATGCCCGGACATGACGGCCACACCACCAATTATCCGTGACCATTCATGTAGGCGCATCTCCTGTGTTGCAGGGTGCGGCCCCGAACGTCGACCAGAGTGAAATCCACAGTGGCATCGGAGCAGCATCCAGACCGCGATACTCGTGCATGCTGCTCTGATTCGACTCACGGACGTCCGGCCGGAGCTCGCCGGCACGATCCAGGGCGTTGACCTTCCCGTGGATCGTGTCGACGCGACCACTACGGGCCTCCCATCGAGCCCGGACTGATCCACCGCTTCGATGCGCTGGTCTCACACCGAGCCAGTCCCTTACCCGTGACGGTTCTGGGTACATGGTTGATCCCCAGGTGTCAGTCGCCACCTGGGGATCGGCTTGTTCGTCTCGCGGACGATCCGGACAAGCTACGCCGACGCGACCTCCCGAGCCGGCGACTCCTCCGATGCGGGCCTGGTCCGCTCGCCCCACCGTGCCAGGGCGGGCGCCACCAGACCCACCAGGGCGAAGAAGACGCCGATCCCGATCAGGCCTGGCCTGCCGAGGGTCAGGATGAAGCTGAGGAACAGCAACGGGGCGAACGCCTCGCCGATGCCGGCGCCGATCCCGAGGAAGCCCATGTACTGGCCCTGCGCGTGCGCCGGCGGCAGGCCGAAGTTGAGGGCGAACGAGCCCGCCATATACCACAGTTCGCCGTAGGTGTGCACGCAGACGGCCGCTACCAGGAGTAGCACCGCGGCCCAGCCGGGCAGTCCGTTCGCAAAGCCCATCGCGGAGCAACTGAACAGGAGGACCACCCCGGCGCGCCGGATCGCGACGCCACCTTCCCGGATCGTCTTAACCTTGTTGCCGACGCGGACCATGAACAAGACGATCAAGGTGTTGTTGAGTATGTAGAAAATCGCCACCGTCCAGGTTGGAGCCTTAGTGGCGTCGACCACCCACAACGGCAGCAGCATATTGATCATGAAAAGCTGTAGGTTCATGGCGCCGGCCACCGCCGTGTACGCGACGAAGGGCCGGTCGGCCAACACGCCCCAGCGTGACGCGGTGTCCGGCTTCGGCAGCGGCTCGTAATCCGGCAGCCGGGTGAAGACCAGCAAGGCGCCCAGGAAACTGAGTGCATCGAGGGCGATCATCACGTGGTATGCGGTAGGAGTGCCGATTTGGATCACGGCGGCACACCCGGCAGTTCCCAGGCCCATTGCGACGAACTGGATCGCGTGCACCTTGGAGCGGAAGGTGACCGCGTCATCGCCGGCCACCCGGCGCAGCAGCGATTCGGTTGCCGCTACGGACGCCTTCATCGCCAGCATGTCGAGGGTGGCCGCGATGACAAGTTCGGTGAAACTGTCAATAAAGATGAAGTAGGTAGCCGTGGCGGCCTGGATCACCAGCATGACCTTGACCGTCTTCACCGGACTCCACCGGTCGGCCAGGTTGCCGACCGGGACGCCGCTGATCAGGCTGATGGCGACCCCGATAGTGAGGGCGGCTCCCACCTGTGAGGCGGGCAGTTGCACGATTCGGGTGAAATACAGGCTCATGCTCACGACCAGCAGCCCGAACCCGAACATGTTGATGAAGGTTGCCAGCGCGTATACTCGCTTTGGCCCAGCCTCGGGGATAAGGGATTTGACTTCCCCGATTGGGTTAAACTTCGGCATGCGGTACCACCATTCCTCGCCGTCCGCCAGCGGATAATACCTTGTCGGAGCCGACGATACTACCTTTTCGGGGCCAACCTTCCGGCGCAACTCCTAGACTGCTCTGCTGCGGCGAACGAGACGTGCTCTTGTTCCCAACTGCTCCATGGCGTCGGACTTCCCCGGGCAGGCCCCTGACCTGGGAAAAAAGACAAAGATAGGGTGGCTGGGTTCTTGTCGGCTGACCCACCGTGGAGCGGTGAGAGCGCGTTTGGATTGTGACTCGGTCGGGCGTGTCGCGCTGTGAGTCCGGTCGATGCATGTAGCTCGGTCGGTAGGCAGGTATGGGTCGAGTGCGGCGGTACCCGGCTGACCTGTCCGAGGCCGAGTGGGAGATCATCGAGCTGATGCTGTCGTCCCCGTAGTGGATGGGCGGACCGGAGAAGCGGGCCCGCCGGGCGGGCATCGACGCCCCTTTACGTGGTACGCACTGGCTGCGGGTGGCGGTACCTGCCGATCGGCTTCCCACCGTGGCAGACCGGGTACGCCCACCTCGAACGGTAGAACAGGCGGGGCGTGACCGCGCGGATCCTGACCGAGCCGCGTAAGGAGGTCCGCCTGGCCCACGGCCGCCAGCCCGAGCCGACGGCGGACCATCGACAACCGGTCACGCCACGCTGCTGCCTACGCCAGACCACCGCGATCATCCAAGCCACTTGTCCTGCACATGACGAAACCAACCGCTACGCAGGATGAAACGGCTCCCCCGACCTACACCTGCACCAGGCCGGCGCAACTCGCCGGCCGGATCCGCGGTCACTGGTCCATGGAAAACAAGTCCACTGGGTCCGCGACGCCACCTACGACGAAGACCGATCCCAATCCGTCGGCGCCGGACCTCAAGTTCATGGCCGCCCTTCGCAACGCCGCCATCAGCGCACTCCGCACCGCCGGCATCACCAGCATCGCCGCCGCCAACCGCCACTATCCCCGCGATAGCACCCGCCCACTGGCTCTACTCGGCATCACCTGACGACTTTGCCGGGCCCTGACCGGAGCCCCGTCTGCAAGTCCCGAGCCTGGAAACGCGAATACGCCGATAACACCAGTCAGGGCTGGGCCCGACCCGCCGCGGACCACCACTGGGGCACCGCCACACACCATCCGCGACTGCCCCCACTGTGGCCCACCCATCGCCGTCGTCGCCCTACTCACCACTACACACGTCGCCCGGCCCGACACGCTGCCCGACATCCGATAAACAACGAACCCACACCGATACACTCAACCCACCCAAGTGGGGGGATTTCGGCGAGCAAATCCGGGTACTGCTACCGAGCCTCGCCAACCGAGGCGGACGGACGCGACTGGAGATCCGCCATTGGCTCCCCGAATATCTGGCGCACCCCAACGAGGAGGGGTTGGCGCCAAGCGTGCACCGAGCTGGACGCCACGCTGATGAATGCCAGGCTGTTGCAGCTAATCATCGAGAGGTAGAGGCATGGCAAAGCTGATTTACGTGACGAACGTGTCGCTTGACGGCTACATCGAGGACGAACGCGGCGCCTTCGACCTACTCCCACCCGACGACGAGGTGTTCGCGTTCACCACCGACCTCCTGCGGTCGGTGGGCACGTTTCTCTACGGGCGACGACTGTACGAAGCGATGGCCGTCTGGGAGACCGACGCCGCTCTGGCCGCACAGTCCGACCTCACGGCCGCCTTCGCGAGCACCTGGCAGGCGGCGAGCAAAGTCGTCTACTCGGAGACCCTTCCTGCGACGTCAACTGCCGACACCCGACTCGAACGCCGTTTCGACCCCGCCGCAGTACAGGAACTGAAGGCCACGGCCAGCAATGATCTCACCGTAGGAGGTGCCAACCTCGCGACGCAGGCTTTCAAGGCCGGGCTGGTCGACGAGTGCCAACTGTTCATGCTGCCCGTCGTCGTCGGCGGGGGCAAGCCAGGGCTGCCGACCGGCATGCGCGCCGACCTTGAGCTCCTCGATGAGCGCCGATTCCGGAACGGCGTCGTACACCTCCGCTACCGCCCCTCTCGGGCAGTGAACGACAGCCCTGTCCGATCGCCGGCGTGAGCATCGCCGAGTGCCTCGTCCACCTCGACCACCTGCTGGTCGAGGCTCCGTACTCGACGGTCTGGGCGCGCCCGGAGGCGCCCTGACCCTGCACCGGCGCCCGCGCCCGGCCGGCGTACCCGTACGGGTCGCGGCGCTGCGGGTCGGCGCCGAGCGTGGCCAACCCGACCGGCTCCGGGCGACGCTGGGTGACCCGTCGGTACGCCGGACTCACCGAGGAGGACGCCGCCTGACACCACCGCCCCGACACGTGACGCGCTGGTGTCCGCCATGACGCCAAGGCTGGTCGGCGGTGCCGAGGACGAGCTGATCGACCGGTCCGATCCGGAGCGGATGGCCAGCGGCGCTGCCGCGTGGCCGGCTCGTCACGCGTGAACGGCGCCGACCTCGCGCCGGAGCAGATCACGCTCGCGTCCGGGCGGGCGCGATTCCTGGCGGTCCCGGTCGAGATCCGCGAGGGCGACCTGCTCGCGCTGCCGTACCCGACGCCTCGTTCGACGCCCACTGGTGCGCCAAACGCGGTCCAGTACCTCTCCGACCAAGACCTGTCACGCGCTCTGGCCGAGATGGTCCATGTCGTCCGCCCCGGCGGCCCGGTCGCGGTCAACGAGATCGACGTCGGCCTGATCACCGTCCGGCCCGCGCCGTGCTTTCTGGTCTCCGACTTCTTCCGGGCCGCCAGCACCAAGTCGGGGTACGCCGAGTAGCTGCTGCGCACCCCCGAGCTGCACCACTGGCTCGCCGGCGCGGGCCTCACCGCCGTACGGCAGTACATCGAGCTCGTCAAGCAACTTCGGGCCCCTCTCCGCTGCGGCGGCGAAGGCGTTCTCCCCGCCCACCTGCGCGGCGCTGGCCGGCAGGCGGCGGGGCGGGGGTGGACGGGGACGCCTGGAGCGCCTTGGCCGACCCCGACCACCCCCGCCAACCCGCTACACGATCCGGCGGCGTACGTTTCCGAGGGCCTCACGCTCGCCATCGGCACCCGCCTCTGAGGAGCCGCGCGCCACTCCCGCGGTAACCAGGCAGGCGATCACCGGACCGCCGACGACGTTCCTGCTGGCCGGGCCCGCCTCGGACGGGCCCACCGCCGCATCACCGGGCGCTCCACCAGCGAATACACGAGCCATGCGACGAGCACACACGCCAGATAGGCACCAACGAGGAACGTGATCCCGGCCACGGTACCGAACGGGCGTGACGTGAACATCCCGCCCAGGCCCCATTGGTGGTTGAACGCGGCTTGCAGCGAGAAGAACACGGTGACGTGGACCAGATAGAAGGCATAGGAGATCTCGCCCAGCCAGACCATGCCGCGGCTGCTGAGCAGCGTCCGGCGCCCGGCGAGGTCCGCCGCGGCCGCGCCGGTGATCACCAGGGCGAGCGGAATGAGGAATACCGCCTGGTACCCCTCCTCGAACAGTTTGAGCGGGAGGGTCGCCACGTACGCCACCACCAGCACCACCACGATGAACAGCGGCCGCACGCCTCGCCAGCGGCCCGTCATCAGGATCTTGGCCATCACCATTCCAACCAGGAACTCGAACATTCGCGCGACCGGGAAATAGTAGATGAACCACAGTTGGGGCCAGGAGAGCGAGGCGGAGACGGGGGTCGGCGGACTGTCGGGCAGGAACAGCCGCGAGACCACCGGCATGAGCAGAGCGGCCACGGCCGCCAGCCCCGCGTACAGCCATAGTCGGCTGGGCCGGATTCGGTTGACCAGGATCAGGAGGAGCGGGAAGCACAGGTAGAACAGCAACTCAACCGACAGCGTCCACGTCGGTGGGTTTACCGCGAGCAGTTGGTAGTTGAAGTCCGGCACCCATGCCTGCAGGAGACCGAGGCTGACCACCGCTTCGGGCCACAGGACGGTGCGCCCGGCCACAAACATCAGGAGCAGCAGGATGACCCATACCGCGATGTGGTTCGGGAAGATCTTGAAGAATCGCCGCCGGTAGTACTGTTTGACGGGGTCGTGCGGCTTGGCCGACCAGGTCAGGATAAAGCCGCTCAACACGAAGAAGAACATGACACTCAGGGGGCCCAGGTTGCGTGCGAGCTCATTGTAGGCATTCTGCAAGCCCTGGTCGGAGAACACCGGCTGGTACATCGCGTGGTGGATGTACACCAGGGTCGCGGCCACGATCCGCAGCGCCGTCAGGGAAGGGAGTCTGGTGCCGGAGGACGCGGGAAACACCGTTGCCCTGTCTACCTTTTCTTGCGCTGTCATCGGCGGCTGTCCTTTCGCTCTCGGCACCGAGGATCCCACGGGTCCCGGGGCGAACGCGTCTTCGGAAATGCCTTCATGCCGGCGCGCAAGGAAGGGGCCCGGGTGGCCGGCTCGGCGACCCGTTATTGACCCGTAACGCAAACATGTGGTGATTGTTGTCCGTGTATGGGTGTTGTGGTCCGAGATGCGCGGCGGCTTTCTCCGCAGGCACAAGAGGAGCTGCGTCGTCGGGGGTCGCGGCGGTGCAGGCCGAGCATGCTCAGGCGGCGGTGGCCACCGTGCTCGGCGCTGGACGAGACCCCTGACCAGGTTGCTTGTCCAGCCTGGGTGAGGACCCGCCCGCAGGTACGCGAACTGGGCCGTGACCGGTTCGGCGTCGGTCTGCCCTGGTCACGATCGGCACGCACCCGCGCTCGTGGGACCTGTCGCCCGGGAAGCCGATCCGCCGGGCCTACGAGCAGAACCCGCAGGCCGTTGCCCGGTGGGCACCCGGTGGGGCGCGACCAAGACCGGCAGACGCTTCGGAGTCACCGTGATGGCCGCGATCAGCAACAAGGGCACGTTGTACGTCACCTGCCACCACGGCACGTTGACCGGCCCGCTCCTCCTCGCCTGGCTCGACCGTCTGGTCCGCCACCTCGACCGGAAGATCCACCTCATCGTGGACGGCCACCCGGCACCGCCGGGTGACCGTCCGCGACTGACTCGCTCCACACGGTGGCAGCATCGAGATGCACTGCCCGTCCCCACCGAACCCGAAACGGTGAAAGCCCTGGCCTCAGTAGCTGTTGACGAGGCTGGTCGGGCGCATGTCCGTCCAGTTCGCCTCCACGTACGCCAGGCACTCCTGACGCGAACTGGCATCAACGACGGTCCGCCAGCCCTCCGGCACCTCGATGTCTGCCGGCCACAGCGAGTGCTGGTTCTCGTCGTTGACCAGCACCAGGTAGCTGGCGTTCTCGTCTTCGAATGGGTTTGTCATGACATTCCTTCCAGGTCGCTGAGCGGGCACGGACGCGTCGTCCGCGTCGCGTCCAGATGGGGATCAGCAGAATCGCGATGGCAAAACGCCCCATTCGCCGCCATGCCATGACCATATCCGCTGTGGCTTTGTCGACGACTCACACATTGCCGAATTCCGTGCTGTCTCCGACGGTTCGACCAGACCATCAGGGCAGGGTCATTAAGCCCTCGGGTGGCTGCTGGTAACGGCGTGGATGAGGGCGTTGTGCACGATCAGCTTCAGGCCAGCCCCAGCGACGCATCGGGCGAGGAGCTGCAGTTCCGTGCGATCTCTTCGAAGTTCGCGGCCATCGAGGCGATGGTATCCTCGCGAAACAGGTTTCGCTTGTAGGAAAGGCAGCCGGAAGCGTCGCCCGACGGCTCCCTGGTCAGGGTCCACAGTGCACCGTCCGGCACGGAAGACTTCCGCGACTGTGGGCCCATCATCCGCGGTACCCGGGCATACTTCAGCTCTCCTGGTGCCTCGATGTACTGCTTCTGATCGGGAACGGCCTGAAACACGGCCGCGGCCGCGCCGTCGGAGGCGGCCGGTCGCATCAGCTCCGGGGCCTGCCCGAAAATGTGAAGGCTCGGGATTTCGTGCTCGAATGCTTCGAGACAGGTGCGTCGGGTCCTTTTCAGCAGGTCTCCGAATGATGCGCACCCGGCAATGTCCGTGCGAAGTGGCAGGAAGTTGAAAAGCGGGCCGACGGTGTCCTCGAACAGCTGCCCGCCCCGCCCCGGGGTGAACGTCGCGATGACCACATCCGTGGCGCCGGTCAGCCGATGCACGAGCAGCTGGTACATCGCGACCAGGGCCATGAACCGCGTGGTGCGGTGGGTTCTGGCCAGCCGGTCGATGTTCGAGATCACATCGTTCGGGATCAGGAAGCGGTGCGCTGCGGTGGACTCGGGAAGGTTCGCGGAACGCGGGATGTCCGTGGGGAGCGCTGTGAACAGACCGCCGTCCAGCTTGCGGCGCCAGTATTCTCGCGCCGCGTCGGTGCCCGCACCGGCCCCGGTACGCTGCCAGTCGGAGAATTCGCGGTACTGCGGTGCGGTCGGCAGGTCCGGGACGGTGTGACCTGTCCTCGCGGCGTACCGGTTGGCTAGGTCTCGGATGACCACCTCCATGGACATTCCGTCCGAGACGATGTGATGGATCATCAGTGCCAGGACCGCGTCCTGGTCGTCGAACCTGCCCAGCACGGCACGCAGGGCGGGCGTCTCGTCCGCGCCGATCGTCTCTTCTTCGACTTCCCGCCGCAGTGCCTCGGCCCGCGCCGGGCGCAATGCCTCGGGAGTCTCCGGAAAGTCGCGGATCTCTACGCTCACCGGACCAGGTGGAGAGATCTCCTGGCGCCGATTCCCCGCCGCGCCGACGATTCGCGTCCGGAGCGCCTCGTGCCGCTTGACGACGTCGTGCAGAGCGTCGCGCAGCGCAGCGACGTCGATCGGCCCGCCCGTGACGCGCCACGCATCCACCACGTGGTACCGGGAACCGAATGGGCCGTCGTCGCTGCCGTGATCAAATGCGTCGACAAACTCGTGATTGAGCGACAGCGGGATCGTCTCGGTCGCGTCGATACCTGTGATCTTAGTTGGGCTCATCCTGGCTCCTATCAACTGGTTCCGCCCGTTCCAGGAGGTACTGGTCCAGCTCGGTGACCGTGGGAAACTCAAACAAGTGATCAAGCGTGAGCTCCACACTGAGCGCCTCGTTGACCGTCTGAACCAGCCGGATCCCGCTCAGCGACTGCCCACCGAGTTCGAAGAAGCTGTCGTTGACCCCCACCTCTGCGACGCCCAGGGCGTTGGCGAAGGCGGAGCACAGGGTTTCCTGCTGCGCGGTACCGGGGGGCTGGTAGGTCGACGAGCCGGCGAACACCGGTTCGGGCAGCGCCCGACGGTCCAGCTTGCCGTTGGGCGTGAGCGGGAGTGAGTCGAGTACGACGAACGCGGCGGGGATCATGTATTCGGGCAGCACCTTCTCCGCATGCTTGCGGAGTGCGGTGATGTCCACCGCGTCAGACCCGCCGACGACGTACCCGACAAGGGAGTGGTTGCCATCCTCGACCTGCCGGGCCACGACGATCGCCTCGGAGATCTCCGGGTAGCTGGTGAGGGCAGCTTCGACCTCGGCGATCCCGACCCTGAAGCCGCGGATCTTCACCTGGTCGTTTGCTCGACCGACAAACTCGATCATGTCGTCGGTGGTCCAGCGGACCAGGTCGCCGGACCGGTACATCCGCGTCCCGGGACCGCTGAACCGGTTCGCCACGAAACGGTCGGCGGTCATGCCTGGCCGGCCGAGGTAGCCACGCGCCAGGCGCTCACCCGCGATGTAGAGCTCCCCGACTTCGCCGGTGCCGACCGGTCGGAGCCGCTCGTCGAGCACATACAGCTCGACGTTGTCCATCGGTCGGCCGACCGGCACCCTCGGTGAGGGAACGAACGGCGCGGTCACCGTGGTGGTCGTGACGAACAACGTAACCTCGCTCGCCCCGTAGGTGGGACGCACCGTGATGCCAGGGCACGCCTTCAGCACCCGCTCGACGGCGCTCGGCGAGATGACATCGCCACCGGTCGAGACCTCACCAACGGTCGCAAGGCAATCCGGTGCCTTGTCGGCGAGCACCCGGAACAGGCCGCTGGTGAGCTGAACGGCGGTGATCTCGTTGTCCCGAATCAGTCGCCGGAGAGTGCCGAGATCCAAGCGACCGGGCGGTGCCAGGACCAGGTGACCGCCACGCAGCAGCGGAACCCAGAGCTCGTAGGTCGACACCGCGGCTGCATACGGCGCCACCATGAGCACTCGGTCCTGGCTGCTGGTGTCCCAGCACGAGTCCAAGGCGACGCTCAGCACGCCCCGGTGTGTCACGCAGACGCCGCGCGGCAGGCCCTCCGACCCCGAGGTGTGGATGATGCACGCCACGTCTTCGGATCGGGCGTCGATGTTCGGGCCGACGACCGACCGTTCCTGCTGTGCGAGGGCGGAGTCGACGAGCATCGTCCGCTTGCTGACCGGTAGGCCCGCGCTGCGGGATTCCTCGTCGGTCAGCAGCACCGGCCGACCGGCGTTGTCCATGATTCGCTGCTTGGCCTCCAACGGATACGCGTTGTGCAACGGCATGTAGACCGCACCGGCCTTGAGCACGCCCAGTGTCGCCACGACCAGCTCAGGTGATCGCGTGATCAGTACCGCGACCGGCTCACCGGGCCGGACGCCGAGGCTGATCAGCTCATGCGCCAATTGGTTGGCGCGCTCGTCGAGCTGACGATAGGTCAGCCGCACGCTGCCCCCGGACACCGCCGGCGCGTCGGGCGTCTGGGCTACCTGCCTGGCGAACTGCTCCTGGATGGACTTGGAACCCATGCCGCCTCATCTCCATCCACTGGTTCGCAGACCAGACCTCATATAGGGAACGTACCGCCGACGCTGTCCGGTCGCGCCTTCAAGACTGCGCTGCGGCCCGCCGCACCCATCGCGGTAAATCAGCAATCGTAAAGACGTGGCAGGACCGAGGGTTTGGAATAATTCACGAGACCATCGGAGCGGTATCAGTTCCATCTCGGCGATACGGATCGTCTGCGGGCTGGACTCCAACACGCCCTACAACTGACCGGGAGAACCGTCAGCAGCCGAAAGGATCGTGCACCGTGACGCGAATCAGCAGCACCGCCGAACACGACTTCCCTGCTCCGGCCGAGCCTGACCTCACCCCGGAGCAGATTGTGGCGAGGGCCGAGGCAATGGTCCCCGAACTCATCGACCGCCAGGCAGAGGTCGAGGAACGCAGCTTCTACGCCGAGGACATCCACGAGAAATTCGTACGCAACGGCTTCTACCGAATTTTGCAGCCCCGTCGTTACGGCGGGTACGAGTTCGGCCTCGAGACCTTCGTGCGCGTCTCCACGACCCTGCTGCGCGGATGCCCGTCGACCGGCTGGATGTACACCCTCGGGGCCATGCACACACAGATCGTGGCCACGATGTTCGGTGAGCAGGCTCAATCGGAGGTGTTCGGGGTCGGCGACTTCGTCTGCCCCGGCACCGCCGTCCCCAGTGGATCCGCTGTGCGAGCCGCGGACGGCGGCTGGACAATCAGTGGCAAGTGGTCCTACTGTTCCGGGGCTCCTTATGCGACCCATTTCCTGGGACATGCCCTTATCTCCGGGGACGACGGGGCGCCTCCGATGCCCCTGTTCTTCATCGCGCCGCGCAGCCAGTGGACGCGGTTGGACGACTGGGGCCAGCAACTGGGCCTGCGAGGCAGCGGTTCGCACAGCATCACCATGGAAAACGCCTCCATCCCTGACTACCTAGCTCTCCCCGGCGTGCAGATCATGGAGGCCGACGTCTCAGCGGGCACGCCCGGCCGGGCCCTGCACGGCAATCCGGAGTATGGCGGCGGGCCGCTCTCTTTCACGAATTTGGGTAACGCGGCCCTGGCCGTGGGCATCGCGCAGGGAGCGCTTGACATCTACGAAGACCTCCTCCGGAGCAGATCGACCCTGGTGCCGCCAATCGTGCGCCGCCATGACGATCCCGACTACCAGTTCTGGTACGGCGACGCTGTCGGAATGATAGGTACCGCAGAGGCCGCATTGCTGAACTCCGTTCGGCAATGGCACGACAATTGCGCCAGCGGCCCAGCAGCGGTCACCAGGGAATGGGACCTGCGGATCTCGGCAATCTGCCGACACGTGATCCAGCTATGCTGGAACGCGGTAGCGAACTACCTGATGCCGACAGCCGGCGCAAGTTCGATCCGGCACGGCGAGCGCCTTGAGCGGGTGTGGCGCGACATGTCCATGCTGCACAGCCACGGCGGCATCTCGATCTTGCTGCCGACGGTGGCCGTGCGGGAGCTCACCCGGACGCGGATGCGCTAGGTGTACTGCTCAGGCGGGTTGGTTGAGGTCGTGTGACGACACGACGTAGATAGCCGTGATGACGAGGGCCTCCGGTTGTGGAGTGGAGCTGTCCAGGAACCGCTCCGGCAACCAGGGGGCCTTCGTGTCCCACGCTAACGCCGCTTTGACCCCTCGGGCAGGTCTTCGCCTGGCGTGAGGTTCCAGCTCGGTCGCTGAACCAACTACCGGAGACCTCTTCAGTTAGCGACCACCGCCACGCCCCCACAACGGCGCCCTACGCAACACGGCCCAGCAGTAGCCCGGCTGCGTCCCACGGTCTACGCCGTGGGCTGCGGCATGGCCGTCCACCTGCCGGCCATCCGCGCCCTCGGCGGCTTCCCCGCACCGAGCACCGGCGTCGGTACCGCGTGATCCGGTCGAGGGCGCGTGCGACGACCCGCCGCCGCTTGGCCGCCTGTCAGCCCTCTGACCTGCGCACCCGGTGTGCGACAGCATGCTGACCCTTCCGAGCGGCCCCTGTTCGACGTCCTCCTCGAACAAGGCCGAACGACCTCGACCGCGACAGCCCTACCGCCGCAACAGCCCAGCGGCCGATGCTGGGGCGACCGGGCGGTGCCCACCGACCGACACTCGTCCGCCATCGGAAACCGGAGGCGGCTCTGACGAGAGGAGGTGTGGACGATGCGGAAGGGCGACTGCGCCATCTGAAAACCGTGAACCAGGGTGGGTGGTCACCGCAGGGTGGCCACCCACCCCCGGCGAGAACCCCGGAGGATGCATGCGCGTCCAGGAGACCTACCCGCTCACCATGGGCCAACTCTCCATGTGGAGTGCTCTCGCGGTGCGCCCACCCGAGCAGCTATGGGAATCCAACCAGGAGTTGGCCTGGTCCGTCCCACCCGGCACCACCGTGGAGCAGGTGCGGTACGTCCTCACCGCGCTCGCGGTGCGGCACGAGTCGTTGCGCACGGTCTACCTCCCGGCCGATGATCCCGGCGGCGTACGGCAGGTGGTCCTGCCCGACCCGGTCGTACGGTTCGCCGAGGAGTCCGTACGGGAGCCGTTCGACCTGCCCCGCGAACCCGCCTGGCGGGCGTGGTTCGACGGGCCGGACGCGGCGCCGCCGCGGGTTCACCTGACGATCCACCACATCGCCGCCGACGGTGCCGCCGCGCGGATCCTGGAGTCCGACTTTCACCGGCTGCTGCGCGGCGACCCTCTCGACGACGCCCCCACGCCGCGGGAGGTGGCCGATCGCCAGCGCGGTGACGCGTTCCAGAACAGGTTGACGGCGGCCGGCGACTACCGCAGGCGCACCGTCGAGGCGGCACCACGGACGCCGGTGACCCGGGGTCCGCAGGTGCGGGCCTGTGCGCACACCGGCATCCCGTACGGCACGGCCTGCCGGGCGGCCCAGCGACTCCAGGTCACGCCACCCAACCTGTTGCTCGCGGTCTACGCGCGGGCGCTGGCCGCGACCACCGGCGCGGCGGACCAACTGCTGTGGCAGTTGGCCGCGAACCGGTTGGACCGCGGCGTGCGGCACCTGGTGTCGTCCCTGACCCAATGGGTGCCCCTGCTGGTGCGGCGCGGGCCCGACGAAGCGTTGCCCGCGGTGGCCCGCGAGGTCAACGTCGCGGCGATGCGCGCCCTGCGGCACGGCGTGTACGACCCGTTCGCCGGGCCGCGCCAGGACTTCGACCACGGCGGTTACTTCACCTTCGTCCCGCCGCCAGCCGGGCCGGATCCGGTGCCGTCCGAGGTGCTGCCCCGGCGCGTCGAATGGCTCTCGCCCCGCGCCCACAGCGGCGCCAGCTTCTATCTGATGGTCCGGGCGTACCCGCACATCCAGCTCCACCTGCGCACCATGCGCGACGGGTACGGGCGGGGCGAGGCCGACCGGTTCCTGACCACGATGACCGACCTGCTGCTGCACGCCGTCCGGGAGCCGGCATGAGGGACAGTCTGTGGCGACACCGTGACTTCATGGTGCTGTGGTCGGGCCGGACCCTCAGCGAGGTCGGCGACGCCGTGTCGCTGCTCGTCCTGCCGCTGCTGGCGGTCACCGTGCTCGACGCCTCCGCCGTCGAGGTCGGCGTCCTCAGCGCGACCCGGATGGTCGGCTGGGCGTTCCTCGCGCTGCCCGCCGGGGTGTGGGTGGACCGGATGCGCAAACGCCCCGTCATGGTGACCTGCCACGTCCTCCGGGCCGGACTGGTGGCCACTGTCGCCGTCGCCGCCTGGGGCGGCTGGGTCACCATGGCCCAGTTGTGGATCGTGGCGCTGTTGTCCGGCGGGTGCACGGTGCTGTACGAGACGGCGCACCAGAGTTTCCTGCCCGCGGTCGTCTCCCGGGAGCAGTTGCTCGACGCCAACGGCAAGCTGGGGACCACGTACTCGGTCTCGCAGATCACCGGGTACGGCGCGGGCGGGGTGCTGGCCTCGACGTTGGGCGTGGCGCGCACGGCGGGGCTGGACGCGCTCGCCTACCTGGCCAACGCGGTGTCCCTGCTGTTGATCCGGCGTCCGGAGGACCCACCGGCCACCGGGCGACGCGATTTCCGTCGGGAGCTGGTCGCCGGACTGTCCTTCGTGTTCCGGCATCCGATCATGCCGCGGCTGGTGGCGGCCTCCGCCTCGCTCAACCTCTTCAGCCAGATGATCTTCGCACTGGCCGTTCTGTACCTGGTACGGGACCTGCGACTGGGTGGGCACCTGGTGGGTGCGGTGATGGCGGCGAGCACGCTGGGCGGAATCGTCGGCGGGTTGCTCTCCGCCCGGTTGGCCCGCCTGGTGGGCACGGTGCGGATCATCTGGATCGCTCCGCTGGGGCTCGGCTGGACGGTGCTGCTCGTACCGGCCGCCCAGCCCGGCTGGGGCCTGGTCGCGTACCCGGCCGGCATGGCGGGCCTGGGGGCGGTGTTCGCCATCTACAACGCGGCGACGGTCAGCTACCGACAGCGGGAGTGTCCGCCCGAGCTGCTGGGGCGCATGACGGCCTCCATCCGATGGGTGATCTTCGGGGTGATGCCGGTGGGCGGCCTCGCCGGCGGCCTGCTCGGCGGCTGGCTGGGGGTACGCCCGACGCTGTGGATCGCGGCCGCCGGAGTCTGGGCGTCCGGCCTGCTGCTCGTCTTCTCGCCGCTGCGGCGAAGCCGTGACGTACCGGGCGAGCCCACCGGGCCGGACCCGGCGCCGCGACAGTCGCCGACCCCGGGCGGGCGGACGCCCATCGACCTGGCCGCACCGGCGGCGGGAGGAGAACGACGTGGATGATCAGCCGTTCGGGCACCGGATCCTGTCCTGGGCAGGCCAGTCGGCGGACGCCGACCGGTTCGTCGCGCTGGGCGGCAGCAGGCTCGCGGCGGAGCCGGACCATGCCGCGCTGCGGCGGGCCCTCGACGCGGCCGTCGCGCGGCACCCCGTACTGGGCGAGGGACCGGTCCCGCTGCGCCTGGTCGACGAGGTGTGGTCGGCGGCAGCCGCCGGCCGGTACCCACCCGACGCGCCGTGCCTGCTGTGGGCGTACCTGGCCGGCCGCGAGTTGTTGCTCGTGGCGCACCACAGCGTCGCCGACCCGTGGTCGATGCGGCTGGTCCTGCGCGAGGTGCTGGGGCCCGGAAGCGAGTCGACGTCCGCCCACCGGGGCGGCACCACCACCCACCGCCCCGACCGGATCACCCGCTCGCTGCCGTTCTGGCAGCGGCTGCTCACCGACGTGCCGGCTCTCACCCCGGGTACGGGCGGTGGCACCGGCACGGCGGAGCTCAGAGCACCCAGCGGCATCACCCAGGAACGGGCGGCGGCGGTCGCCCGGTCCGTGCCCAGCACGCCGTTCGTCGTCCTGCTCACCGCGTTCGCGCGTGCCCTCGCCCCGCTGTCCCGCGGCGAGGCGGTCGTTCCGGTGCTGACCTACGGCCGGCGGCGATCCGACTGGAACAGCGTCGGGTTCCACATGAACGTGCTGCCGGTACGGCTCGGGACGCCGACGGTGGATGCCGTGCACCGCGCGTTCGCCGAGGCGTACGCGCACGAGATTCCGTTTCCGTCGCTGCTGGAGGCGGTGCCGCAGGCCGACGCGCTGTTCGCGGCGGGCGGGCCGAGCCTGGCCCAGTTCGAGGTGATCCAGGTGCCGGATCACCCCGGAATCGAGCCGCTGACCATCCCGGCCGGGCTGCGGCTGGGCGGGCCGGTCCTGCCCGTCAACGGGCTGACCTTCTGGCTGGAGCCGGCCACGGGCGGCCACTACACCGCCTGCCTGCGCTACCACCGGTCCTATCGGCAGACCGAGATGCGCGCCCTGATCGAGCGGTTCATCAAGCGATGGGAGGAGATCGGTGTCAACCCGAACCGAGCTTGAGTCGATGCTGACCCGGCTGTGGAGCGAGAAGCTGGACGTGTGGCCGGTGGGGGTCGAGGACAACTTCTTCGCCCTCGGCGGGGACTCCCTGCTCGCCGCCGACCTGCTGATGGACATCTACGAGCGGCTCGGCATCGAGGTCGACGCCGCCGTGCTGTTCCTCAAGCCGACCATCGCCGAGCTCATCGACGAGGTGCTGGCGGGATGAGGGTCGATCCGCACGACCGCATCGGGTGCCCGGGTGGGCTCGACCTCGCCGACCCGGACCTCTACGGAGCCGGCGACCCGCACGCGGTGTGGCGGCGGCTACGCCGCTGGGACCCGGTCCGCTGGCAACCGGTCGGGAACACGTCGGGCTTCTGGGCGGTCACCCGCCACGCCGACGCCGGGGCCGTCCTGACCGACCACGCCAGGTTCACCTCCACCGGCGGGGTGATGCTCAACATGCTCGGCCGGCCGGAACCTGCCCAGAACCAGCAGTTCGCCGCGACCGATCCACCCCGACACGCCCTCATTCGTGGGCCGCTGCAACGGCAGATGAGCACCCGTGCGGTGGCGCGTCACGCACCGGCCATCCGGTCCTCCGTACGGGCGATGCTCCGCCCGGCCGCCGGCGTCTTCGACTTCGCCGACCTCACCGCCTCCCTGCCGCTGGCCTTCCTGGGACCGCTGATGGGCATCCCGGCCGCGGACTGGCCCGACCTGGCCCGATGGGTGTCCATGTCGGTGGCCGAGCACGACCCGGACGTCATGGTGCCCGACGGGCCGGCCGCGACCCTCGACCGTGGGCACCGGGAGCTGTTCGCGTACCTGCTCAACCTGGTGCTGGACCACCGGCGGCACCCGCGCGGGGACCTGGTGGACGTGCTCGCCGCGATGCCGCTGCGTGCCGGCGCGGTCGTGGCGAACTGCTACAGCCTCCTGCTCGGCGGCAGCGCCGCCATCCCGCACGTGCCCCGCGCCACCGTCGCCGAGCTGGTCCGCACCGGGCGCTACGCCGACTGGGCCGGGCGACCCGAGCGGATCGAGCAGGCGGTGGAGGAGGCGCTGCGGTTCACCTCACCGGCCGGGCATTTCATGCGGCTGGCGACGCGGGACACGATCCTCGGCGGGACACCGATCGCGGCCGGCGACGCCGTCGTGGTGTGGCTCGGGTCGGCGAACCGGGACGAGAGCGTCTTCCCCGACGCCGACACCCTCGACCTGGATCGGCATCCGAACCGGCACCTGGCCTTCGGAGACGGGCGGCACTACTGCCTGGGCGCGGCCGTCGCCCGGCTGACCCTGCGCATCTTCTTCACGGAGCTGTTCGCCACCTTCGCGTCCTTCGAGCTGGCCGGCGACGTCGAGCGCGTGCGGTCGACCTGGCTCGGCGGAATCAAGCGGATGCCGCTGGTGGGCCGGCCGCGGTGATCACCGACCTGCTGGCGGCCCAGCTACGCTCCGGCCGGGAGCGGCTCGCGGTGGTGGATCCCGAGCAGGCCCTGACGTACGCGGACCTGGACGGCCTGACCGGCGCGGTCGCCGCCCATCTCCAGGACCGGGGGGTGGCCGTCGGGGAACCGGTGATCGTGCACACCCGACTGTCCCGTTGGGCGATCGTGGCGATGCTCGGCGTGCTGCGGGCGGGAGCCCGGTACGTCCCCGTCGACGCGTCCTTCCCGGCGGCCCGCCGCGAGCTCGTGACGGCGTCCAGCGGTGCCCGCCTCACGCTCACCGAGAGCCTGCTGGCGTCGTTGCGGCCCACCCGCTGCGGCTGGCGGGACGGGCCCGCCGCGTACACGATGTTCACCAGCGGCTCGACGGGCGTGCCGAAGCCGGTCACGGTGTCGCGGGCGGCGTTGAGCTACTCGACTGCGGCGCGGCTGGAGTACTACGGGAGCCCGCCGCAACGGTTTCTGCTCTGCTCGTCGATCTCGTTCGACAGCTCCGTGGCCGGCGTCTACTGGACGCTCTGCGCCGGGACGACCCTGGTCATCCCGAGCGACCGGCCGTTCGACGTACGGGCGCTGATCCGGGCCGGGGCCGTCCACCGGCCCACCCACACGCTGATGGTGCCGTCCCTGTACCGCTTGGTGCTGCGCTCCCCCGTGCGCAGCCTGCGCACCGTGATCGTGGCGGGAGAGAGCTGCCCGCCGGGGCTGGTCGACCTGCACTACGCGCGGATGCCGCAGGCCACGCTCTACAACGAGTACGGCCCGACCGAGTGCACCGTCTGGAGCACCGTGCACCGGTGCGCGGTGGGCGAGGACCCGGTACCCATCGGCCGTCCGATCCCCGGCACGTCGGTCTCCATCGAGGACGGCGAGCTGTGCATCCGTTCACCCGGCGTGGTGTCGGGGGAATCGGTGTACCGCACCGGCGACCGGGCCAGTGTCGGCGCGGACGGCCTGCTGCGCTACCACGGTCGCATCGACGAGCAGCTCAAGGTCGGTGGGATGCGCATCGAGCCTGCCGAGATCGAGCACGCCCTGATGTCCCACCCGGCGGTGCTCCTGGCCGGCGTCGCCGTCCCCTACCAGGGGGTCGCGTTCGTGGTCTGCCCCGGCCCGGTGGATCACCGGGCCCTGCGCGCGCACCTGCTCGAACGGCTGCCCGCGGTGGCCGTTCCCACCGTGTTCGAGCGGGTGGAGCGGTTGCCCACCCTGCCCAACGGCAAACTCGACCGGCGTGCCCTGAGCCGGTCCGGCCCGCCGGGACGCGGGCAGGAGGGACGCGGGCAGGAGGGACGGCCGGGGCCTGCGGCGTAACGAGGCGCGGGGACTCGCCCATATCGATCGGGCGAGTCCTCGTCACCCGCTTGTGCGGCGGGACGCCAGCTCAGCCCCAGGTGCCGGCGTAGGCGAGCCGCCACTGCTGGTTGGTCCCGCCCCAACAGGTGCCCTGCACCACGTACGCACCGTGGGCGATGCTCCCGTTCGCCACGTCCAGACACCGGTCACTGTGCCGGGCCCGGATCTCGTAGAAGCCGTTGCCCAGGTTGACGAACCGCCAGTGCTGGTTCGTGCCGCCCCAGCAGTCGCCCTGCACCACCGATGCGCCGTGGGCAGTGCTGGCGTTCGCCACGTCCAGGCACTTGTTGCTGTGCTGCGCGCGGATCTCGTAGTAGCCGTTGCCGACGGAGATCCACCGCCAGTGCTGGGTCGCTCGTCGGCCACGACCGGGGTGGACGCCGCGCCCGGCACGCCGGTCGCCCGCACGGCGGCGGGCCCGGCCCCGCCGACCGGCCGGACGGCACAATGATGGTTGTCGATGTTGTCGGGACGGGTACGGCGTGCTGGAATGGCTCATATCGCCGCAGCACGGGGGCAACCGCGCTGGGAACGGTGAGCACGGGAGCAGCGCAGTGCCGGCAACGCGCCGCTTCGGCAGACGCGCACGCCGCATCGCCTGGCCATCGGGCCCTGCCCCGGTGGCGGGGCCAGACGTCATGGAGGATGACCATGCGCAGTTTCCTCGCGGTGTTCACCGCCGCCCTGATCCTCGGTACCACCGCCGGCAGCGTCCCGGCCGGCACGTCGGGTGCCTCCCCGCGTTCGTGCCCCCGTGGCCTGCTCTTCTGTGAAGACTTCGAACGGCTGCCGCCCGGCGGTCCCCGCACGCTGGACTGGGGCGTCGACACCCGCCACGGCACGCTCACCGTCGAGCGGGCCCGCCACGGCAACCAGGTGCTGCACCTCCACACGGTCGACAACGGGCGGGCCTTCCTGCGCGTCGACGATCTCGCCGCGCCGGGCAACCGTCTCTACGGTCGGCTGCGACTGCGCGTCGACGCCTTCCCCACCGCCCCCGACTGGGCGCACTTCACCCTGGTGGAGGCGACCGGCACCGGCAGTTCGGAGGTCGTCCGCCCGGTCGGCGGCCAGTACGCGCCCACGGTCCCCGGGACCTTCTGGGGGGTGGGTGCCGACGGCGGCCCGACCGGCGACTGGACCAACTGGCGGGAGTCCGCCCCGGTCACCGAGGACACCTGGCAGTGCTTCGAGTGGAAACTCGACCCGGCGGACAACCGCGTCGCGGTGTGGATCGACGGCGTGGCCAACCCGGACCTGACCGCCTCCACCACCGCACACGGCGGCAACGACCTTCCCTTCGTCCTGCCGACGGTCGACACGGTGAAGATCGGCTGGCAGCTCTACCAGGGCGGCACCACGCCGGGCGAGTTCGACCTCTGGATCGACGACATCGCCCTGTCCACCACACGGCTCGGCTGCTGACCCGCACCCACTGAGACCGGGCCGACGGATCAGCAGGGTTTCGCGGCCGGGCCGGTGGGGGTAGAGAACGCACCGCCCGTCAGCCAACCCCTGAGGAGACTGTCATGTCGGTGCAGGCGTTTCTCTATGTCGTCGCGGTCATCCTGCTCGTGCTCGCCGCGCTGCCCGTCCCCACCCGTGGTTTCTCACTCGCGCTGCTCGGGGCGGCGTGCGCGCTGCTGGCCTACGCCTGGCCGGTGATCACCGGCTAGGTGACCAGTCCGTCCAGCGCCGGAGGGGGCTGGCGGACCGGGTTCCATCGTGGCGTACGGCGGAGCGCGAACATCCGTCCTCACCGACCTGCGCAACCGTGGCGGCGATGGTCGGCCGGGCCCTCGGACGGTCGGCCGACCCATACAATGCGACATGTCCTCCCGGTTGCCGTTCAGAGGTGAGAAGCGTGCCACCGCACCGATCCAAGCGGGCAAAGGGCCGGCGCACGCCGGCGAAGCCGCCGGCCACGCCGCAGCAACCATCGGACGAGCAGCCGAATGGTCAGGCCGGCAGGACCTCACGGCGAAACCTGTTGCTGGCAGCGGGTGGCACAGCGGCCAGTGCGGTGATTGGCGCGGTGATCGCCGAGTTCGCCAACCGGATCACCTCGTCCGACCAGGCGGTGCGCGACGACCGTGCGGTCGAGGAGGCCAAGCGGACGTCCGCTCAGCAGAAGCCGCCGATCTCGGTCAACGCCTACTACTACAACCGATCCGAGGAGGCAGTGGCCTGGGTGCTCCCCGGGCCGATGACCGGCGACCAGCGACAGCAACTCCTCACCCGGCAGCGGTCGGCCGAAGGTGAGGGCCCCGAGAACTTCGCGGACGTCGTCCACGGGGTGGCCCGATTCTCCGGCGAAACGCCCTACCGACTGCTCACCCGGATCCGGATCTCCGCGATCGGTCAGTGGACCGGTCCGGTGTTCGTCACGCAGATCCGGGCCAGAGTGCGGAAACGTTCCGAACCGATGTCCGGTGCCTTTCTCTTCCGGGGAAGTCAGGGCGACGGAAGTCCACTGGAGATCGGTTTCGACCTGGACGAGCCGGACAGCGTCGCACGGGTGATCAAGCCGGACGATGAGACCCTCGGTGCGGCATACGTGGACCGCAGGTCGCTGACCCTCTCGCCCGGCGAGCCACTGACCATCGACGTCCAGGCCCACACCACCCGGTCGTACTGCGAATGGGTCATCGAGCTGGAACTCGACCTGGACGGCGAGAAACGTACCCAGGTGGTCGACGATCACGGCCGGCCGTTCCGCAGCACCGGCCTGGCCCGCCGTTACCAGGAGAGGTACTACGTGCACCTGCTCAACGGCTGGACGGCAGAAGGTGCCGGACCGCCCGTCGGCAAGGTATGAACGCCGGTCGGCGGCGGGTCGCCGGGGCCGTCGTCATCCTGGTCCTGCCCGCGGTCCTCGCCTTCACCGTGGTCCGGCTGCTCGGGACGGGGGACGGTGGGGAACACCGGGCAGCGCCGTCCGACCCGGGAGCCCCCGCCCGTACGGATGGCTCCGGCCCTGCCGTCGACGTGGTCGCCCGGTTCGCCGGCCCCGAGGACGGTGCCGAGTTGACCTTCCAGATCGGCCGGGACCAGGCCGAGGCGGGGCCGCCGGAAGACATCAGGGACTGCCGCCGGTTCGCCGAGTGGGCCGCGCGGAACGGCGGCGTCCCGGTGGGCGTCGAGCCGGCCCACGTCCTGTCGGTGCACGCGCGACGCAGCCTCGACGTGAACGGCGTGTCCGTCGTCGCGGTACCGGTGGGCCAGGTCCCACCCACCTGGCAGGACGGCCCCTGGGTGGAGCTGGCCTGCCGGGACGCTACCCCGACCCCGGCCGCCTCCCCCGGTGACCCGGGATGGCCACCGAAGCAGGAGGACTCCGACGAACAACCCGACCGGCCGCTGGTGCTCACCGCCGGGCAGACGATCGAGCTGCCGGTCGCGCTCGATACCTCGTACGACACCGGTGAGGCGTTCCCGCACGGACTCTCCGACTACCAGCTCGACGTACGGATAGAGATCGACGGAATCACGGAGAGACACCGGCTGCGGAATGGCTCCTCCTCCTTCCGGTGCTGTGGCCGCACCACCTTCATGGGCTTCCAGGCGGCACGCTACGAATGGCGGCTCACTCCCTCCCGCTCGCTGCGGTACTGCGCCGAGCTGCGATATGCCGAGGCTCCGCCGCCACCGAAATGTGAGACCAGGCAACGCTGACAGCGCGGCACGCGCGCCACGACCTCCGCGATGGTGATGCGCTGCGAGAGGCGCAGCTAAGCCATGCCGACCGACCCTCGGTGATGAGTTGTCGCGCCCGCACCCGTCATACCTACGACGGGACACGACGAGACGGGAGGACGACGTGATGAGTGCGGACACGCGGCTGAGGGAGCTGGGCGGGGACGGCCTGGGCGAGGTCGACGAGCTGGCGTTCTCGGGGCTGGCGGAGCGGCACCGGCGGGAGCTGCACGTGCACTGCTACCGGATGCTCGGGTCGTTCGAGGACGCCGAGGACACCGTGCAGGAGACGTTCCTGCGTGCCTGGCGACGGCGGGAGACCTTCGAGGGGCGGTCGACGTTCCGGGCCTGGCTGTACCGGATCGCCACCAACGCCTGCCTGGACCTGCTCGCCAGGTGCCGCCCGGAGCCCGCGACCGGCGGCGAGGTGCGGTGGCTGCAGCCCTACCCGGACCGGCTGCTCGACGAGCTGCCCGCGGGCGACGCGGACGAGCCGGAGACCGTCGCCGTCGCGCGGGAGACGATCGAGCTGGCGTACCTGGTCGCGGTCCAGCACCTCGCGCCGCGCCCGCGGGCCGTGCTGATCCTGCGGGACGTGCTCGACTGGCCGGCGAAGGACGTCGCGGAGCTCCTCGGGGACTCCGTCAACTCCGTGAACAGCGCGCTGCAGCGGGCCCGCGCCGGCATGCGGGAGCACCTGCCCGCCGAGCGGCAGGACTGGACCGGCGGTGAGGAGGACGCCGGGACGCGCGAGCTGGTACGCCGCTTCACCGACGCGAGCGTCGCCAAGGACGTCGACGGTCTCGCCGCACTGCTGCGGGACGACGTCCGCTTCTCGATGCCGCCCACGCCGGGCCTGTACGTCGGCCGCGACACGGTGGTGAACAGCTGGGTCGAGGACGGTTTCGAGGACCTGGGGCGCCTGCGCGCCGTCCCCACCTCCGTGAACCGGCAGCCCGCCGTCGCCTGCTACCTCTGGCGGGAGCAGGAGGACGCGTACCTGCCGCTGACGATCGACGTCCTGCGCATCACCGGCGGGGCGATCACCGAGATCGTCATCTTCCACGACGACCAGTTCCCGCGGCTCGGGCTGCCGCAGCGCCTGCCGGCGGACGGCGAGGGCGCGCATCGTCACCCCCAGGGCCAGGACCGCCACCTGCCAGTCGACCTCTCCCGTACGGCAGTGCCGAATGACGGAGCAACGCGATGAACAGCAAAAATGACACCGGGGTCGTCGCCGGCCCGGCAACGGGCCGGACCAGCCGCACTCACCGGATTCGCGGGATCGCCGGCACTGGCTTCGTTGCCACGCTCGCGGCGATGGCGGCCACCACCCTCGCCGCTGCGCTGGCCCAGGCCGCTGGCGTCGACTTCGAGGTCCCCGATGGCGGCGAGACGATCCCGTTGCCCGGGTTCGCCGTGGTGACCGGCTTCTTCTCGGTCGTGGGCATCGTCATCGCCGGCGCTCTTCTTCGTTGGAGCGCTCGCCCCGCCCAGCGGTTCGGGTGGACGGCAGTTTCGCTGACCGCGATCTCGTTGGTCCCGCCCCTGCTCTCCGGGGCGGACACCGCCACCACCACCACCCTGCTCGGGCTACACCTCGTCCCCGCGACGGTGATGATCCCCAGCCTGACGCGGAGCCTCCGTACCCGCACCGATTGACGATCCCGCAACGGAACAACGCGCGACACCAGCCGGTGCGGCAGGGAGCCCGGCAAATGCCTCCTTCCTTTCAAACAAGGGGCTTTCCGATCTTCGGCCCATCTCAGATTTCCCCTCGCGTTACTCGGAGCGGCCCAGTTGCGAGGCGTTGACATCGATTGCACATGCCGGCAGGCTTTGACGGCGGGGAATGGATCAACTCCTCGTAGCCGTACCTGGACGTCGACGGTCCCCTTTCGCCTGCCGGGCGTTCTCGCCTGTCCGGGGGCGGAGTTCTGCCGTTCGCGCGTCGCCGTCTTTCGCTGAATCGGAGATCTGATGCGCGTCGCCCTCCTCACCACGACTCAGCATGGCCACCTGAACCCGTACGTTCCGGTGGTCAATGCGCTCCGAACTGCCGGCAGTGAGGTGGCGCTGATGCTGTTGTCCGCGGACGGTGGCGCGCTCGACGAGCAACGTCACCGGGCCTTGGGCAGGACGCAGGTCCACACGATCGGGAAGGTCGAGATGGCGCCGTGGAGCGGCGACCCGGCGAAGATCGGCCCGATGCTCGAGTCGTCCCCGGTGGCGGACCAGACCGCCGACGCGCTCCGTGCGGCCGCGCCGGACTTCGTGCTCGTCGACTCGCTGCCGGTCACGGCGGCGGCCATGGTCGGCGCGCAGGCGTCCGGCGTGCCGTACGGGATGATCTGGGCCAACCTGGGCGGGGTATGCCCGAGCGAACATCGACGGGGTCGCTGGCCGTACGACGAGCAGGTCGGCGACTATCTGACCAGGCACGGGGTGTTGTGGTCGACCCGGACTCATTCGGCGCGTTCACCGATTCTCAATGTGATGCCGACGATTCCTGCTCTCGTCGGGGACGACGCGGTCACCGACGACGGTGTGCAGTTGGTCGGGTTGCCGGGTGCGGCGGGAACCCGCGGCGACGAGGTCACCTTCTCGGGCCTGGATCGGATCGACCCCGACCGCCCGGTGGTGTACGTCTCCTTCGGCACGATCTTCTACCGGCGGCCGGACCTGCTGCGCACGGTGATCACCGGGGCCGCGGCGACCGGTGCACAGGTGATCGCTGCGGTAGGAGATCTCGCCGAGGAACTCGCCCTGCCCGACGACGTGCTCACCGCCCCGTATCTGCCGCAACGTGAGGTGCTGGAGCGCGCCGACGTGTTCATCACCCACGGCGGATACAACTCCGTGGCGGAGTCGATCCGGGCGGCGACACCGATGCTGGTGATCCCGCTGGCGGTGGATCAGCCGGTCCAGGCGTACTTCGTGGGCAGCGCGGGCTTCGGGACGGCGTTGGAGCCGGCCGGCGTCACGGCGCAGGCGGTCACTGACGCGGTCACCGATCTGCTCGATCCCGCCCGCGACTACCGTGCCCGGCTGCGCGCCGCGCAGCCGGAGTGCGGCGATTCTGCCGCCCGCACGGCCGAGCTGGTCATCAGCACGGTGGAGACGCTACAGCGGAAGGGAAGCCGTGACGCGTGAACCGCAGCGGCCGGTGGGCGACCCGATCGTGTTCGACGATCCTGAGCGCCTCTCGTTCCGGGTGGATCGCCGCGCCTACACCGACGACGACCTGGCCGCCCGGGAGATGACCAGGATCTTCGATCGCTGCTGGTTGTACGTCGGGCACGAGTCGGAGGTGCCCGGGCCGGGCTCCTACGTGGCCCGCGACGTCGGCGGGCGCCCGGTGGTCATGGCGCGTGGGTCCGACGGGGTGATCCGGGTGTTCGCCAACAGCTGCCCGCACCGCGGGGCGCTGATCTGCTCGCAGCCGGCCGGGCAGGCCAGATCGTTCCGGTGCCCGTATCACGACTGGACGTTCTCCAACCAGGGCGACCTGGTCGGGGTCCCGATCCCGGACGGGTACGGGCCGGGCTTCCGGAAGGCGGACTTCGGCCTGGCACAGCACCGCAGTGACGGTTACCGCGGTTTCGTGTTCGTCACCTTCGATCCGGAGCAGCCGCGCACCCTGACCGAGTACCTGGCGGGTGCGACGGAGTACCTCGATCTGATCGACGACCAGTCCGAGGTCGGGATGGAGGTGATCCAAGGTGCGCAACTCCACGGCGCGCGGGCCAACTGGAAGCTCATGATGGAGAACAGCGTCGACATCTACCACTTCCGGGCCCTGCACAAGCGGTACGTCGGCTACATGGAGTCGCTGGGGTCGGTGCCACCACGACGACGAGGCGGCTTCGGCTGCGCCCTCGGACTGGGGCATGGAGCCAACGAGCTGCCACCGGCGGCAGCCCGCCCGCTCGCCTACTGGACGCCGATGTTCGGCGCCGAGGTCCGGCCACGGATCGAGGCGACGGCCGCACGGTTCGTCGACCGGTTCGGCGCCGAACGCGCCGAGCGGATCACCGGCACCAATCGGGCGGTGCTGATCTTCCCCAACTTGATGATCATCGACGCGATCGCGATCACGATCCGCAAGATCGACCCGGTCGGCGCCGGCCAGATGGCCATCACCTCGGTCGCCCTGGCCCCCAAGGACGAGGATCCGGACATCCGGGAACTCCGCAAGAGTCACTACCTGACGTTCCTCGGCCCCGCCGGCTTCGCCACCCCCGACGACATCGAGATCATCGAATCGTGCCAGCGGGGCTATCTCAACCGCACGGTCCGCTACTCGGACCTGTCACGCGGGATGAACAAGCAGGTCCCGGAGACGACCGACGAGCTTCCCGCCCGCGAGTTCTGGCGGCAGTGGGACCGGCTGATGCACGGCGACGACGGTCACCCCGAGGTCGCGCACCGGGCCGAGACGCAGGGGGCAGGACCACGATGACCATCGAGCTGACGGTCGACGAAGCGGCCCCGCTGCGGTTGTGGCACCGGGTGAGCCAGTTCCTTTTCCGTGAGGCGCGGCTGCTCGACGAGTGGCGCCTGCTCGAGTGGTACGACGAGATGCTGACCGACGACATCCGCTACTCGGTGCCGGCCACCGACGTCCGCGGCGAGGCCGACGCGCTCGGGCTCATCGACGACGATGCTGCCCGGCTACGTCAGCGGATCGAACAACTCCTCAACGGTGAGGTGTGGTGCGAGAACCCTCGGTCGCGGACGAATCGGATGATCAGCAACGTGGAGATCCTGACCGATCGGGGCACGCACCTCGACGTGGCGGCGAATGTCGTCGTATACCGGTTCGGGCACGGGCGCTCCGACGCCTACGTCGGAAAGTGCCGGTTCGAGCTCGTCGTCGAGGGCGAGTCGTTCCGGGTCCGGCGAAGGGTCGTGGTGCTCGACCACGAGACGTTGTACGAGCACGGAAAGCTCAGCATCATCCTGTGACCGACCAGTGACGGCGGCCGGCCCTGGCACCGCCCCACCCGTTGCCGCCGCCCAGCCGGGTCTCCCTCACGAGGTCTACGTCCTCAGTGTCGTTGGTGGCTGCGTCATGCTGGGCCTGGGACTGGTGCTCCCGGTGCTCCCGGTGTACGCGGCGACGTTCGGGGCCGGGCCCACCCAGATCGGGGCGCTCGTCGCCCTGTTCGCGTTGATGCGGCTGGCCACCAGTCCGTTCTGCGGCCGGCTCGCCGTGCGTTTCGGGGAGCGGCGGGTCCTGGTCGCCGGCCTGCTGCTGTGTGCGGTCTCCTCGACCCTGACGGCGTTCGCCGGGTCCTACGGGCAGCTACTCGTGTTCCGCGGCCTCGGCGGCGTCGGCTCGGTGCTGTTCTCGGTGTCCGCACTGGCGACCCTCCTGGCGATCGCGCCGGCCGACCAGCGGGGCCGGGCCAGCGCCGTGTTCGAAGCAGGCTTCCTCCTCGGCGGGGTCGGCGGACCAGCACTGGGCGGGCTCCTCGCGCTCATCTCCCTGTCCACGCCGTTCCTGGCGTACGCCGTGCTGTTGTTGGCCGCCGCGGTGCTGACCCTGGCGGTGCTGCGCACCGGTCGAACTGCCGGCGCAGAGCCTGGCCGTGCGGTGGTCCGGCTACCGGTCCTGCTGCGGGATCGACGCTACCTGGTGGCCTGCCTCGCCGCGTCGGCGCAGGGATGGGTCCTGTTCGGACTGCGCGGCGCCCTGGTCCCCACGGTGGTCGTGGCGTGGCGACACGACGTGACGTGGGTCGGGTGGGCGTTCACGATATCCGCCGTCGTCCAGGCACTGCTGATCATGCCGGCCGGCCGGGTTGTCGATCGGGCCGGCCGCCGGCCCGCCATGATCGCCGGCACCGGTGTGGCCGCGGCGGCGATCACCGCCCTGGCGTTCGTGAACCGGTACGCCTGGCTCGTCGTCCTGCTCAGTGTGTACGCGGCGGGATCGGCGCTGCTCAATGCCGCACCGGCCGCGCTGATCGGGGACGTCGTCGCCGGCCAGGCCGGCAGTGGCGTCGCCGTCTTCTCGATGTGCACGGATGTCGGCGCCGTGGTCGGACCGGTCGTCGTCGGGCTCGTCGCCGAGCGGGTGAGTGTCCCGGCCGCCTTCGGCAGCGGCGCCGCGCTGCTGGTCGTCGCCTTCGTGGCGTCGTGGACGTTGCCAACTGTTCGACCAACATGAAGGAGTTGACCGATGGATCAGCCGGCTGCCCGACGTGAGCGGGGTGAGGCCATGTTCCACCAGGTCTTCGGCCGCGAACCGCGCCCGGGTTCCTACCCGGAGTTCCTGCAGATCACCGTCGACCACCTGTTCGGTGAGATCTGGACCCGCCCGCACCTGAGCGTCGAGGAGCGCGAACTGGTCGCGCTGACCGCGGTCGCGCTGGCGCGGACCGACTGGGAGTTGCGCGGCCACATCGGTGCCGCCCTGCACCTCGGGATGTCCCGAGAGAAGATCGTCGAAGTCATCATCCAGCTCGCCTACTACGGTGGCTGGCCGGTCGCCAACAACGGGCTGCGCGTCGCCCAGGAGGTCTTCGCCGAACTGGACGGCGCCACCGGGAGGGAGGCGGACGATGACCGGTGAACCGTCTCCCCTCGACCCGGCCGAGAAGGTCGACCTGTGGCGCCAGCGGTTCTTCGAGGCCCAGGCGGCCGCAGAGGAGTTCATCCTGGGAGAGCACGGCGAAGCGGGCCTGGCCGCGTGGATCCAGGCGAACTCCCGCATCACCGCGGAGCTACTGCAGGCGCAACGGCCCGCCGGGGTGTCCGCCACCGATCACTTCATGACCCGGCTGCAGCGTCAACTGTTGCTGTACGACTCGGCAGTGACCAGTGAGCCCCAGCCCTCGGGCACCGTCCTGCGCAACGCCGACTGTGGGATCCTCCGGTACCGCAAACGGGCCGCCCGCGCCGGCGTCGTACTGACGTTCTCGTCACCGTGCCCGTACTGCCAGGAACTCAACACCGCCATCGCCGCCCGCTACGTGGAACCGGACGTCACGGTGTCGTGCGAACAGGCGGGCGACGGGTGCACCTGGCGCGCGGACTCTCCTCACGCTCCAGGAGAGGACGCGGCCGGGTCACCGCACCGCGGACGAACCGGTGACTGAACCAACGGCAGTGCCGTGCGGTCGTCGGCCGGCGACCGGCTGACGTCGAGTGTCATGCCGAGTTGCCGGCCCACGGCCACACACAGGTCGATCGCCGCGGTGCGGGTCAGGTCCTGATGGTCGTTCTGGGTGAAGCACGCCGACGCGACGTTCTTGTTGCGTAGGCGCAGGTACCACGGGAACAGCGAGGCCAGTGCAGGCTCGGTCAGCATCGTGCGCGAATGCACGATCGTCCCCACCAGCAGGTTGCCGAACGGGCGTTGCCGGACGTTCATGAAGCTCTTCAGGCGTTCCTGGAAGATCTTCAGCACCGCGGGTACGTTTCCCGCGTACACCGGCATGGCGAGCAGCATCGCCTGCGCACCCTCGGCCAGCTCGACGACCTGCTCGAAGTCGTCGTCGAGCGTGCACCGGCCCACCTCGGGATCAAGGCAGGTGTCCTCGCCTTCGCACATCGCGATGCGATGGTCGATCAACCGGATCCGCTGGATCTCCGCGTCACCGACCTCCCGGACGACGCCGGTGATCGCCGCCTCGAGCAGCGCGTCGGTCAGCGACGGGAGACGTCTCTGCGTACAGGACAACGCGACGATCTTCATCCGAGGGGCCTCCCCTGTCCGCTCAGCGCCACCCCGGACCGGCCACCTGACGAAGCCCCGTGGCCGCACACCGAGGCAGCCTCAACCTACCGACAAACGCGCACCACCGAAACGATCCACCGTCACCTCAGCGATGAGCGGCGTCCACCTCATCGGCTTGCCGGCGCCCCGGTACGGCCGTACCGCACCGGGGCGCCGGTCGAGCGTCAGCCGGCCCGGTAGGCCCGGATGATCGTCTGGTCGATCCCGCTGCCGCCGTCGGCGGTCACCTTGACCCGCAGCGACACCGCCTGCCCGGCGGCCGGCTGCGGCACCGCGGCGGCGAAGTCGCCGTCGTCGCCGGCCCGTACGCTGACCGGCCGCCAGGTGGTGCCGTCGTCGGTGGAGGTCCACAGCTCGAACCCGGTGACCCGCTGCTTCGCCACGCCGTGCGCCTGGTGCACGGTGAAACCCGCCGTGCCGCCGGTCGGGTGGTTGGCGGCGTCCAACGGCAGCGCGTAGTCGACCGACAGCAGCGGCACCGGGACGCTGCTGAGGTCGGACGGCCCGGTGGACCGGAACGTCCAGGCGGTGCTCACCCTGGTCGAGACGGGCAGCACCGCGCTGGCGTCCAGGTCGTGGGTGAGCCGGTAGTTGCCCGCCTGCTGCGGGATGGTGAAGTCGCCGGACGACCCGGTGTGCTCGCCGACCAGGCGCCCGTCGCGGTACAGGGCCAGCTTCCGCTTCGACAGTTCCTCGAACTCGTCGAAGCCGCCGAGGCAGTCGAAGCGCTGGTGCTGGTCGGCCAGCTCGACCAGGTGGACGTGCAGGTTGCCCCGGGTGCGGCGGACCGGTTCCGGCCGGCAAAAGCTGAGCGACGTCGCCGGATCGTCGTACCAGTCCGGCCGGAGCGGTTGACGCACCCAGGTCTTGCTGTGCCGGCTGCCCGGCGCGTACCGGCGATGCGCCTCCTGGGTGACCGCATCGTTGTCGTTGTTCGGACCGGAGTAGAACGCCTCGTCGTCGTAGAAGAAGCCCGGCGAGAGGTAGTCCACCCGGTTGGTCGGGACGTTCTCGGTGTAGGTATCGAGCACGTTCAGGTGGTCGGCGGTCCAGCCGTACCGCTGGTGGCCGGTGGTGGAGCCCGGCTTGTCCAGCCGGTGGAAACGCTGGTCGATCCGGGCAAACGTGGCCAGCTCGCTCGCGGTCACCCGCTGCGACAGGTCGGCGGGAATGCCGCTGGGCAGCGCCCGGACCACCTCGTAGACGAACGGGCTGGGCTGCTCACCGGGCGCCCGCAGGCTGACGGTCGTGTACGCCTCGAACCTGCCGACCGTCGGCTCGACCATCGGCGCCGCGTACACGCCCCAGCGGCGGGCGTCAGCACCCCAGGCGGCCGCGAATTCCTCGCTGACCAGGGTGTTGTTCGGCGCGTACTGCTGGTAGATGACGCTCACCTGTTTGGCCTCGGTCGACGCGCCGTCGACGCTAGCCCGCAGCGGCCTGGCCCGCCCGGCGTCGGCCACCAACGCGGTGTCGCGGTCGACCAGCACCTCCGGGTCGCCGACCAACGCCATCCGGCTCGCCCAGGTGTCCCAGTCGATCTCCATCTGGTAGCCCGCGACGGTGTACCGGCCGGCCGGCACCCGTACGGTCGCCGGGTCGTCCGGCGCCACGTTGGTGAACTCGGCGAAGACGGCCGGGTCGTCGAGGTTCACCACCCGTACCCCGCCGGACTGAGTGATCCCCGGCGGGGCGTCGGGCAGGGTCGTCGCGCTCAGGGTCAGGTCGTAGCTCGGCGGTTCCACGTAGAAGGTGACCAGGGTGACGGCCACGAACCCGGCGGCGGCCCGGGCGGTGACGACCGCGGTGTACAGCCCCGGCTTCCCGGCGAGCCGGGCCCGGTCGATCCGCAGGGTGATCCGCCCGGTGCCTCGCGGGGTGACCGTCAGCGAGCTCGCCGACAGCGTCCCGGCGGCGGCCGGCGCGGCCGTGCCGTCGCGGTGCCGGACGGTCAGGCCCAGCTCCAGGCTCAGCGCCCGCGGCTCGGTGTTGCGCCAGGCCAGCGGCATCGACGCGACGCCGGACTGTGGGTAGTCGAAGGTGCCGAGGTTGACCACGTCCTGCCCGGCGACCACTCCGGTCAGCGCCCGCGCGGCGTTGAGCCGTCCGGCGCCGACCGCGTAGCTGTCCGCGCCGGGCAGCGGGTCGGCCGCACCGACCAGGGCCGCCTTGAGCTGGTCGGCCCGCCAGTCGGGGTGCCGTTGCGCGAGCAGCGCCGCGGCCCCGGCGACGTGCGGAGTGGCCATCGAGGTGCCCGAGGCGATGGTGTACCGGGCGTCGAGCGCGGCGCCCATCAGGGTGCCCGCGGCCCGCGCGGCCACGATGTCCACGCCCGGAGCCACCAGTTCCGGCTTGGCCGCCCGGATGTTGACCACCGGCCCTCGGCTGGACCAGGGGGCCAGCGTGTCGCTGCGGTCCACCGCACCGACGGTGAGGGCCGTGCTCGCCGCGGCGGGCGCGGTGATCAAGCCGACGCGGCCGTCGTTGCCGGCGGCCACGACGAAGAGCGTGCCGTGCTGCCGGGTCAACTCGTCGAGGGTGAGGGACCACGGGTCGCTGCCGTCGCTCCGCTCGTCACTGCTCAAGCTCAGATTCACCACGTCCGCGCGCGCTGCCGCCCATTCCATCCCGGCAATCACCTGGGACTCGGTGCCGAAGCCGTCGTCGTCGAGGACCTTGCCGATCAGGAGCTTCGCGCCGGGAGCGACACCGCGCCGCTCGCCGCCGGCCGCCGCGCCGGTGCCGGCGATCGTCGCCGCGACATGCGTGCCGTGCCCCATGCGATCCACCGCGTCCCCACCCGGTGTGCCGAAGTCGGCCCGGTCCACCACCTGGCCCACCAGGTCCGGATGGGTGAAGTCGGCCCCGGTGTCCAGCACGGCCACCCGGGCACCCGCCCCGGTGACCCCGGCCTGCCACGCCGTCGGGGCGCCGATCTGGGTCAGGTTGCCGTCCAGGCCACCGGTTGCCGACTCGCGCCGGGCCGGCATCCCGGCCGCCTCGGTCGGCACCGCCGTGATGGGCGGCGGGGCCGTTGCGTTGCTCAGCGGCGGGGCCGCGACCGGAGCGGGCACCCCGGCCGCGCGAACCCGCCGGTCCAGCCACACCCGGGGGCCGGCCTGCGCGGCCCGCCCGGCGTGCTGCCCCGCAGCCCGTGACCGCAGGGTACGGATGAGCGCCGCCCCGCTCTGCTTCGGCTGCCGCCCGGCCACCGCGGCGATGGCCGGTAGTGCCCGACGCCGGCTCAGACCGGCGGTCAGCGGATCCGCGGCGAGCGCCGTCGCCGTCCGCGCCCCGGCGTCGCCGGGCCGCACGATCAGCGGCAGTTCCCGGCTGTGCGCGTCGTCGTAGCCGTCGATGATCAGCGCCGTCACGTCGAACAGCGACTCGTCCAGCACCGAACCGAGCAGCCCGGCGACCTCTGCGGGCACGACCCGCAAGTGGCCGTCCGGCCCGCAACTGCGGTACTGCACCCCGTTCGGCTTCGCCGGCCGTACGGTGACCGCCGGGCAGGCCGAGCCCCGCCCGGCGACGGTCACCACGTCACCGGTCAACAACGTCAGGGTGTACGTCTTGCCGGCCGGCAGCACCGGCCCGTCCCGCTCGGCGCCGGTCTGCTGCCGCGTCGTGGGCTTCGTCGGGGGCTTCGTCGGGGGCTGGGCCACCACGCTGCCACCACCGATACCGAGGCTCAACGCGATCGCGCCCGCGACCACCCCGACCTGTCTCGAAAACCCGCTGCCACGTCCTGTCAACACCGCTTCCTCCCCATTCCTCGGTAGAGACTCCGGATAGGAGACGGCATCCTCGCTGGATCGGTTGCCCGACCGAGTGGCCGAAAGCGCTTCGCAGGCCCGTACAACCGTTTCCGACCAACCGCTGTCTGTAGGTGGGAACTGACCGAGGTAGCCGGATGCCCGACTGCCGCTGCCGGGCCCGAAGTGGCCAGCGGCCGCCATCGGCGTCGACTCCGATGGCACGGTCGTCGGCAAGATCCAGAACAGCCGCCAGGGGGCGCCACGGGCGGTCGTCTGACGGTCCGGCGGGAAGCCCGAGCTGCTGCCGCTGCCGTCGGTCACCGGGGGTACGGCGACCGACTTCGCGCCCACGTCATTCCATGGCGAGTGGATCACCGGAAGGGCGTACCGGCGCAAGGGTGACGGGTCCATGCACGCGGTCCGCTGCCACCTGGCCCACGGCGGGTCGCCCCGTTGCCGGCCGAGCTCTACCCGTTCGCCGGCAACGGTCGAGGATGGATGGTCGGCCTGGTCGACCACATCAACTCCGGACTGCTGACCGACGACGGGCTGGTGCGAATGCCCGACCTGGACGGGCGCACCGGCCGGTACGGTGCGGACGCGGTGAGCATCAGCGATGACGGCAGGTGATCGGTGGGCGGCTCGACACGAAGCCGGACCGGCGCACAATCGACATTCGCGCGGTCCGCTGGCGCTACCACTGACCGGGGCTACGGCGCCCGAGGCGACACCCGGGCACCGGACGATGGGTGCCACGGTTCACCCCGCTGCTGGCCGACGCCGCCCGGAGCGCTCGCCGGTCCCCGGGTGATAGGTGGTTCGTCGCCCGGCCGACGGATTCAGATCGCAGTGAAGCCGTGGCTTGTTCCCGTGCGCGACCGGCGGCAGATCCGCATGGGTCAGAATGTGCCGATGACGATCTCCGCTGACGACTCCGGTCCGGTCCGAATTGTGACGGCCGTTCTTCGCGACGGCGATCGGGTGTTGCTGTGTCATCGAAGCGCCGCACGCCGTTGGTATCCCGACGTGTGGGACCTGCCGGGCGGTCACGTCGAGGAGGGGGAGGATCCGAAAGAGAGCCTGGTCCGCGAGCTTCGGGAGGAGTTGGGAATCACGGCATCGGAGCCGTCCGGCCCGCCGGTGCACGAGATCCGGACCGCGACGTTCGACATGCGGATCTGGTTGATCGACAAGTGGACCGGCACACCCGTCAACGCCGCGCCGGACGAGCATGACGCGGTGGTGTGGTTCGAGACGTCCGAACTGGACAGCCTGCGTCTCGCTCACGCGTCGCTTCTCCCGATGCTCACCGCCGTGCTCGTCACATGACGTCGCTCCGGGAGCCAGGGGTGCGCGCCCATCGGCAAGGCCGAGCGTCGTCTTGATCGACCGGCTGTGACGCTGCGTAACAGGCGGTCAGCGGCGGATCAGTGCGGGCATCGAGCGTTGTAGGGAAAGAGCTATATCAGTACGGGTTGCGGAAGTCCCCTGTCCCACCCTCACCGTCGTGGATCTGCACCCGGTAGTGTGCCGTGCCCTGTGCGCCGTCACCTGTGTCCTGTGCTGGGCATGCGATGTATGCCAGGGAGTCGAACCCCTACGCCTGCCCTCGGCGCGCCAGGAGTGAGCCGGAATACCCGCCGGCTCTCGGGTTCGTGCACGCCTCCACGTCGGCTACCTGCTCCGCAACCTGTCGTCAGTCCAGCAGGTCGACCTCCCAGTTCGTCCGCTGGATCAGGGTGTCGACCTCGCGAAGTTGCCGGGCGAGGTCGTCGGCCTGGCTGCGCAGTTGCGCCACCGGCAGGGCCGGGATCATCTTCAGCTCCGACCGCAACTGCCGAAACCCTCGCTGGCCCTCCCCGACGGCGGCATCGGCGGCAGAGGTGACCACGCTGTGCCGCAAGCGAAGCACGTCGCGGCGTGCCAGAGCGTCGGTGAGTGTGCCACCGTCAACCCCGGTGGCGGCGTTGGTGCGGTTGATTCGTCGGATCAGCGTCTCCAGTTCACCGAGCACCTCGCCGACCTCGGCCAGGAGAGCCGCAGCGTCCTCCGCAGGCGTCTCACCCTCCTGGAACCGCGCGCTGGCGACGATGCGGGCACGGAGTTGTTCGGCGCGACGCGCCGCATCCGCGCGCAACGCAAGAGCCTCAGCAAGCTTCATAGGCACCAGTATGACCAGCGAAGATCACCACCGCCTCCCCATTACGTTGACCAGCAGGAGAAGAAGGAACAGCGAGGACGGTACGCGGGTTACGGCAAATCCGGATGTCAGGTGATGACGGTGCCGGCATCATCATCGCGTGGATGCCCGCCAACAATCGTCCTGGTCGATGACCTCCGTTCGTTCGTGGATGGCCGTGGCGCAGAGGTGGCCCGCACCAGTGCCGCCGGAGTTGAACTCCTCGATCGGTACCGGGGCCGGCGCCTGGACGAGCTGTGGCTGGACCACGACCTCGGTGGGGACGACACGATCTGGCCGGTAGTGGAGGTTCTGGAACGGGCTGCCTTCGACAAGTGCCCCTTCGACGTCGGCGTCATCACCGTCCACTCCGCCAATCCGGCCGGCGCCGCGAAGGTCGCCCAGGTCCTCCGGCGCTGGGGGTATCGGGTCCGCGTCGCGTCGGGCTCCACGGACGTCGGCTATCTCGACGGCCCTCGCGTGAGCTGACCGACTCGAACGCGCCGCCCGACGGCTGTCGCACCCGGGGCGGCCAATCCGAGCGCCGGTGAGAGGCGTCGCGCTAATGCTGCGACGACGTTGAACAATCCGCAGGTGGATGTTGCCGATCTACTCGCCCGTGCTGCGGCCATGGTTCCCGCTGATGTCGTCAACGAGGCCGGCGTGACGGTGGTGGACGTACGCGAGTGCCTCGACCACGACGAGCGGGAGGTCGCGCTCGACCTTCTTGCAGACCTCGACCCGGGTTGGCGACCGCCGACCGCTTGATGGGATCTGCTGATCGACAGCGCCGAGCTGATGTGGTGTCGGCGTACAGGTCCGAGTGCAGAGGTAGGTACGGCTGCACGTGCACACCCGCGCCGAGTTCGGTCTGCGTCCGGCGACCGGCCCTCTGACCTGGCGATGAGCGAAGTAGGTGACGTTATGTAACGGTCGGACGCCGAGCGCCGCGCCGCTCGGCGTCCGGATCTGCCGATGAGCGTGCACACGATCTTGCGTGTCTGGACCCGTTCATGAGGGCTCGGCGCCACCTGCGGCATGGCGGTGACGCTGGTCGACGGCCTGAGTCAGTCCCTTGCAGAATCGTGGTGCGGCGGCGGGGTGAACGGACCGCCAGGCATCCGCCCGGCTCGCTCGGCGGCCTGCCGGGTGTCATCATCGAAAAGGACAAGTCGTACGCGCTCGATGGTTGGCGGCGGCATCTGCAATCCGGTCAACGCCTGGACGACAGCGTCCTCCTTCGGCCACCGGTACACGCCGGACGAGATCAGCGGGAACGCCACCGACGTCGCGCCGAGCTCGGCCGCGACGCTCAGCGAGTTGCGGTAGCAGTCACGCAGCAATGCCGATCGGTCCTCGGTGGCGCTCCATACCGGCCCGACGGTGTGGATGACCCAGCGGGCCGGAAGGCGGCCCGCAGTCGTCGCCACGGCCCGCCCGACCGGCAGTCCCCGGCCGAACCGGCTGGCCCGCAGCGCGCGGCATTCGTCCAGGATCGCCGGGCCACCCCTACGGTGGATCGCACCGTCCACCCCGCCACCACCCAGCAACGACGAATTCGCCGCATTGACGATCGCATCCACCCGCTCCGCGGTGATATCCCCCGTGACAAACTCGATCTCCACGGCCACCATCATGAACCATCCGTATACCCCATGCCGCCGATAAACCCCGGTCGGTCACCGGCACTCCAGGTCGCATACTCGCCATGCCGCTGACCGCACGTCGCGCAACGTCGCAGTCGGCCGATCGAAGGAATGCCTGGTCTTGTCGGGAGGCGGATACCGCTGCGTGGCGTTGAGCGTGGACGGCCTGTAGCCGCCTCGCCGAGGCGAGAGTTAGGTGTAGTCTGCGGTGATCATTGACGCTGGGGGCCGATGATCGATGGGTGCGCGTACCGCACTGCTCGCTTTCGCTGAGGGTGATCTGCGCCCTGCTCTGCGGGGAGCGGTCCGGTCGCGCCCAGCGGAGGTCATAGACCTTGTGCGCGAGATGCATCCCGGCTACGAGGTGACACCCATCGGCGACGGCTCGCTCGGCGACCACAGTTGTCCGCCGGACGACACCAGGTACGCGACCGTCCTGGCTGGTGCCGAGCTGTTCTGCGACCTCCGGCTCGTCTGTGATCTCCCATCGCAGGTACCTGCCGGGCTGCTTCGCGCCGCAGGGGGCCGGCGGATCATCATGCACGGCATGCATTCGGCCTCCGATCGGCTGTGCTTCGCGGTGTGGGAGAACGGCGAGTTCGTCCGCTCGCTGAGCATCTCGCCGGCCGCCGGCATCGGGGAGAACATCGGCGAGCCGTACGACTTCGAGCTGCCGTACTGGGCGGGCGAACATCCCGTCGAGCCCATGCTCTGCGAGGAGCCGTACCCTCTTGCCTTCCACCCGTTGGACCTGGGCGAGCAGGCCCTACGCGCGTTCTTCGGCTTCATCCTCGAGGGCCGTCCCGACCCCGACGACATCGATCCGTTCGATGTTCCCCTGCACGGCTTCCGCGTCGCCGACCCAACCGGCCGGGAACAGGCGGAACGCGACGACCTGATGGAACGAATCCTGCAGAGCATGCAACCGCCACGCCGCCACCGCTTGATGCCGGACGGCACACTGCGCGAACTCGGCGACGGCGAGATCTGACCCGAAGACCGACCTGCGAGCGCTGTCAACGCGCACGTCCCGACACCGGATCGTTCGACACCAGCCATCCAGCCCAATGATCGGACATCCGGATCCGGAGCCGCGATCCGCGTGCTTTACCGGGATCATCGTGCGTCGAGCCTGCCCGGGCGTACGGAGCCGGACAGGGAAGTTCAGCCGATGATGGCGGCGAGAGTGGGGTTCGCAGCTCGCGTCGTAGTCGACGGCTACGGCTACGGCTACGGCGAGCAGTCTGCCGGTTGCTGAACTGCAGTTTCACCTGCCAGTTCGTCGGGAGCCGGGTCGCCGACCGCTACCCGCAGACCCAGAACTGCGGGGTCGGGTCGGCTGATCAGCCGGTCCGTCGACGGCACCGGGGCTGGAGAACGACACCGAAGGCGCTGCAGGACGGGAAGACTCCGGTGGCGGCCATTGCGACGCCGCGATCTGGGCCCCGGTGACCGGCAGGGTGGGCGAGATCTGGTCGAGCAAGCGCTGCGCCAGGGTGGCGTGGATCTCGACGTCTGCGCTGATGCGAACATCGGCCGCGGTCGCCAGGTCCACGACGTCGTCGCTGGTGAACGCATCAGCTCCGAGAGTACTCAGCCGTCGCGCGAACTCCTGGACATTGATCATTTTGCAGCCTCATCGTCGGATTGTTAATTATCCACCGTAACCCCCGCTTCGGTCGGCGGATCCTGCGCCTGCCGTGCGGGCTACTGGGGCCGACAGTCGGCGCCGACAACTGTGACCGCTGCGCGGAAGTCCGCAACTTCTCGGTGAGCTAATCGCAAGCCTGCCGGGCCGTCACGCTCTGTGTTACCCATGCTGTCCCGCGACGCCCGGAAATGCCGCCATCCAAGCGTGATGGCCCGTCGGGTGGCTGGGTCAGTTCGTTACCGGGCGTCGAGGTAGCCGACTTCCGTGGAGCCTGACGCGACGTGGACGCGATAGCCCCAGTGCCGTAGGACCTGCACAATCTTCGCGGCGCCGCTCGGGTTGGCGGAGTGAACCTTGATGACGCCGATGTCGAGGGGGCGCTTCTCGAACGCGGCCTGTTCCAGGATCTCCACGACCGGCCAGATCGTGTCGTCGCCACCCAAGTCGTGGTCCAGCCACAGCTCGTCCAAGCGCCCGTCCTGGTATCGACTGAGAAGCTCGACTCCGGCAGCGCTCGTCCGGGCCACCTCGGCGTTGCGGCCGTCCACGAACGAACGGAGGTCATCGACCAGAACGACCGATCGGCGGGCATCCACGCAATGATCATGCCCCCGCACCATCATGACCCGCCATCCGAATTACCGCTTCAGGTGGGCTGGTGTTCATCGCAGGTGGTGACGCACGGTGATGTATGGCTATCTCTCCTGCTTCCGCTTCTCCTGTCGTGCTGGCCGATCAACTCGTTGTGCGCGCCGCGGTGTCGGCCTTCCTCGGCCGTTACCGTGGTCAGACTCGCGTCCACACCGAGTCCGATCTACGGGTCTTCCTGCGCTGGTGCGCCGAGCACGGCCTTGACCCGCTGGCTGCGGCGCGGGTGGATATCGAGCGGTACGTGCGCTGGCTGCAGGACGTCCGCCGGTACCAGCCCTCGACGGTGTCCCGCCGGCTGTCGGTCGTGGTCGGCTTCTATCGGGTCTGCGTCATCGACGCGATCCTGGAGCACTCGCCAGCCGACTACGTCCGCCGACCCACCGTGCCGGCCGAGTCGCCGACCCTCGGCCTGGGGCACCTGCAGTTCAAAGCCCTGATCACCACCGCCCGAAAGTCCTCGAACCCGAACGACTTCGGCCTGGTCGCCCTCCTGGGCCTGCTCGGCCTGCGGATCTTCGAAGCCTGCGGGTCGAACATCGCCGACCTGGGCAAGGAACACGGCCACCGCGTCCTACGCGTACGCGGCAAAGGCGGCAAGATGGCCCTCGTCCCGCTACCACCCGCGGTGGCCCGAGCTATCGACCGGGCCGTCGACGAGCGCACCGCCGGACCGATCCTTCGCAACATCCATGGTGGACGGATGGATCGGCACGCCGCCACCCGCCGGCTCAAGCACCTCGCCCACACGGCGGGGATCCGGATGCCGAGGATGCACCCGCACATGCTGCGCCACACGTTCGTGACGACCATGCTCGACGCCGGCGTCAGCCTGCGCGACGTGCAGATCGCCGCCCGCCACGCCGACCCCAGAACCACCAGGCGCTACGACCGAGCACGCAAGAATCTCGACCGGCACCCCAACTACATCCTCGCCGCCTACATGGCCTCCGGAACCTAGCCAGCGCCCACGGCGCTGCCGAGTTGAGGACGCAGCACCGTGACACCACGTAGACCGCAGCCTGGCGTCACCGGTAGGTTCCGCGCATGTCTTCCCGGCTGAGTGAGGATGCATCCGGAGCGATCCGCCGCTTCGCCGGATGGGTCGCGCGTGGCTCGGTCGGCTACCCCATGTTGGAGGGAATCAACTACTGGGACGAGTTGAAGGACTCACCGTCCCAGATGGAGACCTGCTTCGCCATCTTCGCCAACGTCCTCGAACTCGACGAGCACGGAATCCCCATCAACGAGAAGCACGCCGAGCGTCGCGCCGCGACGTGGCTCTACCAATACTGCACTGGCAAGCTTCCCCCTGGAGAAGCACGCCTTGCCTCGTGGGAGGTCCAGCTCCACTGACCGTTGACCCCCGAACCGGTAGACCTGCCTGCGGTCGTTCGCGGAGCGTTTCACCTGCGGATTGGTCGCGGCTCAGCTGCCATCCGGATCTGCCGCGATCCGGCGCGAGCGCGACCACCCCAGCGGTGACGGATTGTAGTCGGCAGGGCGGTCCGTCATGCGACATGGGAAGCTGCTCGACAGACGTCGTCGCCCTTCTGGAACATCGACCTCTGTACGCTCCAGCCGTACCTGCTTGTGCACCTGGCCCGTACGCAGACGTGTGGCTTTCTGATGCCGCCGCCTGGTGCCGCTGGGGTCGGTGGGAGAGCATCCACGGTATCGTCCGCGTAGAGGTGCGACTCCTGTCGCCCGCCGAAGGCGGCCGGCGAACGCCGATCCCGGGCAAGGGCATCCTCTGACAGTGGGATGTCGGCAGGCGCACAGCCGCAGGCGACCCCGATCTACTCGTGGCACGCATCTGGTGACGTCCGACAGGCCGTCCGGATCCTCGACGGCGCATTGGCTCGCACGCAAGCCGATGACGACCCGGTCGCGCAGGTGGAGGTGCTGGTCTACCGAGCCGAACTGGCGATGGTGCTGCACGACCCAGAGACCGCGGCCGAGATGCTGGCCCGCGCCGAACGCGTCGTGTTGCGCGAAGACGAAACCGGAAGGGCGGCGCCTGCGTTCGAGAACGCCGCCGAACTCGCAGCGGCGCTGCGGTGATTCGGCGCACCCACACGATCTTTCTCATCTCGGCAGAGCCGTGAGCGGCTGATCATGTTCCAGAGGCCCTGTAGGCAGCGAGGATGTAGTTGAACCGCCCCGAGCCTGGTGGAGTCCTCTGGCAGTCCTGGCTGCTGGGGTAGCCACCTTTTTGTGGGTACTTGTCGGTCGCGTCGGTTGGCCCGAGGCTTGGTCGTGCGGGCTGAAAGGCCCTCAGGTCCAGATGAGATGGAGGGGTTGGGTGTATCAGGAGACCGGATGGGCCTCGGCCAACTTCTCCAGGCGGCGGTGGCCCCAATCGGAAACCGGCGCCAGCGCTTCGGAGAGTTCGCGGCCGAACGAGGTCAGGGAGTACACGGTCTTTAGCGGCCTCACATCGTGCACTTCCCGGTGGACCAATCCATCAGTCTCCATCTCCCGCAGCGTCTGAGTCAGCACCTTCTCGGTGAGACCTGGTAGCCGCCGGCGCAGCTCGCCGGGGCGCTGTGGACCGGATTCCAGAAGCCAAAGCAGGATCGTCTTCCACTTGCCGTCGATCACAGCGATCGCGGCGGTCACTCCGCAGACCGTCGGGTCCTGAGCACGACTGCGCATCAATGTCCTTCCATTCATCAGTGTTTCAACATCGTTTAGGAGTTGAGGCATGACCTCGCACACGGAACATTCTGCCGTCACCGTGCTCGGCCTTGGGCCGATGGGCCGGGCCCTGGCCGGCGCCTTCCTGGATGCCGGCCTGCGAACCACGGTCTGGAACCGAACGCCGGGCAAGGAACAGGAGTTGGTCGAGCGCGGCGCGGTCAGGACCCGGTCGCCCGAGGAAGCTGCCGCCGCAAGCAGGCTGACCGTGGTCTGCGTGGTGAACTACGACGCGGTCGACGCCATCGTGCGGCGTGGCGCGGCCACCGCCGCGCTCAAGGGGCGCACCATCATGAACCTGACCGCCGACACCCCCGACCGGGCCCGGGACACCGCGACCTGGGCGGCCGAGCACGGCATCGACTACCTGGACGGCGCGATCATGACGCCGACCACGACCATCGGGACACCGGGCGCCGTGTTCCTCCACAGCGGCCCGGAGGACCTTTACCGCCAGCATCAGCCGGTGCTGGATGCCCTGGGTGGCACCCATACCCACCTCGGTGAGGACATCGGCCGGGCAGCCGCGTACGACATCGCCTTGCTCGACATCTTCTGGACCGCGATGGCGGGCTACGCACACGCGCTGGCGGTGGCGAAAGCTGAGGGCATCACCGCGCGGGAGCTGGCACCGTTCGCCAAAGGCATCGGCGCGATCCTCCCGCCGCTCTTCGAGCAGGCTGCGGAGGAGGTGGACAGCGGCAGGTTCTCCGGCGAGGACAACCCGATCACCTCGGCGGCGTCGTCCATGGCCCACATCGTCCACACCTCCGAGGCCCATGGCATCGACGCAAGTTTGATGCGGGCTGCCGAAGGCCTGGCGCGCCGCGCCATCGGACGTGGCCACGGCATCGACGGGTTCCTCCGGATCACCGAGATCATGGGCGGGCAGCACTCTCGATGAGGGGGCCTTCGGAAGCGTCGTGAGGGAGCTGACCTGACGTCCGCCAGGATGGCGGTGTGCTTGAGTGGGAGTATCAGGGCGGTAGCCAGGGCCTGCGCTGGAAGGATGCGTAATTGGGGCTGGCTATGGGGTTTCCTGGACGATGCTCGACGATCAGGTACGGATCTCGGCGGTCAGCAGGCTCGGCTACAGCGACCGTGCCGACGTGGTTGCGCCACTCACCGCCCTCGCCGCCGACCCCGCACCGCAGGTACGGTCCATGATCATGCTCGCTGGCTGAGACGCCATCGCTGCGGGGTGATGCCGTGGCGGTCACGGAAGCGGCGGACGAGATAGGTGGCGTCGCGCAGGCCGGTTCGGGCGGCCACCGCGTCGAGCGACAAGTCGGTCTCGCGCAGCATTCGTCGGACCTCGGTCATGCGCCGTTCGGTGATCCATTCAAGCAGGGGGCGGCCGGTGCGCCGGCGCAGCACGGTCGTGAGGTGTCCCGGGGTGTAGCCGAGCGTGCGGGCGACATCGGTGGCGGAGACCGGTTCACGGAACGTCGCCTCGATCTCGGCGAAGACCCGCTCGATGAGTGGGTCCGGCGTGGCCGGAGCGCTGGGCGCCAGTCGCGCGGCCGCGACCAGAAGCCGGGTGAGCAGTGCGGCGACGGCCTCGCGGGCACCGAGACGGCCGGGGTCGGCGAGTTCCTCGGCCAGGTCCGCCAGCCACGCCGACCAGTTCGCCTGGTCGGGCTCTGGGATCCGACCGTGCCCCGCGCCGGAGGCGAACAGGGCGAGAAGGGGATGGTGGGTCCAGGCCAGCGGGGAGACCGAGGTCAGGGCGGGGACAGCGTCCGGTGTGAACGCGACCGACCACGCGCGGCCGCGGGCGAGCTCGGCCGCGGCCGCGACGCGGATGACCTGCCCGGGGGACACAGCGTGGACCTCGCCAGCGCGCAGCGGTCGTTCGGCGCCGTCGACGGCGAACGACCCCAGGCCCTCCTCGACATAGACCAGGACGAAGAAGTCGTGGGCGTGCCGGTGGTCTGGCGGGAGGCTGGGGTGGGCGGCTTCGATGTCGAAGCGGGTCACCGAGACCGGAGGCAGGCCGGGGCGCTGCCGGTAGCGGTAGACCGGCGTCCCATCGGGCCGTACCGTGCGCAGCCTCGACGAGACTCCTGGCGAGTCACTGACCGAAGAATGTCCCATGGTTGCCAACTTAACTCCTGCCCGGTAACCGCAGAATGTCCAAGACTTGGAGGTGGCGACCCCGAGTCCGGCAGGGGCCACCAACGCAGATCCGTCACCGCGTGCACCGGAGGCATCCATGGCAGCTTCGACCCAGGTACGCATCGTCGACCAGCGAACTCCGGAGGATCGACACCGCCCGTTCCTTCCGGGCGCGGGAAAGACCTGGCTCCTCCCGTTCTACGACGCCTTCACCCGGGTGACCGGCGTCCGCGCGCTGCACGAACGTGCGGTCGAGCTCGCCTGCGTCGAGCCCGGCCAGACGGTGGCCGACGTCGGCTGTGGCACGGGCAACCTGTCGTTCGCCGTGCTCGCTGCCCAGCCGAGTGCGCGGGTGACCGGCCTCGACCCCGACGGAGACGCCCTGCGCAGGGCAGCACGCAAGGCGCGCCGCCGCAACGTCGCTCTTACGCTCGTTCAGGGATTTGCCGACCGGATCCCCGCCGAGGACGCCTCGCTCGACCATGTGGTCTCGTCGTTGGCCCTGCACCACGTCGATGACGACGGTCGGATCGCGTTCGCGCGCGACGCGCTGCGTGCTCTTCGGCCGGGAGGAAGGGTCACGGTCGTCGACTTCGGTGGCCCAGCATCCGACGTCGAGGACGCCGGGCACCCCACACACCGCCACGGCCACAGCCCTGTCCACGCCCTCCGGCACCTGACCCGCCTCATGCGTTCCCGGGTGGCGCACAGCCCGGTCGTGGCCCGCAACCACGGCGATGGCATCGTCACGCTCCTGGCCGACGCCGGGCTCGGCGACGCCCGGGAGGTCGCGCACGCCGACCACAGGTTCGGCCGGGTCACCTTCGTGCAGGCAAACCGCCCCTCGAGCTGAACCTGATGGGGGCGCCGACAGCCCCAACGACGCCACGCAAAGACAAAGTCCCAATGCGTTCGGCGACTAGCGGGTCGCGTCACGCGGAAACGGTTCGTGCGGTTGGATTCAGGACATCGCCGTGTGTCCTGGGAGCGCAGCCGTGAGTCCATATGATCAACTTGCTGGCCTTGACCTGCCGACCCTGCAGGTGTTGGAGGCAGCTCTGGCGCTGGGTGGCCTGGTCACCGAGGCGGAGGTGTCGGCGTTGGTCGGCGCCGACGCGACGCCGTACCTGCAGCGTGCCGCCGACGCGGGGCTTGTCGCGCGGCTGCGGGGCCGACTCACCGTGAACGGCGTCGTGCGAGAGGTCTTCGCCCGTCCGCTGGGTGTCGGCCCGGCCGCTGGTCAGCTCGCCGCCGTGTTGAGCGTTGACGATCTGAAGGTGGTGGCGCGCAACCTGGGGCTGCCCACGAAGGGCCGCAAGGCCGACCTGCTGGAGGCGGTGGCGGAGTTCTTCCTCGATCCGGAGAACGTGCACGCTCTGGTCAAGCGGATGCCGGCCGCGACCCGGACGGTGTTGGAGGAGGCTGACCGCGACGGTGGACAGGTCCGCCGGTACGGCGGCAGCGGCATCGCCTCCCGTGCCCGGTACACGAACCGCTATCGGCAGGTGCATCCGCTGGACTGGGCCGAGGAGCACGGGCTGGTCTACCGCGTGACCTGGGAGGACTATCAGCTGGCGGGTCAGGTCGCGCTCGCTTTGCGAGGAGCGGGCTACCTGGCTCCGTTCCAGCCGCAGGAACCACCGGTTGCCTGGCATACACCAGCTCCTGGCACGGTGCGCCGCGACGCCCAGGCGCAGGGCATTGCCGTGGTCGGGCTGTTGTCGGCGCTGCTGGACGGGGCTGGGCGTGAGCCGCTGGCTACCGTCAAGGCCGGCGGCGTGGGCGTACGCGAGCTGACCCGGACGGCGAAGACGCTGGGCGTGACGGTTCCGACCGTGCGGCTGTTACTGGCGGTCGCCCATCAGGCCGGACTGGCCGACCTCGACGATCGCGTGGTCCCGACGGCCGCGTACGACCGCTGGCTCAAGCTCGGTCTGGACCGGCGGCTCGCCGTGATGCTCAAGGCGTGGCGCGAGCTGGACTATCTGCCGTCGTCGCAGACTGGGCCGTGGGTTCCGGAGCACCGCCAAAGCTGGTCTACGCAAGCCCGGATGGCCGCGCTGCGGGCGTTGGGTGACGGTGCGACGACGGACCTCGATCAGGCGGCGCACTGGTTGTGGTGGCGGCAGCCGCTGGCCTTCGGCGGCACCACGACCGTGCGCGGCCTGCTGGACGAGGCCGCAACCCTGGGGATCCTCGGCGCGGGCGCGATCAGCCCGGCCGGACAGGCGCTGCTGGCCGACACGGACATCGCCAAGGCAGTCGGCGACCTGGGTGAAGTCGCCCGTACCGCCCGGCTGCAGGCCGACCTGACCGCGGTCGTGGCGGGCACACCGAGCCCAGAGCTAGCTGACCTCCTCGGTGCGACCGCCGCCATCGAGTCCCGCGGCACAGCCACGACCTGGCGCTTCAGCCCAGCGACGGTACGGGGCGCGTACGACGCAGGCTGGACCGAGCGGCGCCTGACGAAGGCCCTGACGAAGATCGCCGACGGCGGACTGCCGCAACCACTGGTCTACCTGCTGGCCGACGTCGCCCGCCAACACGGGTCGGTACGGGTCGCGCCCGTGGCCAGCACCCTGGTCAGCGACGACACCGCGCTGCTGGCCCAGATCTGCGCCGACAAACGGCTGGACAAGCTCAACCTGCGCCTGCTCGCTCCGACCGTGCTGGCCAGCCAAGCCACCACGGCCGACACCATGGCCGCCCTACGCAAAGCCGGCTACGCGCCCCGTCAGCAAAACGCCGACGGCCGCGACATCATCGAGAAGACCCGCCGCCACCGCGCCTGACGGGCTGGAGAGCACGATGCTGATCGTAGGCGCAACCAAGAAACCCTCTACAAGATGCCGGGTGAGCCTGCCGGCATCCGGTGCGATCGAACGAGTGGGACGGTAGCCGGGATCAGTTGACCAACGCTTGACGCGGACCGGATCCCTCAACCCGCCCGACGACCCGATCGTCCATCGCCTGTGGTGGGGGGGGGGGGGGGGCCCCCCGGCCCCCCCCCCCCCCCCCCCCCCCCCCCGCCCGGCCCCCCCCCCCGCCCCGCGCCCCCCCCCCCGGGGGGGCCCCCCCCCCCCCCGCCCCCCCCCGCGGGGGGGGCGGGCCCCCCCCCCGCCGGCCGGCCCGGCCCCCCGCGGGGGGGGGGGGGGCCCGGGGGGGGTGGGGCCCCCCCCCCCCCCCCCCACCCCCCACCCCCCCCCCACTGGAGTTGATCAACCCGGCGGCCAGCCCCGAGCGGCGGCCGGCCCCGAGCGGCGGGCGGCCCCGAGCGGCGGCCAGCGCCGAGCGGCGGGCGGCCCCGAGCGGCGGCCAGCGCCGAGCGGCGGCCAGCCCCGAGCGGCGGGCGGCCCCGAGCGGCGGGCGGCCCCGAGCGGCGGCCAGCCCCGAGCGGCGGGCGGCCCCGAGCGGCGGCCAGCCCCGAGCGGCGGGCGGCGCGGCGCGGGGCGGCCGGGCGTCCGCGTACCCTTGCCTCAGGCGTCCCCAGGTGCCCGCCGGCACCGGGACGCCTTGATCATGGAAGGTGAGGTCGTGGCCAACATCGTCAACCTGGACCGGGTGTCCAAGGGGTACGGCGCCGCCGGGCCGCTGCTCACCGACGTCTCGCTCGGCCTCGACGACGCCGACCGGATCGGTGTGGTCGGCCTCAACGGCGCCGGCAAGTCCACCCTGCTGCGACTGCTCACCAAGCAGGAGGACCCCGACGACGGCCGAGTCACCCACCGCCGCGACCTGCGGGTGCTCTGGCTCCCGCAGAGCCTCACCCTCGCCCCCGAGGCCACCGTCCGGGACGTGGTGCTCGGCACCGCCTGGCTCGACCAGAGCATGGGCGCCGAGCACGAGTGGGCCGGCGACGCCGGCGTCCGGGCCATCCTCGACGGCCTCGGCATGCCGCACCTCGGCCTCGACCAGCCGGTCGGCCCGATGTCCGGCGGCGAGCGCCGCCGGGTGGCGCTGGCCGCGCTGCTGGTCCGCGAGTCCGACCTGCTCATCCTCGACGAGCCCACCAACCACCTCGACGTCGGCGGTGTCGACTGGCTGGCGAGACACCTGGTCGGCCGCAAGGGCGCGCTGGTCGTGGTCACCCACGACCGGTGGTTCCTCGACGCGGTCTGCACCACCACCTGGGAGGTCGCCGACCAGACCGTCCGGGCGTACGAGGGCGGCTTCGCCGCCTGGACCCTGGCCCGCGTCGAGCGGGAACGGGTCGCCGCCGCCACCGAGGCCCGCCGGCAGAACCTGCTCCGCAAGGAGATCGCCTGGCTGCGGCGCGGCCCGCCCGCCCGCACCTCCAAGCCCCGGTTCCGGATCGACGCGGCCAACGCCCTGATCGCCGACGTCCCACCGCCGCGCGACACCATGTCGCTGCAACGGATGGCCACCGCCCGGCTCGGCAAGCAGGTGTACGACCTGGAGCACGTCCGGCTGCACGCCGGGCCGAAGGAGATCCTGCACGACACCACCTGGCAGGTCGGCCCCGGCGACCGGATCGCCATCCTCGGCCGCAACGGCGCCGGCAAGACCACCCTGCTGCGGCTGCTGGCCGGCATCACCCGCGCCGATGGTGGCCGGTTCCACACCGGCTCCACCGTCAAACCGGCGTTCCTCTCCCAGGAACTCGCCGAACTCCCCGGCCACCTGCGGGTCCTGGAAGCCGTCGAGGAGGTCGCCCGCCGGGTGCAGCTCGGAGACCGGGAGATCTCCGCCGCCCAGCTCGCCGAGGTCTTCGGCTTCGACGACCGGCGGCTCTGGACCCCGGTCAGCGACCTCTCCGGCGGCGAGCGCCGCCGGCTCCAGATGCTCCGGCTGCTCGCCGGGGAACCCAACGTGCTCCTCTTCGACGAGCCCACCAACGACCTGGACACCGACACCCTCGCCGCGCTGGAGGACCTGCTCGACTCCTGGCCCGGCACGATCATCGTGGCCAGCCACGACCGGTACCTGATCGAACGGGTCACCGACACCGCGTACGGGATGTTCGGCGACGGCCGGCTGGTGCACCTGCCCGGCGGCGTCGACGAGTACCTGGCCCGCGCCGGTGGACCCGGCCCGGCCCGTACCGCGACCAGCCCCGCCGCCACGCCCGACGCCCCGGCCGGAACCGGGATGTCGGCGGCCGAGGCCCGGCAGGCCCGCAAGGAGCTGACCCGGCTGGAACGGCAGATCGGCAAGCTCGACCAGAAGGAGGCCACCCTCCTCGACCAGCTCGCCGCGCACGCCACCGACTACGCCAAGGTCGCCGAACTCGACGCACAGCTCAAGGAGGTCCGCGCCGAACGGGAACGGACCGAGGAGACCTGGCTGACCCTGGCCGACGAGATCCCGCCGCTCTGACCCGCACCGCCCCCCGTGTGCGGCGTCACATCCCGGCGTGCGGGACAATCGTCGGCGACCCTCACCCGAACGGCGTTGGAGACACAGTCATGGCCCACACCCCCGTCAACCACCCCGCGCGGCCGGTCTACCGGGCGATCGGCGGGCTCATCGGTCTGTACCTGGTGGTCTTCGGCGCGCTCGGCGCCATCGCCAGCGCCGGCAACGACTTCTTCGCCCAGGACGACACCAAGGTCCTCGGCCAGGGCACGAACCTCGGGTTCTCGCTGCTCTCCGTACTGCTCGGGGTCGTCATCCTGGCCGGCACCGCGATCGGCCGCAACCTCGACGTGGCGATCAACCAGTGGCTGTCCTACACCCTGATGGTGATCAGCCTGGCCGGTCTGGCCTTCATCCAGACCGACGCCAACATCGCCAACTTCAACATCATCACCGTGATCGTGCTGATGACGCTCAGCCTCGTCCTGCTGATGGTCGGCATGTACGGCAAGGTCGGCACCGACGAGGAGAAGGACGCCTGGCAGAAGGCTCGGCTGGTGCTCTGATCCCCGCTCCGGCGCACACCCCGCCCGGTCCCGCTCCGTCCGCCGCTCGCCGGCCGCCGGGGTGGGACCGCGTACTTTCCCGGGCGGTCACCGCGTGGCCTGGCGTTTCGCCGACGACAGGCGGCGGGGCGAGGGACAATCCTCCTGGAATGTCGTAGTCGGAGGAGGGGCCATGGCGCACTTTCCGGTGAACCACCCGGCGCGCCCGCTGTACCGGGTCTTCGCCGGGCTCGTCGGGGTCTACATCCTGCTCTTCGGCGTCTGGGGCGTCGCCGAGACCTGGGGCGACCCGCTCTTCGACCGGGGCAACCACTGGGTCCTCGGCCTCCGCACCAACCTCGGATTCTCGCTGGTCTCCGTGATCTTCGGGGTCGTCCTGATCATCGGGGCGTCCCGCCGTAGCAACCTCGGCCACCACATGAACCTCACCGCCGGGGTGGTCTTCATGGTCACCGGCGTCGCCATGATGTGCGTGCTCCAGACCAGCGCCAACTTCCTCAACTTCTCCATGTCGACGGTGATCGTCTCGCTGCTCTTCGGGCTGCTGCTGCTCGCCACCGGCCTCTACGACAAGATCGGCACCGACGAGCACGCCGAACGGGAGAAGGCCAACCGGCGTCACCCGGTCAGCGAGGCCGGCACCCGCTGACCCCGGGCCGGCGAACCCCGCCAGCCCACGCTCAGGACCGCTTGCGGGCGGTGATCAGCCCCGGCTTGGCCTCCAGGTGGGACAACCCGTTCCAGGCCAGGTTCACCAGGTGCGCCGCCACCGTCTCCTTGCGCGGCCGACGCACCTCCAACCACCACCGGCCGGTCAACGCCACCATCCCGACCAGCGCCTGCGAGTACAGCTCGGCCAGCTTCGGGTCGTACCCCCGGCTGGAGAACTCGGCCGCCAGGATGTGCTCCACCTGGTGCCCCACGTCGTTCATCACGCTGCTGAAGTTGCCGGTCGCCGACATCAGCGGCGACTCCCGCACCAGCACCCGGAACCCGCTGGTCTCCTCCTCGATGTAGCCCAGCAGGGCCAGCGCCGCCTGCTCCAGCAACTCCCGTGGATGACCGGCGGTCAGCGCGGTGGTGATCCGGTCCAGCAGGGCCCGCACCTCGCGGTCCACGACCACCGCGTACAGGCCCTCCTTGCCGCCGAAGTGCTCGTAGACCACCGGCTTGGAGACCCGCGCCCGGGCCGCCACCTCCTCGATCGAGGTCGCGTCGAAGCCCTTCTCGGCGAAGACCTGCCGGCCGATCGCGATCAACTGCTCGCGCCGCTGGGCCGCCGACATCCGGACCCGGACCGCCGGCTTGGTGCCCGCCGCCGGCACCGCCCGCCGCCGCGCACCCGTGCTCTCCCCGCCGGGGGCCTGAGTCATGTCGTCACCTCGCCGGCGTTCGGTGACGCCCTGTCGTGGAATGCTCCTGCCGTGCCCGCCTGTCTCGGTCACCCGGCCATACTGCCAGGTAGCCTGCGCGGGCACCGCAGGGTTCAGTCCCCGCCCGGCTCCCTCGCCAGCTTCACCGCCATCCGCTCCGGCTTCGGCCACCGGACGTCGCGGGCCGCGCCGACCCGCTCCAACAGCCAGATCACCCGGGCCGAGACGTCCCACTGACCGCGCAGCACCCCGTGCCGGGCGCTCGTCGGCTCGGCGTGGTGCAGGTTGTGCCAGCTCTCCCCGAACGACAGCAGCGCCAGCGGCCAGAAGTTGGCCGCCCGGTCGCCCTGCCGCATCGCGAACGGCCGCTCACCGTAGACGTGGCAGACCGAGTTGATCGCCCAGGTCACATGGTGCAACAGGGCGATGCGGACCAGACCACCCCAGAACAGCGCGGTCAGCGCGCCCGACCAGGACCAGCTCAGCAGGCCGCCCATCAGCGCCGGGCCGAACAGCGAACCGGCCACGATCAGCGGGAAGAGCCGATCCACCCGCCGGGTGTCCGGGTCGGCGAGCAGGTCCGGCGCGAAGCGCTCCCGATTGGACAGTTCCCGGCCGAAGAGCCAGCCCAGGTGCGCGTGGAACAGCCCCTTGACCAGCCCGTGGACGCTCTCGCCGTACCGCCAGGGGGAGTGCGGGTCGCCGTCGAGGTCGGCGAAGGCATGGTGTCGCCGATGATCGGCCACCCACTGGATGAGCTCGCCCTGCACCGCGAACGCCCCGGCCACCGCCAGCGCCACCCGGACCGGGCGCGGGGCCTTGAACGAGCCATGGGTGAAGTACCGGTGGTAGCCGACCGTGATGCCCAGCCCGGAGACCACGTACCAGACACCCGCCACGACCACGTCGGTGCCGCCCAGCCAGCCACCCCAGGCCACCGGTACGGCGGCGATCAGGGCCAGGAACGGAATCACCACGAACGCCCAGAGGGCGACCAGAATTCCCGTCGTCTGCGGACCCTGGGTGAGTGGCTTCGGGCCGGTGGCGCCGGGTTCCAGCAGGGCGGTCGACATGGCACCTCACAGAGGGGAGGAATGCTTACGACACCGTAACTTACGGGCGGTCCCCGGCAGAGTGAACACTCGCGACCATGAATGAATGGAATGTCATACGGGCGTCTTAACGTGCCGGTCATGACCGATCCGACGGCCGACGAGGTGCGCCGGCTGCGCACCGAGGAAGCGCTCTCCGTCCGCCAGATCCAGGCCCGCACCGGCCTCGGCCGCAACCGGGTGTACGCGCTGCTGCGCGGGGTCCCGCCGCCCGAGTGGACCCGGCGGCCGACCGCCAAGGACGGGCTGCGCGCGGAGGCGGTGGCGCTGCGCGGACAGGGCTGCTCGGTCAACGACATCGCCACCCGGCTCGGGGTGGCGAAGTCGACCGCCTACCTCTGGGTGAAGCACCTGCCGCTCGACCCGGACGACGAGGTGGCCGAGCGGCGCCGGGCCCACGCGCAGGTCATGGCGGACGGCCGGTGGGCGACCCACCGCATGACGCGCGACGCCGCGCAGGCGGAGGCGAGGGCCCACATGCGGGATGTGGTGGGTCCGCTGACCGACCGGGACGTGCTGGTGCTCGGTGCGGCCATCTACTGGTGCGAGGGCACCAAGTCCAAGCCGTGGCGACGCCAGGACCACGTGCAGTTCGTCAACAGCGACGCCCGCCTGCTGCGGTTGTTCGTCCGCTTCCTGGAGACCTGCGGTGTCGATCGCAGCATGCCGACCTACCGGGTGAGCATCCACGAGTCGGCGGACGCCGCTGCCGCCGAGCACTGGTGGGCCGAGGCTCTCGACCTGCCGAGGGTCCGTTTCCGGCGGGCGACGCTGAAGCGCCATCGACCGACGACCCGCTACAACACCGGGGAGGACTATCACGGGTGTCTGGTGATCGACGTGCCGCGAAGCCGGGAGCTGTACTGGAAGATCGAGGGTCTCGTCGCCGGGTTCACCCAGGAGATCACGTAGGGGTGGGGGGTGTGAGAGGGAAGCGCTAAGCTGTCTTGCGTCACATTCGGCCGTGGTGTAATTGGCAACACCCGGGTCTTTGGTACCCGTGTTTCAGGTTCGAACCCTGGCGGCCGAGCCTTGCTTTTGCGTTCTCCACCAACGGGGTATGGGGCGAAGTGCCCGTACAGTCTGGTTAGCATGGCGGCGAGACTGTCGCCTTCCCGACGGGAGCCCACGTCGTGTCCCAGCCCCACCTCCGTACCGTCGTCGTGCTCGCCGCCGGGGAGGGCAAGCGGATGAAGTCGACGCTGCCCAAGGTGCTGCACCCGCTGCTCGGCCGTACGCTGCTCGGCCACGTGCTGGCCGCGGCCGGTCCGCTCGGCGCGGACCGCACCGTGGTGGTGGTCGGGCACGGCGCCGAGCAGGTCCGCACCCACCTGGCCGAGATCGCCCCGGGCGCCACCCCGGTCCTGCAGGCCGAGCAGCTCGGCACCGGGCACGCCGTGCGGATCGCGCTGGACGCGGTCGCCGAGTCGTCCGGCACGGTCGTGGTGATCAACGGTGACGTGCCGCTGCTGCGCGCCGAGACGGTAGCCGCGCTGGTCGCGGCGCACGAGGGCGAGGCCGCGGCGGCCACGGTGCTCGCCGCCGAGGTGCCCGATCCGACCGGCCTGGGCCGGATCGTGCGGGGCGCCGACGGGCGGCTGGAGCAGATCGTCGAGGAGCGGGACGCCACCCCGGCGCAGCGCGCGCTGCGGGAGATCAACGCCGGCATCTACGCCTTCGACGTGGCCCGGCTGCGGGCCGCGCTGGGCAAGCTCTCCACCGACAACGACCAGGGCGAGGAGTACCTCACCGACGTGTTCGGGCTGCTCGTCTCGGCCGGTGAGCCGGTGGGCGTGCACGTGGCCTCCGACCACGTCGAGACGCTGGGCTGCAACGACCGGGTGGAGCTGTCCGGGCTGCGCCGGCTGCTGCGGGACCGGGTCAACGAGGCGTGGATGCGTACCGGGGTGACGATCCTGGACCCGGACACCACCTGGATCGACGTGACCGCCACCGTCGAGCGGGACGCGGTGATCGACCAGAACACCCAGTTGCGTGGCGACACGGTGGTGGCCGCCGAGGCGGTGGTCGGGCCGGACGTCACGTTGATCGACACGGTGGTCGGTGCGGCGGCGACCGTGCTGCGCAGCCACGCGGTGGGCGCCGAGGTCGGTCCGGGGGCCAGCGTCGGTCCGTACGCGTACCTGCGTCCGGCGGCGAAGCTGGCCGAGAAGGCGAAGGTGGGCACCTTCGTCGAGGTGAAGAACTCCGAGATCGGCGCGGGTGCGAAGGTGCCGCACCTGTCGTACGTGGGGGACGCGACGATCGGCGCGAAGGCGAACATCGGCGCGGCGACGATCTTCGTGAACTACGACGGGGTGAACAAGCACCGCACGGTCGTCGGGGAGGCCGCTTTCGTCGGCTGCGACACCTGCCTGATCGCGCCGGTCGAGGTGGGCGCGGGGGCGTACGTGGCGGCGGGCAGTGCGATCACCCAGGACGTGCCGGCGGGGGCGCTGGGGGTGACCCGGGCGGCGCAGCGCAACCTTGAGGGCTGGGTGTTCCGCAGCCGGTCGGGCACGGTGTCCGCGCAGGCCGCCGAGCGGGCCCGGGAGGCCGGGGAGGGTGCGTCGGAGGGGTAGTGGCCGGCAAGCGAAGGTGAGGCAATCCACGGGGGTGCCGAGACCGTGTGAGGGTCGCCGGGGGCAGGGGATACTGCAACCGAATAGTCCCCGGCCCCACACCGCCGCCGGGAACCACCGACCAACGGGAGCAGACGGGCCCATGGGCAGCATCGTCGCCGAAAACCGCAAGAGCCTGATGCTCTTTTCCGGACGTGGCTTTCCGGAGTTGGCCAAGGAGATCGGTGAGGTGCTCGGCGTCGCGCCGACGCCTTCCGACGCGTACGAGTTCGCCAACGGCGAGATCTTCGTACGGTTCAGGGACTCCGTACGTGGTTCGGACGCCTTCGTGGTGCAGTCCGTGACGCACGGGGTCAACACCTGGGTCATGGAGACCCTGATCATGATCGACGCGTTGAAGCGTGGTTCGGCCAAGCGGATCACCGTGGTCCTGCCGTTCTACCCGTACTCGCGGCAGGACAAGAAGCACCGGGGCCGGGAGCCGATCTCGGCCCGGCTGGTGGCCGACCTGCTCAAGACCGCCGGGGCGAACCGGATCCTCACGGTCGACCTGCACACCGCGCAGATCCAGGGCTTCTTCGACGGCCCGGTGGACCACCTCTTCGCGATGGACATCCTGGCCGAGTACGTGGAGCACAAGTACGCCGGTCGGCCGATGACCGTGGTGGCCCCGGACTCCGGTCGGGTCCGGGTGGCGGAGCGGTGGACCGACCGCCTGGGCGGCTGCCCGCTGGCGTTCATCCACAAGACCCGGGATCCGCTCAAGCCCAACCAGGTGGTGGCGAACCGGGTGGTCGGCGAGGTCGAGGGTCGGGTCTGCCTGATCGTCGACGACATGATCGACACCGGTGGCACGATCACCAAGGCGGCGGACATCCTGAAGGAGTCCGGTGCGGCGGAGATCGTGGTGGCCTCCACCCACGCCCTGCTCTCCGACCCGGCGACGGAGCGGCTGAAGAACAGCCCGATCAGCGAGGTCGTGGTGACCAACACGCTGCCGCTTCCGCCGGAGAAGCAGCTCGACAAGCTCACCGTGCTGTCGATCGCGCCGCTGCTGGCGCGGGCGATCCGCGAGGTCTTCGACGACGGCTCGGTGACCACCCTCTTCGGTGGGCTGAGCTGACCCGTTGACTGCTGGCCGGGGCGTGTGTGCGGGCGTCCCGGCCGGGCGGATCGGGCTTCTCCGGTCGTGCTGCGGGCGGGCCGCGCCGATGATATGGGGACTGCCGGAAACCTCGGATTCTTCTCGGGTAGACTGGTGCGGTTGCCACGGCGAGGGTGCCCGGCGGGCCGCTGAAGAGCGCCGCACGGAGGCACCGTCATCGACGCGGTGCTCCGGGCAGTCGTTCATGACGCATGAGCCCCAGCGAGCCCCTCGCCCCAGCACCGCAAGTCGACAAGCCGCCGCAGCGAAGCATCAGGAGTTCTCCCGTGTCCGAGGTAAAGATCAGCGCCGAGCCCCGTACCGAGTTCGGCAAGGGTGGTGCCCGTCGTACCCGCCGGGCCGGCAAGGTGCCCGCCGTGCTGTACGGCCACGGCGAGAAGCCGAAGCACATCGCGCTGCCCGCCCGCGAGTTCGCCGCCGCGATCCGCAAGGGTGGCGCCAACCAGCTCTTCGCGATCGAGGTCAGTGACGGCACCCAGGTGCTGGCGCTGCCGAAGGCGATCCAGCGTGACCCGATCCGGGACAGCTTCGAGCACGTGGACCTGCTGCTGGTCCGCCGGGGCGAGAAGGTCACCGTCGAGGTTCCGGTCCAGCTCACCGGTGAGGCCGCCCGGGACACCCTGATCGTGCACGACCACGACACCCTCTCGGTGACCGCCGACGCCACCAACGTGCCGGATCACCTGGAGGCGTCGATCGAGGGTCTGGAGGCCGGCAGCCAGGTCACCGCCGCCGACGTCGAGCTGCCCTCGGGCGTCGAGCTGGTCGCCGACGCGGACCAGACGGTCGCCTCGGTGACCGCCGCCCCGACCGCCGAGCAGCTTGAGGCGACCCTCCCCGAGATCGAGACCCCGGAGGAGGCGGCCGAGGAGGCCGCCGCCGAGGGCGAGGAGACCGCCGAGGGTGGCGAGGCTCCGGCTGCCGAGGGCGAGGAGAACACCGAGGCGAAGACCGAGGCCTGATCGGTCGGATCGTTTCACGGCAGGCGCTCCCGCTCGGGGGCGCCTGCCGTCGTATCGGGACCCGGGTGGCGCGGGCGCGGCGAGCAGGAGGTACGGGACGTGACGGACGAGACGGGGCCGTGGCTGGTGGCCGGCCTGGGCAATCCGGGTCGGGAGTACGCCGGGAACCGGCACAACGTCGGCTTCATGGTCGCCGACCTGTTGGCCGGCCGGCTGGGCGCGAACTTCGGCCGCTACAAGCGGGTGGTGGCGGACGTCGCCGAGGGGCGGCTCGGTTTCGGCGGGCCGAAGCTGGTGCTGCTGAAGCCGATGACGTACATGAACCTCTCGGGCGGGCCGGTGGCCGCGCTGGCGCAGTTCCACAAGATCTCCGCCGACCGGGTGATCGCCGTGCACGACGAGCTGGACATCCCGTACGGGCAGGTGCGGGTCAAGCTGGGTGGCGGCGAGGGCGGGCACAACGGGCTGCGGTCGATGTCGAAGTCGCTGGGGACGAAGGACTACGTCCGGGTGCGGTTCGGTATCGGTCGGCCGCCGGGGCGGCAGGATCCGGCGGACTACGTGTTGTCGGATTTCGGTGCCGCCGAGCGCAAGGAGTTGGCGTTTCTGGTGGACCGGGCCGCTGATGTCGTCGAGTCGGTGGTCACCAAGGGTGTCGAGCCGACCCAGAACGCGTATCACGGGGGCTGAGCAGCGGGCGTGCTGGACAGGCGCGACCGGCATGCAGGTAGTCTGCGCCTTCTGGCGTGGCGCGACCCGGGCGGGCCGTGGCGAGGCGACGGGAGCGAGTACGTGGGCAGTCCACCGATGATCGACGGCGCGTTCGCCCGCTGGTTGGCGGGTCGGGCCGGGCATGCGCTGCTGGAGTTGCGGTCCGAGTTGGGGTTCGCGGACGCCGGGGCGTTGAAGTCGGCCGGTGACAAGGTCTCGCACGACCTGATCCGTACCGAGTTGGCGAAGTGGCGGCCCGGCGACGCCGTCCTCTCCGAGGAGGACGAGGGTTCGCGGCTGGCCTGGGCGGCGGAGCTGGACGCCGGGGCGGTGTCCCGGATGACGGCGGACCGGGTGTGGATCATCGACCCGTTGGACGGCACCCGGGAGTTCGCCGAGGAGGGCCGTGCGGACTGGGCGGTGCACGTGGCGCTCTGGGCGCGGAACGCGCCGACGCCGCACGGCCTGGTGGCGGGGGCGGTGGGGTTGCCGGCGCAGCACCGGGTGCTGGGCACGGACTACCCGCCGGCGTACCCGCCGATGACGCTGGAGGCGGCCACCTCGGGTGGTCGTACGGTGCGGTTGGCGGCGAGCCGGAGTCGGCCGCCGGCGTTCCTGACCGACCTGGCCGAGGAGGTGGGTGCGGAGTTGGTGCCGATGGGTTCGGCGGGGGCGAAGATCGCGGCGGTGGTGACCGGTGAGGTGGACGCGTACATCCACGCGGGCGGCCAGTACGAGTGGGACTCGGCCGCGCCGATCGCTGTGGCGACGGCCACCGGCCTGCATGCTTCCCGGATCGACGGTTCTGCGCTGAGATACAACGAGGCGGACCCGCGCCTGCCGGACCTGCTGGTCTGCCGCAAGGATCTCGCCAGCCGGTTGCTTGCAGCGCTGCAGAGGCATTCCGGGTAGCCTGAGCGCTTATTTTTGAGTTGTCCGACCGGAAAGGTCTGGAATCCATGAGCGGATCCGCGCCGATCGAGGCCCTGTCATGACCGCCCCCGCCCGCTTCTACCAGGTCTCCCACCTCGACGCCCTGGAGGCGGAGAGCATCTTCGTGATGCGTGAGGTGGTCGCGGAGATGGAGCGGCCGGTGCTGCTGTTCTCCGGTGGTAAGGACTCGATCGTGATGCTCCGATTGGCGCAGAAGGCGTTTGCTCCGGCTGGTATCCCGTTTCCGGTGATGCATGTGGATACGGGGCACAACTTTCCGGAGGTGTTGGAGTATCGGGATCGGCGGGTGGCGGAGTTGGGCCTGCATCTGATCGTGGCGAGTGTGCCGGAGGCGTTGGCGCGGGGTGTGGTGCGGGAGTCCGGTGATGGGATGCGGAATCGGATTCAGACGCCGGTGTTGTTGGATGCGGTGGAGAAGCATCGGTTTGACGCGTTGTTCGGTGGGGCGCGGCGGGATGAGGAGAAGGCGCGGGCGAAGGAGCGGGTGTTCTCGTTTCGGGATGAGTTCGGGCAGTGGGATCCGAAGAGTCAGCGGCCGGAGTTGTGGGCGTTGTACAACGGTCGGCATCATCCGGGTGAGTCGATTCGGGTGTTTCCGTTGTCGAACTGGACCGAGTTGGATGTGTGGCACTACATCGCGCGGGAGCGGATTCCGTTGCCGTCGATCTATTTCGCGCATGAGCGTGAGGTGGTCGAGCGGGACGGGATGGTGTACGCGGTAAACGAGTTCTTCCGGCCGCGGGTGGGTGAGGAGCGGTTCAAGACTCGGGTGCGGTACCGGACGGTGGGGGACGCGTCGTGTACGGCGGCGGTCCGGTCGGATGCGGACTCGGTGGAGAAGGTGATCGAGGAGGTGGCCGCGACGCGGGTCACCGAGCGGGGTGCGACCCGGGGTGACGATCGGGTCAGTGAGGCCGCGATGGAGGACCGTAAGCGGGAGGGCTACTTCTGATGGGCATCGAGACCCTGGCTCCGGCAGGTGGTGCGGTGGGTGAGTCGCGGCCGATGGATCTGTTGCGGTTCGCCACGGCGGGGAGCGTGGACGACGGTAAGTCGACGCTGATCGGCCGGTTGTTGTATGACACGAAGTCGTTGTTCACCGATCAACTCGCCGCGGTGGAGGCGGTCAGCGCGGCCCGGGGTGACGAGTACACGAACCTGGCGTTGCTGACCGATGGTCTGCGGGCGGAACGGGAACAGGGCATCACCATCGACGTGGCCTACCGGTACTTCGCCACGCCACGGCGGAAGTTCATCATCGCCGACACCCCCGGGCACATCCAGTACACCCGGAACATGGTGACCGGCGCGTCGACGGCGGACCTGGCGTTGATCCTGGTCGACGCCCGTAAGGGCCTGGTGGAACAGTCCCGCCGGCACGCGTTCCTGTGTTCACTGCTGCGGGTGCCGCACCTGGTGCTGTGCGTCAACAAGATGGACCTGGTCGACTACTCCCACCAGGTGTTCGAGACCATCGCCGACGAGTTCACCGCGTTCGCGGCGAAACTCGACGCACCGGACCTGACCGTGGTGCCGATCTCCGCGTTGAAGGGCGACAACATCGTCACCCGGTCGGAGAACATGCCCTGGTACGACGGACCCTCATTGCTACACCACCTGGAACGGGTCCACATCGCCTCCGACCGTAACCTCGTCGACGTCCGGTTCCCCGTGCAGTACGTCATCCGCCCCCAGTCGACCACCATCACCGACTACCGCGGCTACGCCGGCCAGGTCGCCTCCGGCGTCCTCAAACCCGGCGACGAGATCATGGCCCTCCCCTCCGGCTTCACCAGCCGCATCTCCCACATCGACACCGCAGACGGCCCCGTCGACGAAGCCTTCCCACCGATGTCCGTCACCGTCCGACTGACCGACGAGATCGACATCTCCCGCGGCGACCTGATCTGCCGACCCAACAACGCCCCCGCCGTGTCCCAGGACATCGAAGCGATGATCTGCTGGATGGACGAAACCCGACCCCTGCACCTCGGCGGCAAATACACCATCAAACACACCACCCGCACCGCCCGCGCCATCATCCGCAACATCCACTACCGCCTCGACATCAACACCCTCCACCGCGACGACACCGCCACCGAACTACGACTCAACGACATCGGCCGCATCCGACTCCGCACCACCATCCCCCTCCTCGCCGACGAATACCGACGCAACCGCACCACCGGCGGATTCATCATCATCGACGACACCACCAACCGCACCGTCGCCGCCGGCATGATCGTCGACACCGCCTGACCCCTGCGGCCATGCCGGCCTGTGCCGGCTCGTGCCAGGTTGGCATGATCACGCTCGATCAATGATGTAGTGGCCTCCCGTCGCGGTGAGGCCACTACATCCATGTTCGAGCACGATCATGGGGCGGGTCGGCGCCCGAGCGCCCGGGGTTCGCCGAAGCGCGCGCAGCGGTCGAGGGTGGGTGGCGCAGCGCCCCGTCGGGCGGCGTGGTCAGCCGAGGCGGGTGGTGCCGGCGGCGGGGAGGACCGTGTGGTGGCCGGGGGCGGCGAAGCCGCGCCCGGCGTACGCCTCGGTGACGGCGTGGGCCACGTCGTCGGCGGCGGTCGCCTCGACCAGGGCGAGGACGCAGCCGCCGAAGCCGCCGCCGGTCATCCGGGCACCGAGCGCGCCGGCCGCGAGCGCCGCCTCGACCGCGGTGTCGATCTCCGGCACGGTGATCTCGAAGTCGTCGCGCATGGAGGCGTGCGAGGCGGTCAGCAGGGGCCCGATCTCGGGTACCCGGCCGGTGCGCAGCAGCGCGACGATGTCCAGTACCCGCTGGTTCTCGGTGACCACGTGCCGGACCCGGCGGCGGGTCTGGTCGTCGGGCAGCCGGCTCAGCGTGTCGCCGAGGTCGGCTACCGCCACGTCCCGCAGGGCGGGCACCCCGAGCAGGCCGGCGGCCTTTTCGCAGGCGGCGCGGCGGGAGGCGTACTCGCCGTCGGCGTGCCGGTGCGGGGCCCGGCTGTCGACGACCAGCATCGCCAGGCCGGCGGCGTCCAGGTCGAAGGGGATGTGTTCGACGGACTCGTCGCGGCAGTCCAGGAAGAGCGCGTGGCCGGCCCGGCAGCGGATCGCCGCCGACTGGTCCATGATCCCGGTCGGGGCGCCGACGTAGGCGTTCTCGGCCCGCTGGGCCAGCCGGGGCTGCCGCTCGGTGGGCAGGTCCAGCCCGCCCAGGTCGACCAGGGCGGTGAGCACCGCCGCCTCCAGGGCGGCCGAGGAGGACAGCCCGGCGCCGAGCGGCACGTCGGAGGCGATGGCCAGGCGGGCGCCGGGGACGGCGTACCCGGCGTCGCGCAGCGCCCAGACCACCCCCGCGACGTACCCGCCCCAGCCGGTGACCCGGCCGGGGGTGTCCGCCTCGGCCGCGCCGAACTCGGCCCGCCGGCCGGAGACCTCCGACCAGACCGTCCAGCGGTCGGTGGGCTGCGGGACGGCGGCGACCACGGTACGCAGCGGCAGGGCGAAGGGCAGCACGAAGCCGTCGTTGTAGTCGGTGTGCTCGCCGATCAGGTTGACCCGCCCGGGGGCCGCCCAGCGTCCGGCCGGCGACACGCCGTACGTGGTGCGGAAGCCGGCGGTGGCGCGGTCCGCCACGTGGGTCACGGCCGCTCCAGGATGTGCGTGCGGTAGAAGGCCCAGGCGTCGCCCACCATGTCGGGCAGGGTGTGCTTCTCGGGCACCCAGCCCAGCTCCTGCCGGGCCAGGGCCGAGGAGGCGACCAGTTCGGCCGGGTCGCCCTCGCGGCGTGGTGCGACCTCGACCGGCAGCGGGCGGCCGGTGACCTCGCGGACCACGTCGACCACCTGCCGGTTGGTGAAGCCGTTGCCGTTGCCCAGGTTGTAGATGCGGTGCCGGCCCGGCACGGCGGCGGTGAGCGCCAGCAGGTGGGCCCGGGCCAGGTCCTCGACGTGGACGTAGTCGCGCACGCAGGTGCCGTCGACGGTGGGGTAGTCGTCGCCGAAGAGTTGCAGCTTCTCCCGCCGGCCGGCGGCGACGTCCAGCGCGATCGGGATGAGGTGGGTCTCCGGGTCGTGCCGTTCGCCGATCGCGACGCCGTCGCGCAGGTACGCCCCGGCGACGTTGAAGTAGCGCAGCGAGACGGCGGCCAGGTCGTGCGCGATCGCCTCGGAGGTGAGCGCCATGTCGACGGCGAGCTTGGTGGCGCCGTACGTGTTGGTGGGGGCCTTGACGGCGGTCTCCGGGATGGGCAGCTCGACCGGGTTGCCGTAGACGGCGGCGGTGGAGGAGAAGACCAGGCGCGGCACCCGGGCGGCCCGGACGGCGTCGATCAGCGCGATCGAGCTGACCGTGTTGGCGTGCCAGTACAGCTCGGGTCGGATCATCGACTCACCGGCGGCGATCAGCGCGGCGAGGTGCAGCACCCCGTCGAAGCCGGCGTCCGGGGTGAGCACCCGGGCGGCCTCGTGCACCGGCAGGTCGACGTGGGTGGCCTCGGGGGCCAGCGCCGCCCGGTGCCCGGTGCGCAGGTCGTCCAGGACGGTCACCTGGTGGCCGGTGTCGAGCAGCATCCGGGTCACCACGCTGCCGATGAAGCCGGCGCCGCCGGTGACGAGCAGTTTCACGTCGGGTCCTCCTGACTGGCCGCTCCCGCCGCGGCCGTTCGTGATCACCCTACGACCGCCGGCTGTGCCCAGGCTCCACGTCACACCCGGCCATCATTCCACCATGAACCTACGCGACTGAACAGATCCGAACATCGGCCGCTCGCGGTGGCGGACGGCCCTACCATCACTTCCATGCGGGAGGCGGGCGGTCCCGGGCTCCGGAGGCGTGCGCCGGGGCGGCCCCGCCGCGTACCCGGGCCGGTGGCCCGCAGTGTCGCCCGGCTGGTCGTCCGGGCCGCCGACGGGGCCACCCGGCTCGTCACCGACCTGCTCGGGGCCAGTCCCGCCGCCGGTCGGGAACGGATCAGCGAGGACGAGCTGCGCGACCTGGTGGCCGCCAACACCGTCCTCGACCCGGACGAGCGGCGGATCATCGACGAGGTGCTGGTCGCCGGGGCGAGCCTGGTCCGCGAGGTGATGATGCCCCGCACCGAGGTGGTCTTCCTCGCCGCCGGGCTCACCCTCGCCGAGGCCGAACGGCTGGTGCGCGCCGACCCGCACACCCGTTACCCGGTCGTCGACGGCACCCACGACGACGTGGTCGGCTTCGTCCACCTGCGCGACGTGCTGCTCCGCCCCGACCTCGACCCGGGCACCACGGTGGGCCGGCTGACCCGGGAGGTGAAGCGGCTGCCCGGCAGCAAACGGGTGCTCGCCGCGCTGACCGAGATGCGCCGCGAGGGCCACCACCTGGCCGTGGTGGTCGACGAGTACGGCGGCACCGCCGGCATCGTCACCTGCGAGGACCTGATCGAGGAGCTGGTCGGGGAGATCCACGACGAGCACGCCGGCCCGCCCGAGCCGGTGCACGCCGGCCTGCCCGCCGTGGTGGACGGCCGACTCAACCTCGCCGACTTCGCCGAACGGACCGGCGTGCCGCTCCCCGCCGGGCCGTACGAGACCGTCGGCGGGTACCTGATGGCGGCGCTCGGCCGGCTCCCGGTGCCCGGCGACGAGGTCCCCGTCTCGTCGGTCGACGCCCCGCAACCGCCCGACCCGGGCGGCGGTTGGCTGCTGCGGGTGCTCGCCCTGGAGGGTCGCCGGGTGTCCCGGGTCGCGGTCTCCGCGGCACGCCTGCCCGAGCAGCGGCGCGAGGTCACCGCCCCGGTGGGCCCGGCGGCGAGCCGACCCGCCGGCCCGTCATGACGTACGCCGGGTGTTGCTGACAGAATTGCCGCCATGTCCGACGTTCCCGCCCGCCCCCGCGTCTTCTCCGGCATCCAGCCGACGGCCGACTCGTTCCACCTCGGCAACTACCTGGGCGCGGTACGGCACTGGGTGGCGTTGCAGGACACCCACGACGCGTTCTACTGCGTGGTCGACCTGCACGCGATCACCGCCGGGCACGACCCGAAGGTGCTCAGGCAGCGTTCCCGGGTGGCCGCCGCCCAGCTCTTCGCGGTGGGCATCGACCCGGAACGCAGCACCCTGTTCGTCCAGTCGCAGGTGCCCGAGCACTCGCAGCTGGCCTGGGTGCTGGGCTGCATCACCGGCTTCGGTGAGGCCAGCCGGATGACCCAGTTCAAGGACAAGTCGCAGAAGCAGGGCAGCGACCGGTCCAGCGTGGGCCTGTTCACGTACCCGATCCTGCAGGCCGCCGACATCCTGCTCTACCAGGCCAACGCGGTGCCCGTCGGCGAGGACCAGCGCCAGCACCTGGAGCTCTCCCGGGACCTGGCCCAGCGGTTCAACTCGCTGTTCGGGCCGACCTTCACCGTGCCCGCCCCGCACATCGTCAAGGACACCGCGAAGATCACCGACCTACAGGAACCGACGGCCAAGATGTCGAAGTCGTCCTCCTCGCCGGCCGGCATCATCGACCTGCTGGAAGATCCGGCCCGGTCGGCCAAGAAGATCCGTTCGGCGGTCACCGACACCGGCCGGGAGATCGTCTTCGACACCGAGACCAAGCCCGGAATCTCCAACCTGCTGACCATCCACTCGGCGCTGTCCGGCCGGAGCATCGACGAGCTGGTGGCCGCGTACGCGGGCCGGGGCTACGGCGACCTCAAGAAGGACCTCGCCGAGGTGGTCCGCGAGTTCGTCACCCCGATCCAGGAGCGCACCCGGGCCTACCTCGACGACCCGGCCCAGCTCGACAAGCTGCTCGCCGCCGGCGCGGAGAAGGCCCGCGCGGTCGCCGCGCCGACGCTGCGGGCGGCGTACGAGCGGGTCGGGTTCTTCCCGCCGGTCCGTTTCGAGTAGCGGTCCCGGGTCTGCGGGTACGGGTCAAGTCGATGGCCGGAGGGGTGGCGCGGAGCGTGGATCGCAGGGGCGGGGCACCGGTGGCCGGCGACACCATCCAGATCGGGATCGCGGTGGACATCCCCGAGCCGTGGGGCGAGCTGCTCACCCGGCGCCGGGTGCAGGCGGGTGACCCGCAGGTCGTCCCGGCGCACGTGACCCTCCTCGGGCCCACCGAGATCCCGGTGGCCGTGCTGCCCACGGTCGAGGAGCACCTGGCCACGGTCGCCGCCGCCCACCTGCCGTTCACCCTGCACCTGCGGGGCACCGGCACGTTCCGGCCGGTGACCCAGGTGGTCTTCGTCGCGGTGGCGGCCGGGATCAGCGAGTGTGAGCTGCTCGCCGCCGCCATCAACGCCGCTCCCGAGCTGTACCGGGAGGCCCGGTTCCCGTACCACCCGCACGTCACCGTGGCCCAGGACGTCGCCCCCGAGGCGCTGGACCGGGTGTACGAGGATCTCGCCGACTTCTCGGCGATGTTCGAGGTGGGGGCGTTCACCCTGTTCTCGCACAGCGGTCAGACCCGGTGGCAGCCGCGCCGGGACTTCCGGCTCGGCGGCTGACCACCCGGCCGGCGGGCGGTTTGGCCGTCGCCGGCGACGACAGATCGGCGAGGATGACGTGGTGGACGCGTGGGGCCGGCTGACGGCCGGCATCGACCGCCGGTTCACCGTGGCCCGGCACCGGTGGCCCCGGCTCGACCACCTCTGGCGGGCGGCGGACCTGTACAGCAACGTGCTGGGCGGGCGGCTGGCCGCCGCGATCGCCTACTACGGTTTCTTCGCCGTCTTCGCGCTGGCCCTGGTCGCGTACTCGGTCTTCGGGGCGATCCTGGAGGACAACGACGACGTCAGCGCGGCGGCGGCCGGGTTCCTGCGGGAGAACCTGCCCTTCCTCGACCCGCAGCAGATCGCCCGGAGCAGCAACGCGGTCGGCGTGGTGGGTCTGGTCATCCTGGTCTTCACCGGGATCGGCTGGGTGGAGGCGATCCGGTCGTCGCAGCGGCTGATGTACGGCTTCAACCAGCAGCCGGGCAACCTGGTGGTCCGGCGGCTGGTGGACCTGGGCGTGCTGCTGCTGGTCTTCGTCATGCTCGGCGTCTCGGTGGCGGCCGTGGACGCGCTGGAGTCGGTGCTGCGGTTCCTGCTGCGGGCGACCGGCTCGGTCGGCCTGACCACGATCAGCGCCGTGCTGAGCGTGCTGGTCAACGCGGTGCTGGCGACCGCGCTGCTGGTCGCGGTGCCCCGGCTGCGGATGAGCCGGCGGCGGCTGCGGCCGGTGGTGCTGCTGGTCGCGGTCGGGATCACGCTGCTCAACACCGTCGGGCGGTACTACATCATGCGGACCGAGCGGAATCCGGCGTACACGGTGGTGGCCGGCGCGGTGGCGGTGCTGCTCTACCTGTACGTGCTCAACCAGTTGGTGCTCTTCGGTGCCGCGCTCGCCGCCACCAGCCGGCACGGGCGGGTGGTCGACCTCTCCGAGGGGGCCGTGATGAGGCAGGTCAACGTCGAGGTCGACGAGGAGACCGACCCGGGTACGCCGGGAGGGGCGGGCTGATGCCGGTCGAGATCGATCCGGGCTCGGCGGTGCCCCCGTACGAGCAGGTGCGCCGGCAGCTCGCCGCGATGATCGGCGACGGGCGGCTGCCGGTGGGCACCCGGCTGGCCCCGGTACGGCAGTTCGCCGTCGAGGTGGGGCTGGCGGTGAACACGGTGGCCCGCGCCTACCGGGAGCTGGAGTCGGCCGGGCTGCTGGAGACCCGGGGCCGGCACGGCACCTACGTCGCCCCGGGCCACGACGACGCGGCGGACCGGTTGCAGCGGGCGGCGACCCGCTACGCCGACGAGGCGGTCCGGCTGGGCGTTCCACCGGAGCGTGCGCTGGTCGTGGTCCGTGCCGCCCTGGACGTCGCGCGACCGGGCTGACCGCACGGGCGGGGCCGGACCGGCGGGTTGACCGGGTGGCCGGCGCACGGGCGGGGCTGCCGGGCTGGGCCGCACGGGCGGGGCTGCCGGGCTGGGCCGCACGGGCGGGGCTGCCGGGTGGGCGGAGGACGGGCAGCCGGAGAAAAGATGAAAGCGGGCAAATGCTGCCCGGGGCTCCGGTTGGAGCGACCATGATGAGCCGGTGGGCGCACTCGTGACGCTGGACCTGCCGGACGACTCGCCGATCCTCGGCCTGCCGTGGGTCATCACGTTCGGCCCGCTCGGCGGCCCGGCGGAGTGGGAGCCGGTGGTCTGCGGGCCGTACGAGCGCCCGCACGCGCTGGCCCTGGCCGAGGCGGTGGTCGCCGAGGAGCAACTGGTGGCCGTGGTCGAGCCGTTGCTGCCGGCGCTGTCCGCCGACGAGGTCCGGGGGGAGATCGCCGCCGCGCAGCTCGCCGCCGAGGACGAGACGGCCCGGATCGAGGAGGCCGACCTCTACGGCGACTTCGAGGACACCGTCGACGAGGAGTCGGAGCTGGCCGCCGGGCAGGAGCCGGCGGTGGAGCCGCTGCCCGAGCCGACCGAGGCGGAACTGCGGGCGGGCTTCGGCCGGATCGCCGAGCTGCTGCGCGGCCGGTGACGGTACCCAGGTGGACACCGGCGCCCCGGGAGGCGGACCTCCCGAGGCGCCGGCGTCACCTCACCCCCCACCACAAGGGGTCGACAGCCCGGTCGCCCGTCGGCGCGGGGCACAACGGACGACCAGGTCAATGGCGGGTTACCCGGCGCAGCGCCGTTCGAACCACGCAGCCGCGTCCACCGGCAGGACGTGTCCGGCGTCCTGCTCGGTGAGGTCCTCGCTGGCCACGACCGGCCGGCCGTGACCGTCGATCCGGACGGGGGCGCCGCTGAGGTTGACCACGCAGGTCAACACGGCGTCGTCCAGCGAGCGGTGGAAGGCCAGCACGCCGGGCTCGGTCTCCAACCAGACCACCGGGCCGGCGGTGGCCGCCAGGGCGGGGTGCTCGTGCCGGATCCGCAGCGCCGCGCGGTACAGCTCCAGCGTCGAGCCGGGCACGCCGGCCTGGGCGGCCACCGACAGGGCCCGCCAGGTCGCCGGGGCCGGCAGCCAGCTCAGTTCGCTGCCGTCCGGGCCGAAGCCGTACGGGGCCAGCTCGCCGCTCCACGGGATCGGCACCCGACAGCCGTCCCGGCTCTCCCCGGTACGCAGGAAGGACGGGTCCTGGCGCAGCTCGTCGGGCAGGTCCAGCACCTCGGGCAGGCCCAGCTCCTCGCCCTGGTAGACGTAGGCGCAGCCGGGCAGGGCCAGCATCAGCAGAGCGGCGGCCCGGGCCCGGCGCAGGCCGACCGTGCCGTCGCCGTAGCGGGTGACGTGCCGCTGCCGGTCGTGGTTGGACAGCACCCAGGTGGTCGGGGCGCCGACGATGGACGACTCGGCGAGCGCGGTGTCGATCACCTTGCGGAACGAGTCGGCGGACCAGGTGGCGTCGAGGAAGTCGAAGCTGAACGCCTGGTGCAGCTCGTCCGGGCCGATGTAGCGGGCCAGCCGCTGCGGGGTCTCCGCCCACGCCTCGGCCACCGCCATCCGTCCGCCCGGGTAGCTGTCCAGGATGGGCCGCCAGGTGCGGTAGATGTCGTGCACCTCGTCCTGGTCGAAGTAGGGCAGCCGGCCCTTGCCGAGCAGCTCCGACTGGCGCCGGCCGGTGGTCATCGAGTTGAAGCCGACGTCCGGCAGCCCCTCGGCCTTGATCATGCCGTGTGCCACGTCGATCCGGAACCCGTCCACGCCCCGGTCGAGCCAGAAGCGCAGCACGTCCTCGAACTCGGCGCGGACCTCGGGGTGCCGCCAGTTCAGGTCCGGCTGGGCCGGGTCGAACAGGTGCAGGTACCACTGGCCGTCCGGCACCCGGGTCCAGGCCGGGCCGCCGAAGATGCTCTCCCAGTCGTTCGGCGGCAACTCGCCGTGCGCGCCCTGGCCGTCGGCGAAGAGGTACCGCTCGCGCTCCGGGGAGCCGGGGGCGGTGGCGAGCGCGGCGGCGAACCAGGGGTGCCGGCTGGAGGTGTGGTTCGGCACCAGGTCGACGATGATCCGCAGGCCGAGCGCGTGCGCGTCGGTGATCATCGCGTCGAAGTCGGCGAGGTCGCCGAAGAGCGGGTCCACGTCCCGGTAGTCGGCGACGTCGTACCCCGCGTCGATCTGCGGCGAGGTGTAGAAGGGGGTCAGCCAGAGCGCGTCCACGCCGAGGTCGCGCAGGTACGGCAGCCGCTGCCGGATGCCCTGGAGGTCACCGACACCGTCGCCGTTGGCGTCGGCGAAGCTGCGGACGTACACCTGGTAGACGACCGCGGAGCGCCACCAGTCGTCGTCGGAGGTCAGCGGCGTGGGGTTGGTGGCGGCGGTCATCGGTGACGATCCCCGTTCTGTGGCGCGGGACGGCGGTGCCCGCGCTGGTGGGTGACGGACGCGGGTGCTGAGAGAATGCCGGCCGGATGCTGCAAGAGTCAAGCATTCCTTGCGCAAGAAATGACGTCCGTCACGCCCGGCCAGGACCGGGCCACCTCAGCCGCTGTCCCACCTTTCGGAACGCGGAGCGGCCGGGCGGGGGTCAGGCGGGTACCACGAGCGCGGGAGGTGCCGGGCGCTGCCGGCCGGTGCCACCCGCGCCGCCGGCCGGGCGGACGACCGCGGTCGAGCCACGGACCACCAGCTCCGGGCGGAACAGGTACTCCGAGTGCGGGGCGGCGTGCCCGTTGATCTCGTCGACCAGGGCCCGGACCGCGGCCACCGCCATCGCGGCCACCGGCTGCCGCATGGTGGTCAGCGGTGGGTCGGTGAAGGCCATCAGCGGCGAGTCGTCGTAGCCGACCACCGACAGGTCGCCGGGGACGGACATGGCGCGCTGCCGGGCGGCCCGGATCGCGCCCAGCGCCATCAGGTCGGAGCCGCAGACGATGCCGGTGACGCCGCGCTCGATCAGTCGCCCGGCGGCGGCCTCGCCGCCCTCGACGCCGAACAGGGAGAGTTCGGCGAGGGTGTCCAGCTCGCCGTCGGTCAGGCCCAGCCGGGCCATGGCGGCCCGGAAGCCGGCCACCCGACGCTGCACCGGGACGAACCGGTCCGGGCCGGTGATCAGGCCGATCCGCCGGTGCCCGAGCGCGACCAGGTGGGCCACGGCCAGCTCGGTGGCCTCCCGGTCGTCGCAGGAGACGAAGGGCGCCGCGATGCCGGGCGCGTACCCGTTGATCATGACGACCGGGAGCGGCCGGGCGATCAGCGCGCGGTACCGGTCGTGGTTGGCGGCGGTGTCGGCGTGCAGGCCGGAGACGAAGACGATGCCGGAGACCTGCCGGTCCAGCAGCATCTCCACGTACTCGTCCTCGGTGACGCCGCCCGGGGTCTGGGTGCAGAGCACCGGGGTGAACCCGCTCTGCGCCAGGGTCGACTCGATCACCTGGGCGAACGCGGGGAAGATGGGGTTCTCCAGCTCCGGGACGACCAGCCCGACGAGCCCGGCGCTGCGCTTGCGCAGCCGGGCGGGGCGCTCGTAGCCGAGCACATCGAGGGCGGTCAGTACGGCCTGCCGGGTCTCGGGGGCCACTCCGGGGCGGTCGTTGAGCACCCGCGACACCGTGGCCTCGCTGACTTCGGCCTGTTGGGCGATGTCGGACAGTCGAGCGCGCATGGCGGCACTTTAGCTCAAGGGCAAGTTCTTGCGTACACTCCTGCAAGCCCTTCCATTATCTGCAACCTCTTGCTAACGTCCCGGCAACATGCGAGAGCAGCGGCGCGGCGTTCCCAGCGCCGGTTGGCAAGACCTTTCAGAGGTTTCCACGGCGGGCCGCCCTTCCCCCGGCGGGCCGCCATGACGACAGGAGTACCGATGCGCATCCGTACCGCGGGTGTGGTCGCCGTTCTCGGCCTGGCGCTCGCCGCCTCGGGCTGCGGCAGCGACAACAGCAACGACGAGCCGGCCGCCAAGGCAACCCCCCAGGCCGCGGGCGGCAAGCTCGTCATCTGGGCGGACGACAAGCGGACCGCGGCGCTCAAGCCCTTCGCCGAGAAGTTCGGGCAGGAGAACGGGGTCACCGTCGAGGTGCAGGCCGTCTCCAAGGACCTGCAGACCAACTTCGTCACCGCCTCCCAGCAGGGCAGCGGCCCGGACGTCGTGGTCGGCGCGCACGACTGGATCGGCAACCTGGTGCAGAACGGCGCCATCGACCCGGTGCAGCTCCCCGCCGAGCAGAAGAGCGGCTTCAACGACACCGCGATCAAGGCGGTGACCTTCAACGGCCAGCTCTACGGCATCCCCTACGCCACCGAGAACGTCGCGCTGATCCGCAACACCGAGCTGGCCCCCGAGGCGCCGAAGACGATCGAGGAGCTGGTCGCCACCGGCAAGCGGCTCAAGGCCGAGAAGAAGGCCAGCGAGATCCTCTGCCTCCAGTCCGGCCAGAACGGCGACGCGTACCACATCTACCCGCTGTACACCTCGGCCGGCGGCTACCTCTTCGGCACCGCCGCCAACGGCGACTACGACCCGAAGGACCTCGGCGTGGGCAAGCCGGAGTCGATCGAGGCGTTCAAGAAGATCGGCAAGCTCGGTGAGAAGGGCGAGGGTGCGCTGAAGCGCTCCATCACCGGCGAGAACTCGATCGCCACCTTCACCGGCAAGAAGTGCGCCTTCCTGGTCTCCGGCCCGTGGGCGATCGCCGACGCCAAGAAGGCCAACATCTCCTACGACATCTCCCCGGTCCCCGGCTTCGCCGGCGGCAAGGAGGCCCAGCCGTTCGTGGGCGTCCAGGCGTTCTACGTCGCCGCCAAGGGCAAGAACAAGGCCCTGGCCCAGGAGTTCGTCACCAACTACGTGACCAAGCCGGAGCTGGCCGTGGCGCTGTACAGCGCCGAGCCGCGCCCGCCGGCGCTGACCGCCGCGTTCGACCAGGTCAAGGGCAGCGACCCGGACCTGGCCAAGTTCTCCGAGGCCGGCAAGAACGGCCAGGTGCTCCCGGCGATCCCGGCCATGGCCGCGATCTGGGACCCGTTCGGCAAGGCCGAGGCCGCCATCATCGGTGGCGCCGACCCGGCCCAGACCGTCACCGCCGCCGGCAAGACGATCTCCGGCCAGATCAAGTAATGAGCGCGTCGCTGTCCGGCCCGGGGTCTGCCCAGCAGGCCCCGGGCCGGGGGCCCGTCCGCTCCGGGCTCCCGGGCACGTCCCGTACCGCGCGGAACCACGCGCCGATCACCGCGACCGGCCTCGTCGTCAAGGTGGTCCTGCTCGGCCTGGTGGCCGGGATCGCGATCTGGGCGGCCTTCCCGCTCATCGACGCCAAGCTCTGGACCGGACTGGCCATCCTGGCGGTCACCACCGCCGGCCTGTTCTACCTGTACCTCACCCGCCGGCACATCCCGGCCAAGTACCTGGTGCCGGGAACACTCTTCCTGATCGCCTTCCAGGTCTTCCCGGTGCTCTACACCGCGAGCACCGCCTTCACGAACTTCGGCGACGGACACCGCGGCGCCAAGGACGACGCGATCGTCGCCATCCAGAGCTCCTCGGTGAAGCAGGTCCCCGGCTCCACCGAGTACGCCCTGTCCATCGCCACCCAGGGCGACCCGGCCACCGGGCCGCTGGTCTTCCTGGTCACCGACCCGGCAACCGGCACGGTCTCCGCCGGTGACGCCGGCGGGCTGCGCCCGCTCGACGCCGCCGACGTCACCGCCGCGCCCGGTGGCAAGGTCACCGCCGCCCGGGGCTACACCGTGCTGAACTTCGGCCAGGCCAGTCTCCGGAGCCAGGAGATCACCGACCTGGTGGTGCCCACCCCGGGCGGTGCGCTGCGCTCCAACGGCCTGTCCCGCGCCTACGAGGGCAAGGCCATCCGGGCGTACGACCGATCGTGCGACTGCGTCAAGGACAGCGAGACCGGCCGGACCTGGACGGCCGACGAGGCGGTGGGCTCCTTCGTCGCCGCCGACGGCGAGCGGCTCACCCAGGGCTGGAAGGTCACCGTCGGGCTGAAGAACTTCAGCCACGTGCTCACCGACCCGAACATCTCGGGTCCGTTCTTCGGCACCCTGCTGTGGAACTTCGCCTTCGCGATCGGCTCGACCGGCCTCACCTTCCTGCTCGGCATGGGCATCGCGCTGGCGCTGCACTCGCCGAGGATGAGGGGCACCAACCTCTACCGGGTGCTGCTGATCCTGCCGTACGCCATGCCGTCGTTCGCGATGCTGCTGATCTGGCGGGACATGTTCAACACCGACTTCGGCCTGATCAACAACCTGTTCGGCTTCGGCGTCGACTGGTTCGGCCAGCCCTGGTCCGCCCGGCTCGCGGTGCTGCTGGTGCAGCTCTGGCTGGGCTACCCGTACATGTTCCTGGTGGCCACCGGCGCACTCCAGGCCATCCCCCGGGAGCTGACCGAGGCCAGCTCGGTCGACGGCGCGTCGCCCTTCCAGTCGTTCCGGTCGGTCACCCTGCCGCTGCTGCTGGTCGCGCTCTCGCCACTGCTGATCGCGTCGTTCGCGTACAACTTCAACAACATCAACGCGATCTGGCTGACCACCGAGGGCGGGCCCTTCCCGGCGGACAACCCGACCAACGGGGCCACCGACCTGCTGATCACCTACACCTACCGGCTCGCCTTCGGTGCCCAGGGCGCAGAGTTCGGCCTGGCCGCCGCAGTGTCGATCTTCATCTTCGCGATCGTGGCCACGGTCTCGGCGATCAGCTTCCGGCGGACCCGCCAGCAGGAGGAGGTCTACTCGTGACGACCCACGCGGCAGCTCCGGTGGCCAACCGCAACGTCACCGGCAGACGGAAGAACCGCTGGTTCGCCCAGGTCGGGTGGCGGCACGTGGTCGGGGTGCTCGCGGTGGCGTTCAGCCTCTTCCCGATCCTGTTCGTGCTCTCGGCGGCGGTCAACCCGCTCGGCACCCTCTCCTCGACCGAACTGGTGCCGACCGGGGCGTCGCTGGAGAACTTCACCAACCTGTTCGACCGGACGGCGTTCGGCCACTGGTTCCTCAACTCGCTGCTCATCGCGGGCGGGGCGAGCTTCGTGTCGATCTTCCTGTCCTCGCTGGCGGCGTACGCGTTCTCCCGGCTGCGGTTCGCCGGCCGCCGGTTCGGGCTGCTGACCCTGCTGCTGATCCAGATGTTCCCGCAGTTCCTGGCGATCGTGGCGATCTTCCTGATCTTCACCACGGTCACCGACCTGTGGCCGGCGATCGGCTTCAACACCCCGTGGGGTCTGTTCCTGCTCTACATGGGTGGCGCGCTGGGCATGAACACCTGGCTGATGAAGGGGTTCTTCGATACCCTGCCGCGCGAGCTGGACGAGTCGGCGACCATGGACGGCGCCAGCCACGCCCAGGTCTTCTTCCGGATCATGCTGCCGCTGGTGGCCCCGATCCTGGCGGTGACCGCGCTGCTGTCGTTCATCGGCACGATCAACGAGTTCATGATCGCCAACGTGTTCCTCACCAACACCGAGTCGAAGACCCTCGCGGTCGGCATGTTCGGCCTGGTGGCCGGCGAGCGGAACAACAACTTCGGGATGTTCGCGGCGGGCACCCTGCTCACCGCCGTCCCCACCGTGCTGGTGTTCCAGCTACTCCAGCGCTACATCGTCTCCGGTCTGACCGCCGGAGCAGTCAAAGGATGAATCGGAGGGGTGGCCGCCGTCCGCGTCCCGCGGGCTGAGCGGTCCAGGTCCGTCCACACCGGACCCGGCCGGCAAACCCTCCACAGGTACGGCACGCTGCGGCAAGGGCGTCGGGTCGACGTACACCGGAGCAGTCACGGGCCGACCGCCGCGACCGGGAGACCGGTCGCGGCGGGAGCCCGCTCTCTCCCCGTCCGAGCGACCCGAAAGGTCCTGCCATGTCGCCGCAACCACACCACGACGGATCCGCCCTCTACGTACCCGAGCAGGAACCCGCCCTCGGGCAGACCGTGCCGGTCTTCGTCCGGGTGCCGGCCGGCGCCGACGTCCGCCAGGTGCACGTGCGCACCACCGGCGACGGCGAGCCGCACTTCGCCGAGGCCACCGTCGACCGCACCACCGACGGGGACGTCTGGTGGCGGGCCGACGTCGAGGTGCGCAACCCGGTCAGCAACTACCGGTTCATGCTCACCGGGGCGAAGGGCTACCGCTGGCTGAACGCCGCCGGGCCGGTCGACCACGACGTGCCGGACAACGGTGACTTCAAGCTGGTCAGCTACCCCCCGCCGCCGGCCTGGACCCGGGACGCCCTGATCTACCAGATCTTCCCCGACCGGTTCGCCCGCTCCGCCGCCGCCGACGGCCGGACCCCGCCGGACTGGGCCATCCCGTGCGACTGGGACACCCCGGTGATCGGGCGCGGCCCGGAGACGCCCCGCCAGTTCTACGGCGGTGACCTGGACGGCGTCACCGAGCGGCTGGACCACCTGGACCGGCTCGGCGTCAACACCCTCTACCTGACCCCGATCTTCCCGGCCCGCTCCAACCACCGGTACGACGCGGCCAGCTTCGACACCGTCGACCCGCTGCTCGGCGGGGACGCCGCGCTGGCCCGGCTCACCGACGCCGTCCGGGCCCGGGGCTGGCGGCTGCTCGGCGACATCACCAGCAACCACACCGGCGACGCCCACGAGTGGTTCACCAGCGCCGTCGCCGACCCGCGCGCGCCCGAGCGGGAGCTGTACTACTTCGACGAGGCCACCGGCGACTACGAGTCCTGGAACGGGGTGAAGTCGCTGCCGAAGCTCAACTGGGGCAGCGCTGAGCTGCGTCGCCGCTTCGCCACCGCGCCGGACTCCCTGCTGCGCCGCTGGCTGCGCCCGCCGTACGCCCTCGACGGCTGGCGGGTCGACGTGGCCAACATGACCGGCCGGCGCGGCGCGGACGCCTACACCCACGAGGTGGCGAGGCTGCTGCGCGAGGTGGTCGCGCAGACCCGGGCCGACGGGCTGGTGCTCGCCGAACACGGCCACGACCACACCGGTGACCTGGACCGGGACGGCTGGCACGGCACGATGAACTACGTCGGCTTCACCGACCCGGTCTGGTCCTGGTTGCGGCACGGCGACGAGCCGTTGCCGAACTTCCTCGGCACCCCGGGCGGCGTCCGACGGCGGGCCGCCGAGGCGGTGCTGACCACCATGAACACCTACCGCTCGCTGATCTCCTGGCGGTCGTACGCCCACTCGTGGCAACTGCTCGGCTCGCACGACTCGGCCCGGATCCGCACCGTCGTCGGGGACGCGGCCCGGCAGGAGGTGGCCGCCGGCCTGCTCGCCACCCTGCCGGGCACCCCGGTCGTCTTCGCCGGTGACGAGCTGGGACTGACCGGGACCAACGGCGAGGGTTCGCGTACCCCGATGCCGTGGCACCGGCCGGAGAGCTGGGACGGCGGCACCTTCGCCGCGTACCGGTCGCTGCTGGCGCTGCGCCGGAACACCCCGGCGCTGCGGCACGGCGGCCTGCGCTGGGTGCACGCGGACGCCGACACGCTGGTCTTCCTGCGCGAGTCGCCGACCGGCACGGTGCTGGTGCTGGCCCGCCGGGCGGCGGCCCCGCCGGTGCGGCTGGCCGGCCTGCCGGCCGGGCTGCCGGCGGGGGAGAACGTCTACGGTGGCGCCCCGGCCCTGCGCCCCGACGCCGACGGCGGGATCACCCTGCCCGGCGACGGCCCGACCTTCCAGGTCTGGCGGCTCTGACGGCCGTTCGTGCCGGTGGATCGCGCCGTGTCCCGGGACGGCTGCCGTCGCGGGGCACGGCCTGCGCCAGGCGAGGTCGCGCCCGAGGGCGCGGCATCCGGCGAGGTCGCGCCGAGCCCTGCGCGGGTTGGGGCCGCGCTGCGCGGGCCGAGGCCGCGTTGGGTGGGTTGAGGTCGCATTGGGGTGGGTTGAGGTCGTGCTGCGCGCGGGGGTCGTGCTGCGCGCGAGGGTCGCCCTGCGCGCGCGAGGGTCGCGCTGCGCGCGCCAAGATCGTGCTAAATCAGGGATGTAGTGGCCTTCTCGTGGCCGGGAGGCCACTACATCCTGGATCTAGCACGATCATGAAGGCCGGCCCCCGGGCCGGGGGCTGGCCGGCTCGGGGCCGCGTGGTGTGGTCCGGCGTCCTGGCCCGGATCCCCGGCGCGGGTGCGCCAGGACGTCGGCGGGTGGGCCACCAGGTATGGGTGTGCTGGGTATGGATGGTCTGGGTGTGGGCGGTCAGGGTGTGGGCCGCCGGGTTTGGGTAGGGCCGGGCCGGGCGGGCCGGGCCAGGGCGGGCCAGGGCCAGGGCAAGCCGGGCTGGGGCGAGCCAGGGCTGAGGCGAGCCGAGCCAGGCCGGGCGAGCTGGGCTGGGGGCGAGCTGGGCCCGGCAGCCCGGGCTGGAGGCGGGCCGGGCCGGGCTGGGGAGCGGGGGCGTCGTCGCGACCGGCGGAGATCACGGATTGAACTCAGCCGTCGGGCCAACTACTACAAAGTGTCGTTGATGAGGGAGGATGGCCGGGTGGAAGCTCTTCGGCTGGTACTTCTCTATGTCCATCTGATCGGGTTCGCGCTGCTGCTCGGTGGCGCGATCGCCCAGTACGTCAGCGGCCGGCTGCGGATCAACGCGGCCATGCTCTGGGGCGTCGTGATCCAGTTGGTGACCGGCGTCGGCCTCGCCGCGCCGTTGCGCGACGGCGACGAGCCGGCGCCCGCAAAACTTGTTACCAAGTTGGTGCTGGCCCTGCTGATCTTCGTCATGGTCTTCTTCTCCCGGAAACGGGAGCAGGTGAACCGCGGCCACTTCCTGGCGCTCATCGGGCTCACCCTGGTCAACGCCGCCGTGGCGGTCTTCTGGCGGTAGTCGTCCGGGGGGCGTCGGGCGGTCGCGTAAAGGGACGTTCGTGACACCCGGTGGGTCCACTACCAGCACTGTGAGTGATCTGCCCCACGCCAGGGTTACGCCGGGATAACAGGCGTTCAACAGTCGTGCACGATTGGCGGCCGGTGGGTGGGCGCGGGCGTACGCTCCCGTCCGTAACGTGGGATGCCGGCAGCACAGCGCTGGTCGGTCAAGGGCTGCCACCGCACGAGGCGCGGTGTGCAATGGGAAGGAGACGTCTTGCGCTCTGTGCGTGGGATGCGGATCGCCTCCGCCGTCGTGGCGGGTGGGCTCGTGCTGGGCGCCGCCGCGTGTGGTGAGGCCCCCAAGGACGACAACAACGCGGGTGGCAGCGGCGCCAAGAAGTACAGCGCCTGCATGGTGACCGACGTCGGCGGCATCGACGACAAGTCCTTCAACACCTCCGCCTGGAAGGGCCTGGAGGAGGCGAAGAAGGCCAACGACAACATCGACATCAAGTACGTCGCGTCGAAGGCCGAGGCGGACTACGAGGTCAACCTGACCGGGTACGTCAACCAGAAGTGCGACTTCATCCTGGCCGTCGGTGGCCTGATGTCGGACGCCACCAAGAAGATCGCTGCCGCGAACCCGAACCAGCAGTTCGGCATCGTGGACGCGAACCCGGGCGTGGCGAACATCTACCCGATGCAGTTCGACACCGCCCAGGCCGCCTTCCAGGCCGGCTACCTGGCCGCCGGGATGAGCAAGAGCGGCAAGGTCGGCACCTACGGTGGCCTGCCGATCCCGCCGGTGACCATCTTCATGGACGGTTTCGCCGACGGCGTGGCCCACTACAACAAGGCCAAGAGCAAGAACGTCCAGGTGCTGGGCTGGGACAAGGCGACCCAGAAGGGTTCCTTCACCAACGACTTCGGCAAGCAGGACGAGGGCAAGAAGGTCTCCGACGCGCTGGTCGCCCAGGGCGCGGACATCGTCATGCCGGTCGCCGGCGGCGCCGGCCTCGGCACCACCGCCGCGGCCAAGGCCTCGGGCGGCAAGTACTCGGTCATCTGGGTCGACGTCGACGGCTGCGAGAGCACCCCGGACTGCGCGGCGCTGCTGACCACCGTGGTCAAGAACATCCCGGACGCCGTCAAGGAGGCCGTGCTCAAGGCCGCCGGTGGCGAGAAGCTCCAGGCCACGCCGGGCTTCGTCGGCAACCTGGCCAACAACGGCGTCTCGCTCGCCCCGTACCACGACTTCGACAGCAAGGTCCCGGCGGACCTCAAGGCCGAGGTCGACAAGATCAAGGCGGACATCGCCGCCGGCACCATCACGGTCACCTCGAAGGCCCAGCCGACCAAGTGACCGCCACCCCGGCCACCGCGATGGGATCATCGGCAGCGGAGGCCGGCGGGCACCAGGCATGACAGACCGGCCGCCTCGGCGTACGTGGGGAAGACCTGCGGGCGCCGGGGCGGCCGGTGCGCTCCATCCCCTCGGCCGACGTCACCCGGCGACCGGCTGACCAGCAGCTACGCTGCACCATCGCTCGCACTCCAGGAGGTTGCGCTGAGACTCGAACTGCGCGGCATCACCAAGCGGTTCGGTGATCTGGTCGCCAACGATCACATCGACCTGACGGTGGAGCCTGGAGAGATCCACGCCCTGCTCGGCGAGAACGGCGCCGGCAAGTCGACTCTGATGAACGTGCTCTACGGGCTCTACCAGCCCGACGAGGGCGAGATCCTGGTCGACGGCCAGCCGCTGAAGCTGAAGGGCCCTTCCGACGCGATCGCGGCCGGGATCGGCATGGTGCACCAGCACTTCATGCTGGTGCCGGTATTCACCGTCGCCGAGAACATCATGCTCGGGGCCGAGCAGGTCAAGGGCGGCATCGCCGGCTTCCTGGACCGCCGGCGGGCCCGCCGCGAGGTGGCCGAGGTCTCCGAGCGGTACAACCTGCGGGTCGACCCGGACGCGGTGATCGAGGACCTGCCGGTCGGCATCCAGCAGCGGGTGGAGATCGTCAAGGCGCTCACCCGCGACGTCGACCTGCTCATCCTGGACGAGCCGACCGCCGTGCTCACCCCGCAGGAGACCGAGGAACTGCTCACGGTCATGCGGTCGCTCAAGGCCGCCGGCAAGTCGATCGTCTTCATCACCCACAAGCTCGGCGAGGTCAAGGCCATCGCCGACCGGATCACCGTGATCCGGCGCGGGAAGACCGTCGGCACCGCCTCACCCGAGGCCAGCCGGGACGAGTTGGCCGCGCTGATGGTCGGCCGCAACGTCCGGCTGACCGTGGACAAGCAGCCCGCCACCCCGGGCAAGCCGATCCTGGAGGTCGCCGGCCTGGTCGTCGACGACGACCGGCAGATCCGCGCGGTCGACGGCATCGACCTGACCGTGCACGCCGGTGAGGTGCTCGGCATCGCCGGGGTGCAGGGCAACGGGCAGACCGAGCTGATCGAGGCGATCATGGGGCTGCGGCCCACCCTCGCCGGCACGGTCACCCTGGACGGGCAGGCCGTGCACGGCTGGTCGACCAAGAAGGTGCTCCGCGCCGGGGTCGGCTACGTCCCCGAGGACCGCAGCGTCGACGGCCTGGTCAAGGAGTTCAGCGTCGCGGAGAACCTGGTCCTCGACATCTACGACCGGCCGCCGTTTGGCCGGGGCCTGGCGCTCCGGCCGGACGCGATCGCCAGGTCGGCGAAGGAGCGGATCGAGCAGTTCGACGTCCGTACCCCGTCGGCGGACGCCGCGGTGGGCACCCTCTCCGGCGGCAACCAGCAGAAGGTGATCGTGGCCCGGGAGCTGTCCCGGCCGCTGAAGCTCTTCATCGCCGCCCAGCCCACCCGGGGCGTCGACGTCGGCTCGATCGAGTTCATCCACAGCCGGGTGATCCGCGAGCGGGACGTCGGCACCGCCGTCATGGTCGTCTCCAGCGAACTGGACGAGGTGATCGGCCTCGCCGACCGGATCGCGGTGATGTACCGCGGCCGGATCATCGGCATCGTCGGCCCGGACACCCCGCGTGAGGAGATCGGCCTGCTGATGGCCGGCATCATCCCGGACGCGCCCGGCGACACCGCCGGGACCGCCCCGACCGGCGGCCCGGCCACCCCGGCCAAGGCCACCGACGGTACGACCGGCGGCGTGGCCCCGGCCCCCGAGAGCCCTGGCAACGAGGACGAGGCATGAGCAACCCCAACCCGGTGTCCGGCTCCCCGGACAAGGAGCCGGCGACCGAGGCGGAGCTGACCGCGGCCGGCAAGGCCGACCGTGGCGCCACCATGACCGCCCCGAAGCAGCCCGCGCCGGAGCCCCGGCCCACGCTGGGCCGGCTCTTCCTGGACAACCTCTGGGCCGCCAACACGGTCACCGTCACGGTGCTCGCGCTGGTCCTGGCGATGGTGGTCGGCGCGGTCCTGATCATCGTGTCGGACCCGGAGGTGCTGGCCACCTACAGCTACATCACCGCCCGCCCCGGCGACGCGCTCAACGCGAGCTGGACGGTGGTCAGCGAGGCGTACACGAACCTGTTCAAGGGGGCGATCTTCGACCCCGAGGCGACCGGCTTCACCGCCGCGCTGAGCCCGATCTCGGAGACGCTCACCTACACCGCGCCGCTGGTCTTCACCGGCCTGTCGGTGGCGCTCGCCTTCCGGGGCGGCCTGTTCAACATCGGTGCCCAGGGCCAGGCGACTATGGGCGTCATCCTGGCCGCCGTCGCCGGCTTCGCGTTGCCGCTGCCGCCGGTGGTGCACCTGGTCGTCGCGCTGATCGCCGGTGCGGCCGGCGGCGCGATCTGGGGCTTCGTCCCGGGCATCCTCAAGGCGCGGACCGGCGCGCACGAGGTGATCAACACGATCATGCTCAACTACGTCGCGGTCTACTTCCTCTCCTGGGTCATCATCCAGAACGGGGTGCAGAACCCGGACCGGGCGGACGCGATCAGCAAGCCGGTCGACTCCTCCGCCCAACTGCCCCGGCTGCTCGGCGACAACCTCCGGGTGCACGCCGGCATCCTGGTCGCGGTGCTGGCCACCTGGTTCATCGCCTGGCTGCTCAACCGGTCGACGCTCGGCTTCGAGCTGCGCGCCGTCGGCGCCAACCCGGACGCGGCCCGTACCGCGGGCATCAGCGTCACCAAGACGTACGTGCTGGTGATGGTGATCGCCGGTGTGCTCGCCGGACTGGGCGGCAGTCAGATGGTCCTCGGGTCCACCGCGACCGCGCTGACCCCGCTGGTCGTCGCGCAGATCGGCTTCGACGGCATCCTGGTGGCGCTGCTCGGCCGGGTGAAGCCGTGGGGGGTGCTGCTGGCCGCGCTGCTCTTCGGCGCGCTCCAGGCCGGCGGCAACCGGATGCAGTCGTACTCGGGGATCTCGCTGGAGCTGGTCACCGTGCTCCAGGCGCTGATCGTCATCTTCATCGCCGCGCCGGCCCTGGTGAAGGCGATCTTCCAGCTCCGGGCCGCCCGCGCCGCCCGGCTGCAGACGAGCCTCGCGAAGGGCTGGTGAGGCATGTCCACCACCGCTGTTCCCGACGTCGCCGTGGCCACGGTCGACGAGGGTTTCTGGACCCGGAACCGGAAGGCCGGCGCGGTCCTGCTGGCGCTGGGTGTGCTCGCGGCGGTGCTGTTCGGGGCGCTCGCCACCGGCCAGCAGGCCCGGTTCACGCTCAGCGAGACCGAGGGTGGCGCGGCACTGGAGATCAACGGCACGATCGGCGCGATCCTGTTCGGGATCGTCGCCGCCGCGGCCGGCGGCGCGCTGCTGGCCGGGGTGCCGAAGCGCTGGTTCACCCTGGTGCTCGGCGTCGGGCTGGTCGCCTTCGTGCTGAGCTTCCTGTGCTGGCAGGTCTCCGCCGCCCCCGAGGGCCGCAACTTCATGCCGATGGTCAACATCGTGCGGGGCACCTTCGTCCTGGCCCTGCCGCTGATCTTCGGCGCCCTGGCCGGCGTGCTCTGCGAGCGGTCCGGTGTGGTCAACGTCGCCATCGAGGGCCAGCTACTGATGGGGGCGTTCAGCGGCGCGCTCTTCGGCAGCCTCACCGGTAGCGTCTGGGTGGGCCTGGTGGCCGCCGCGATCGGCGGCGCGTTCATCTCGCTGCTGCTGGCGGTCTTCGCCATCCGCTACCTGGTCGACCAGGTCGTCATGGGGGTGGTGCTCAACCTGCTGGCGGTCGGCATCACCGGGTTCCTCTACGAGCGGCTGATGCAGACCGACGCGGCGAAGTACAACAGCGCGCCGCGCTTCTCCAACTGGGAGATCCCGCTGCTCTCCGACATCCCGCTGCTCGGTCCGGCGCTGTTCCGCAGCAACATCTTCCTCTACCTCGGCCTGCTGCTGGTGCTGGTCATCCACATCGCGCTGTTCCGTACCCGGTGGGGGCTGCGGACCCGCTCGGTGGGCGAGCACCCGACCGCGGCCGACACCCTCGGCGTCAAGGTGCTGGGCCTGCGCTACCGCAACGTGCTGCTGGCGGGCGTGGTGGCCGGCATCGGCGGGGCGTCCTACACGTTGGCGCTCTACAGCTTCACCAAGAACATGATCGGCGGTAAGGGCTTCATCGCCCTGGCCGCGCTGATCTTCGGCCGGTGGAGCCCGACCGGCGCGCTGCTCGCCGCGCTCTTCTTCGGCTTCGCCGACCAGCTCGCCACCTACCTCGGCGCGATCGGCAGCAGCATCCCCAGCCAGTTCCTGGCGATGCTGCCGTACCTGGCGACGATCCTGGCGGTGGCCGGTCTGGTCGGCCGGGTCCGGGCGCCGGCCGCCGACGGCAAGCCGTACATCAAGGGCTGAGTCCCGAGTTCGCACCGTGCCCGGTGGGGGAGACCCCCGCCGGGCACGGTGTCTTTCGGACGGCACCGTCTCCGCTCGGTGCCGAATCGGCTGATGCGCCGACGTCACCAGCTCCGGAGGATGCCGGCGGCACCGCCCGGTGCCGGGACGGCCGGCCCGGGCCCGGGCGGGTGTCGGCGCACACCCGGAGGGCACCCTTCGCGCGCCCCACCAGGGTGACGTGGGCAGAATGAAGGGATGACCGACATCGACTGGGAGCGGCTACGGGCCGCCGCCACCGAGGTGATGCGCCACGCGTACGTGCCGTACTCGAAGTTCCCGGTCGGCGCGGCCGCCCTGGTCGACGACGGCCGGGTGGTGGTCGGCTGCAACGTGGAGAACGCCGGTTACGGCGTCACCCTGTGCGCCGAGTGCGGCGTGGTCTCCTCGCTGCACGCCACCGGCGGTGGCCGGCTGGTCGCCATGTCCTGCGTCGACGCCACCGGCGAGCCGCTCATGCCGTGCGGCCGGTGCCGGCAGTTGCTGTGGGAGAACGGTGGCCCGGAGTGCCTGGTCGAGTCGAAGGCCGGCCCGCTGCGGATGGCGGAGCTGTTGCCGCACGCCTTCGACGTGGCCGACATCGAGGCGGTCGTCGGCGAGACCCCGGTACCGGTGGTGCCGGACCGGTTGGCCGCCTGGCGGGGCCGGGGCACCGTCTTCGTCCACCCGGACCTCGCCGCCGGCCAGCAGGTCTGGACGGCGTACTGGGAGCGGTCGGCCGGGGACGACGCGGGCGCGGAGACCGGGGTGCTGGAGGAGGCCCCGAGCTGGGACGGCCCGGCCGAGGCGATCGCCTGGGGCCTGGCCCGTACGCCCCGGGTGGTGGTGGTCGACGCCACCGGGACGATCTTCTGGGCCGGCGAGGGCGAGCCACCGATGGAGATTCCGGTCCGCTGGGCGGGTTGAGGTTCGGGCCCGCCAGCGGGTCGCACAGCGCAAGCACCAACAACACGAAGGAACTCAACGGTGAGTGCTTTTACGGCGGTCGACGTCATCCGGACCAAGCGGGACGGGGGCGTGCTGAGCGACGCCCAGATCGACTGGGTGGTCGACGCGTACACGGCGGGGCTGGTGGCCGACGAGCAGATGTCGGCGCTGGCCATGGCGATCCTGCTGCGCGGGATGACCGCGCCGGAGATCGCCCGGTGGACCGCCGCGATGATCGCCAGCGGCGAGCGGCTGGACCTCTCCCCGGTGGCCCGGCCGACCGTCGACAAGCACTCCACCGGCGGCGTCGGTGACAAGATCACCCTGCCGCTCACCCCGCTCGTCGCGGCGTGCGGGGGCGCGGTCCCGCAGCTCTCCGGCCGGGGCCTCGGGCACACCGGCGGCACCCTGGACAAGCTGGAGTCGATCCCCGGCTGGCGGGCCGCGCTGAGCAACGACGAGTTCATCGCCCAGCTCCGCGACGTCGGCGCGGTGATCTGCGCGGCCGGCGAGGGGCTCGCCCCGGCCGACCGCAAGCTGTACGCGCTGCGCGACGTCACCGGCACCGTGGAGGCGATCCCGCTGATCGCCAGCTCGATCATGAGCAAGAAGATCGCCGAGGGGACCGGGGCGCTGGTCCTCGACGTCAAGGTCGGCTCCGGCGCGTTCATGAAGAACGTCGACGACGCCCGTGAGCTGGCCCGGACCATGGTGGCGCTCGGCGGCGCGCACGGCGTGCGCACGGTCGCCCTGCTCACCGACATGTCCACCCCGCTCGGCCTGACCGTGGGCAACGCGGTCGAGGTGACCGAGTCGGTGGAGGTGCTGGCCGGCGGCGGCCCGGCCGACGTGGTGGAGCTGACCCTGGCCCTGGCCCGGGAGATGCTCGACGCCGCCGGGCTGCCGGACGCCGACCCGGCCGCCGCACTGCGCGACGGCCGGGCGATGGATGCCTGGCGCGCGATGATCCGCGCCCAGGGCGGCGACCCGGACGCCCCGATGCCGACCGCCAACGAGGTCGAGGTGGTGCGCGCCGAGACCGACGGCTTCGTCGAGTCGGTCGACGCGTACGCGATCGGGGTGGCCGCGTGGCGGCTCGGCGCCGGTCGGGCCCGCAAGGAGGACCCGGTCAGCGTCGCCGCCGGGGTGGTGCTGCACAAGCGCCCCGGTGACCCGGTGCGCGTCGGTGACCCGCTGTACGAGCTGCGCGCCGACCACGAGGCGCGGATCCCGGCGGCCCGGGCCGAGGCCGAGCGGGCGGTCCGGGTGGCGGCTGCCGCGCCGGTCACGTCGCCGCTGGTCATCGAGCGGATCGGCTGAACGGCCGAGCCCCGACGACCGGTCGGCCGATGGGGGTCGGCGGCCATGGTGCCGGCCCCCACGGACCGCTATCCTCCCTGGCCAGGGGGGACAGACCGGCGGTGACGCCGGCGTGAGCAGACAGGGAATCCGACCGTGCTGGTAGCCGCCCCCGATCCCCGGGAGGTACGCGAGGCGAGCCTCGACGAGCTGTCCCGCCTGCGTCTGCCCCTGCCTCCCGCGCAGTTCCCGCTGGTCTGGGAGCCGGGCGACGAGATCGAGCTGCGGCCCACCGGGGAGATCGAGGCGCGCATCGCGGTGCTGCACCTGATCCTGGCCCGGTGCTTCGGGATGCCGGCCCAGTCGGCGATGAGCTGGCTGCTGGAGGCCCACCTGGTCGACCTGGTCACCCCGCCGGAGTGGCAGTTCGTGATGGGCGGCAAGGGCGACCACCGGTCGTTCGTGCTGCACCACGACGCGCTCTTCTCGCTGTCCTGGGTGCTCGGCCTGACCAAGCAGCTCGACCCGACCGTCCCGGTGGACGAGCGGCTGGTGGAGCGGATGCCGCACCTGGCCGGCGGGGAGACCTTCGGCCAGTGGCGGGCCCGGATCCTGGCCGCCCCGCAACATCCGGCGGACGCCGCCGCCCTGCTCGACCTGCACTACTGCCTGGACTGGGCGTACCTGGAGGTGGAGAAGTCGGGCCGGCGGCTGCCCGGCCTGGTGGACGCGAACGCGATCGGCCAGCGCCGGTGGGCGTTGGAGTGGGCGGTGATGCTGCGCGGGCCGTACCACGACGAGCCGCCGGGCTGGGAAGAGGTCGACCTCTCCACCTGAGTCAGCGGGGCCGCCAGACGGTGAGCCGTACCGCCGCGGTCACGGTGACCGGCGCGGGCAGCGCGGCGATCGCGGCGGCGAGCCGCTCCGGGTCGGTGTGCCAGGCGCTGGGCCCCATCCCGACCAGGGTGGCGACCTCCGCCCGGTCGAGGGCGAGCCGGGCGGTGTACCCGGTCGCCCGTTCCTCGGTGAAGTGCCCGGCCAGGCTGTCGGCGACCCGGTCCGCCTTGGCCGGGTCGACCCGCAGCAGGTCGAGCGCGTCGACCAGTTCGCCGAGGTGCGCCTCGGTGGGGGTGACCACCAGCAGCGCCCCGGCCGGGTGGAGCACCCGGTGGAACTCCGCGCCGTTGCGCGGGGCGAAGACGTTGAGCAGCACGGCGGCCGAGTGGTCGGCCAGCGGCAGCCGCTGCCAGGTGTCGGCGAGGGCGGCGGCGGCCCGGGGGTGGGCCCGGGCGGCGCGGCGCAGCGCCGGCTTGGCGACGTCCAGGGCCAGGCCGACGGCGTCCGGCAGCGCCGCCAGCACCGCCGCGAGATGCCGGCCGGTACCCGCCCCGGCGTCCACCACCAGCGGGTACGCCCCGAAGCCCGGCTCCGCCAGCACGTCCGTCGCCGCGTCGGCCAGGGCGGCGGAGACGACGTCGTAGTGCCCGGCGGCCAGGAAGTCGGCGCGGGCGGCCACCATCGCGGCGGTGTCCCCGACGTGCGGGGCGCGGCCGGTGAGCAGGTTGACGTACCCCTGGCGGGCGACGTCGAAGCTGTGCCGGCGCGGGCAGCGCAGCGCGCGGGTGTCGGCGGCCTCGGCCAGCGGCTCGCCGCAGACCGGGCAGCGCAGCCGGTCCCGCACCCGGGGATGCGCCGTGGGCTGGTCGGACGGGTGCGCGGCGGTCACCGGGGCAGCCTACGGGAGTGGTCGCGATGGGCCGGGTCATGCCGACGGCGCGACCGGCAGGCCGGGGCACGGCCCGGTCGGCCGGGGCCTGGGCCACACGCCGGCTGGTCCGGTCCCGGTCCCGGCCGGGGCGTGACTAGGGTCTGGGCATGGTCGCAATCCAATACGAGGACATCGTCAAGGTCCCGAAGGCGCTGCTGCACGATCATCTCGACGGCGGCCTGCGGCCGGCGACGGTCGTCGACCTCGCCGCCGAGGTGGGGCACGAGCTGCCCAGCACCGATCCCGAGGCGCTCGGCCGGTGGTTCGCGGAGGCGGCGAACTCCGGTTCGCTGGAGCGTTACCTGGAGACCTTCGCGCACACCGTCGGCGTCATGCAGACCGCACCGGCGCTGCGCCGGGTCGCCCGGGAGTGCGCGCTCGACCTGGCCGCCGACGGTGTGGTGTACGCCGAGGTCCGGTTCGCCCCCGAGCAGCACCTGGAGCAGAACCTCACCCTGGACGAGGTGGTCGAGGCGGTGGTCGCCGGCTTCGCCGAGGGCAGCGCGCAGGCTGCGGCGGCGGGCACGCCGATCCGGGTCGGCACCCTGCTCACCGCGATGCGGCACGCCGCCCGGTCGCAGGAGATCGCCGAACTGGCCGTCCGGCACCGGGACGCCGGGGTGGTGGGCTTCGACATCGCCGGGGCCGAGGCCGGGTTCCCGCCCACCCGGCACCTGGACGCCTTCGAGTACCTCCAGCGGGAGAACTTCCACTTCACCATCCACGCCGGCGAGGCGTTCGGGTTGCCGTCGATCTGGCAGGCGATCCAGTGGTGCGGGGCGGACCGGCTCGGCCACGGGGTGCGCATCGTGGACGACATCACCCCGGGTCCGGAGCCGGCGCTCGGCCGGCTGGCCGCGTACGTCCGGGACAAGCGGATCCCGCTGGAGCTGTGCCCGTCGTCGAACGTGCAGACCGGGGCGGCGGCGTCCATCGCCGACCACCCGATCGGGCTGCTCCGCGACCTGCGCTTCCGGGTGACGGTGAACACCGACAACCGGCTGATGAGCGGCACCTCGATGTCGCGGGAGATGGCCCTGCTGGCGGACGCCTTCGGCTACGGCTGGAAGGAACTCCAGTGGTTCACCATCAACGCGATGAAGAGCGCCTTCATCCCGTTCGACGAGCGGTTGCAGATCATCGACGAGGTGATCAAGCCGGCGTACGCGAAGCTGCTCGGCTAGCTCGACCGGTGCGGGTGGCCGGCGACCATGCCGGCCACCCGCCGCAGGATCTCGCGGGCCCGGGCCGCCTCGGCGCCGAGGCCGGTCTGTCGACGTAGCACGGCCGGCTCGGCGCGCAGCAGCGCCACGCCGCGCCGGATCAGCACCTTCGGTGCCTTGCGCTGCTCGGCCAGGTCCCGGGTCAACCGGCGGAGGAAGGTCGTGCCGCGCGGCCGGCGCAGCGCGTACGCCCCGGCGAGGAGCCCGCGTCGGCGACATTCCTCGACAATCTCGGCGGCGAAAATCCCTTCGGCGACGAAGAGTGGCGATCCGGTCACCTCGAATGGCCGGGTGGCTACCCGCCGGTCGGCACCGATCGAATAAACCGGCACGTCGGCCTTGCCCTGCTCGGCCAACCGGGCAATCGTTTCCACCGCCGTCGCGGCGTCCCAGGACGCGGGCGAGTCCCAGTCGACCAGCCCGTCGTGTGTCGGCAACGTAGGGTCATCGCCGTCCTTGTAGAAGTCGTCCAGGCACAGTACGGGAAGCCCGGTTCGCTGGGCTATGTACGACTTTCCTGAGCCGGACGGGCCAGCGAGAAGGACAACGCGGTGACGATATTCCATTACGTTCGGTAACTCCGGCCAGACGGATTGCGATCAAATTGCATCAACATCTCATCACACCTCCGGTGACCGACAACCTGGGCTTTCTCTTTCAGAGGCGGCGTGATGGAATCTCGGAGGTCCGACCCCGCCGGGTCGGTCGCTGGGCGTTGCCCGTGGCAACGCGGGACGCTGTAATCGCGAGGGCGGTGACGTGAGCAAACGGCCAAAGACGGCGGGCTCCTTCCTGTCGCGGCTGCGCCGGCCGGCAGGTTGGCTCCGCGACATGCCGATCTGGTCAAAGCTCGGTCTGATCATGATCGTGCCGACCATCGCCACGGTCGTGGTGGGCACCATCGGGCTGGTGGACCACCTGCAGACGCTCAACAATGCCAACCGGGCCGGTGACCTGGCCAACCTGGTGAGCTACTCCGGCGACCTGGTCAACACCCTCCAGGACGAACGCACCAACGCCGTCCTGCTGCTCGGCTCGCCCAAGGGGCAGGCCCGCGAGCAGTACCGGGAGGCGTACAACCGGGTCAACCAGCGGGTCGACCAGTCCAAGGCGCCCTACTCGCAGCAGCGGGCCGAGATCGAGGGCCTGCCGGCGACCCTGGAGTCGCAGCTCGCCCGGATCGACAGCGACCTGACGGAGATGCCCGGCATCCGGAGTCAGGTCTACAACGGCAAACTCCGCCTCAGCGAGGCGGTGGACCGGTACACCGGCCTGATCAACAACCTGATCGGCATCCGGGACTCGGCGACCCAGCTCGCCGGCGACAACGACCTGAGCGACCGGATGCGGGCCGCCGCCGCCGTGGCCCGAGCCAAGGAGTACGCCTCGGTGCGCCGGATCGCGGTGCACCAGGTGCTGCTCCAGAAGGCGTACACCCCGGTGCTGCGCGAGCTGTACATCTCCAGCAACACCGGTGAGCAGCAGGCGTTGCAGAGCTTCCAGGCGGTGGCCAGCCGCACCGAACGCGAGTTCCAGGACCAGACCGTGTCCGGCTCGGACCGGCGCCAGGCGGACATCTACGCCGGCCAGGTCAGCGCGCTGAACAGCGACAAGCTGGAGAGTCTCACCTTCGGCACCGACCAGTGGGACGCGGCCATGGTCGCGTACGCCCAGCTCACCCGCACCGTCGAGGTGAAGCTCGACGGCAACGTGGTGGCCCAGGCCGACGAGCTGCGCTCGGACGTGCAGCGCCAGGTCTTCATGGAGACCGGCCTGCTGCTCAGCATGCTGCTGCTGGCGATCCTCTTCGCGTACCTGGTCGCCCGGTCGATGGCCCGGTCCCTGCGCGAACTGCGGCAGGGTGCCCTCTCCATCGCCCAGTACGGCCTGCCGCAGGCGGTGGCCCGGCTGCGTGACCCCCAGGTCACCGGCCAGCTCTCCCCGGCCCAACTGGCCAATCAGATCGCCGAGCCGCTGCCGGTGCGCAGCAAGGACGAGTTCGGCCAGGTGACCGAGGCGTTCAACGCCGTCCACCTGGAGGCCGTCCGCACCGCCGCCGAGCAGGCCGCGCTCCGCTCCTCGGTCGCGACGATGTTCGTCAACCTCGCCCGCCGTTCGCAGATCCTGGTCGACCGGCTGATCGGTCACCTCGACCGGCTGGAGCGCGGCGAGGAGGACCCGGACCGGCTGGCCGAGCTATTCCAGCTCGACCACCTGGCCACCCGGATGCGCCGTAACGACGAGAACCTGCTGGTCCTCGCCGGCGCCGACTCCACCCGCGTGCAGCGCGAGCCGGCCGCCCTGATCGACGTGCTGCGCGCCGCGCAGTCCGAGGTCGAGCACTACACCCGGATCGAGTTCGGGGTCATCGACCGGGACATCGAGGTCGCCGCCCACGCGGTCAACGACCTGGTGCACCTGGTCGCCGAGCTGTTCGACAACGCGACCGCCTTCTCCCCGCCCGACTCGCAGGTGATGGTCGAGGCCCGCCGGGTCGGCGACCGGGCGTCGCTCTACGTCGAGGACCGTGGCATCGGCATCAGCGCCGAGCAGTTGTCCGACCTCAACGAGCGGCTCGCCACGCCGCCCCAGGTGGACGTGGCCGTCTCCCGGATGATGGGCCTGGTCGTGGTCGCCCGGCTGGCGTCCCGGCACGGCGTCAAGGTCGAGCTGCGGCTCGGCACCGACCGCGGCACGGTGGCCGAGGTCGTCCTGCCCACCTCCGTGCTGGTGCCCCGCGCCCTCTCCGGCCGGGCCCAGTACTCCCCGGCCCTGCCGGCCCCCGGCCAGCAGTTCGGCAGCCCCGCCCCGACCCTCGGCGCGCTCCCCGCGCTGGGCAACGGCCCCGCGCCGACCCCCCGCCAGGGCGAGTCCGGCAACCAGGTGACCCTCGGCGGCCGGCCCTTCGACCCGGCGTCGCGCAACGGCTCCGGCGCCCCGGCCAACGGTGGGCGGGCCATGCCCGCCTGGTCCGACCTGACCGGTGCCAGCGGGACCAACAGCAGCGACAACTTCGCCCCGCGCTCGGCGAACGGCCAGCCGGTCGACCCGCTGCCCCAGCGGCGCGGCGACGACCCGGGCAGCACCGGCCAGCAGCCGGTCATCCCGCGTCAACTGCCGAGCAGCCCCGAGGCCCGGCCGTACAGCGCCCCGCCGTTCCCGCCGGTGTCCTCGCCCCCCGTTCCGCCGGTTTCGGCCCCGCCGCTGCCGACCTACCCGGCCGCCCCGATCTCCGCGCAGCCGTACTCCGGGTACCCGGTGTCGGCCTCCCCGGTCTCCGGGCAGCCGGTCTCGGCCGCGCCGGTCTCCGGGTCGCCCAGCGGTCCGCTGCCGACCCGGTCCACCCCGGGAATGTCCACGCCCGGTGCCGCCGCGCCGCCGGTCTGGCCGCCGGTGGCCAACCCGGAGCGGGAGGCGGCCACCCCGCCGGTTCCCGAGCGGCTCGCCGCCGCGCTGGACATGACCACCGAACTGCCCCGGGTGCCGCGCAACGAACCCGCGCCGGCACCGCGGCAGCCGATGGCCCCGCCGGCCAACCGGCAGCCGACTCCGCAGCAGGCCCCCAACCGGCAGCGGTACGCGGACGAGACGATGGAGCTGCCGATCTTCCGGGAGCTGGAGTCGGCCTGGTTCCGTACCCGCAAGCCGGGCCCGGAGGAGGCGGCCCCCGCCCAGCCGGTGACCAACGGCGCAGCGACCCCGCCGTCCGCCGTCGACACCGCCGCTCGCGCCGTCCAGTACACCCCAGCAGGGACGACAGGTAACGCACCGATGGCAGACACTCCGACGGCCGGAGGGGCGCCGCGCGACAACGGGTCGACAGCGAACGGGGGCCTCCCCGGTCGTGGCGACACCCCGTCGCCCCGTCGCCCCGCCCCGCAGTCCGCTGGCTGGCAGACGGCCGCCGACGACGGTTGGCGGGCCGCCGTGGCCGCCTCCGACGCGCCGGTGGCGGGGACCACCCAGACCGGCCTGCCGAAGCGGACGCCGATGGCGCAACTCGTGCCGGGAGCGATCGAGAAGCCGACCGCGTCGGTGCAGCGGCGTACGCCGGAAGCCGTCCGGGGTCTGCTCTCGGCCTACCATCGAGGTGTGCAACGCGGCCGGACCACCTCGGACAACCCCACCAACCCGGACGCGACTCCGGGCGGGCAGCAATCCTCGCAGTCGGGCTTCGGCCTGATGGGCGGGAGCGGGCAGAAGGAGCAAGAAGGATGACAAGTACGCAGGATCTCGGTTGGCTGCTGGCCAACTTCGCGGATCGGGTGCCGGGTGTCGCACACGCGGTCGCCGTCTCCGCGGACGGCCTGCTCCTCGCTTCGTCGCGCGACCTGCCGCGGGACCGGGCCGACCAGTTGGCCGCCATCGCGTCCGGTCTGGTCAGCCTGACCCAGGGCGCGGCCCGCTGCTTCGAGGGCGGGGCGGTGCTGCAGACCGTCGTCGAGATGGACAACGGCTTCCTGTTCCTGATGTCCATCTCGGACGGCTCGTCGTTCGCCGTGCTGGCCGCCCGGAGCAGTGACGTCGGCCAGGTCGGCTACGAGATGGCGCTGCTGGTCGACCGGGTGGGCGACGCGCTCACCCCGCAGCCCCGTACGGCTGTCGGGATGATGGGCTGACCGGGCTGACCACCTGGTCGGCACGGAACGACAACAACAACGACGGGTTCCACCGGGCGAGAGCCGGTGTCGGGTACGAGGGAGGTGAGCGGCGACATGGCTGATCGTGACGAACCGACCGGCGCGTTGGTCCGTCCATACGCCGTGACCCGTGGTCGTACCCGTCCCCGGCTCGACATCGCCATGGAGGCGCTCGTCGAGACGACGGTGCGCGGTCGCGCCGCTGCCAATGGCAACGGCGGTCAGGGCCGGGAGCACCAGTACATTGCCGCGCTGTGTGACGGGCGCGTGCAGTCGCTGGCGGAGATCGCAGCGCGCATGCAGCTTCCGCTCGGCGTGGCCCGGGTGCTCATCGCCGACATGGCGACGGACGGCCTGGTCGCGGTCCACGAGCCGACCATCCTGGACGACTCGGACGACGCGGTGGGCACTGAACTGCTGGAGAGGGTGCTGAGTGGACTTCGCAGGCTCTGACATGTCGCACCGGCCGCCGGCCCCGAGCGGCCGAGTGACGTCGGCGAAGATCGTTATCGCCGGCGGGTTCGGCGTCGGCAAGACGACGCTGGTCGGTTCGGTTTCGGAGATCACACCGCTGACCACCGAGGCCATCATGACCTCCGCCGGCGTGGGCGTCGACGACACCCGGCAGGTGCCGGGCAAGACGACAACCACGGTGGCGATGGACTTCGGCCGTATCTCGATCGACCGGGATCTGATCCTGTACCTGTTCGGTACGCCCGGTCAGACGCGGTTCTGGTTCATGTGGGACGAGCTGGTCCGGGGCGCGATCGGTGCCGTGGTCCTGGTCGACACCCGCCGACTGGCCGACTGCTTCGCGGCGATCGACTTCTTCGAGCACCGGCGGCTGCCCTACCTGGTGGCCATCAACTGCTTCGACGGGATGCAGTACCACGACCCGCAGGACGTCCGGGACGCGCTGGCGATCTCCACCGACGTGCCGGTCGTGGCCTGCGACGCCCGTAACCGGGAGTCGACCAAGCACGTGCTGATCTCGCTGGTCGAGTACGTGCTGACGATGCGTCGCACCCGCGCGGTCGCGCCGGCCTGACCGACCTCGACGCGCCCGGTGACGGCTCCGGCCGTGACCGGGCGCTTCCTGGTGTCCATAAGCGTGCGCCGGGTGGATGTCCCGACGGCGGTGCGGACGGGCGACCCGCCGGCACCCGGTGGGCCGTGCGCCCCCGGGGACGGTCAGGAGAACCGGACCCAGCCGCCCTGGTTGACCTGGTAGACGCCGAGCGAGTCCCGCTCCATCCCGCCGTGCCGGATCGGCGCGAACGCGTACGCCCCGGCCAGTCCGTCGATTACCTGCGTCTGCAGGTAGGCGCGGATCCGTCCCCGGTCGACGCTGTGGGAGAGCCGGGCCGCGTTGGCGATGAGCTGGACGGCGTCCGAGGCGTACGGGGCGAAGCCCTTGAAACCGCCGTGTAGCTGGAGATAGCGGAAGATGAAGTCCCGCCGGGCCAGCGCCGCCGAGGTGGTGTTGGTCAGCGTGGTGCCGCCCAGGCAGGCCGGGTGCACCGCGTAGGCCCCCTCGACCACGGTCGCGTTGCTGCCCTCCAGGGTCTCCTCGGCCACCGCGGCGGCGTCGAAGAACAGCGGACCCCGCCAGCCGGCCCGGCGCAGTTCCCGGGCGGCGCTGCCGGCGTCCGGGGCGGCCGCCCAGACGATGATCCCGTCGGGTGCCCCGGCCACCGCCCGGCGGGCCGCCGTGGCGAAGGCCGTGCCGGTACGGGGCAGCCGCACGGTCCGGTCCAGCGTCACGCCGGCGGTGTCCAGGGCGGCGGCGACCGCCCGCGCGCCGGAGTCACCGTGCAGGCCGTCGGCGACGACCAGGGCCACCCGGCCGAGGCCCTGCTGTTCGATCAGGCGGGCCAGCCGGCGGGCCACGTCGGGCGCGTCGGGGGTGAGCTTGTAGACGTACGTCCGGTCGGTGAGGGGCAGCACGATGCCGTCCCCGGGCGCCAGCGAGACGAACGGGGTCTGTAGCCGCTGGGCCACCCCGATCACGCCCAGGGCGGTCTCCGGCAGGGTGGTGCCGAGCAGGGCGTGCACCTGTTCCTGGCGGATCAGCTCGGTGACCTGCCGGGCGGCGAGCCGGGGATCGCTGCGATTGTCCCGCACCACCACCCGTACCCGGCGACGCTGGTTGCCGACCTGCACCCGGTCGGTGTTGATCGCGTCCAGGGTGATCCGCAGGGCCCGTTCCTGGAGGACGCCGAGGGCGGCGCCGCGCCCGGTCAGCTCCAGGCTCGCCCCGATCAGCAGCTCCGGCCCGTCAGGTGCGGCGCTGCCGTCCGACTCGGCCTCGTCAACCGGCCGGTCCGCCTGGCCGCAGCCGGCGAGCAGCAGCGTGCCGGCCGTGGCGGCGAGCACCCGCCGACGGTTGAACACGGAGGAGTCGAGTGCCGGTGTCGCCATTGGAGTCGCCTTCCCACCCCGGCGTCACCTGCCGCCGTCGGTTCCGCCGGTATGCTTCCGGCCGTCACGACCCGACGTCAAATTCCTCGGGTGTGGGTAGAAACACGCAGGTGGGGGCGGTTGCCGCTCGGTTCAGGAGCGGTAACCGGCGGAGCGGAACTCGTACTCTCGGTCGTCGTCCCGTTCGGTCGGGTCCCGGCTGAAGTCCCAGCCACCGGCCGCCTCGCGGCCCGGACGACCCCCGACCGCGAACCCGCCGATCTCCTGCCCGCGACGCCAGCCGCGGAAGTAGCCGGTGGTGTTCTCGGCGAGGCTCGCCGCGTCCCGGACGATCCGCAGCGGACGCTCCTCGCGCAGCGGCGAACCGGGGACCAGGTTGGCCTGGGGGACCCGCTTCGGCAGCCCGGCGGAGGTCTCCGCGCCGACGGCCGGGCGGGCCGCCTGCTCGGCCGCCTGCCAGCCGGTGTCGGCGGTGGTCGACCAGTCCAGGTCGCTCTCCTCGGGCTGCCCGACGAACCACGCCGACTTGGCCTGCGCGAAGATCAGCAGATCGCCGTCGCCCTCGTCGGACACCGGCGGGGGGCGGTGCTCCATCGGCGCGGGGCGACGCTCGACCGGCTCCGGCCGGCGTTCCAGGGTCGGCCGCTCGGCCCGGGTGGCCCGCCCGGGCCGCCCCGACTCCTCACGGTCCACCAACCGCAGCGGTGGGGTGTCCAGGTGCGGGTCGGCGGACGGGCCCAGCCCGTCGCGCAGCGCCCGGTCGGCCAGCGGCGGCGGCTCCACCAGCCGCAGCATCGGCGGCTCCTGGGGCAGGTCGTCGGCGAGCCAGGGCGGGGTGACCCGGCGCTCGGTGCCGGGCCCGGCCGGGGCGTCGGCGGGCCGGCCGGGCCGTTCGCCGTACGGCGGCACCACCGGGTTGGCGGCGGAGCTGTCGGACAGGTCCTCCGGGTTGTTGACCAGCGGCCAGTTCGCCCGGGAACCGGGCGGGGCGGCAGGCTCCGGCTCGGGCCGGGGGGTCGGCACCGGGACGTTGAGGTCGGTCGCGCTGAACCCACCGGTGGGCGCCGAGAGCGCGCCGTTGGTCTTCGGCCGGGGCGGGATCACGGTGCGCTGCCGCTCGGCGCGGGCGTTGTTGATCGCGGCCGTGGTCAGCGTGGGCCGGAACGGCTCGCCCGCCTCGGCCGGAGGCACGTTGCCGCGCTGTGCCGGGGCGATCGGGGTGATCCCCGGCGGCGGGGGCGGCGGCGCGGAGACCGGGCGGTTCGTCGGCGCGTCCACACCCCGCCGGATCGGCGGGATCATGGTGGTCGGGGCGTCCGCCCCGCGCCGGATCACCGGCATGGCGGGGTCGGTACGCGCGGGCGGGGCGGCGGCCGGGGTGCCGGCCGCGGCGGCCGGGGTCACCGGCTGCGGGGCGACGGGCGGCGGCGTGACCGGGGCGGGCGCGACCGGCGGTGGCCCGAGCGGTCGGGGCGCGGCGGGCAACGCCCCGCCGGAGAGCGGCTCGGGACGACTGCGTCGCCCGGCGGGGACCGGCGGTGCCGGGTCGGCGGGCCGGACCGGACGCAGGCCGGTGCCGGTGCCGCTGAGGCCGGTCAACTCGCCGACCTGCTCGCCCCGGCGGGCGGCGGCCCGGCGGCCCGGGGCCGGGCTCGGGCTCGGGCTCGGCGTGCTGACCCGGCTGCTGAGCGCGCTCACCAGGGCCTCGCAGCCGGCGTCGCAGGCCCGTACCGAGGCGACCGCCTGCCGGACGGTCTCGGCGACGGCGGAGGTGAGTGCCCGGTTGACGGTGGCCCGACGTGGGGTCTCGGAGATGGCCACCCGCAGCGCGGTGACGGCCGCCTCGATCTCCTCGGCCTCGGCCACCCCGTCGGCGGTGAGGTGCGCCGTCACCGCCTCGGCGGCGACCGGCATCTCGTGGCCCCGGGCCGACGTGCCGGTGAGCATGTTCGGCTCGGGCAGGGCGTCGAGGACGGCCAGGGCCACCGGCTCGGCCGGGTCCGGGTACGCCCGCAGGGCGGCCGGGTAGAGCTCGCGGAGCACCTCGCGCAGCGCCACGGCGGCGGAGTGCCGGCCACTGGAGAGCGCGGCGTGCGCGGCGAGAACCTGCTTGAAGCCGGCCAGGTCGCGGGGGGCGGGCAGGGTGACCGCGGAGAGCGCGCCGGCCTGGAGGGCGCGGGCCAGGCCCACCGCCCGCCGCTCGGCCGGCGGGGACTGCATCTCTTCCAGGGAGTCGTCGTCGGCGAACCGCTCGGCGAAGTCGTCGACCGAGTCGTCGTCCGCGATCGCGAGTGGGCGGCCCGCCGCGCTCAGCAGCGAGGTGACCGTGTGGTCGTCGCTGTCCGCCGCGATCGCCGCGCCGCTCGGGCCGCCCGACCGTTCCACCAGCAGCGCGACCAGCCGGGCGTAGCCCGCCGCGTCGTCACTGATCTCGCAGACAAGCAGCAGGCGGCCTGCGTCGTCGACCACCGCGGACGTCAGCGTCGATCCGGCCGAGGCCGGTCGGTCGGCCGGATCCGCCGAGGCCAGACCGCAGTACACGCGCACGAGCGCCACGGCGTCGTCCTCCTCCCGGGACACAGGGCTTCTTCTGCCAGAGGTTGATGCTCCCCGCTCGGGGTCAGTCGCGCCAGTCCACGACAGCAGAGATCTTCCCGACAATGGTGCGCCAACCCAAACTTGCGGTTTGTGCCCCGATTTTCTTCAGCCGACGTCGACCGAGAAAACCACCGATTCCGCCGTTGACAGAGGCGCGCAGCGCCTCGTCCAGGTCGTCCAGGCTGGAGCCGGCGGAGAGCATGTCCAGCACCGCGGGTAGCCGCAGCGCGTACGACAGGTCACGGGCCGCCTCACCGGCCTCGATCAGCAGCGTCGGGTCCCACGTGTCGTGCCCGCCACGCAGGTTCTCCACGACCAGGTCGAGTTCGTAGGTGTCCTCGTCGAGCGGCGCGATGTCGGCCGGTTCCACCCGTTCGGACAGTTCATTCCAGCCGTCCAGTTGGGACATGTCGTTGGGCGCACCGGAACGGATGAAACTGACCAGCGCCTCGGGCGACTTGAACAGCAGCAGCCGGCCCTTGTGGGTCAGGAAGGCCGGCACCTCCTCGTCGCCGGCCGGATCCTCGTCCTCGTCCTCCTCCTCGTCGGCCGCTTCCCCGGCGTCGGAGTCGGTGACGCCGGCGTCGGCGTCGTCGGTGGTGGCGCGCTTGCGGCCGGCGGGCTTCTTGCCGTCCTCGTCCTTCTCGTCGTCCTCGTCCTCGGCCGACAGGGCGGCGAACTCCTCGTCGAGGATCACCACCTCCTCGTCGTCCTCGGTCTCGACGACCTGGCGCCGGGCCAGGAAGGGGTCGTCCTCGTCGCGCTCGGCGACGTCGGTCGGGGTCAGCTCGCGCGCCGGCCGGTACGCCCGGAGGGTGAAACCGGTGCCGGCGGGCAGGGCGATCTCCACCGGGTCGATGCGTAGCTCGTCCCAGAGGGAGCGGTCGGCAGGGCCGGGCTCCACCTCGGGCTCGGCCGGCCCGTCGGTGTCGTCGAGCTCGGGTTCGTCGGCGTCGGGCCGTTGGGGCGACTGGCGGGCCACGCTGACCTCCGTGTGCGTCGGTTTGCCCACTCGCCGACCCGTCCGGTCGCCGAGTGACTCTGGGCACATACCCTAGTGGGCGTCCCGGCGCGGGCGGACCCCGCACCCCGCTGGCGGTCCGGACGGCCGACAAGTAGCGTAGCTACGTATGAAGGCTCAGGCGCTGCACGGCCACCTCGACGCGCTGCTGCTGGCCGTGCTGGAGCAGGGCGAACTGCACGGCTACGCGGTCATCGAGGCGCTCCGGGCCCGCAGCGACGGCAGCCTCGACCTACCCACCGGCACCATCTACCCGGCACTGCGCCGGCTGGAGCGGGCCGGTCACGTGGCCAGCTCCTGGAGCACCGTCAACGGGCGGGAGCGGCGTACCTACCGGCTCACCGACTCCGGGCGCGCGGCGCTCGCCGGCGAGCGCGCCGGCTGGCGGGAGTTCAGCGCCACCGTCGGCCGCTTCCTCGCCCCCGGCGGCCCCGGCCCCACCCCGGCCTGATCCGCCGGCCCACCCCCGGCCCGAAGCCCCCGCCGCTCCAGCTCAACCCCGCCAGGGGGTCAGGGTGCCAGGGCCAGGTAGCCGCGCTCGGCGGCCTCCTGGAGCAGCCACTGGTCCCGGTACCAGCCGGGGACGCCGACCAGCTCCGGATGCCGGCCCCGCTGGATCACCCGGCCGGCGTCCAGCACCACGATCTCGTCCAGCCCGTCCAGACCGCTGAGCCGGTGGCTGATCAGCAGCACCGAGTGCCCGGCCGGGGTGGCGGACAACGCCGAGGCGAGCACCGCGTCCGCGGCGACCGGGTCGAGGCCCTCGGTCGGCTCGTCCAGCACCAGCACGGCGGGGGCGGCGAGCAGCGCCCGGGCCAGCGCGAGCCGCTGCCGCTGGCCGCCGGACAACTGGCCGCCCTCCTCGCCGACCACGGTGTCCCAGCCGTCGGGTTGGGCGCGGACCCAGTCCAGCAGCCCGGCGGCGCGGGTCGCGGCGGCCAGTTCCGCCTCGTCGGCGCGGGGCCGGCCGAGCAGCAGGTTGTCCCGCACCGAGGCGTGGAACACGTGCGCCTCGGCGAGCAGCCCGCCGATCGCCCGGGGCAGCTCCTCGGCCGGGTACGCCGACAGGTCGCGCCCGTCCAGGGTGATCCGCCCGGCGTCGGGGCGTACGGCTGCGGTCAGCACGGCGGCCAGGGTGCTCTTGCCGGCGCCGCTCGGCCCGACGACGGCGATCCGGCGGCCGGCCGGCAGGTCCAGGTCGACCCCGTCCAGGGCGGGCGCGGCACCCGCCCGGTACCGGACGACGACCCCCGCGAAGCGCACGTCGGGCGCCGCCCCCTCGGGCACCGGGACAGGACCCGCCGTCGGTGCCCCCGACTCACCGGTCCCGGTCGCCGCCGGCCCGGCGTCGGGCTCGTCGAGCAGGGCCGCGACCCGGGACAGCCCGGCCCGGAGCTGGGTGTGCTGCCGGGCCGCGCCGACCAGGGCGAGAGCGATCTCCACCGCCGCGAGGGTGCCGACGGCGAGGACGCCCACCAGCACGCCGTCCACCCCGGCGCGGAGCGCGGCGAGCACCACCCCGGCGGCGGTCAGCCCGGCCACCAGCACCCCGGCGCCGTCCACCGCGAACCCGGTCGCGGCGAGCCGGCGCTCCAGCCGGGCCAGCCGGTCGGCGCGGCCGGTGGCGGCCCGCAGCGCCGGCCCGGTGGCACCGAAGGCGGCCAGGTCGGCGGCGCCGTGGGTGAGGTCCACCGCGTCGGTGGCGAGCGCCCCGCGTAGCGGCGCGACCTCGTCGGCGGCCCGTCGGGTCAGCGCGGTGGCCAGCATCGGCAGCGCCACCCCGGCGACCAGCAGCCCGACCGCGAGCACCCCGGCCGCAGGGAGGGAGAGCAGCGCGGCCCCACCGACGGCGAGTGCGCCGACCAGCGCCGCCGCGGCGCCGGGCACCAGCACCCGCAGCAGCAGATCCTGCACCGCCTCCACGTCGGAGACCAGCCGGCTCAGGGCGTCCCCGGTCCGTTGCCCGGCGGTGTCCCGGCGGCCGGCGAGGGTGGCGAAGACCCGGGCCCGGACGTCGGTGATCATGCGGAGCACGGCGTCGTGGCCGGCGAGTCGTTCGGTGTAGCGGAACACCCCCCGGCTGATGGCCAGCGCCCGGACCGCGACGATGGCCACGGTGAGCCGGTCCAGCGGCGGCCGGCCGGCGGCGCTCATCAGCAACCAGGTGGCGGTGGCCATCAGGGCCAGCCCGGCGAGTTCGGTGGCCGCGGCGAGCAGCCCCGCCCCGACCAGCCGGCCCAGGTACGGCCGGGCCAGCCGCAGCACCGCCCGCTCCGCTCCGGTGCCGCTCATCGGGTCGCCTTCCCGGCCGGCGTCGGGTTCAGCTCGGTGACCCGGCCGTCGGCGACGTGCAGGACCCGGTCGGCGTCCTCCAGCAGCGCCGGCCGGTGGGCCACCAGCAGCGCGGTACGCCCGGCCACCAGCCGGCGGGTGGCGGCCAGGACGATCGCCTCGCTCGCCGTGTCCAGCCGGGCGGTCGGCTCGTCGAGCAGCACCAGCGGGGCGTCCCGGAGGAAGGCCCGGGCCAGCGCGACCCGCTGCCGTTGGCCGCTGGAGAGCCCGTGGCCGCGCTCGCCGAGCGGGGTGCCCAGCCCCTCGGGCAGGGCCGCCACCACGTCGTCCAGGGCGGCGTCGGCGACCGCGTCGGCCAGCGCGGCGTCCGGGGTGTCGGGGGCCCCGAGGCGGATGTTGTCGGCCAGCGTGGCGGCGAACAGGTGGGCCCGCTGCGGCACCCAGGCGACCTGCCGACGCCAGTCGTCGAGGTCGACACCCGCGAGGTCGACGCCGGCCACGGTGACCCGGCCGGAGGTGGGGGCGACGAAGCCGAGCAGGAGGTTGAGCAGGGTGCTCTTGCCGGCGCCGCTTGGCCCGACCACGGCGATCCGCTCACCGGGCCGGACGGTCAGCGTGACGTCCCGCAGCGCGGTGGTCCGGTCGTAGCTGACGGTGACGTTCTCGAACCGGATCTCACCGGCGCCGGACGGTGCCGGCCCGGGCCGGGCGGCCGGCGTCGCGCCGGCCGGGTCGGCGGAGACGGTCAGCGCCTCGTCCAGCGCGGTCAGCCCCTCCATGCTGGCGTGGAACCGGCTGCCGGCCGCCCGCAGCGGCAGGTACGCCTCCGGGGTGAGCAGCAGCACCAGCAGCGCGGTGGACAGGGTGATCCCGCCGGAGAGCAGCCGGATGCCGACCGGCACCGCGACCAGCGCCACCGACAGGGTGGCGACCAGCTCCAGCACCAGCGCGGAGAGGAAGGCGATCCGCAGCGTCTTCATGGTGGCGACCCGGTGCCCGTCGGCCATCCGGCGGACCACCCCGGTCTGTGCCCGGGCCCGGCCGAACGCGCGCAGTGTGGGCAGCCCGGCGACCATGTCGAGGAAGTGCCCGCCGAGCAGCGCCAGCCGCCGCCACTGGCGTTCGGTGGCGGCCTGCGCCTGCCAGCCGAGCAGCGCGCCGAAGACCGGGATCAGCGGGATGGTCAGCGCGATGATCAGGGCCGAGCCCCAGTCGGCGAAGACCAGCCGGGCCAGTACGGCCGCCGGCACGGTCACGCTCAGCACCAACTGGGGGAGGTACCCGGTGAAGTAGGCGTCCAGCGCGTCGAGGCCGCGCCCGGTGAGGGTGGCCAACTCCCCGGCCCGCTGGCCGGCCACCCAGCCGGGGCCGTGCCGGCCGACGGCGGCGAGCAGGTCGGCGCGGAGCGTCGCCTTCACCGTGGCGGCGGCCCGCGCCGCGACCGTGCCCTGCCCCCAGGAGACCAGGGCCCGACCGCCGACGGCGGCGACGAAGCCGGCCAGCGCGGTGCTGTCCAGCCGCCCGTGGATCGCGGTGGCCAGCAGTGCGGCCAGGGCGGTGGCCTGCCCGACGACCAGCAGCGCGGTGAGCCCGCCGAGGACCGCGAGCACGGCGAGGTCGCGCCGGGCCCCGGGGACCCGACGCAGCAGACGTGGGTCGAAGGGACGGCGGTTCACCAGTACACCGGTGCCCTGCCGTCGGTCCGTCCCCGGAACACCCACCAGCACATCGCCTGAAAGCCTAGTAGGGCCGGTAGGAGCGGCAGCGCCAGCCAGCCCAGCCGGCCGACCGCCCCGAGCAGCAGGCTGAAGCCGACCGGCGAGGTGAGCATCACGACGGGGGTCCACGCCGGAGACGGCCCGGTCCTGGTGGTGGCGAACTGCAGGCGTGCGAGGAGCAGGGTGTCCATGACCGCTCTCCAGGGGTGTCGGCTCCCTTATCGTAGGAAGCCTACACGTAGCTTCGCTACACGTGTCTACTGCGTCATGTCGTAGGCAACATTACGACAAGGCGTAGTAGCTGTTCCCCCGGCGGCGCCCGCAAGATCGTGCGCGAACGTGGAAACAGTGCGTCCGGGCCCGCGCGAGGCCACCGGATCCTGGCAGTAGCGCGCTCCCCGGGGCCGACCGGCGGCCGGGATCAGGTCAGCTCAGGAAGAGGGAGATCGGCAGGGCGACCAGGGTGGTCGCCACCGCCAGCGCGGCGGCCCCGAGCAGCCGGGGCGGCCGGTCGGCCACCATCAGCCGCTGCACCCGGACGTCGAGATCGCGGTCGCCCATGCCCAGCGCGCCGGCCGGGGTGACCCGGTGGCCGGCGGCGGCGAACCGCCGCAGCGCACCCGCCAGCGGAGCCTCGGCGTGCAGTTCGCGGGCCTTGTCGTCGGCCCGCATCTCGACCAGCAGGGCCACCCGCTCGTGCGCGTCGCGGACCCAGCGGAACCACGGCAGCGCCCGGCAGAGCGCGGTGAACGGCAGCAGCACCAGATCGTGCCGCTCCTGGGCGTGCGCCCGCTCGTGGGTGAGCACCGCCGCCAGTTCGGCCCGGTCGAGCAGGCTGAGCGTCCCGGCGCTGACCACCACCCGGGGCCGCACCCCGGGCAGGCAGTACGCGGCGGCACCGGGATGGTCGAGCACCAGCGCGCCGGGCACCGTCGGATCCCGTCGGGCGACCAGGGTGAGCAGGTCGCGGTGCCGGCGCTGGGCCCGGACGGCCGCGTGCACGCTGCGGACGGTCGTGGTGAGCAGCACCACCCCGATGCCGAAGCCGATCCCCACCAGACCCAGGTGGACGGCGGTCACCCCGGCCGGGAGGGTGCCCTGGCCCAGGTCGGTGGCGAGGGCGAGCAGCGCGCCGCCGGTCGGCCGGTCGTACCCGGCCAACCCGAGCGCCATCGGCAGGCCCATCGCGGAGAGACCGAGCGCCAGCCCGACCGCCTGCCAGCAGACGATCGCCACCCGGGGGGCCCGCCACGTCCAGGTCGAACCGGCCAGGACCTGCGCGGTCAGCCAACAGGCCAGGATCGACGCGGCGAAGTGCAGGGCGTACGCCACGACCGTCGCCCTACCGGTCCGTCGCCTCGTCGGCGAACCTGGCCCGGCCGGCCTGCGGGTCCTCGACCCGGTCGGTCAGTCCGGCCTCGGCACCGAGCGCCGCCCGCAGCACGTCGGCCTCGGTGCCGGTCACCGACCGGGCGAAGCGCACCAGCGCCGCGTCCCGGCTCCCGCCGAGGTCGAGGGCGTCGAGCATGAGCTGGGCGATGTACGCCTCACGGCTGGCGGCGGCCCGGTAACGCCAGGCCCGCCCCTCCCGTTCCCGCTGCACCATGCCCTTGCCGGCGAGCCGGTCCAGCACGGTCATCACGGTGGTGTACGCCAATTCGCGCCCGTCCAGCGCGTCGGCGACCTCGCGCACGGTCACCCCGTCCGACGCGGCGGGCACCGAGTCCCACAGCACGTCCATCACCGCACGCTCAAGATCGCCCAACCGAGTCACGGCGCAATCCTACCCCCCGTAGTACGACCAACTGTCGGACCGGGGCCGGTCGAATCGGCACCGCCCGCAGCCGTTCGGACCGAGATCGGGGTCGCCGCTGTCCGGTGCCGGACCGCCCACTGTCGGGTGGCCCCACCCGACTGGTAGACGGTCTCCAGTCTGTGAAGGAGGCACCCATGAACGCTCACGTCCGTCGGCTGGCCGTCGTGCTCGCCGCGACGGTTCTCGGGTCGCTCGCCGCCGTGCCCGCGTCCGCCGCCGGGGCACCGCCCGGTCCCGTCGCCGTCGCGGCGGAGGCCGACGGGCTCGCCCTCCGCGTGGACTGGACGCCGCCGCCGGACAGCACGGGGATCACCGGGTACCGGGTGAGAACGGTGCCCGCCGGTCTCTCCCTCGACCTCCCGGCCGGCGCCGACCACGCGGTCCTCGCCGGGATACGCCCGAACACCGGGTACGTCGCCCAGGTGGCGGCACTGGCCGGTGCCGAGGTGTCGCCGCCCACCCGGGCCGGGCAGGCCGTCACCGTGACCGCCCCGGGCGGTTCACTGACCGCCGTGCCACCGGCCCGGCTGTTGGACACCCGGGCGGGTCTGGGTGCGCCGACCGGAGTCACCCGGCAGGTGGTGTTGACCGTGGCCGGCCGCGGGGGCATCCCCGCCACGGGCGTGGCGGCGGTGGCGCTGAACGTCACGGTCACCGAACCGGCCGGCGGTGGCTTCGTCACGGCGTACCCGGGTGGAACGGCCCGGCCGACGGCCTCGAACGTCAACTTCGACCGGGGACAGACGGTCGCCAACCTGGCCGTGGTACCGGTCGGCGCGGACGGCACCGTCGTCGTCTACTCGTCCGCGCCGACCCACCTGGTGGCCGACGCCGCCGGCTGGTTCTCCACCGCGCGGACCGCCTCGCCCGCCGCCGGCCTGTTCCACGGGCTGAGTCCCACCCGGCTCGTCGACACCCGGACCGGACTCGGCGGCACCACCCCGGGCCCGGACGGCCGGCTCGACGTCCAGGTCACCGGGGCCGGTGGGGTGCCCGCCTCCGGGGTGTCCGCGGTGGTGCTCAACACCACCGTGGCCGGCTCCGACGCCAGCGGGTTCGTGACGGCCTACCCGGCGGGGCAGCCCCGGCCGACCGCCTCGACGCTGAACTTCGTGGCCCGACAGGTCCTCGCCAACCGGGTGATCGTGCCGGTCGGCGGCGACGGCAGGGTGAGCTTCTACAACCGGGCCGGTTCGACTCCGCTCGTCATCGACGTCACGGGCTGGTTCAGCGACGGCTCGGACCCCTCCGTCGGCGGCGGCTATCTCGCCAGCGTCCCGCCGACCCGGATCGTCGACACCCGCACCGGGCTGGGCGCCAGCAGGGGGCCGGTGGCCGGTGGCGCCTCGCTGCCGGTTGTCGTGGCGGGCCGGGCGGGCCTGCCGGCGGCGACCGCACCCGTGCCGCCCACCGGGCTGGTCGCCAACGTCACGGCGGTCCAGCCGACCAGCGCCGGGTTCCTCACCGTCTATCCGTCCGTCACCGCCCGACCCACCGCGTCGGACCTCAACTTCACGGCCGGCTCGGTCGTGCCCAACCTCTCCGTCGCCCCGCTCGGCGTCGACGGCGGCACGCTCGTGCACAACTCCGCCGGGGCCACCCACGTCGTCGTCGACGTGGTCGGCTACTTCCTCGGCGACACGGCCGCGCCGAGCAGCACCCACCAGGCCCGGCCCGGCGACGTCCAGGCGGTGACCGGCCCACCCGGGGGCGTCCGGCAGGTCGTGCTGGCGTCGCAGGCGAGCGCGCCGCAGCCCGGTGAGGTGCTGTCCGCCGGGGCCGGCCCGACCACCCCCGACGGGCTGCTGGTCAAGGTCACCGGCACCGGCACCGACGCGCAGGGCAACCGGGTGCTGGCCACCGAGCCGGCGACGTTGCAGGAGGCGTTCGGCGCCGGGCACTTCTCGGTGTCCGCGCCGCTCTCCGCCGACGACGTCGCCGTCGCCGGCACACCCGCCGGATCGGGTCCGCCCGCCCTGACCCCGGACCGGCTGCGTCACCGCCTCACGGGACGGGAGTCGACCAGCCCGGTGGGACAGGGCATCGACAGGGCGGTGACCTGCACGGGCGGCGGGTCGGTCAAGGTGGTGGGGAGCATCAGCGTCAGCCCGTCGGTCAACCTCTCGGTCGAGTGGGGCTGGTTCTCGGTGCAGTCGGTGACGTTCACCGGCACCCTCACCCAGGACGCGTCGCTGACCGCGACCGCGCAGGCGGCGAGCGGCTGCCAGCTCGGCCCGGTGCCGCTGCTGCCCGCGCCGATCCGCTTCGCGCCGATCACGTTCAGCATCGGCCCGGTGCCGGTGGTCGTCACCCCGCAGTTGCAGTTCTACCTCTCCGCCGACGGCACCGTCAGCGCCCAGGTCAGCGCGGGCGCCACCCAGCACGCCGCCGGCACGCTCGGGCTGTCGTGGTCCGCTGCCGGCCTTCGTCCGATCGCCCAGACCAGCAGCAGCTTCAGCTACCCGCCGCCCGCCCTGTCCGGGGGCGCGTCGATGACGGCGCGGGTGGGTCCCCGGCTCGAACTGTTCCTGTACGGCGTGGCCGGCCCCTACCTGACGGCGGACGTCAACGTGAACCTGGCGGCGAATCCGGCGGCCGAACCCTGGTGGACGCTCACCGGCGGACTGGACGCCGGTGCCGGCATCGCCCTGCCGTCGCTCGGCTTCGACCAGAGCAACCCGTCGATCCTGCGCTACCGCAGGACGCTCGCGCACGCCCCGTGGCCACAGCACCTCTACGCCGTGGAGTGCGTGAGCAGCGACTGCTTCACCACGCTGCGCCTCGTCCAGACCGACGACCGGGGTGGCAGCAGGCGGCAGATCGGCGGCACCTTCTCCGGCGGCCCGAGTGCCGTCGCCGTCAATCCCGCCGGCACCGAGGTGGTCTTCGAACGGATGGGGGGCAGCCGTGGGATGACTCTGTTCGTCCGCAACGTGGCCACCGGGCAGGATCGTCAGCTCACCTTCCAGGACCCGAAGTGCAGCATCGACACCTTCGACGACGACCCTGTGTGGTCCCCGAACGGCGCGACCGTCAGCTTCTCCCGCAGCAGCACCTTCGGTACCTACACCTGCCCGTCGGACGGCATCTACGTCGTCGCCGCCGGTGGCGGCACCCCGAGCCGGGTCAGCACCAACCGATGGGACGGGCCGCCGTCCTGGAACCCGGCCGGCGACCGGTGGGCGATGACCACGGCCACCCGACCCGCGACGCTCTACACGAGCGCCCCCAACGGCAGTGGGAAGAAGACCCTCTACACCGGGGGCCGCGACGAGGGGTTCAGCCCCGCCGCCTGGTCGCCGGACGGCGCGACGATCGCCTTCGGCACGGACGGCGGCAAGGTGTACGGCTACTCGCCGGCCGGCGCCCGGCTGTGGAGCCTGACGCCGGCCAACTACTGCACCGGATACCCGGTGGCCTGGGCCCGGGACAGCGAGTCCGTCTTCTACCCCGGGTGCCAGTCGGGCAGCCACTCCCGCACCGTCTACCGGGTCACCGCGGCCACCGGTGCGACGCCCACCCCGATCACGTTCGACCGCCCGGTCCTCGCGCTCGGGGTGGGCCGCTGACCGTCACCAGCGGCCCGGACCGTCACACCCCCTTGGGATGCCAGACCGTCTTGGTCTCCAGCAGCCTGGTCATCCGGGTGAGGCCCGGGTCGGCGGTCCAGTCGTGGTCGGCCGGGGCCGGCCGGAGCACCCGCTTCAGGTTCTCCGCCGCCCTGACCTCCAGCTCGGCCGCCAGTTCGGCGTCGGCCACCCCGGTCAGGTCGACCGCGTTGACGTCCATGTGCGCGGCCAGCGCCGGCACCGTCTCGGTGATCTTGCCGGTGAGGATGTTGACCACCCCGCCGGGCAGGTCGGAGGTGGCCAGCACCTCGGCCAGGGTCACCGCCGCGAGCGGCGCCGACGGGGAGGCCGCCACCACCACCGTGTTGCCGGTGACGATCGCCGGGGCGATCACGCTGACCAGGCCGAGCAGCGCCGGCGCGTCGGGGGCCACCACGGCCACCACGCCGGTCGGTTCGGGCGCGGACAGGTTGAAGTACGGCCCGGCGACCGGGTTGGCGCCGCCGTACACCTGGGCCAGCTTGTCGGCCCAGCCGGCGTACCAGACCCAGCGGTCGATCGCCGCGTCCACCTCGGCGGCCGGTACGCCGAGGGCGACGAACTGCTCGCGGCGTCCCTCCAGCATCTCGGCCACCCGGTAGAGGATCTGACCCCGGTTGTACGCGGTCGCCCCGGCCCACCCCTTGACGGCGGCGCGGGCGGCGACGACGGCGTCCCGCGCGTCCTTGCGGGAGGCCAACGACACATTCGAGGACTGCACGAGATACGACCGTCCCGACTCGCTGCGCGGGAACTTCCCGCCGATGAAGAGCTTGTACGTCTTGCGTACCGCGACCCGCTCAGACATTGAGGTAGCCCTCCAGCCCGTGCCGGCCGCCCTCGCGGCCGTAGCCCGACTCCTTGTACCCGCCGAACGGCGAGGTCGGGTCGAACTTGTTGAACGTGTTGGCCCAGACCACCCCGGCGCGCAGCCGGTCGGCCATCCACAGGATCCGGGAGCCCTTGTCGGTCCAGATCCCGGCCGACAGCCCGTACGGCGTGTTGTTGGCCTTCTCCACGGCCTCGGCCGGGGTGCGGAAGGTCAGTACCGACAGCACCGGGCCGAAGATCTCCTCCCGGGCGATCCGGTGCGCCTGGGTGACCCCGGTGAAGATGGTCGGCGCGAACCAGAAGCCCCGGTCGGGCAGCTCGCACGGCGGCGACCAGCGCTCCGCCCCCTCGGCGGCACCGGCGTCCGACAGTTCGCGGATCCGGGCGAGCTGGGCGGCCGAGTTGATCGCCCCGATGTCGGTGTTCTTGTCCAGCGGGTCGCCGACCCGTAGCTGGGCCATCCGCCGCTTCAGCGACTCCAGCACCCGCTCGGCGACGTTCTCCTGGACCAGCAGCCGGGAGCCGGCGCAGCAGACGTGCCCCTGGTTGAAGAAGATGCCGTTGACGATCCCCTCGACCGCCTGGTCGATCGGGGCGTCGTCGAAGACGATGTTGGCGGCCTTGCCGCCCAGCTCCAGGGTGAGCTTCTTGCGGGTGCCGGCGACCGACCGGGCGATGGCCCGGCCGACGTCGGTGGAGCCGGTGAAGGCCACCTTGTCCACGCCGGCGTGTTCGACCAGGGCGCGGCCGGTGTCGCCGGCGCCGGTGACGATGTTGACCACACCGGCCGGCAGGTCGGCCTGCTGGCAGATCTCGGCGAAGAGCAGCGCGGTCAGCGGGGTGGTCTCGGCCGGCTTGAGCACCACCGTGTTGCCGGCGGCGAGCGCCGGGGCGATCTTCCAGGCCAGCATGAGCAGCGGGAAGTTCCACGGGATGACCTGCGCGGCCACGCCGAGCGGCGGCGGGTTCGCGCCGAAGCCGGCGTGACCCAGCTTGTCGGCCCAGCCGGCGTAGTAGAAGAAGTGCGCGGCGACAAGGGGCAGGTCGACGTCCCGGGACTCCTTGATCGGCTTGCCGTTGTCCAGCGACTCCAGCACGGCCAGTTCGCGCGAGCGCTCCTGGATGATCCGGGCGATCCGGAACAGGTACTTGGCCCGGTCCCGGCCCGGCATCGGACCCCACACCTTCTCGTACGCCGTGCGGGCGGCGCGGACCGCGCGGTCCACGTCCTCGGCGCCGGCCTCGGCGATCTCGGCGAGGACCTCCTCGGAGGCCGGGTTGACCGACTTGAAACTGCCACCGTCGGCCGGGTCGACGAACTTCCCGTCGACGAAGAGCCCGTACGAGGGCTGGAGGTCCACCACCGAGCGGGACTCGGGGGCGGGTGCGTATTCGAACATCGGCTCTCAGTCCAGGGTGAAGTAGTCGGGACCGGAGTAGACGCCGGTCGTCAGCTTGGTGCGCTGCATGAGCAGGTCGTTGAGCAGGCTGGACGCGCCGAACCGGAACCAGTCCGGGTCGAGCCAGTCCGGGCCGACGGTCTCGTTGACCATGACCAGGTACTTGATGGCGTCCTTGGTGTTCTTGATGCCGCCGGCCGGCTTCACGCCGACCTGCCGTCCGGTGGCGGCCCGGAAGTCGCGGACCGCCTCCAGCATCACCAGGGTCACCGGCAGGGTGGCCGCGACGGGGACCTTGCCGGTGGAGGTCTTGATGAAGTCACCGCCGGCCAGCATGGCCAGCCAGGAGGCCCGCCGGACGTTGTCGTAGGTGGCCAGCTCGCCGGTCTCCAGGATCACCTTCAGGTGGGCGTCCCCGCAGGCGTCCTTGGTGGCCACGATCTCGTCGTAGACCTCGGCGTACCGCCCGGCCAGGAAGGCGCCCCGGTTGATCACCATGTCGATCTCGTCGGCGCCGGCCGCGACGGCCGCCCGGGTGTCGGCGAGCTTGATCTCCAGCGGGGCCTGCCCGGACGGGAAGGCGGTCGCCACGCTGGCCAGGTGCACGCCGGAGCCGGCCAGCACCTCGGCCACGTGCGGGACCATCGCCGGGTAGACGCAGACCGCGCCGACGTGTGGGCAGGACGGGTCGGCCGGGTCGGGGCGCAGCGCCTTGGCGGCGAGCGCCCGCACCTTGCCGGGGGTGTCCGCGCCTTCGAGGGTGGTCAGGTCGACCATCCGGATGGCCAGGTCGATCGCCTGGGCCTTGGCGGTGGTCTTGATGGAGCGGGTGCCGAGCTGTGCCGCCCGCTGCTCCGCGCCGACCTGATCCACGCCCGGCAGGCCGTGCAGGAAGGTCCGCAGAGCGGTCTCGGATCGTCCCAGCTCGGAGAGGTCCGACCGGGCCGACGTCGTTGTCGCCGTCATGCCCCGAATACTACGCACCCGCGAGTCGAGTGATCTTGGTCACGGCAGGGGCGTCGGATGGCCCACACGTGAGCGGCGTCGCTGCGTACCCCGCACCCCGCACGGCCGTTGGGTGCCGACCGGTAGGTTGAGCGATCGTGGACGTACACGTCATTGACCATCCGCTCGCCCAGTCGCGGCTGACCGCCATGCGGGACGCCCGGACCGACTCGTCGTCGTTCCGGGCCGCGCTGCACGAACTCACCACCATGCTGGTGTACGAGGCCGCGCGCACCTTCCCGGTCGAGAGGTACCCGGTGCAGACGCCGGTGACCGGTACCGAGGGCACCCGGCTGGCCAACCCGCCGCTGCTGGTGCCGGTGCTGCGGGCCGGCCTCGGCATGGCCGACGCCGCGCTCGGCCTGCTGCCGGAGTCGTCGATGGGCTTCGTGGGTCTGGCCCGCGACGAACAGACGTACGAGCCGCGCGCGTACATGGAGTCGCTGCCCCGGGACCTGAGCGGTCTGCCGGTGCTGGTGCTCGACCCGATGCTGGCCACCGGCGGCTCGCTGGAGCACTGCTGCCGGCTGCTCGCCGACCGGGGCTGCACCGACATCACCGTGCTCTGCGTGCTGGCCGCGCCGGTGGGCATCGAGCGGCTGGCCCGGTCCGGGCTGCCGCTGCGCCTGGTCACCGCCTCGATCGACGAGGGGCTGAACGACCACATGTTCATCGTCCCGGGTCTCGGCGACGCCGGCGACCGGCAGTTCGGCGGCATGCCCCGGTTCTGACCGGTCCCCGCGAACGGGCGCGTTGGGGCGCGAGGCTCGCGCCCAACCGCTACCGTCTCGGGCCATGACTGGTGTTGCGCTCGCCGAAGAGCTGCTGCTGCTGGCGTACGACGACGAGACCGGCAAGGCGACCATGCCCCGGATCAGCCTGGACCTGGGGATGGCCGCCGCCGTCCTGGTCGAGCTGGCGCTGGCCGGCCGGATCGCGTACGCCGAGGGTTCCCTGGTGGTGACCGACCCGACGCCGGTCGGTGAGCCGATCATCGACGGGGTGCTGGGCCGGATGGCCGCCGACACCCCGCACAGCCCGTCCTCCTGGGTGCAGCGGCTGCGGCACGGCCTGCGCGACCGGATCCTCGGCGACCTGGTCGACCACGGCGTGGTGCGCGACGTCGAGGAGACCGAGCTGGGCTTCATCGTGGTGCACCGCTACCCGCTGGCGGACCCGACGGTGGAGCAGGACACCCGGCGGCGGCTGGCCGAGGCGCTGGCCGACGGGCAACTCCCCGACGAGCGGACCGCGGCGCTGGCCACCCTGGTGGCGGTGCTGCGGATGGAGCCGGCGCTCGGCCTGTCCGGCCCGGCCGCCGAGGACGCCCGCCGCCGGCTGGAGGAGATCGCCGGCGGGGCCGGCTTCTCCGGCAACGTCAGCCTGGACGACTCGGTGGTCCGCCCCTCGGTGGGCCTGGTGGTGGCGGCCCTCGGTCAGGCCGTCGACCAGGCCCTCGGCAAGCGCGTCTGACCCGACCACCCCCCACCGACGCCGTCGGCTCCGGCCCGGGTCCCGCTGCCGCGCGACCCGGGCCGGAGCCGCTCAGAGCCCCAGCGCGAGGGCGATCTCGGCCCGCAGCTCCGCCACCGCGGCCTGCGCGCGGGTGCGGGCCGCCGGCACGTCGCCGTCCGCGACCGGCTCCACCACCTCCAGGTACGCCTTGAGCTTCGGCTCGGTCCCCGACGGGCGGATCACCACCCGGGCGGCGGCGGTCCGCAGGATCACCACGTCGGAGGCGGGCAGCAGGTCCTGCGTCTCGGTGACCGGCGTGCCGAGCAGCGCCGTCGGGGTGGACGCCCGGATCCGGGCCATCGCGTCGGCGATCACCCGCAGGTCGTCCACCCGTACCGAGAGCTGGTCGGTGTGGTGCACCCCGAACTCGGCGGCCAACTCGTCCAGCCGGTCGGTGAGCGTGCGCCCCTGCGTCTTCAGGCCGGCGGCCAGCTCGGCGACGGTCAGCGCGGCGGTGATGCCGTCCTTGTCCCGGACCTGCTCCGGCGCCACGCAGTAGCCCAACGCCTCCTCGTAGCCGAAGACCAGCGGCTGCCGCCCGCCCCCGCCCCGGACGATCCACTTGAACCCGGTCAGCGTCTCGTCGTACGGCAGGCCCCGGGCCGCGCACATCGCCCGCAGCAGGGACGACGAGACGATCGTGGTGGCGTACAGGCCGTCGACGCCGCGCCGCATCAGGTGGTCGGCGAGGAGCACGCCCACCTCGTCCCCGCGCAGCATCCGCCAACCGGCGGCGCCGTCGCGGACGGCCACCGCGCAGCGGTCCGCGTCCGGATCGTTGGCGATCGCCAGGTCCGCGCCGGTCCGGTCGGCGAGCGCCACCAGCCGGTCCACCGCGCCCGGCTCCTCCGGGTTGGGGAAGCTGACCGTCGGGAAGTCCGGGTCCGGCTCCGCCTGGTCGGGCACCACGCCGGGGACCGGGAAGCCGGCCCGGGCGAAGGCGGCCGTCAGCACCGCCGCGCCCACCCCGTGCAGCGGGGTGTACGCCACCTTCAGGTCGCGTGGCGCGTCCGGCGCGACCACCCCGGCGGCCTGCTCGACGTACGCGGCGACCAGGTCGTCACCGAGCACCTGGCCGGCCGGACCGAGCGGGAGCTGGGCCAGCGACCCGACCGCCCGGATGGCCGCCTCGATGCCCGCGTCGGCCGGCGGCACGATCTGCGCGCCCGCGCCGAGCGTCCCGCCGAGCTGAGCGCCCAGGTAGACCTTGTAGCCGTTGTCCTGCGGCGGGTTGTGGCTGGCGGTCACCATCACCCCGGCGACCGCGCCCAGGTGCCGGACCGCGTACGCCAGCACCGGGGTGGGCAGCGGGCGGGGCAGCAGCAGCGCCGGCCGGCCGGCCCCGGTGGCCACCTGGGCGGTGCGCTCGGCGAACGCCCGCGAGCCGTGCCGGGCGTCGTACCCGATCACCAGCGGACCCTCGCCGCCCTCGGCGGCGAGCCAGCCGACCAGCCCGGCCGCCGCCCGGGTGACCACCGCGAGGTTCATCCCGTTCGGGCCGGCGCGCAGCGGGCCCCGCAACCCGGCGGTGCCGAAGGTCAGCGGCCCGGCGAACCGGTCGGCCAGCTCGGGCGCGCTGGCCGGCAGCCGGTCGAGCACCGCCAGCAGCTCGTCCCGGCTGGCCGGGTCGGGGTCGTCGTCGAGCCAGCGTCGAGCCTGCTCGCGCATGTGGTCAAGGTCAGTGGTTTCCGCCGCCATTGCCTCTTGATAGCACGGCGGCGGATCACCGCGTCCCGTCGGGCCGGTTCAGCCCGCCGCCGTGAGCTGGAACGACTTCACCATCTCGTCGAAGATCGGCTTGCTCTCGGCGAACTTGGTGTCGGTGGCGGAGAGGTAGAACGAGTAGATCCGGCCCTCGTGGACCACCCCCCGCCACACCCCGTGCCGCATGGTGTCGCCCTCGCCGCAGGTGTACTCCAGCTCGGCGGCCGGCTCGCCGGCGAGCGTCTGCTCGGTGATCCCGAGCTGCTGGTACGGCTTGAGGCAGGACTTGGAGCGGGTACGCAGGCCGTCCCCGGCCACCTCGGCCCAGCGGACCGAGCTGCTGCCGCCCTTCTCGACCAGGATCCGGACCTTGCGGGTGTCGTCCTCGGGGTCGATGTAGTCGACCCAGTCGCCGGCGCTCTTGCGGGCCCAGCCCTTCGGCACGTTGACCTGGACACCCTTGGCGTTGTGCTGCTGCATCTCCGGCAGGTCGCCACCGGCGGCCGGCGCGCTCGGCCCGGCCTGCGGGGGAGGGGTCGGATCGTCGCCGCCGCCGAAGAGGGCGACCGCGCCGATCAGCAGCACCACCGCCAGGCCGCCGGCCGCGGCGAGCTGGACCTTGCGCGGCCAGCGCTTCACCGTGCCGACGAGCTGGGCGCCGGCGCCCTTCACCCCGCCGCCCGTCCCGCCCGGCGTGGGGGCCGGTGCGGTCCACGACTGGCCGGTGCCGGGGACGGACCACTGCCCGCCGCCGTACACCGGCTGGGTCGCGTCCGGCGCGCCGCCGTACACCCGCTGGGTGGCGTCCGCGCCGCCGATCTGCTGGGTGGCGTCGGCGGTGCCCCCGGCGGCGATCCGCTGGGTGGCGTCCGGGGTGATCCGCTGGGTGGCCTCCGGTGCTCCGCCGTACGTCCGGCCGGCCGGGCGGGCCGGCGGCGCGCCGGCGGTGGGCCCGGCCGGCGTCGGCATCGCGCCGGTCGGGGTGTGCAGCGGGCCGGCGAGCGCGTCGGCGCTGGTGTCGTCGAGCCCGGCGGCGGGGGCGACGGCCGGCTTCGGCCGGTCACCCCGGCGCAGCTTGGCCAGCCGGTCGGTCAGCGACTCACCCGGGCCGAGCATCGCCCGGCCGCCGATCTGCCCGCTCGGCTTCGGCTCGGCCGGCGCGGCCGGGGCCGGCGGCGCCGACGGGCGCTGCACCGGCACCACCGCGTACGGGTCGGTGACCGAGTTGACCGCGGTCGCGGTGCTGGTCAACGGCCCGGCGAGCAGTTCGCGGAGCATCGCCCGGGCGGTGTGCACGTCCAGCCGGCGGGCCGGGTCCTTCTCCAGCAGGCCCATCAGCACCCGGGTGAGCGGGCCGCTGCGCTGCGGGGTGGCCGGCGGGTCCTCGACCACCGCGTGCATGGTCTCGATCGGGTCACCCTTGTCGAACGGGGGTCGACCCTCGACCGCCGTGTAGAGGGTCACGCCGAGCGAGAAGAGGTCGCTGGGCGGCCCGAAATCCTGCCCCATGGCCCGCTCGGGGGAGATGAAGTGCGGCGAGCCGAGCACCATCCCGGGCGTGGTGAGCTGGACGTCGGTCGGCATCCGCGCCACCCCGAAGTCGGTCAGCACGCACCGGCCGTCGGTGCAGATCAGCACGTTGGCCGGCTTGACGTCGCGGTGCAGCACGCCGTTGGCGTGCGCCACCTCCAGGGCGCCGAGCAGCGCGATACCGATCTTGGCGACCGCGCGCGGGGCCACCGGACCGTCCTCGATCACCATGTCGGCGAGGCTGCGGGCGTCCAGCAGCTCCATCACGATCCACGGCCGGCCGCTCTCGGTGACCACGTCGTACACCTGGACCACGGCCGGGTGCTGGATCGCGGCGGCGGCGCGGGCCTCGCGCAGGGTGCGTTCGTACATGGCGTCCCGGTCGCTGGGGGCCAGCCCCGGCGGGAGGACCACCTCCTTGACCGCCACGTCACGCCGCAGCAGGGTGTCTGTCGCACGCCAGACCGTGCCCATGCCGCCGTTGCCCACCGCGGAACGCAGCGAGTAGCGCCCACCGATGGTGGTGCCGGGTGCCGCGCGTCCGTTGGGGGGACTCACTGGTCCGCCGCTCCACGTCGGGATCTGAGTCACAGAAAAGCCACCGGGGAAGTCGAGGGGGCTGGGACACAACATCTCTATCTTGCTGGTTCCGACGCCCGATGCGAAACCCGACGCGGCGTACCTTTGTCGTACCCGACGGTACGCACCCGCACACCCGACGGTACGTACCCGGTCGTTCACCTGCCGTCGAACCCGCTCCGACACGGGGTGTGCGCTATCCCTCACCCCATCGATGCGGCCGGGCGTCCTACCATCCGTGGATGAGCGAAGTGCGGGCGAGCGAGTCGGGGTTCCCCATCAAGGGCGTCTACACCGCTGCGGACCTTCCGCAGGACCTGGACCCCCGGCTGGGCGGGCCGGGTGAGTACCCGTACACCCGTGGGGTCTACCCCACGATGTACACCTCCCGTCCGTGGACGATGCGGCAGTACGCCGGCTTCGGCACCGCCACCGAGTCCAACGCGCGCTACCACCAGCTCCTGCGGGCCGGCACGATGGGCCTCTCGGTCGCCTTCGACCTGCCCACCCAGATGGGCTACGACTCGGACGACCCGATCGCGCACGGCGAGGTCGGCAAGGTGGGCGTGGCGATCGACTCCATCGAGGACATGCGGCTGCTCTTCGCCGGCATCCCGCTGGACAAGGTCTCCACCTCGATGACCATCAACGCGCCCGGCTCGGTGCTGCTGCTGCTCTACCAGCTCGTCGCCGAGGAGAACGGGGTGCCGGGCGCCGCGCTCAGCGGCACCATCCAGAACGACATCCTCAAGGAGTACATCGCCCGGGGGACGTACATCTTCCCGCCGAAGCCGTCGCTGCGGCTGGTGGCCGACACCTTCGCGTACTGCCGCAAGGAGGTGCCGAAGTGGAACACCATCTCCATCTCCGGCTACCACATGGCCGAGGCCGGCGCGTCGCCCGCGCAGGAGATCGCGTTCACCCTGGCCAACGGCGTGGAGTACGTCCGGGCCGCGCTGGCGGCCGGGCTGGCCGTGGACGACTTCGCGCCCCGGCTGTCGTTCTTCTTCGTGGCCCGGACGACCCTGCTGGAGGAGGTCGCGAAGTTCCGCGCCGCCCGCCGGATCTGGGCCCGGCTGATGCGTGACGACTTCGGCGCGAAGGACCCGAAGTCGATGATGCTGCGGTTCCACACCCAGACCGCGGGGGTGCAGCTCACCGCCCAGCAGCCGGAGGTGAACCTGGTCCGGGTGGCGATCCAGGGCCTCGGCGCGGTGCTCGGCGGCACCCAGTCGCTGCACACCAACAGCTTCGACGAGGCGATCGCGCTGCCGACGGAGAAGGCCGCCCGGCTGGCGCTGCGCACCCAGCAGGTGCTCGCGTACGAGACGGACCTCACCGCCACCGTCGACCCGTTCGCCGGGTCGTACGTGGTGGAGGCGATGACCGCCGAGATCGAGGCGGCGGCGAACGAGCTGATGGACCGGGTCTTCGACCACGGCTCGGCGGTGGACGCGATCGAGGCCGGCTTCCAGAAGCGGGAGATCGAGCAGTCGGCGTACCGGATCGCCCAGCAGATCGACGCGGGCGAGCGGGTGGTGGTCGGGCTGAACCGGTTCCAGGTCGACACCGAGGAGCCGTACGAGCCGCTGCGGGTGGACCCGACCATCGAGGCGGCCCAGGCGGAGCGGCTGGCCACGCTCCGCGCGGAACGGGACGCCGGTGCCGTCGAGCGGGCCCTCGCCGAGTTGCGTACCGCCGCCGAGGGCGACGAGAACCTGCTCTACCCGATGCGCGAGGCGCTGCGCGCCCGGGCCACCGTGGGCGAGGTCTGCGGGACGCTGCGCCAGGTCTGGGGGACGTACCGCCCGAGCGACCGGTTCTGACCGGTGCCGCCGGTGGACGGCGGACGACCTCCCGGCGATCCCGCGCCCGCGTTCCGACGCCGGCAGGGGTCGCCGTCGTCGTACCGTCGGGGGTGTTAGGGGTCGCCGGTCGGCCGACTGCGGAGTTACCGTCGGTGACACGCTCCTGGTGCGCGGCCAGTCGAGCCGTCCGGGCGGCGTGGGGCCTGCGGGCGGGGCGTGTGCCCCCGGGGTTCCTGGGTAAACCCGAACGGGTGAACGGGACGGACAGGATGTCCGGGCGGGTGCGGGGCCATCGTGTCACCGTCGGGAGTCGCCCGGCTGCCGAGTGTCGTCGGCTAATTGTCCGAGCGGCGGTTCACAGCGGCGACTAATGCGACAATTCGGAACGACGGCCCCGGACCGACACCGATTTCGCGACCGCCGAATCGGTTACGCGTTGTAGGAGGTGGGGGGCAGATGACGGCGTTCGACCGCGATCTACCTGCTGTCCCGCAGATATTCGAGCCCTCTCACCAGGGCTTACGTGACGCTGTGCGGTCCGACCACTACCGTAACGAGGTTGCGCAGCGTCACCGTCGGAGGTCTAGGCTGTCTGCTGTCCTCCCCGATGATCCATCCATTCCTAGTGATCGAGAATTCGACGTGACGAGTGCGTTGACGCTGCCCAACGGCAGCCCGCTGGCGTCGTCCTGGCCGGAGGCGCCGTCCGGATCCCAGCCCCTGCCCCATGATCTGGATCATCTGCTCGCGCTGCGGGTACCCGGCCTGATCGCCACCCGCCGGCACCTCCACTCCCACCCGGAGCTCTCCGGCGAGGAGTTCGAGACGGCGGCGCTGATCGCCCGGGAACTCACCATGGCCGGTCTGCACCCGCGGCTGCTGCCCAAGGGCAACGGGGTGGTCTGCGACATCGACGGGCGGCCCGACGGCCCGGTCATCGCGCTCCGCGCCGACATCGACGCGTTGCCGCTGACCGACCTGAAGGAGGTCTCCTACCGGTCCACCGTGGAGGGCGTCTGCCACGCCTGCGGCCACGACGTGCACACCACGGTGATGCTCGGCGTCGGCATGCTGCTGGCCCAGCTCGCCGACGCCGGCCAGCTCGACGGGCGGGTCCGGCTGATCTTCCAGCCGGCGGAGGAGATCCTGCCCTGCGGCTCGCTGGAGGTCATCGAGGCCGGCGGCCTGGAGGACGTGGTCCAGATCTTCGCGGTGCACTGCGACCCCAGCCAGCCGGTCGGCAAGGTCGGGCTGCGGGTCGGCCCGATCACCGCGGCGGCCGACAACGTCACCGTACGACTCACCGGGCCGGGCGGGCACACCGCCCGTCCGCACCTGACCGTCGACCTGGTCGACGCGCTCGGCCGGCTGGTCACCGAGGTGCCGGCCCTGGTCAACCGCCGGGTGCCGGCCAACAGCGGGCTGCTGCTGGTGTTCGGTCACGCCTCGGCCGGCACCCGGTACAACGTCATCCCCTCCGAGGCGTCGGCCGCCGGCACCCTGCGGGTGATGGACCGCGACACCTGGGAGCAGGCCCCCAAGATCGTCGCTCAGGTCGTCCGGGACGTCATCGCGCCCACCGGCGCCACGGTCGACCTGGAGTACCTGCGGGGCCGTCCGCCGGTGAGCAACGACGCCCGCGCCATCGGCATCCTCACCGCCGCCACCGCCGCGGCGCTCGGCCCCGAGGGGATCGCCGAGACGCCACAGAGCATGGGCGGCGAGGACTTCTCCTGGTACCTCGAACACGTCCCCGGCGCGCTGGCCCGGCTCGGCGTCGGCCGCTCCGGACCCAACGTGGACCTGCACCGGGCGTCGTTCGACGTCGACGAGCGGGCCATCCCCGTCGGGGTGCGGCTCATGGTGCAGACCGCGTTGCGGGCACTGGCGGCGGTCCGGTAGGAGTCGGCGGGTGGCCCCCGCCGACCGGCCCGACCGGCGGCGCGGGCCGCCGCCGACGCCGGCGCAGCACCGCGACGAGCACCACCACCGGTACGCCGAACACCAGCAGCCACGGCAGCAGCGCCCCGAGCACGGTGAGCAGCACGCTCATCGAGGCGAGGAAGACCTTCCAGCCACCCCGCAGGCCGACCATGAACCCGGTCCGGTCCTCCTCCTCGTCGGCCGTCGAGGCGTCCCGCCCGACGAAGGTCACCGTGATGGTGGAGAGGGCGGTCAGGTCGGCCAGCCGCCGCTTCTTCGCCTCCAGCGAGGCCAGGTCCGCCTCCCGCCGGGCCACCTCGCTCTCCAGCGAGACCAGCTCGCTGACCGAGGTGGCCCGGGCCAGCAGCTTGCGGGCGCTGTCCACCCGGGCCCGCTGGGTCGTGATCCGGGCGTCCAGGTCGACGGTCTCCTCGGTGACGTCCTGGGTCCGTACCTCGCGGCGCTGCTGCCGCCCGTAGCCGGCCAGCTCGTCGACGATCGCGGTGAACCGCGCCGCCGGCACCCGCAGTTCCAGCTCCGCCTGGGCGGCGGCGTCGACACTGCGCCGCTGGTCCCCGCCGACGAACCCACCGGCGGCGGTGACCGTGGCGACGGCCCGGCGGGCCGCACCCTCCACGTCGTCCACCTGCACCCGCATCGTTCCGGTGTAGACGATCGCCCGCTGGTCGACCCGCAGGTCCGGCGCGCCCGCGCCGGCCTGCCCCGGCGCCGCCTCGCCGGCCTGCGGGGCACCGCCGGCCACCTTGGCGGGCGGTGCCGCCGCCGAGTCGGCCGACCCGCTGGACCGGTCGGCCGCCCCGCACCCGGCCAGCAGCAGCGCCGCCAACCCGATCGCCGTCAGGGCACCTGCCCGGCCACCCGCTGTCCTCAGTGTCATCCCCGCTCCCCTCGTCGTCGCCCCGGCTTCCGAGGCGATAGCTCGGACGCGCCGCGCCGTCACGCCGGTTCCGGCAGACTGCGCTCAGGACGTCACGATTCGGTATTCGAGGAGTCACGATGCAGCTCACCAAGTACACCCACTCCTGCCTACGGATCGAACGCGACGGCGCGGTGCTGGTCGTCGACCCGGGCGGATTCAGCGAACCGGAGGCGCTGGACGGGGCGGACGCGGTGCTGGTCACCCACGAACATCCCGACCACCTCGACGTCGCCGCGCTCACCCGGAGGCTGGAGAAGAGCCCGATCCCGGTGTACGGGCCGGCCGCGCTCGGGGGTGTCCTCGGCGACGCGGCGGAGGCGCTGACCCCGGTCGGACCGGGCGACACGTTCACCGCCGCCGGTGTCCCGGTGCGCGCCGTCGGCGGCCGGCACGCCGTCATCCACCCGGACATCCCGGTGGTGGAGAACGTCGGTTACCTGCTCGACGGGACGGTCTACCACCCCGGCGACGCGCTCTTCGTCCCCGACGGCGTCGAGGTGGAGACGCTCTTCGCCCCGATCCACGCCCCCTGGTCGAAGTTCTCCGAGGTGGTCGACTTCATCCGGGCGGTCGCCCCCCGCCGCGCGTACGCCCTGCACGACGCGCTGCTCAACGCCAACGGGTACGGCGTGCTCGACCGGCAGTACACCGCGCTGGCCCGCACCGACTACCAGCGGCTGGAGCCGGGCAGCCGGATCGACGCCTGAGCCGTGACCGACGAGGAGCCCGAGCTGGTCCGGCAGCTCTACCGCAGCCCGCCCGACCGGTTCGTCGCCGCCCGGGACGCGGCCGTCGCGGCGGCCCGCCGGGCCGGGGACCCCGCCGGCGCCCGGCAGCTCGCCCGGCTGAAACGGCCCACCGTGGCGGCCTGGCTGGTCAACCTGCTCGCCCTGGAACGTCCCGACCTGGTCGCCGACCTCGGCCCGCTCGCCGAGGCGCTGCGCACCGCCCAGCGCGACCTCAAGGGGGCCCGGCTGCGGGAACTCTCCGCCCAACGGCGGGCGGTGGTGGCCGCGCTGGTCGCCGAGGTGCGCCGGATCGCCGTCGACACCCCGGACGCGCCGCCCGCCGCCCGGCTGCCGCTGGCCGAGGTCGAGGCCACCCTGAACGCGGCGCTCGCCGACGCCGACGTGGCCGCGCAGGTGCGCGCCGGGCGGCTGCTCAAGGCCGTCCACTACGCCGGCTTCGGCGAGGTGCCCCGCCCGCAACTGCGGCTGGTCACCGGCGGCGGCGCGGAGGCTGCCCCGGTACCCGACCGGGCGGACGAGCGGGCCGGGGCGCGACGGGCCCACGACGAGCGGGCGGCGGCCCAGGCCGCCCGGGTCGAACGGGCGAGGCGGCGGCGGGCGCTGGACCGGGAGTTGGCGGCGGCGCGGACCGCGCAGCGGCAGGCGGAGCGGGAGCTGGACGGCGCGGTCGGCGCCGAACGGGACGGTGCCGCCACCCTCGATCGGATCGAGGTCGAACTGGCCGAACTGGAGCGTCGCCGGGCCGCCGCCGAGCAGGAGCTGAGCCGGTCCAAACTGGCCCGCCGGGCCGCCGAGCGGTCGCTCACCGCCGCCCGCCGCCGCACCGGCGAGGTCGAGGGCGCGATCGAGGCGGTCGACGCCGAAGAGGGGGATGCCGCCAGGGGCGACGGCGGGGCAGACTGAGCACGATGGATGCGTGCGGCGGGCGGTCGGGATGACACCGGAACAGGTCGCGGCCGGCAGCAAACCCGCCGTGCTGGAGCTGGGCGAGGCGTTCGGCCGGTGCCCCGGCACGCTGCGCCGGGCCCGGCTGCTCGGCATCCCCGGCTGGGCGTTCTACGTCGCCGGGCGGGCCGGCGCGTTGGGCGACGTCCGCGCCGAGACGGTCGCCGCCGCGCTCGGCTTCCTCGCCCCGGAGGCGGTCGCCGACGGGTGGGAGGCCGCCGTCCGGGTGGTCCGGCCGCTGGAGGTGGCCACCGCCAACCTGGCCGAGTGCTGCCGGTGGGGCGCCCAGCACCTGGACGACCTGCCCGGCACGCCCCGGCTGACCGTCCTGCTGGAGCGGGTGGTGGCCGCCGCCGACGCGACCGGCATGCCGCTCTTCGCCGCCTGGCGGGCCATGCCGCTGCCCGAGCACGCCGCCGGGGCCCGCGCCGCCGTGGCGCTGCTGCTGCTCCGCGAGCACTTCACCGGGGCGTACCTGCTGGCCGTCCGGGCCGCCGGGTTGACCCCGCTGGAGGCGGTGCTGGCCGGGCCGGAGGGGGAGGCCGGGGCGGCGGCGTGCGGGTGGTCCCCGCCGTACCCGCCGGTCGGGCCGCTGGTGCGGCGACGGCTCTGGGCCGAGGCGGTCACCGACCGGCTGGCCTCGGCCGGGTTCCGGGAGCTGCGGCCGGGGGAGGGCGGGGAGCTGATCGAGCTGCTCACCGACACCCGGGCCCGGGTGGGCGCCCCGGCCCGCCGCTAGGCTTTCCGCGGCCCGCCCCGGCCGCCACCCCGGGCCGGCACCCGGCGGGCGGAAAATCAGCGGCGTCCTTCGCGGCCGGCTGCCAGGATCTGCGGCGTGACGCTCCCCGCCGGCTGGACCGCCCGCCGCCCCCGCCTCGACGACGTCCCCGCGCTGCTGGCCGTGGTGCACGCCGCCGACACGTTCGCCCTCGGCCACCCCGACTTCGACGCCGAGGACGTGCACGCGGCGCTGACCGCGCCCTTCTTCGACCCGGCGCGCGACTCCTGGCTGGTCACCGATCCCGACGGCCGGGTCGTCGGATGGACGCTGGTGGACAACCCGACCGGGGTGGGCCGCGAGTTCGTCGAGGTGTATGTCGACCCGGAGCGGGCCGAGGCGGTACGCGCCGCGCTGCTCGACCGGATGCTGGACCGGGTCGCCGAGCGGGCCGCCGAGCGCGGCCTGCCCGCGTTGACCGCCCGCGCCGCCGCCTTCGCCCCGGAGAGCCGGTGGGCGGCGGAGCTGACCACGGCCGGCTTCACCCGGGTCAAGCGGTACGTGCGGATGAGCCGGTCGCTGGCCGACCTGCCCGCCGAGCCGCCGCCCCCGCCCGGGGTGACCGTCCGCCCGCTGCGCGCCGGTGACGACACGGACCTGCGCCTGTTCCACCGGATCTTCGACACCGCCTTCCGGGACACCCCGGACTACGAGCCGGTCGGCTTCGACGGCTGGCGGGAGCAGCTACCCGGCTCCGCCCGGCGCTGGGACGAGTGGTTCGTCGCCGAGGTCGACGGGGAGCCGGCCGGCGCGCTCCAGTCCTCCGACCAGGCGTTGGAGCAGGACATGGGCTGGGTACGCACGCTCTCGGTGCTGCCGGGCCACCGGCGGCGCGGGGTGGGCGCCGCGCTGCTGCGGCGGGCCTTCGCGGTGTACGCGGCGAAGGGCCGCGCCCACGCCGGGCTCGGCGTGGACCTGGCCAACCCCACCACGCCGGTCACCCTCTACCGCTCGGTGGGGCTGCGCGAGCGGCGCTGGACCGACATGTACGAGCGGAGCGTGCCGGCCGCCGGTGTGTGATGCACGACGCCCGGCGGGGTCGCCGCCGGGCGGCACCGGCCCCGGTAGCAGACTGGACGGGTGCGATACGCGCTACGCCGACGCGGTGCCGGTGGGGCGGGACCGCAGCTCGGAGACGTAGTCGTCCGGCGCGCCCGCCTTCTCGGCCGCGTTCGCGATCTCCGACAGGTACCAGGAGGTCGGCAGCCCGCCCTCGTAGCCGTCGAAGACGTACACCCAGGCGGTGACGTCCCCGGCCAGCGCCGAGACGCGGACGGTGAGCTTGCGGTACGTCCCGGAGGTCACGCCCTCGATCTCGTCGAGCTGCGCGGCGTCGTACGGGTGGATGTCGTACAGCGCCACGAAGACCCGGTCGCCCGGGGACTCCACGACGGTGCTGACCGAGCCCTCCCAGCCGATCACGTCCTCGCCCGCGAAGGTCAGCCGCCACCCCTCCAGCCAGCCGACGCCCACCATCGGCGAATGCGGACAGTAGGCGCGCATCCGGGCGGGGTCCAGGTTTGAGCCGTAGGCCGCGTAGTGACGCACGGCGATGACGATAGCCCGGCGGACGGGTGGGGGAGAATACGACGGTGCGTGTCGGACGGGTTCGGGAGAAGAAAGTCACTGTGAGCACTGACGGAGGGCGAGGGCTGTGAGCCACATCGTGATCATCGGCGGGGGGCCGGCCGGCTACGAGGCGGCCCTGGTCGCCGCCCAGCTCGACGCCGACGTCACCGTGGTGGAGGCGGAGGGGGCCGGCGGCGCCTGCGTGCTCTCCGACTGCGTCCCGTCGAAGACCTTCATCGCCAGCTCGGAGGTGGTGACCGGCTACCGGGACACCGAGGAGTTCGGGGTGCACTCCGACGGGCTGGAGGCGGTGACGGTCGACGCCCGCGCGGTCAACGAGCGGGTGAAGCGGCTCGCCCTGGCCCAGTCCGCCGACATCCACGCCAAACTGGTCAAGGCCGGCGTCACCTTCGTCGCGGGCACCGCCCGGCTCGGTGAGGACACGCTCGGTCACACCCACCGGGTGGTCGTCACTCCCGCCGACGGTGGCGGTGAGTACTCGATCGCCGCGTCCACCGTCCTGGTCGCCACCGGCGCCACCCCGCGCCAGCTCCCCACCGCCCGCCCCGACGGGGAGCGGATCCTCACCTGGCGGCAGGTGTACGACCTGCCCGACCTGCCCGACCACCTGATCGTGGTCGGCTCCGGCGTCACCGGCGCCGAGTTCGCCAGCGCCTACCTGGCGATGGGCGTCGAGGTGACCCTGGTGTCCAGCCGGGACCGGGTGATGCCGCACGAGGACGCCGACGCGGCGATGGCCATCGAACGGGTCTTCCGCACCCGGGGCATGAGCATCCTCAACAACTCCCGCGCGGACGCCGTGCGGCGTACCGACGACGGCGTCGAGGTCCAGCTCTCCGACGGTCGGGTGGTGTACGGCTCGCACGCCCTGATCGCCGTCGGTTCGATCCCGAACACGGCCGGCCTGGGCCTGGCCGAGTACGGCGTCGAGCTGGCCAAGGGCGGCTACGTGACGGTGGACCGGGTGTCCCGGACCAACGTTCCCGGCATCTACGCCGCCGGTGACTGCACCGGGGTGCTGCCGCTGGCCAGCGTCGCCGCCATGCAGGGCCGGATCGCGATGTGGCACGCGCTCGGCGAGGCGGTCCGCCCGCTGCGGCTGCGTACCGTGGCGGCGAACGTCTTCACCGACCCGGAGCTGGCCACCGTCGGCGTCTCGCAGGACGAGGTGGACGCCGGTAAGACCCCGGCCCGCCAGGTGATGCTGCCGTTGTCGGGCAACGCCCGGGCGAAGATGGACGACCTGGCCGACGGCTTCGTGAAGCTCTTCTGCCGGCCGGCCAGCGGCCAGGTCATCGGTGGCGTGGTGGTGGCCCCGAAGGCCAGCGAGCTGATCCTCCCGATCACCATGGCGGTGGAGAACAACCTCACCGTCAACGAGCTGGCCCAGACCATCACCATCTACCCCAGCCTGTCCGGCTCGATCACCGAGGCCGCCCGGCAGCTCATGCTGCACGAGCTGGAGTGACCCGCGGTGGGTCAGCCGAAGGCGAGGGCGTGGTCGACGGCCCAGCCGGCGTACGCGCCCGTCCGACGGCCGTTCCTCGGCGTCACGCCCCGACCCGAGGAGCTGACGGGCGGTGGAGGTCAACCGTCGACGGGTGCCGGACCAGGGCGACCGCGACGGCCACCAGCAACCCCACCTCGGCGAGGATGAGCAGCCGTTCGGCGAGCCCGATCAGCGCCCGGTCGCCCGGGTACGCCGACCAGATCATCGCCGCCGCGAGGAGCAGGCTGGTCAGGGCCAGCCCGCGTAGCCAGGGCGCGACCCCGGCCAGCGCGACCCGGCGGGCGAGCAGCCAGCCGCCCGCCGGGAGGGCGAGGAACGCCACCACCGAGGCGTACCGGTGCAGGTAGGCGGCGGTGTCCATCGGTAGGCCGGGCTCGTTGGTGGGCACCACCGCGCTGGTGAGCAGCCCGGCCACCCAGGCCAGCAGCAGGAGTTCCGCCACCCGTCTGCCGCCTCCGGGCGGCCCGCCGGAGCCATGGCCGTCCGGGTACGCGGCCCGGGTGGTGCGGCGTAGGGCGGGGACGAGGACGGCGGTGGCCACGGCGAGCACCACCATGGCCGTGTCGATGACGCCGCCCCGTTCGGAGACGGCGAAGTCGCTGACGGTCAGCGACCAGGGATCCAGGTCGTCGTTCACCCCGAGGTGACCGAGTACGGCGAGCAGCGCCGCCAGGGCGATCCCGCCGAGGGCCAGCAGCCCGCTGATCCGGCTTCCACGCATACCCCAGCCTGTCGCCGGAACCACCCGAAGCGGATCCGGTACACCCACCGAGATCGATCCCCGGGACCACCCCTAGGCGGTGGGTGCGCAGGGCTCAGTCGGCGGAAACCTCGGCGCGCGAGGCGCGGGCGCCGACCACGGTCATCGCCCAGCCCGCCGCCGCGAACCCGGCCGCCGCCGCTGCCGCGATGATGCCCAGCCGCCAGGCGGACCCGGTCAGCGCGGTGCCGCCGAGGTGGCCGACCAGCGCCCCGTAACTGGCCCAGCCGACAGCAGCCGCCGCCTCGTAGCAGAGGAAGAGCCGGTACGGGTAACGGCTGCGGCCGGCGGAGAAGCAGGCCGCCATCCGGCCGCCGGGCACGAAACGGCAGAGCAGAATGGTCATCGGTCCGGGCCGGCGCAGCCCCCGGGTGACCCGCCCGGCGACCCGGCGGACTCGGCTGGGCTCGGCGTGCCGGGCCGACCGGCGGTCCGGAGCGCTGCGGCCGAGCAGGTAGCAGGCCAGGTCACCGGCGAAGACGCCGAGCGCGCCGACGCCGATGGTCAGCGGCAGGCTCAGCCCGCCGACCACGGTGAGCGCCCCGCCGGTGATCATGACGACCTGGGTCGGGATGACCGGCACGAAGGCGTCCGCGACGAGCAGGCCGAGCAGCACCAGGTACGCCCAGGTCGGCGACGCGACGTCAGTGAGAAGTTCGGGCACGACTGCCACCTCGCCGGTCAAGGCTGATTCCAGGTGCCGAGCCTGCCGCCGTGTCCGCCGTCACCGGGGACCGGCCCGGCCGGTGGTGACCAGGGACACCACAGGCCCGGCGGTGTACAACGAAGCAGGTCGTCGCGGCGTGACGCCGCAGCCCGGAGCGGGTCGGCGGATCGGCGGGCGTCGGCGTACCGTTGTGGACGCGCGGCCCCACTTCCGTCGGGTCCCCCGTTCCTGACGAGCGGGCCGCAGCGGGTCGCCGGCAGGTCCCGTGCCGGCGGCCCGCCCCCTTCCGGGGGATCACCCACGCGTGTCGTACGAGGTTCCGGTCGACGGTCGGGCCAGTGGTCCCGCAGTACCGGCTGAGGTGCAGTCGGCGTTCGTACACATCGCCTGTCGGCCAGCGGACTGGACTCCCCTGTGGTTGGTGTAGCTGGGATAGCGTGCCGGGCTCAACCGACATTCCCATCCGGGAGGCTTTCAGATGGTTTCCAAGCTGGTGCAGGGCGCGCTCGCCGTGACCCTGGCACTCGGTGGCACGCTCGTTGCCGTCGGCCCGGCCGAGGCGGCGACGACGAGGTACAAGAACTGCACCGCGTTGCACCAGAAGTACAAGCACGGCGTGGGCAAGGCGGGCGCGCGGGACAAGGTCCGGGGCAGCACCAAACCGGTCACCAATTTCACCGTGTCCAATGCGGTCTACGCGAAGAACGCCCACCTGGACCGGGACAAGGACAAGGTCGCCTGCGAGAAGCGCTGAGCGGTCGTCGGCGGCCGGAAACGCGGTCGCCCCGGCTGCCGCCACTGCTCTACGGTCGCGGTATGCGCTGTGCGGGACTGACCACGACGCCGGGAGATCCCGGCGCGCCGCACTGACGTCTTCCGTCGACGAGGCCCCGGGCGATCCGCCCCGGGGCCTCGCAGCGTTCCGGGCCAGGTCGCCTCCGGGTCGTACCCGATCAAGGAGAGCGACATGATCGACCACCGCAGGCTCGGCCGGGAGTTGGAGTTGTTCGTCTCCGACCCCCTGGTGGGCTCCGGCCTGCCCATCTGGCTGCCGGCCGGCGCCGCCGCCCGGCACGCCGTCGAGGAGTACGTCCGCGAGCTGGAACGCCGGGCCGGCTACCGGCACGTCTACTCGCCCCCGCTGGGCCGGCGGGAGCTGTTCGCGCTCTCCGGGCACCTCGGCTACTTCGCCGACGACATGTTCCCGCCGATGCGGCTGAGCGCCGACGACGAGTTCGTGCTCCGGCCGGCGCTCTGCCCGCACCACGCCCTGGTCTTCCGGGCCCGGGGCCGCTCCTACCGGGAGCTGCCGCTGCGCATCGGCGAGCTGGGCGGGATGTACCGGGCGGAGCGCTCCGGGGTGCTCGGCGGGCTGTCCCGGGTGCGGGCCATCTCGCTCAACGACGCGCACAACTTCTGCACCCTGGAGCAGGTCGGCGACGAGGTCCGGGAGATCCTGCGGCTGATCCGCGAGGCGCACGCCGCGCTCGGGGTCCGGCCGGCCGGGTTCCGGCTGTCGCTGCGCGGGCCGGGCGAGAAGTACGTCGGCGACGACGCCCAGTGGGCGCGGGCCGAGGACCTGCTCCGCGCCGCCCTCGACGGGCTGGACCACCAGGAGGCGCCCGGTGAGGCGGCCTTCTACGGTCCGAAGATCGACATCCAGATCGTGGACGCGGCCGGCCGGGAGTCCACCCTCTCCACCGTCCAGCTCGACTTCGACAAACCGGAGAAGTTCGACCTGTCGTACACCGACTCCGACGGTGCCCGGCGGCGGCCCGTGCTGGTGCACCGCAGCCTGATCGGCAGCATGGAACGGCTCTTCGCCTACCTGATCGAGGTGTACCAGGGCGCCTTCCCGCCCTGGTACGCCCCGGTCCAGTTGGTGCTCCTGCCGGTCGACGACGGGCCGGCCGCCGGGCTGGCGGCGCTGGCCCGCCGGGCGGTGGACGCCGGCCTGCGGGTCGAGGTCGACGCCGTCGGCTCGCTGGGGGCCCGGATCCGCGACGCCGCCCGCCGCCGGGTGCCGTACGTCGGGGTGGTCGGCGCCCGGGAGGCGGCCGACGGCACCCTCGCCCTGCGCCTGCGCGACGGTCGCCAGCTCGACCCGATGCCCGTGGCGGACGCGCTCGGCCTGGTCGGTGCGGTGGTGGCCGCCCGCTCGGCGGACCTGCTGCCCGCCGGTTGACGGGCCGGGGGCGGGGCCGGGGTGCGACGACCCCGGCCCCGCCCCCGACGCTGTCGGCACGGTGCTCAGCCCCGCACCGGCGTCGGCTCCGGCGCGGCGTCGGCCTCGTCGTCGACCACCGCCCCGGTGAACTGCGACTGGTACAGCCGGTGGTACGCGCCCTGCGCGGCCAGCAGTTGCTGGTGGGTGCCCTGCTCGACGATCCGGCCGTTCTCCATCATCAGGATCAGGTCGGCGTCGCGGATGGTGGACAGCCGGTGCGCGATGACGAAGCTGGTCCGGTCGGAGCGCAGCGCCGCCATCGCCCGTTGCAGCAGCACCTCGGTGCGGGTGTCCACCGAGCTGGTCGCCTCGTCCAGGATCAGCAGCGACGGCTCGGCCAGGAACGCCCGGGCGATGGTGATGAGCTGCTTCTCGCCGGCGCTGACGTTGCTGCCCTCCTCGTCGATGACGGTGTCGTAGCCGGCGGGGAGGCTGCGGACGAACCGGTCCACGAAGGTGGCCCGGGAGGCGGCCAGGATCTCCTCCTCGGTCGCGTCCGGGCGGCCGTAGGCGATGTTGTCCCGGATGGTGCCGCCGAAGAGCCAGGTGTCCTGGAGGACCATGCCGATCCGGCCGCGCAGGTCGTCCCGGCGCATGGTGGTGATGTCCACCCCGTCGAGGGTGATCCGACCGGCATCCAGCTCGTAGAAGCGCATGACCAGGTTGACCAGGGTGGTCTTCCCGGCACCGGTCGGGCCGACGATCGCCACGGTGTGGCCGGGCTCGGCGACCAGCGACAGGTCGTCGATCAGCGGCTTCTCCGGGTCGTACCGGAAGGAGACGTGCTCGAACTCGACCCGCCCGTGCGGCTCGGCGACCCGGGCCGGCGTGGCCGGGTCCGGGGTCTGCTCGTCGGCGTCGAGCACCGCGAAGACCCGCTCGGCCGAGGCCACCCCGGACTGGAGCAGGTTCGCCATCGAGGCGACCTGGGTGAGCGGCTGGGTGAACTGCCGCGAGTACTGGATGAACGCCTGCACGTCGCCGAGGCTCATCGACCCGGACGCCACCCGCAGGCCGCCGACCACCGCGATCGCCACGTAGCTCAGGTTCCCGACGAACATCATCGCCGGCATGATGATCCCGGAGATGAACTGGGCGCCGAAGCTGGCCCGGAACAGCTCCTCGTTCTTGGCGTGGAAGCTGGCCTCCACCTCCGGTTGCCGGCCGAAGACCTTCACCAGCTCGTGACCGGTGAACGCCTCCTCGATCTGGCCGTTCAGCTCGCCGGTGTGGCTCCACTGGGCGATGAACTTCTGCTGCGACCGTTTCGCGATCTGCTGGGTGACGATCACCGACATGGGCACCGCGACCAGCGCGACCAGGGCCAGCAGCGGTGAGATCCAGAACATCATCGCCAGTACGCCGACCACGGTCAGCAACGAGGTGAGTAGCTGGCTCAGCGTCTGCGACAGGGTCTGCGAGATGTTGTCGATGTCGTTGGTGACCCGGCTGAGCAGCTCACCCCGGGGCTGCCGGTCGAAGTAGGGCAGCGGCAGCCGGTTGAGCTTCTCCTCCACCTCGGCGCGCAGCCGCAGCACCGTGCGCTGCACCACCCCGTTGAGCAGCCAGCCCTGCCACCACATCAGCAGGCTGGCCGCCACGTAGAGGCCGAGCGCGAACAGCAGCGTCCGGCCGAGGGCGTCGAAGTCGATGCCGACCCCGGGGACCACGTCCATCCGGGCCAGCATGTCGGCGAAGTTGTTGTTGCCGGCGGCCCGCATCCCGGCCACCGCCTGGTCGACGGTGCTGCCGGCCGGGAGTTGCCGGCCGATCACCCCGGCGAAGATGATGTCGGTGGCGTGCCCGAGGATCTTCGGGCCGATCACGCTGGCCCCGACGCTGGCCACCGCCAGGGCGATGATGCCGGTCAGGTGCATCCGGTGCGGTCGCAGCCGGGCGAGCAGCCGCCGGGCCGACGGCCCGAAGTTCATCGACTTCTCCGCCGGCATGCCGGCGCCCATCCACGGCGGGCCGCCGCCGCGCCGGCCGGCCTCCGGCAGCCGCTTCGGCGTGCTCTCCGCCGGGGCCTTCTTCTGCTCGGGTACGGACGTCGTCATGCCGGCACCCCCGTGGTCTGCTGGGACGCCACGATCTCGGCGTACGTCGGACAGTTGTCGAGCAGTTCCTCGTGTCGGCCCATCCCGACCACGCCTCCGTCCTCCAACACGATGATCTGGTCGGCGTCGACGATCGTGGAGACCCGCTGGGCCACGATCACCACCGCGGCGTCCGCGGTGACCGGCCGCAGCGCCGCCCGCAGTCGGGCGTCGGTGCCGAGGTCGAGCGCCGAGAACGAGTCGTCGAAGAGGTAGATCTCCGGCTTGCGGACCAGGGCCCGCGCGATGGCCAGGCGCTGCCGCTGCCCGCCGGAGACGTTCGTGCCGCCCTGCGCGATCGGGGCCTCCAGCCCGCCGGACATCTGCGACACGAAGTCCCTGGCCTGGGCGATCTCCAGCGCCGTCCACAGCTCGTCGTCGGTGGCGTCCGGGTTGCCGTACCGCAGGTTGCTGGCCACCGTGCCGGTGAACAGGTACGGCTTCTGCGGCACCAGGCCGATCCGCCGCCACAGCTCCTCGGGGGCGAGTTCCCGTACGTCGACCCCGTCGACCAGCACCGCGCCCGTGGTCGAGTCGACCAGGCGCGGGATCAGGGTGAGCAGGGTCGTCTTGCCGGCGCCGGTGGACCCGATGACGGCGGTGGTCCGGCCCGGGGTGGCCCGGAACGAGATGTCGTGCAGCACCGGTGCGCTCGCGCCCGGGTACTGGAAGGAGACGCCGCGCAGTTCCAGCTCGCCGTGGCCGTCGACCCGGGTCACCGGCGCGGCCGGCGGGACCACCGAGGACTCGGTGTCCAGCACCTCGGTGATGCGTTCGGCGCAGACCGCCGCGCGGGGCACCATCATCAGCATGAAGGTGGCCATCATGACCGCCATCAGGATCTGCATCAGGTACGCGAGGAACGCGGTCAGCGCGCCGATCTGGATCTGCCCGGAGTCGATCCGCTGGGCGCCGAACCAGAGCACCGCGACGCTGGAGACGTTCAGCACCAGCATCACCACCGGGAAGATCAGCGCCATCAGCCGGCCGACCCGCAGGGCGGTGGCGGTGAGGTCGGCGTTGGCCACCCCGAAGCGGTCGGTCTCGTACGGCTCCCGGACGAACGCCCGGACCACCCGGATGCCGGTGATCTGTTCGCGGAGCACCCGGTTGACCGTGTCGATCCGGGTCTGCATGAGCCGGAAGCCGGGCACCATCCGGCTGATGATCAGCCCCAGCGCGATCGCCAGCACCGGCACGCTGACCAGCATCAGCCAGGAGAGCCCGAGGTCCTCGCGGAGCGCCATCACCACGCCGCCGACGCTCATGATCGGCGCGGCGACCAGCATCGTGCAGCTCATCAGCACGAGCATCTGCACCTGCTGCACGTCGTTGGTGTTGCGGGTGATCAGCGAGGGTGCGCCGAAGCGGGCCACCTCCCGGGCGGAGAAGCGGTTGACCTGCCCGAAGATGGCCGATCGGACGTCCCGGCCGTACGCCATCGCGGTGCGGGCGCCGAAGTAGACGGCCGCCACCGAGCAGGCGATCTGGACCAGGCTGACCAGGAGCATCCACCCGCCGGTACGCAGGATGTAGTCGGTGTCGCCCCGGGCCACGCCGAGGTCGATGATGTCGGCGTTCAGGCTCGGCAGGTAGAGCGAGGCCATGGTGCCGACGAACTGGAGCAGCACCACCGCGAGCAGTGGCCGGCGGTACGGGCGCAGGTAGCTGCGCAGCAGGCGGATCAGCACGGACGGCTCCCGGGCGTCAGGTGGTCGGTGGGTTCCTGGTGATGTGTTCTCAACCTGTTGTCCTCCCCGTCGGACATGGTCGTGATGACTTCGATCAAGAAATCCCGGATCACCGCGCGCCGGGCCGGATCGGCATCGACGGAGGTGAGCGGATTGTCGGTGTGCATCAGCTCGGACAGCGCCTGGGTGTGCTCTCGGCCCTGGTCGGTGAGGGCGAGCCGGACGCTGCGGCGGTCGGCCTCGTCACGACGGCGCTCGACCAGGCCGTCCCGTTCGAGGGTGTCGACGATCCCGGTGAGGGTGGCGGGCCGCACGAAGCAGCGCTCGGCGACCTCCCGATGGGAGGTGTCGCCGAGGCGGGTCAGGATGAACAGCACCCGCATCCCGGCCGGGGTGAGGCCGTGGTGTTCGGCGAGGTACCGCCCCCAGTGCTGGTCGACGAGGTGGCCGGCGACCGACAGCAGCCGCCCGAGCGGTACGCCATGGAGGGCGTCGGGGAAGCGGACCAGTGGATCCATCTGCACGCCGGTATGTTAGCCCCCGGATCGTCAGGCCCCAAATGAAAAACGGTCGCCCGTGGTGGAGGTGCGGAATCTCGCGCGGCGGCCGCCCGGGACAGCAGGGCGGTCAACGGAACCACGGGAACCTTTCCCCGGTCGAATCTTTATGGCAACAGGATTGCGGGCCCGATGGCTGTCTCGTCGGTGTCGAGTGGGGGAGGCGGCATGACCGGCACCCGCGGCTACCACCACGGCGACCTGCGTCGCGCCCTGCTCGAAGCGGCGGTGACGGCGATCGGGGATTCCGGGCCGGCGGCGCTCAATCTCCGCGACCTCGCACGCCGCGCCGGCGTCTCGCACGCCGCCCCGACGCACCACTTCGGCGACAAGGCCGGCCTGCTCACCGCCCTGGCCGTCGAGGGGTTCGACCTGCTGGCCGGGGCGCTGCACGCGGCCGGCGACGACCACCTCGACGTCGGGGTGGCGTACGTCACCTTCGCCGTACGCCACCGGGCGTACTTCGAGGTGATGTTCCGACCCGACGTCTACCGCGCGGACGCGCCGGAGGTGCGCGCCGCCCGGAGCCGCGCGGGTGCCGTGCTGCGCTCCGGCGCGGCCGCCCTGCCGGCGGGTCGGGCGACGGCGGGCGACGCCCGGCAGGACGCGCTCGCCGCCTGGTCGATCGTGCACGGCTTCGCCACCCTCTGGCTCGCCGGCGTCCTGCCGCCGGACGTCGAGACCGACCCCGAGGCCGCCGCCCGAGCGGTGATCCGCCGCCTCCTCGACTGACTCCGCCGCCCCGTGGCCGCTCCCGCCGCGTCGGCTGACTCGGGCCCCGCGCGGAGGGTCACCAACTGGTGGGTAGCGGCATCCCCTCGGTGTAGCCGGCGGTGCTCTGCACGCCGACCAGCGCCCGCTCGTGGAACTCGTCCAGGTTGCGCGCGCCGGCATAGGTGAAGGCGCTGCGCACCCCGGAGATGATCTCGTCGATCAGGTCCTCCACGCCGGGGCGGCTCGGGTCCAGGTACATCCGGGCGGTGGAGATACCCTCCTCGAAGATCGCCTTCCGGGCCCGGTCGAAGGCGCTGTCCTCCGCCGTCCGCGCGCTGACCGCCCGCGCCGAGGCCATCCCGAAGCTCTCCTTGTACCGCCGGCCGTCCGGCTCGGTGTAGAGGTCACCGGGAGACTCGTAGGTGCCGGCGAACCAGGAGCCGACCATCACGTTGGACGCCCCGGCGGCCAGTGCCAGGGCCACGTCCCGGGGGTGCCGGACGCCACCGTCGGCCCAGACGTGCCGGCCCAGCGCGCGGGCCGCCGCCGCGCAGTCCAGCACCGCCGAGAACTGCGGCCGGCCGACCCCGGTCATCATCCGGGTGGTGCACATCGCGCCCGGCCCGACCCCGACCTTGACGATGTCCGCGCCCGCCTCGACCAGGTCGCGTACCCCGTCGGCGGTGACCACGTTGCCGGCCGCCACCGGGACGCCCGGGTCCAGCTTGCGGACCGCCCGCAGCGCGGAGATCATCCGTTCCTGGTGCCCGTGGGCGGTGTCCACCACCAGGGTGTCCACCCCGGCTGCGAGCAGCGCCTCGGCCTTGCCCGTGACGTCGCCGTTGATGCCGACCGCGGCGGCGATCCGCAGCCGACCCCGGTCGTCCACGGCAGGCTTGTAGAGGGTGGCGCGCAGCGCGCCCTGCCGGGTGAGCACCCCGACCAGCCGGCCGTCGGTGTCCACCACCGGGGCCAGCCGGCGTCGGCCCGCGTTGAGCCGATCGAACCCGGTACGCGGGTCCGCGTCCGCCGGCACCGTGTGCAGCTCGGTCGACATGACGTGCCGGAGCTGGGCGAACCGGTCCACCCCGACGGTGTCCGCCTCGGTGACCACGCCGAGCGGACGGCCGGACTCGTCGACCACGACCACCGCGCCGTGCGACTTCTTGGGCAGCAGGTGGATGGCGTCGCCGACGGTGTCGGTCGGGCCGAGCGTGATCGGGGTGTCGTGCACCAGGTGCCGCTGCTTGACCCAGGCGACGACGGTGGCCACCACCTCGATCGGGATGTCCTGCGGGATCACCGCGATGGCGCCGCGCCGGGCCACCGTCTCGGCCATCCGCCGGCCGGCCACCGCGGTCATGTTCGCCACCACCAGCGGGATGGTGGTGCCGGTGCCGTCGCCGGTGGCCAGGTCGACGTCGAGCCGGGATCCGACCTCGGAACGGGCCGGCGCCATGAAGACGTCGTTGTAGGTCAGGTCGTGCGCGGGAACCGCGCCATGAAGGAACCGCACCCGGCCATCATTCCCGCTGCCGGCCCCTCCCGCCGCCGCTGTGGTCCAAACCACCACCGCGCCGACGCCCTCGCGGCCCGCCCGGCCGTGACCCGTCGCCCGCCGAGACCAGCCGCCACTCGGGTACGCCAGCCGGTCCCTGTCCTCCCGTCCGGCAGGTGTTGGTGGTGCGCCGGCAAGGTCTGTCCCTCTCGCCTGGCAGGTACGAGCTGGCGGACCGGCTCCGGACCGCCGCCGCCCTACTCGCCCCGGGTTGGTGTCGGTTTAGTGCGCCGGCCAGGTCTCTGTCCCTCTTGCCTGGCAGGTGTCGGTTGGTGCGCCGGCGGATATCAACCGGTGAGTCGCTACCGGTCGCCAAGAGCGCCGCGCCCCTCTCGCCTGGCAGGTGTTGGTGGGTGCGCCGGCCGGTTCTCTCCTCCCGCTTGGCAGGTTCGGGGCGGGCATAAGTCACTGTGAGCGGTATGCCGGTGAGGCATATTTATGCCTCACCGGCATACCGCTCATCGAGCAATCAGGCTGTCGACGGCGACGCGCCGACCAAGCTGGGCAGCAGCAGCAGCAGCAGACGACGGCGGGGCGGGGACGACCGCGAGGCGAGGGCGAGGTGACGCGAGGCGGGACGACGGTGGGGTGGGGTGGGGGCGGTTCAGGCGATGGTGCAGATCGCCGCGCCGGCGGTGATGACCGCACCGACCTCGGCGGAGAGCCCGCTGACCGTGCCGGCCTTGTGGGCGTGCAACGGCTGCTCCATCTTCATCGCCTCCAGGACGACGACCAGGTCGCCCTCGGCGACGGTGTCCCCGTCCGCGACGGCAATCTTGACGATGGTGCCCTGCATGGGGGAGGTGAGCGTGTCGCCGCTGGCCGCCGCGCCAGCCGTGGCCCCGCCGCCCCGGCGGGCCGGCTTCCTCGCGGCCGGCGCGGCGGTGGACGTACCCCCGCCGAAGCCGGCGGGCAGGGTCACCTCCAGCCGCTTGCCACCCACCTCGACCACCACGGTCTCGCGCCCCGCCGCCGCCTCGGCGGAGCCGGCGGTGGCGGTGGCGGTGAACGCCGGCACGGTGTTGGCGAACTCGGTCTCGATCCACCGGGTGTGCACGGTGAACGGCTCGGCGGTGAACGCCGGGTCCCGGACGACCAGGCGGTGGAACGGCAGCGCGGTGGCCATCCCCTCGACCACCATCTCGTCCAGTGCCCGGCGGGCCCGCTCGATCGCCTCGGCGCGGGTCTCACCCGTGATGATCACCTTGGCCAGCAGCGAGTCGAAGTTGCCGCCGATCACGTCACCGGCCGTGACGCCGGTGTCGACCCGGACCCCCGGGCCGGTGGGCAGCCGCAGCGCGGTGATGGTGCCCGGGGCGGGCAGGAAGTTGCGGCCCGGGTCCTCGCCGTTGATCCGGAACTCGATGGCGTGCCCGCGCGGGGTCGGGTCCTCGGTGAGGCGCAGCTTCTCGCCGTCGGCGATCCGGAACTGCTCACGGACCAGGTCGATGCCGGCGGTCTCCTCGGTGACCGGGTGCTCCACCTGGAGCCGGGTGTTGACCTCCAGGAAGGAGATGGTGCCGTCGGCACCCACCAGGTACTCGACCGTGCCGGCGCCGTGGTAGCCGGCCTCCCGGCAGATCGCCTTGGCGCTGTCGTGGATCTGGGCGCGTTGCGCCTCGGTGAGGAACGGCGCGGGAGCCTCCTCGACCAGCTTCTGGTGCCGGCGCTGGAGCGAGCAGTCCCGGGTGCCCACCACGATCACGTTGCCGTGCTGGTCGGCCAGGACCTGCGCCTCGACGTGGCGGGGCTGGTCGAGGTAGCGCTCGACGAAGCACTCACCCCGGCCGAACGCGGCGACCGCCTCGCGGGTGGCCGACTCGAACAGGTGCGGGATCTCCTCCATGGTGCGGGCCACCTTGAGGCCGCGCCCACCGCCGCCGAAGGCGGCCTTGATGGCCACCGGCAGGCCGTGGTCGACGGCGAAGGCCATCACCTCGTCGGCGTTGCCGACCGGGTCCGGGGTGCCCGGGACCAGCGGCGCGCCGGCCCGCTGGGCGATGTGTCGGGCGGTCACCTTGTCGCCGAGGTCGCGGATCGCCTGCGGGGTGGGGCCGATCCAGGTCAGCCCGGCGTCCCGGACGGCCTGGGCGAAGTCGGCGTTCTCGGAGAGAAACCCGTAGCCGGGGTGGACGGCGTCCGCGCCGGACCTCCCGGCGATGTCGATCAGCTTGTCGATGCGCAGGTAGCTGTCGGCGGCGGTGTCGCCGCTGAGGGCGTACGCCTCGTCGGCGAGGGTGGTGTGCAGGGCGTCCCGGTCGGAGTCCGCGTAGACGGCGACGCTGTCCAGGCCGGCGTCGCGGCAGGCCCGGATGACGCGGACGGCGATCTCTCCGCGGTTGGCGATGAGTACCTTGCGCACCTTGGTGCTCCTCCCGGGGGTCGTTGACCGGGAGTGTATCGGCCGCCCTGGACCCTCCCTAACGATCGCTCAGTGTGGGATGCCGCACTGGTGGTATCGGCTGCTAGTCAAACTTGGCTATTACGCTTGTCCGGTGTCTGCGACTCGGATGATGATCCTGGGCCTGGTCCGCTGGATGCAGCCCGTGCACGGCTACGACGTACGCCGTGAACTGTTGAGCTGGGGCGCGGACAGGTGGGCCAACGTGCAACCCGGCTCGATCTACCACGCCCTGCGCAAGCTCACCGACGAGGGGCTGCTCCGGGCCGTCGCCACCGAGCAGGTCGGCGGTCGTCCGGCGCGCACCACGTACGAGGTGACTCCGAAGGGCGAGGACGAGTTCGAGACCCTGCTGCGGGGGCAGTGGTGGCAGGTGCACGAGGTCCAGGACCCGTTCGTGGCGGCCTTCTCCTTCCTGCCGGCGATGCCCCGCGAGGAGGCGGCGGCGGCCCTGCGTAACCGGGCGAACCTGCTGCGGGCGGGTGTCGAGTCGATGCGTGCCTCGTTGGACTCGGACTGGGTGCGCCACAGCAAACCGGTGCACGTGGGCTGGATGTTCGAACTCTGGCTGGCCCGGGCCGAGGCGGAGGTCGCCTGGTGTGTCCGGATCGCCGAGCGGATCGACTCCGGGGTGTCGTACCTGCCTGCTGAACTGGTCGGGGCGGAGGGCTGGTCGAGCTGGACGGACGGCGGGCCGCCGCGCGCTCGGAACGCGCAATAATCAACGTTGACCACAGGAGCTATATCGCGTTAGCCTGCTCCCCGGAACCACGGGGGGAGTGCGCCTTGTGGCGTCCCCAGGGCAGGCGGCGGCCGGCAGAGGCCCGGCCCGGACGACCAGGAGCAGAGATGATCGAGACCAGGGGGCTGCGGAAGTCGTTTCGCTCCCGACAGGGTCGGGAGACGAAGACGGTCGACGCCGTACGGGGAGTCGACCTCCAGGTCGCCGAGGGCGAGATCTTCGGCTTCCTCGGGCCGAACGGCGCCGGCAAGACCACCACCCTGCGGATGCTCGCCACGCTGATCGAGCCCGACGACGGCGAGGCCACCATCGCCGGCGCCGACCTGCTCAAGGACCCGGCCGAGGTGCGCCGCCGGATCGGCTACGTGGCCCAGGGCGGCAGCACCTGGGACGAGTCCACCGCCCGCGAGGAGCTGGTCCTGCAGGCCCGGATGTACGGCATCGGCAAGGCCGACGCGCAGGCCAGCGCGATTCGCGCCCTGGAGGCCTTCCAGCTCACCGAGTACGCCGACCGCAAGTGCAAGACCTACTCCGGCGGCCAGCGACGGCGGGTCGAGATCGCCCTCGGCATCATCCACGAGCCGAAGATCGTCTTCCTGGACGAGCCGACCACCGGCCTCGACCCGCAGAGCCGCGCCCACATGTGGGACGAGATCCGTCGGCTGCGCGCCGAGGGCATGACCGTCTTCATCACCACCCACTACCTCGACGAGGCCGACGCGCTCTGCGACCGGATCGCGATCATGGACCACGGTGAGGTGGTCGCCGAGGGCACCCCGGCCGAGCTGAAGCGGGAGATCTCCGGCGACGTGGTCCTCGTCGGGCTGGACGCGGCGGCCACCCCGCAGGCCGCCCAGCTCCTCGACTCCGAGGCGTACGTCAACAAGCTGGAGACCGCCGACGAGGGCGGGCTGCGCCTCTACGTCGACGAGGGCGCCACCGCCATCCCGCAGATCCTGCGCCGGCTCGACCACGCCGGGCTGACCATGTCCTCGATCGAGCTGCACCGCCCGAGCCTCGACGACGTGTTCCTCACCAAGACCGGCCGCTCGCTGCGCGAGTCCTGAGAACGGAGAGACCATGAAACTCGCCCGCGACACCTGGCTGATCTTCCAACGGCAGATCCAGCTCCTGCTGCGCAACCCGGTCTGGGTCTTCGTCGGCGTCTTCCAGCCGGTGATGTACCTGCTGCTCTTCGCCCCACTGCTCAAGCCGGCGCTGAACGCGCCCACCCAGGCGGCGGCGTACAAGATATTCGTACCCGGTCTGCTGGTGCTGCTGGCCATCTTCGGCGGGCTGTTCCAGGGCTTCGGGCTGATCGCCGAGCTGCGCGCCGGGGTGATCGAACGGTCCCGGGTCACCCCGATCAGCCGGCTCGCCCTGCTGCTCGGCCGCTCGCTGCGCGACGTCGTCTCGCTGATGGTGCAGGCGGTCATCATCACCCTGCTGGCGCTCCTGTTCGACCTGCGTGTCTTCATCGGCGACCTGCTGTTGGCGTACCTGCTGCTGGCTCTGATCGCGCTGATGACCTCCGCCGTCTCGTACGGCGTCGCGCTCAAGGTCAAGAGTGAGGACGCGCTCGCCCCGCTGATGAACACCGTGGCCCAGCCGGTGCTGCTGCTCTCCGGCATCCTGCTGCCGCTGACCTTTGCCCCCGGCTGGCTTCAGGGCGTCGCCGAGTGGAACCCGTTCTCCTGGGCGGTCGACGGTACCCGGGCGCTGTTCGCCGGCGATCTCGGCAACGACAAGGTCTGGCAGGGGCTGAGCATCATCGCGGTGCTCGCCGCCGCCGGGGTGTTCTGGGCGGCCCGCCAGTTCGCCCGCAGCGTCCGCTGACGAGACCTGCCTCTCACCTGGGGCGGGGTACCGGTCGCGCGCTTGTAGCGTAAGGCCAGTGCCCCGCCTCACCCATGACCGGACCACCTGGTTGACCTACGCCCAACTGGGGCTCTGGGGTTTCTTCCTCTACGGTTTCGGCCCGGTCGTCCCGCTGCTCCGCGACGAACAGGGCACCAGCGCCGCCGTCGCCGGCCTGCACAGCACCGCCATCGCGGTCGGGGCGCTGCTCGGCGGCGCGCTCTTCGCCCCACTCGCCCGGCGGCTTGGCCGTGGTCCGGCGATCTGGTCCGGCCTGGCCGGGGTCGCCGTCGGCGTCACCGCGTTCGGCACGTTCCGGCCGCTGCCGGCCACCCTCGCCGCGGTCGCCGTGATCGCCACCGCCGGCATGATGGTGATCAGCGGTGTCGCCGTCGTGCTCACCGCCCGGCACGGCGAGGCCGCGCCCGCCGCGCTCACCGAGGCCAACGCGGCCTGCGCCGGCATGGGGATCCTCGCCCCGCTGGTCATCGGCGCCAGCGTCGACGCCGGGCTGGGCTGGCGACCGGTGATGGCCGTCGAGGTCGGGCTCATCGCGCTGGTCGCGCTCGCCGCCCGCCTCTTCCGGGTACGCCTGCCGAAGGCCGGCCCCGCTACCGCTACCGCTACCGCTACCGCTACCGCGACTGCCGCCGCCCCCGTCACTGCCGCCAGCCCCGTCACTGCCGCCGCCCCCGTCACTGTGGCTTTCCCCGTCACTGCGGCTGTCCCCGTCACTGTGGCTGCCGCCGACCCGCCCGGGGCGATCGACCCCGCCCCGCTACCCGTCCTGCTGCCTGCCCCGCTGCCGGAGCCGGTCGGGGTGACGGCGGCGGGGCAACCCGGCACCGGCCACGGTCGGGCCGCGGGAACCGCCGCCACCGACGGGTCTCGTGCTGGCGGCGGGTTCTCGTCCGCCGTCGGGTCCCGTGCTGGCGGCGGGGTCACGTCCGCCGTCGGGTCCCGTGCTGGCGGCGGGGTCACGTCCGCCGTCGGGTCTCGTGCTGGCGGCGGGTTCTCGTCCGCCGTCGGGTCCCGTGCTGGCGGCGGGGTCACGTCCGCCGTCGGGTCTCGCGCTGGCGGCGGGGTCACGTCCGCCGTCGGGTCTCGCGCTGGCGGCGGGGTCACGTCCACCCTCGGGTCTCGCGGCGGCGGTGGGGTCGACGGCACCGGCGGACCTCGGGCTGGCGACGGAGTCGGGGAGGTCGGCTTCACCGCCGGGTCGCTGACTGGCGGCGGTGGGGTCGGCGGGGCCGTCTCCACCGACGGGTCGCGGGCGGGGGCTGGCGGCCTGCGTTCGCCGGCTGCCGACGGGCGGCTGCCCCGGGCGTACTGGATCGCCTGGGTGCTGATGGCGGTCACCGGCTCGATCGAGGTCTGCCTGTCGCTCTGGACCGCCGACGTGCTCCGCTCGCACGCCGGGATGACCGCCGGCTCCGCGTCCGCCGCCGTCGCCGCGATCGTCTGCGGGATGTTCCTCGGCCGGTTGGCCGGCGGGCGGTTCGCCCTGCGCTGGCCGCCCGCGTCGCTGCTGCTCGCCGCGCTGGCCGTGTCGCTGGTCGGGTTCGTCGTGTTCTGGCTCGCGCCGGTGGGTTGGCTCGCGGTGACCGGGCTGGTCGTGCTGGGACTGGGCAACGCGCTGCACTACCCGCTGGCGATCTCGATCGCGCTGGCCGTCGCCGGTCCCGCCGCGGACAAGGCAGCGGGCTGGTCGTCGTACTCGATGGGGGTGGGCTTCGGGATCGCGCCGGTGGCGCTGGGCGCGGTGGCCGACGGGTTCGGGCCTCACCTCGCCTTCCTGCTACTGCCCGGCTTCATCGCGGCGGCCGTGCTGCTCACCGTGCGGCTGGGCCGCGCACTGCGCGCCCCGACAGCGACCGCCATCGGCTGACCGGCTCCGGGCGGTTCGCCCCGGGGCGTGCCCAAGCACCGGGGCCGGGGCGGGCACCGGGGCGGACCCCTGCGGCAGCGCCGCCCGCGCCGCCGTCCGTTGTCCCCTCGGGGCCGAGTCGACCCCGACCGGCCCGACGTCCGTCGGGTGCCCGCTGACCCACCCCATGCCGACCGGACCGCGACGTGCCGCGTTGCGTCGGGTGCCCGTTGATCCACTCCGGGCCGACTGGACCGCGAGGTGCCGCGTTGCGTCGGGTGTCCGTTGATCCACTCCGGGCCGACTGGACCGCGAGGTGCCGCGTTGCGTCGGGTGTCCGTTGATCCACTCCGGGCCGACTGGACCGCGAGGTGCCGCGTTGCGTCGGGTGTCCGTTGATCCACTTCGGGCCGACTGGACCGCGAGGTGCCGCGTTGCGTCGGGTGT
>NZ_JBIVRQ010000001.1:862494-986234 GCF_044755745.1 Micromonospora sp. NPDC092111
TCCGGGCCGACTGGACCGCGAGGTGCCGCGTTGCGTCGGGTGTCCGTTGATCCACTCCGGGCCGACTGGACCGCGAGGTGCCGCGTTGCGTCGGGTGTCCGTTGATCCACTTCGGGCCGACTGGACCGCGAGGTGCCGCGTTGCGTCGGGTGTCCGTTGATCCACTTCGGGCCGACTGGACCGCGAGGTGCCGCGTTGCGTCGGGTGCCCGTTGATCCACTTCGTTTCGCCGATCTGGCGGGGTCCTGCCGGCTCCGATACCGCCATCCCGGCGAAACGAAGTGGATCTCAGGTGGCGTGGGGCTTCAGCGCACTCGGGCGAGGGTGACGCCGTCGGCGAGGGGGAGCATCACCGTGTCGACGCGGACGTCGGCCAGCACCTCGTCGTTGAACGCGGCGACCGCCCGGTCGTCGGCGTTCTGCGGGGCGAGCACCCGGCCGCCACGCAGGGTGTTGTCCACGGCGATGACCGCGCCGGGCCGCATCCGGGACACCAGCTCCGCCCAGTACACCGGGTAGCCGGTCTTGTCGGCGTCGATGAAGGCGAAGTCCAGGTGACGCTCCTGGGGCAGCTCCCGCAGCGTGTCACCGGCCGGGCCGATGCGCAGCTCGATCCGGTCGGCCACCTCGGCGCGCCGCCAGTACGACCGGGCGATCCCGGTGAACTCCTCGGAGATGTCGAAGCAGGTGAGCCGGCCGTCCTCGGGCAGGCCCCGGGCGATCGCCAGCGACGACAGCCCGGTGAACGTGCCCACCTCGACGGCCTGCCGCACTCCCAGCAGCCGGACCAGGAAGGTGAGGAAGGCGGCCTGCTCCGGGGCAATCTGCATCTGGGCGTGCCCCGGCAGGACGGCCAGCGTCTCCTCGGCCAGGTCACGCACGATCTCGTCCGGCGGGGAGCCGTGGGCGACCAGATAGGCGTGCAGTTCCGGCGTCAGCGGCAACGACTTGTTACTCATGATCGGACGCTAGCCGAGATGCTCGATCTCCTGGGCGCCCGGCGCGATCTTCGTCCACAATTCGGTGATGCTCAACCCGCGTTCCCGCAGGAGTTGGCGCAGCAGTGGCAGCGACAGACCGACCACCGTCCCCGGGTCGCCCTCGATGCCGGTGAGGAACGCCCCGCCGAGCCCGTCGATCGTGAACGCCCCGGCCACCGCCAACGGCTCGCCCGTCGCCACGTACGCGGCGATCTCCTCGTCGCGAATGTCGGCGAAGTGCACAACGGTCGAGGCCACCGCCTCCGCCCGGGATCCGTGGCTGAGGTCCACCAGGCAGTGCCCGGTGTGCAGCACCCCGCTACGCCCGCGCATCCGCCCCCACCGCCGGGTGGCGTCCGCCGCGTCCGCCGGCTTGCCCAGGATCTCGCCGTCGAACGCGAGCACCGAGTCGCAGCCCAGCACCAGCATCCGCTCGTCCGGAGTGGCGCGCAGCCGGTCGGACACCGCCTGGGCCTTCAAGCGGGCCAGTTCCAGACACAGGTCCTCGGCCCGGTCCGCGATCACCTGGGACTCGTCCACCCCGCTCACCAGCACGTCGGGTTCGATCCCGGCGGCTTGGAGGAGCTTGCGACGGGCAGGACTCTGCGAGGCGAGCACGAGCCGGAGTGGCATGGAATTCGACACGTCGCCGACGCTACCGGCTGATCCGGGGCGGTGGGTCGTCGGCACGTCGACGTCGACGCCACAACAGATATCCACCCCCGGCCGCCACGATCACGCCCAACGTGGCGAGACCCCGGACGGTGGCGTTGCGGTCGCCGTCACCGCCGGCCGGCTGCGCGGCGACACCGGTGGCCCCGGGGCTCGACGGGGCGGTGGCGGTGGCCGACTCGAAACCGATGGGTGGGACGTCGGCGGTGAGCGCGGCTACCAGGTCGATGACGCCATAGCCGTACTCGTCGTCCCGGCCGGGCGGCCCCTTGTCGACTGCGGTGGCCGTGAGCCGGTGGACGACCTCGGAGGCGGGGAGATCGGGGTACTTGGAGCGGATCAGCGCGACCGCACCGGCGACGATCGCGGTAGCGTCGGAGGTGCCGGTACCCTTGCGGTATTTGCCGTTGATGCTGGTGCTGTAAATGTCGACGGCGGGAGCGACTACATCAATCTCTGGGCCCGAAACTGAAATTGATGCATGCGTGCCATCCGGATCAATTCCACCGACTGCTAGTACTCGCGGCTCGCTAGCTGGGTATCCAACAACTGATTCGCTTGGCTTGTTTCCTGCGCCGGCCACGACGACGATGTTTGCGTTGAGTGCCGCCCTTACAGCCTGCTGGAGTCGGACGCTCGCCCCTGCGATTGAGGAGACGCTGATGACGTCAGCGTGGTGTGCGGTCGCATATTCGATGCCGGCAGCCAGGTCATCAGTAGCGCCATCCTTGTGGGGTGGTGAATCAAAGATTGGCAGAATTTTGGCTTGTGGTGCGACCCCGAGAGCGCCTGAATTCCCTATCTGGCCGTGGGCGGCAATTAATCCCGCCATGCCAGTGCCATGCCCGTCGCTGTCTTGCCGGCCATCGCCGCTTCCGCCAGGGATGATGTCTGTTCCGGGTAGTAGATTGAGTCGCAGGTCAGGGTGTGGGTCTACTCCACTGTCTGGCACTGCGACCGTGATGCCTTCTCCTTGGCTGATGCGATGAGCCGCCAAAATGTTGAGATATCTCAGGTGCCATTGCTCATCACGACGTTGGTCAGCGATAGCCGGATTTTGCGAAGTGAGAAGTAATGCTGAGGTGGTTGTGATAGTAAGCGCGACTTTGGTCAATTGCTGCATCATCTGCCGAGGCCGATTGCCGGACCTGGGTCGATGGGGCCTTCCTCGTCTGGTGGAAGGACAATCGGCTTCACGCCTTCGTCGGTCTCCCATGGATGATCTGCATCCCATTGACGCGAGCTTGTTTCGCTGGTATCGCGGCGATACGTTTGGCCGCCAAGACCATTTTGGCCCAGGCCTCCTCCCATCCCTGGTGCGCCTCCAATCGGTGATGAGCCATGCATGCCGCCAGATTGGGAGCCACGTCCAATGCCGGGGCGCGTGCCGGCTGCACCGGTTGGGGCGGTGCCCGCAGACCCGCCGCCGATTACGCCTCCGATTGGATTGACTCGTCGTGGTGAAGCACCTCCATTTTGCTGCCCTAGTCCCATTCCCGGCCCGCCGCCAATAATTCCACCGGGAGGAAGTGGGCGGGGTGGAGTAGCATGCGGGCTCCCGGTCCCACCTACGGTGGAAGGTCTGTCAAACGTGCGAGGAGAGCCCGGGACGGGCCGCACCTGCGACTGGCCGAGCGGAGGCAAGTTTGGCGGAAAGCTTACGCCACCAGATGGTGAGGATGGTGGACCAAAGCCTGTCGGGGTGGGGGTAACCGGAGTAGGGCTAGTTACGGCGCTGACGCCACCCAGAATTGGGCCGGTGTTGGGCGCAGATGGGGACGGAGTGGGCTGGACGATTGGGGCTGGGCGTTTAGTTGTCGGCTCATCCGCCGAAACTGCAATAGGTATTGGCACGACCGGCGGTATAAGGGGTGAAGCCTCACCTCCGACACTAGGCGGTTGTACTGGGTCATCGACTTTAGGTGCCGGTCGAGGAGGTGGTTTTTGGAGCATGACTTGGGCTTGTTGGAGTTCCCCGCTGAGCCCGAACATGATCCCGCGCGCCCGTACGTTGAGTTGTTCCAGGTCCGCGTCGGTCACCGGCGGGTCCACCACCCGGCTGCCGGCCGCTGCCTTGGGGTCGGCGAGCGTCGCCTCGTAACCCCGCTTCTGCTGGAGCTTGGCGGAGTACTCGTCGTGTAGCCGCTTCAGCTCGGGTCGGGTGCTGTCGAGGGCGCGGGCGGCGGCGGCGAGGGCGTCGTGGTTGGCGGCGGCCGTGTCGTGGGTGCGTTGCACCTTGCCGATCAGCTCGTCCAGCTCGCCGAGGTACGCCCGGGCGGCGGTGTTGGTCGCCGGCGGCCATGCCTCGGCGAGACCGTTGCGGTATTCCTGGAGCCGCCGCAGGTGGGTCTGGGCGAGGTCGCAGACCTTCCGCCAGCCGGCGACGTGCTTCCAGTGCCCCTTCGTCTCCTGGTCCTGAAGGCAGGCCCACATGCTGAGTACGTCCATCAGTTGCCAGTCGGTGAGGCCGGACGTGCGGCCACCGCCCCGTTCGATCACGGCAGCACCACCGGCCCCGGGTTCTCCGGACTGTTGGGATCGGGCCGTGCCCACGACGAGCGGCCCGGCACTGTGGACGGGCCGGCCTGCGGATTGGTGAGCGCCCGCTCGACGTCGGCCAGCCGGGCGTTGGCGAAGGCGTCGGTGCCCCGGTAGTCGGCGGCGACCCGGCCGGCGGCGGCGGCGAGCTGGCTGGTGGCCCCGGCCAGGCCGTGCACCATGTCGGAGGTGGCCTGTTGGATCTCCCAGTGGGCCTGGAGGAACTGCACCAGTTCGACGAACGCGTCACAGGGATTGGGCACGGCGGTCGTCATGTCGTCGGCGATGTACGGCAGGTGCGGCGCGTAGTTCCGTTCGACCTCGGCCTGGAGCCGGTCGGCGAACTCCCGCAACTGTCGGATGTCGGCCTCGATGCCGCCGTAGTCGCGCAGCCAGGTAGCTGGGCGGCCCTCCTCAGGGATCACTGGCCCCTCCCTACCGTCACCAAACCGTCTCCCTGAGTGAGGTTAATGGCTCCGCGCCGATCCCGGCAGCCCCCGACCGCTCCACCGGTGGCCCCGCGCCCGGGATCCATTGGATCGTCCACACGCCCTCGGCGTCGCCCGCTGGGCGGAACACGCCGGGCGGGCGATGCCGGGCGGAACGCGCGGGGCCGTCCGGCGATCTGACCGGGGCGGGCTCGGCACGTCGTACCCCGGCGGGGTCAGCGGGGTAGGCCGGAGGCGCGCCATGCGCCGGGGCCGGCCACCGGGGCCGCGCCGGCCGGCCGGGTGCTGCGTGTCCACGCGGATGTCGTCAGTGGTGTGGGCGCGGCGGCCGGCCGGGACCGGACGACGATCGCGCCGACCAGCGCGGCCAGCTCATCGGCGGTGGGAGCACCTCGGACGACCCGGAACAGCGGCTCTTCGGCTGACATGCCGTCAGCGTACGCGTCGAGAACTTGACCCACGTCGCACAGTGGCGTGCCGGCGGTGTGAGCATTGTCGGGGCCGGGTACGGTCTCACCGATGTCTGACGCGCCTTCCCAACTCGTCGCTGACCGCTACCGGCTCATCTCGCCGCTCGGTCAGGGCGGCATGGGTCGGGTCTGGAAGGCGCGCGACGAGGTCCTGCACCGGGACGTGGCCATCAAGGAACTCGTCCCGCCGCCCAGCCTCACCGACGACGAGCGCCGCGAGATGCGGGAGCGGTCGCTGCGTGAGGCCCGGGCCATCGCCCGGCTCAACCACGCCAACGTGGTCCGCATCTTCGACGTGCTCCGCACCGACGGCGACCCGTGGATCGTCATGGAGTACGTGGCGTCGAGGTCGTTGCAGGACACTCTCGCCGAGGACGGGCCGGTGCCGCCGGCCCGGGCGGTGGAGATCGGCCTCGGCGTGCTGGGCGCGTTGAAGGCCGCGCACAAGGCCGGCGTGATGCACCGTGACATCAAGCCGGGCAACGTGCTGCTCGGCGACGACGGCCGGGTGGTGCTGACCGATTTCGGACTGGCCACCATTCCCGGCGACCCGAACGTGACCCGGACGGGCATGGTGCTCGGCTCGCCCGCGTACATCGCGCCGGAGCGGGCCAGGGACGGCACCGCCGGTCCGGAGGCGGACCTCTGGTCGCTGGGGGCGACGCTCTACGCGGCGGTGGAGGGCAAGTCCCCGTACGCCCGGCCGTCGGCGATCGGCACCCTGGCCGCGCTGGCCACCGAGCCGTTGCCGCCGCCGCGGAACGCCGGCCCGCTGAAGCCGGTCCTCCAGGGCCTGCTGCGGAAGGACCCGTCCGAGCGGATCACCGCCGAGGCGGCGGAGCGCCTGCTGCGCAAGGCCGGCGGCAAGCGCGCCAAGGGGATCTCGCTGCTCGACGGGGTACGCCGGCCGGGGCCGAACGGCCCCCGCGAGCCACGCTCCCCGCTGGTGCCGGCACCGCGCCCGGCCGAGGAGCAGGCCGGTCCGTCGCGTACCGACGCCGCCGGGGCCGCCGCCCCGGAGACGGCGTACGACAGCGCCGAGGCGAGGCAGGCCGCGACCGGGACCGCCGCCACGGCGGCCGGGACCGGAACCGCCGCCGGGACGGTGGTGTCCCAGGACGCCACCGCGAAGGTGCCGGTCGAGGCGGACGCCGGGCCGACCACGAAGGTCACCCCGCCGGTCGACACCGACGCCGCGCCGACCAGCAAGGTCGACCCGGCCGCCGACGCCGGGCCCACCCGCCGGGTGGACCCGCCGGAGCCGCCGGCCACCCCCACCGCCGTGATGTCCGCGCCGGTCGGCCCGCCCGCCGGCCGGGCACCCGTCCCCGGGTACGACGGGACGAAGCCCGACCACAAGCGGCGGAACCTGCTGATCGGCGCCCTGGTGGTGGTGCTGCTGGTCGGGCTGGCCCTGCTCGTCCCGCTGCTGGGCAGCTCCGACGACCCGGAGGGCGGCGACACCCCGCAGGCCGGGTCGACGAGCGGTGCCGCGACCTCCGCCGCGCCGACGTCGGCCGCGCCCGCGCCGACCAGCGCCGCGCCCAGCCCGACCCCGTCGGCCACCCCGTCCACCGACCCGAACGCGCTGCCGGCGGGCTGGGAGATGTACCAGGGGCCGACGTTCAGCGTGCCGGTCCCGAAGGGCTGGCGACGCAGCGTCAGCTCCGACTCGGTGACCATTCGGGAGCCGGGCGGGGTGCGTGAGCTGTTCATCCAGTGGACATCCACGCCGCTCAAGGACGCGGTGGCCGACTGGAAGCGCAAAGAACCGGCCCGGAAGAACTACGTCAACAACTACAGGTACCTCGACATCAAGGCATGCGGCGGCTACCGCACCTGTGCGGACTGGGACTGGTTGGAGAGCCGGGACAACACCCGGATCCACGTGCGTAACCGGGGCTTCGTCACCGCCACGAACCGGGGCTACGCCATCCGGTGGGAGGTGGCGGAGAAGGACTGGAACGCCAACCTCGACAACTTCGCCCTGATCACCTCGCGCTTCAAGCCGGACCGGCAGAACTGACCGGGGATTCCTGCCCGGCCGAAACCGTTTCGCATGAGCTTCCGTCGTACGGGGTATCTGTCCTTCGACGACGGAAGGAGGTACGACATGGGTTACCGACGCAGGGACGCCCGGCCCCGGCTGGCGCTGTGGATGCTCGTCGCCCTCGGCGACGTCGTCCTGCTGGTGCTGAGCGCCGGCCCGGCCGCGCTGGTGGCGCTGGTCGCCGTCGTGACGGTCGCCGTCGCGGGGGTCATGGCGGTTCGACGTACAGGGCGGCCGGGTAGGCTCCCCGCCCATGGTGTCGATCGACGGGCTGGGTGACCTCTGGGACCGGCTCCTCAGCGCCCAGCCCGACCCGCCGCCGCTGCTGGTACTGCTCACCGCAGCCGTCGCGCTGCTGGTCGTGGCCACCCGCGCCCCGTGGCGGGTCGCCCGCAACGCGGTGACCATCGCCCATGAGGGCGGCCACGCGCTGGCCGCGTTGCTGACCGGGCGGCGGCTGCACGGTATCCGGCTGCACTCGGACACCTCCGGCCTCACTCTCAGCGCCGGCCGGCCCACCGGCCCCGGCATGATCCTCACCCTGCTCACCGGCTACGTCGCGCCCTCGCTGGTCGGTCTCGGCGGTGCCGGGCTGCTCGGCGGCAACCGGATCACCCTGCTGCTCTGGGTGGCGGTGGCGCTGCTGCTCGCCATGCTGGTGCTGGTCCGCAACGTCTTCGGTGTGCTCTCGCTGCTGGTCACCGGCGGCGTGGTGCTCGTCGTCTCCTGGTACGCCACCCCGCAGGTGCAGGCCGCCTTCGCCTGGACGTCGGTCTGGTTCCTGCTGCTCGGCGGCGTCCGGCCGGTCTTCGAGCTGCAACGGCTGCGCCGGCGGGGCCGGCTGCCCGAGTCCGACGCCGACCAGTTGGCCCGGCTGACGCCCTTCCCCGCGTTCTTCTGGGTGGTGGTCTTCGGGCTGGTCAACCTCGTCGCCCTCGCCGTCGGCGCGACCCTGCTCGCCGGCCCGCTGCTGGCCGGGGCCGGCATCCCGCACTGAGCCGCCGGCCCCCGCTGTGGCATACCGGCGTCCAGACCTGCTGTGGGCAGGCGTACGCCACCGGGGCTCACCCGCGCACCCCGACCTCCCGGTGGTCGAAGCGACCGTCGGTCGAGCCGACCTGTGGTCGAGCCGACCAGAATGGTCGGCCGACCAAGCAACCCACCGTGGCTCGGCGCGCGTGTCACCTGCGACCGCCACGGGGGAGGTACCAGGGTGCCGGACGTCGACGGGTTCGACGAGTTCTACCGGGGCAGCCGACAACGGCTGCTCGGCTTCGTCTACGCGCTGACCGGCAACCTGGCCGAGGCCCAGGACGCCGTGCAGGAGGCGTACATCCGGGCCTGGCAGCGTTGGTCGGCGGTGAGCGGGTACGACGATCCGGAAGCCTGGGTGCGGGTGGTGGCCTCCCGGATCGCGGTCAGCCGCTGGCGCAGCCTGCGCAGCCGGGCCCGTGCCTACCTGCGGCACGGGGCGACCGACAGCGTGCCCGGCCCCGGCACCGACACCATCGAGGTGGTCGCCGCGCTGCGCCAGCTCCCCGAGGAACAGCGCACCGCGCTCGCGCTCTACTACCTGCTCGGCATGCCCGTCGCCGAGGTGGCCCGGGAGACCGAGGCCCCCGTCGGCACGGTCAAGGCCCGGCTCTCCCGGGGGCGCGTCGCGCTCGCCGGCCTGCTCGCCGTCTCTGACCTGGAGGATGCGTGATGGGTGAGGACCTGAGCTTCGTCGACCGGCTGCACCGGGACCTGCGCGAGGTCCGCTGGCCCGAGCCGGCCGAGATTCGCGCCCGGGCCCGCCGTCGCAGCCGGCGTACCGCCGTGTTGGCGACCGCCGCGACGCTCGCCCTGGTGTCCGGCTCCGCCGCGGCGGTCGCCGGCCGGCCCACCGCGCCGCTGCCCGTGGTGCCCGTGGCCCCGGTCGCGGCGCTGACCCGGGCGGAGATCCCGGTGGGCGCGCTGCTCGCGCCGGCGGACGTGCCCACGAGCACGGGGGTACGGCTCGGCGAGACGGGACTGGCCGAGACCGTCCGGGTCGACCCGCTGCTCGAGTCGTGCGGGCGTGAGCGCGGGGTCTCCGCGCGCCTGCCGGTGTCCCGCTCCTCCCGGTCGCAGACCCTGCTGCACCCGGCGGCCGGAAACCGGGCACCGGCCGTCCCGGCGCTGAGTCAGGACGTCTACCGCCTCGAACCGCCCGGGGGCCGGTGGCTCTTCGGTGAGATCGACCGGCTGCTCAACGCCTGCGCGGAGTGGCGCCTCAGCCGGTCCACCCTGACCGGCCAGGAGGTCCAGGCGGACGAGGTGCACCGCTGGGAACTGCCGGTGCGGGACTTCGCCGGCGACCAGTCGATGCTGCTGCGGCACGTGTCGCAGCAGCCCGGGAAACGACCCGACGAGCGCCGGACCGGTGCGGTGCCGCAGATCGAGACCACCCTGGTGGTCCGGGTCGGTGACCTGGTCACCGTGGTCGAGCCCGCCCCGGACACCGTCGCCGACCAGATCGACGGCGGCCCGGGGATGAGCTTCGCCGACCTGACGGCGCTGGGTCGGACCGCCGCGAAGCGGATGTGTCCGACGGCCAACCCGCCCTGCTGACCGGGCGGCCATCCGGGTCGGCACACCGGACGGTGCGCCGGCCCGACCGGGCGGGCGCGCTACAGCGGGATGTTGCCGTGCTTCTTCGGCGGCAGGGTCTCCCGCTTGGTACGTAGCACCCGCAGCGCCCGGACGAGCTGGGTCCGGGTCTCGTGTGGCGGGATCACCGAGTCGACGTACCCGCGTTCGGCGGCGACGTACGGGTTGGCCAGGGTGTCCTCGTACTCGGCGATCTTCTCGGCCCGGACGGCGGCCGGGTCCTCGGCGTTCGCCAGCTCCTGCCGGTAGAGGATGTTCACCGCGCCCTGCGCGCCCATCACCGCGATCTGCGCGGTCGGCCAGGCGAAGTTCAGGTCCGCGCCGAGGTGCTTGGAGCCCATCACGTCGTACGCGCCGCCGTACGCCTTGCGGGTGATCACGGTGACCTTCGGGACGGTGGCCTCGGCGTACGCGTAGATGAGCTTCGCGCCGCGCCGGATGATGCCGTCCCACTCCTGGCCGGTGCCGGGCAGGAAGCCGGGGACGTCCACGAAGGTCAGCAGCGGGATGTTGAACGCGTCGCAGGTCCGCACGAAGCGGGCCGCCTTCTCCGACGCGGCGATGTCCAGGGTGCCGGCGAAGTGCATCGGCTGGTTGGCGACCACGCCCACCGGGCGGCCCTCGATCCGGCCGTAGCCGACCACCAGGTTCTGCGCGTAGAGCGGCTGGACCTCCAGGAACTCGCCGTCGTCGAGGACGTGCTCGATCACCCGGTGCATGTCGTACGGCTGGTTGGCCGAGTCGGGGATCAGGGTGTCCAGCTCCCGGTCGGAGTCGGAGACGGCGAGGTCGGCCGGGGCGTCGAGGACCACCGGCTCGTCGAGGTTGTTCGACGGCAGGTACGACAGCAGCGCCTTGACGTAGTCGATCGCGTCGTCCTCGTCGGCGGCCAGGTAGTGCGCGTTGCCGCTGCGCGTGTTGTGGGTGCGTGCGCCGCCCAGCTCCTCCATCGCCACGTCCTCGCCGGTGACCGTCTTGATGACGTCCGGGCCGGTGATGAACATGTGCGAGGTCTGGTCGACCATCACGGTGAAGTCGGTGACCGCCGGGGAGTAGACCGCGCCGCCCGCGCACGGGCCCATGATCAGGGAGATCTGCGGGATGACCCCGCTGGCCCGGACGTTGCGGAAGAAGATCTCGCCGTAGAGGCCGAGCGAGGTGACGCCCTCCTGGATCCGGGCGCCGCCGGAGTCGTTGATGCCGACCACCGGGCAGCCGATCTTCATGGCCAGGTCCATCAGCTTGACGATCTTCTCGCCGAAGACCTCACCGAGGGAGCCGCCGAAGACCGTGAAGTCCTGGGCGAAGACGCAGACCTGCCGGCCGTCGACGGTGCCGTAGCCGGTGATCACCCCGTCGCCGTAGGGGCGGGTCCGGTCCAGGCCGAAGTTGGTGGACCGGTGCCGGGCCAGCCCGTCCAGCTCGACGAAGGAGTCGTCGTCGAGCAGCAGCTCGATCCGCTCCCGGGCGGTCTTCTTGCCCCTCGCGTGCTGCTTCTCCACGGCGCGCGCCGAACCGGCGTGCACCGCCTCGTCGACCCGTCGCTCCAGGTCCGCCAGCTTGCCCGCAGTGCTGTGGATGTTGATCCCGGTCTCGGTAGTCACCCAGGGAATATAACGATGGTTCAGCTCCGTGCCGCTGTGCAGTACACCTCAGTACGCTCCGTCGTCCCGGCCACCGACCTGCCGGTGCTGGCCCGGACCGTAGGCTGGCGGGATGCCGGGCTCGCCGTACACCGATCTGGACCGTCCGCCGCTGTCGGCGGCGCGGTTGTCCCGCGCGTTGACCGCGCCGCTGGGCCCGTGGCGCCGGCTGGACCTGCGGGTCGAGACCGGCTCGACCAACGCGGACGCGGTCGCCGCCGCCCAGGCCGGCGAGCCGGAGGGGCTGGTGGTCGTCGCCGAGCGGCAGACCGTCGGCCGGGGCCGGCGGGGCCGGGTCTGGCAGTCGCCGCCCCGGGCCGGCATCGCGGCCAGCGTCCTGCTGCGGCCCGGTGAGGCCGTCGCCGAGCGCGACTGGCCGCCGGCCCCACCGACCAGGTACGGCTGGCTGCCGCTGCTCGCCGGTGTCGCGCTGGTCGAGGCGGTCACCGGGCTGGCGGAGCTGGACGCCGGCCTGAAGTGGCCGAACGACCTGCTGGTCGGCGACGCCAAGTGCGCCGGCATCCTGGCCGAGGCGGTGCCCGCCGCCGCCCCGGGGCAGCCGCCCGCGGTCGTGCTCGGCATCGGGCTCAACGTGACGCTCCGCGCCGACGAACTGCCGGCGAACCCGACCGGCCTGCCGGCCACCTCGCTGCAACTGGCCGGTGCGGCGGCCACCGACCGGGATCCGCTGCTGCGGGCCCTGCTCCGCGCCCTCGCCGACTGGTACGACCGGTGGCGTCTCGCGGGTGGCGACGCCGACGTGTCCGGCCTGCGCGAGGCGTACCTGGCCTCGTGCGCCACGGTGGGCCGGCAGGTTCGGGTGCTGCTGCCGGGGGGTGCCGAGCTGACCGGCCTGGCGACCGGCGTGGACGCCGACGGCCACCTGGTGGTGGACACCGCCACCGGACCGCAGCACCTGCCGGCCGGCGACATCCTCCACCTCCGTTGACCTGCTCCCGCCCGGGAGCGGGCAGGGTCGGTTCGTGCGTGGGGTGCACGGCCGGCCGCGCGGCTGATTCGGTGGGTCGCGCCGACCGGTTACGGTCAGCGCGTCCGATTGTCGGCTAGGAGGTTCCCGTGGCGTTCCCCGAAGACGTGCTCACCGAGGACGAGCACGTCGTCCTGCACCTGCACCCGCACTGGAAGGCGCTGCTGCGGCCGATCCTGGTGCTGGTCCTCGGCGTCGCGGCGGTGGTGGCGGGCTGGCTCCTGCTGCCCGACGGCGACGGCGGCACGATCGCGCTGTACGTCATCGCCGCACTCGTCCTGGTCCTGGCGTTCTGGCTGGGGCTGTGGCCGTTCCTGATCTGGCGCACCACCCACTACCTGTTCACCAACGAGCGGGTGCTGCTCCAGGAGGGTGTCTTCTCCCGGCACCGTCGGGACCTCCCGCTGGCCCGGATCAACGACCACTCGATGAGCCAGCGCTTCATCGAGCGGCTGCTCGGCTGCGGCACGCTCACCATCGAGTCGGCCGGTGAACGTGGCCAGTCGGTGCTCGCCGACGTCCCCCGGGTCGACAAGGTGCAGACCACCCTCTACGAGTTGGTCGAGGCGCAGCACGACAAGCACAGCCTGGGCGACGGTGAGATGCGCGAGATCCTGGCCGACATGCGTGACGGCAAGCCTCTCCGCGACCCCACCACCTGACCCCGTCAGCATCGACCCCGCCGCCCGCGACCACCGGCCCGCGCACCGGCCGGTGGCCGTGGGCGGCGGGCGTCGGGGCGGGTCAGGGGCGCGGGCCCCGGTGGGTGCCGGCGTGCAGTTCGGCGGCCAGATCCGTGTCCAGGTCCCCGGTGACCGCCCGGCCCAGCCCGGTGGTGCCCAGGGCGGCGCTGCGGCCCTGCGGCTGCTTGAAGACCGGCTCGGCGGCCGGGGTCGCGGCCGGGCGCTGCTCCGGCTGGGCCTGGGCCTCCTCCAGCTCGCTGACCGACTCGGCCAGCTCGGCCACCGGGTCCAGCTCGGCCATGGTGTCCCACTCGTCCCGGTTGATCGAGTGCCAGGACTCCTCGGCGTGCTGCGGGACCGGCTGGAAGACGAACGTCCGGTAGGACCAGAACCGGAACAGGGTGGCCAGCAGGACGCCGCCGGTCTTCGCCACGTTGAGGGCGAGCAGGCTGTTGACGCCCAGGCCGTACTTGGCGGCGGCCAGGACGCCCAGCTCGATCACCAGGCCGGCGCCGTTGAACAGGAAGAACAGGGCGTATTCGCGCCTGAGTGCCGATTTCGGTCGATCCCGGTACGTCCAGTGTCGATTCATCAGATACGACGTGATCGTTGCCACGATGGTGGCGATGACCGTCGCCTTGAGCTGACCGTCGACAAATACCGTGAGTGCCAGAAGGTTGAACACCGCGTAATTGATGACGGTGTTGAGGCCCCCGACGATGCCGAATTTGAGCGCCTCGCGGATGAACTTCTGCCAGCGCTCGGGCAGCAGACGGACAAGACGCATGCGCAACACCTTAGGGCAGAGGACGGGGCCGGCAGGGTCCGGCTGGACGGGTGGGCGGGAGGTCACGCCCCGGGCGACCGGTCACGGGTCGCCTCCGGAGCACGGGGATTTCCCGCTTCCACGAAGACGAACCGTCGGTACGACCAGAAGCGGAACAGCGTCCCGAGGCCGGTGCCGACCACGTAGCTGGCGACGTTGTCGGCCAGCGGGGTCCGGAAGACGGCCGGCCAGACACTACCCAGCCCGTAGCGGCTGGCCGCCAGGCAGCCCACCGCGATACCCAGGCCGACGGTGTTGAAGAAGAAGAACAGCGCGTACTCCCGGGCCGGGTTGGAGCGCACCCGGTGCCGCCACGTCCAGAACCGGTTGCCCAGGAACGCGACGGTCGCCGCGATCACCGTGGAGACGGCCCGGGCCGTCACCGGCTCCACGCCGCGCGCCAGGGTCAGGTAGTTGAAGAGCGCGAAGTCGATGAGGAAGGCGATCCCGCCCACGGTGGCGAACTTGCTCAACTCGCGGATGAGGTGACCGAAACGGTCCAGCAGCGAGCGGACCAGACCCGGGCGGGTCGGCGGGTTACCTGACTGGTCCCCGGTCATCGTCGCGGCCACCCCGCGAGCGTACCGGTTGCCGGCCCCTCGGACGGGGACCAACGACGAGCCGCCCCGAGGGGGTACCGGCGACCGGGCCGGGCCTGCCGTCGCCCCGCCGTCGGTGAGTGCAGCGTAACTCTTTGTGGGCGAATGGCGGACCGCTTCACGGAATCGTCGTGGCCGACACCCGACGTCCGGTTCCTCCGTTCGTCGTCGCCCGTTCTCGTGGCCGACGACAGTTCGTCGAAGGATTTGCGTGAAACTGCGCGTGAAAGCGGGTATCAGCTCGTGATGCCGCAGCCGGGCCGCACCTTGTGCAGTTGTTCACAACCAGTCCCACTGACTCGCGGGTCCGCCCGGTTTACGCTGAGCGCAATCCCAGGTTTCCACGAAGGCGACGCGGCAGGCGTCCGCCGAGACTCGTGCATCCCATACATCGGTCAGCGTCGACCACAAGGAGATGAGTCATGGTTGCTCCGGCTACTGTGCGGGGTATCGATCAGGCCCCGACGACCCACCCCAAGCTGCTCGCCTGGGTCCGAGAAGTCGCGGAACTGACCACCCCCGACCGGGTGGTCTGGGTGGATGGTTCCGATGAGGAGTGGCGCCGCCTCACCGACGAACTGGTCGAGAGCGGCACCCTGATCCGCCTCAACCCGGAGAAGAAGCCGAACTCGTTCTACGCCCGCACCGACCCCACCGACGTCGCCCGGGTCGAGGAGCGCACCTTCATCTGTTCGGTGGACGAGGCGGACGCCGGCCCCACCAACAACTGGATGGCGCCGTCCGAGATGAAGCGGACGATGACCGATCTCTACCGTGGCGCGATGCGGGGCCGGACGATGTACGTCATCCCCTTCGTGATGGGCCCGGTCGAGGCCGAGAGCCCGATGTTCGGTGTCGAGATCACCGACAGCCCGTACGTGGTCGCCTCGATGCGGATCATGACCCGGATGGGCGCCACCATCCTGGCGGCGATGGGCGACGACGCCGACTTCGTGCACGCGCTGCACTCGGTCGGCGCCCCGCTCGCCCCCGGCCAGCAGGACGTCGCGTGGCCGGCCAACGAGACGAAGTACATCTCGCACTTCCCGGAGACCCGGGAGATCTGGTCCTACGGCTCCGGCTACGGCGGCAACTCGCTGCTCGGCAAGAAGTGCTACTCGCTGCGGATCGCCAGCGTGATGGGGCGCGACGAGGGCTGGCTCGCCGAGCACATGCTGATCCTGAAGATCACCTCGCCGGAGGGCCGGGTCTACCACGTCGCGGGCGCCTTCCCGTCCGCCTGCGGCAAGACCAACCTGGCCATGGTGGAGCCGACCATCCCGGGCTGGAAGGTCGAGACCATCGGCGACGACATCGCCTGGATGCGGTTCGGCTCCGACGGCCGCCTCTACGCGGTCAACCCGGAGTACGGCCTCTTCGGGGTCGCGCCGGGCACCGACTGGAAGACCAACGCCAACGCGATGCGGACGCTGGACCGTGGCAACTCCGTCTTCACCAACGTGGGTCTCACCGACGACGGTGACATCTGGTGGGAGGGCATGGGCGAGCCGCCGGCGCACCTGATCGACTGGAAGGGCAACGACTGGACGCCGGAGAGCGACAGCCTCTCCTCCCACGCGAACAGCCGGTTCTGCACCCCGATCACCCAGTGCCCGATCCTCGCCGAGGAGTACTACGACCCGAACGGCGTGCCGATCGACGCGATCCTCTTCGGTGGTCGCCGCCGGGACACCATCCCGCTGGTCACCGAGGCCCGGGACTGGGTGCACGGCGTCTACATGGGCGCCACGCTCTCCTCGGAGACCACCGCCGCCGCCTCCGGCGCGGTCGGCGTGGTGCGCCGGGACCCGATGGCGATGCTGCCCTTCATCGGCTACCACGCGGGCGACTACTTCAACCACTGGATCGAGATGGGCAAGGGCGTCGACGGCGACGCCGCCAAGCTGCCCAAGATCTACTACGTGAACTGGTTCCGCAAGGACGCCGAGGGCAACTTCCTCTGGCCCGGCTTCGGCGAGAACTCGCGGGTGCTCAAGTGGGTCGTCGAGCGGATCGAGGGCACCGGCGCGGCCGTCGAGACCCCGATCGGCATGGTCCCGACCCAGGACGCGCTGGACGTCGAGGGTCTGGACATGACCCCGGAGGACGTCCGGATCGCCCTGAAGGTCGACCCGGAGGAGTGGCGCAACGAGCTGCCGCTGGTCACCGAGTGGTTCGAGAAGTTCGGCGACAAGCTCCCCGGCGTCCTCTGGGCCGAGCTGGACGCGCTGCGGGCCCGGCTCGACGCCGCGCAGCCGCAGCGGTAGGTGTGAGTCGCGCCCGTACCGGGCAACAACGGATCCCATGAGGCCGGCCGCCGTGACCCCCGAGGTCCGGCGGCCGTCCGCCGTCCGGGCACTCACCACGCTGCTCGCGCTGACCGCGGCGGCCACCGTCGCGGTCGAGCTGCTCAACTGGTGGTACGCCCCGGAGCAGGAGTTCGGGCTGGCGGTACGCACCGGCTGGGCGATGCTGCGCTCGCTCGGCTTCCTGGTGCTGATCGGGCAGGTCAACCGGGGTCGGACCGGGGCGAAGCCGTTCGGGCTGATCCTCGCCGTGACCACCGTCTTCGCGGTGGGTCGGCTGGTGGTGCCCCGACAGGGCGTCCCGCCCCTGCCCGGACTGCTCGGCTTCGCCGTGCTCACCGCGCTCTGCGTCGGGATCGTGGTGCTGCTCTACCGCTCCGACGCGGTCGCCGGGCACCTGGTCCGGCACCGGAAGGGGCTGGTGGTCGAGGGCGGCACGATCTCCTGGCGGGAGGTCGCCCCCAGGCGGCCCCTGGTCACCGGCTGGCTGCTCACCAGCCGGGTCGCCGCCTTCACGTACAGCCCACTGACGCTGGTGCCCGCGCTGGTCGCCGGGGGCGCCGTGCTCGACGGGCGGCTGGCCGCCGTACCGGCGGTGCTGCTCTGGTTCCTCGCCGGCATCGCGGTCAGCTACCTCGCGCTCTTCTGCACCGCCTTCCTGCTGCGCGGCCGGTCCTGGGCCCGCCGGCTGCTGGTGGCGATCACCCTCGGCGTGCTCGCCGTCAACCTGCCGCTCTGCTGGTGGCTGCTCGGCGTGGACGGGCTGGTCCGCGACGGCGGCCCACTGCTCGCCGCCGCCACCCTTGCCCTATACGGCCTCCACCGCACCCCACCCCCCACCCCCACCCCCTGACTAACGGCGGTGATCAAGAGGTTTCGGTCACCTGGAGGGGTGTGCTGGACGCAAACCTCTTGATCACCAGCGGGGAGCGCGGAGCGCGGCGGGGTGGGGAGCGCGGAGCGCGGCGGGGGTGGGGAGAGGGTGGGGTGCGGGAGGATGGGGTGGGTGGGGGTGGCGGCGGATCGGGGAGTGCTGGTGGCGGAGGAGTTCGACGTGATCGTGGTGGGCGCGGGTCCGGCCGGGTCGGCCGCCGCGCTGGCCGCCCGGCGGGCCGGGGCCGGGGTGCTGCTGCTGGACCGGGCCGACTTCCCCCGGGACAAGGCGTGCGGGGACGGCATCGCCGCGCACGCGCTCGACGTCCTCGCCGGGTTGGGCGTCACCGACGCCGTCGCCGGCTATCCGCCGCTGCCCGCGCTGCGCCTGGTCGGCCCGGGCGGAGGGGCGGTGGCCCGGGCGCTGCCCCGGCCCGCGTACACGGTGCCCCGCCAGGTGTTCGACGCCCGGCTGGTCGCGGCGGCGGTCGGGGCCGGGGCGGAGCTGCGCCGGCACGCGGTCCGCCGGATCGAGGTCCGCGCCGACCGGGTGGTGCTGGACGGCGAGTTGTCCGCCCGTGCGGTCGTCGGCGCGGACGGTGCCGGATCGGTGGTACGCCGCCTGCTCGGCCACCCGCCGAACCCGGACCGCCACCTGGCGCTCGCCATCCGTGGCTACGCCCCGGCCCGGCCCGGCCCGCCCGAGCAGCTCATCGTCACCTCGGCGGCGCGCTGGCCCGCGTACGCCTGGTCCTTCCCGATCGGTGACGGCCGGGCGAACGTCGGGTACGGGGAGGTGCTGCGCGGCGAGCCGCTCACCCGGGTGCACCTGCTCGACCGGCTCGCCGCGCTGCTGCCGGGGACCGATCCGGCGGCGGTGACCGGGCTGCGTGCCCACCACCTGCCGCTGTCGACCCGGCGGCCGGCACCCGGCCGGGGGCGGACGGTGCTGGCCGGCGACGCGCTCTCCCTGATCAATCCGTTCACCGGGGAGGGGATCTTCTACGCGCTGCTCTCCGGGGCGCTGGCCGGTACGGCCGCCGCGACGACGCCGGACCGGGCCGCCGCCCGGTACGCCGCCGCGCTGCGGCACCGGCTCGGCACCCACCTGCGGCACAGCTCGACCGCCGCCTGGCTGGGCCGGTACCGGCGGATGGTCGACGCGGTGGTCCGGGTCGCCGGCCGGGACGACCGGGTCTACCGGACCGTGGTGGAGCTGGGGCTCGGCGACGGCCGGTTGGACGCCCGGACCCTGGCGATGATCGGCATCGGTCTCTCGACCCCGGATGCCGCACCGAGGCACTGATCTCCGGCGCGGGTCGCTACCCTGCAAGGTGATGACTCTGCGGAAACTCCTCTACTCCGTCTACGAGCGCCGGCTGACGGCCAGGCTCGCGGGTCGGCCGGTGCCCCGGCACGTCGGCGTGATGTGCGACGGCAACCGCAGGTGGGCGCGGGAGATGGGCTTCGTCGACCCGAACGACGGGCACCGGATGGGCGCCGAGCGGATCAAGGAGCTGCTGCGCTGGTGCGACGCCGCCGGTGTGGGCCACGTCACGCTCTGGCTGCTCTCCACCGACAATCTCTCCCGGCCCGCCGAGGAGTTGGATCCGCTGCTCCAGATCATCGAGGACCTGAGCACCGAGCTGGCCGAGGAGGGCAACCCCTGGCGGCTGCGGATGGTCGGCGCGCTCGACGTGCTGCCGGCCCAGCACGCCCAGGCGCTCAAGGCCGCCGAGGAGCGCACCCGGGAGCGCACCGGCGGCGCGCAGGTCAACATCGCGGTCGGGTACGGCGGGCGGCGCGAGATCGCCGACGCGGTGCGGTCCCTGTTGCAGGAGCACGCGGCCAAGGGCGGCACCATCGAGGAGTTGGCCGGCTCGCTGGACGTCGACCACATCTCCGAGCACCTGTACACCAAGGGCCTGCCCGACCCGGATCTGATCATCCGGACCAGCGGTGAGCAGCGACTCTCCGGCTTCATGCTCTGGCAGTCGGCCCACTCGGAGTTCTACTTCTGCGAACTCAACTGGCCCGACTTCCGCCGCGTCGACTTCCTCCGCGCCCTCCGCTCGTACGCCACCCGGCAACGCCGCTACGGCGCCTGAACCCGACTGGCCCCTGCACCGCTGGCCCCTGCCGGGTCTGCTTCGCACCCTGCGGCCGGGGCGCGGAGCCGCAGGGTCGGCGTGCGGCCGGGTCAGGTCAGGTGGTGGACGGCTCGGGTGAGGAAGTCGCCGAGGGCGGCGGGGGAGTCGATGGTGAGGTCGGCGGCCTCGGCGACCTCGTGACCGGTCTCCGGGTTGGCGACCGCCACACAGACGCCGAGGAATCCGGGGTCGTCGGCGGCCCGGGCGCGCAGCGCCGCGAAAGCCTTGATGTCGGAGACGTCGTCACCGAAGTACCAGGCCCCGCCGACGTGCCGGACCACCTCGCCGATGACCAGGCCCTTGTCCCGGTCGACCGGCGGCTTGAGCTCCAGCACCATCCGGCCGGCCTGCACCTTGAGCCCCAGCCGCTCGGCCTGGGCCCGGCCCCACCGCTCGACCGTGCCGCCGAGCTGCGGGGCGGTACGCCAGTGCAGCGCGACGCTCAGCCGCTTGAACTCCACCAGCGTCCCGGCGGGCAGTTCGGCCCGGGCCAGGTCGGCCAGCTCGGCCATGGTGGGCACCCAGGGCAGGGCGGCGGGCTCGGTCACCGTCTCGCCGCCGGAGTGGCTGTGCTCCAGCCCGTACAGGCCGTAGAGATCGACCCCGGCGAGCCCACCGAGGTGGTCGCGGAGGAAGTCGACCGGCCGGGCGGAGACGATCGCCACCCGCTGCACGACCGGGGCGAGGGCCTCCAGCGCGGTGAGCACCTTCGGCGCGGGACGCACCGCGGTGGGATCGTCGTCGACCGGCGCGAGGGTGCCGTCGAAGTCGAAGAAGAGCACGGTGTCGGCGGCCCGCTCGGCGGTGGCACGCCAGGCGTGCTCCGCGTCCAACGGGGTCTTCGGCTGCTGGTTGCCCAGATTCAACGGCGGCACGCGCGAAAGCGTACCCCGGGGTTGGCGGCCTATTCGTGGCTGCGGGATGACACCTTGACACCACCGGGGTACGCCGTCCACGCGGCGTGCTCAGCGTTCGGCGGCTCCCCTCCCGCGCCGTCCGAACGGCACCACGGCTGCCTCCTGGCCGTGGCTGAGCAGGTAACCCTCGACGAATCCGGTGTTCCGGTCGCCGGTGTTCGCCTCGATCTCGTTGAGCCGCGCCACCAGGAAGTCGGTGAGCGCGCTGACCCGGTCGTTGAGCCGGTCGTGCAGTTCGGCGACCACCGCCAGGACGACGGCGGTGCCGGTGGCGGTGAGCGCGAAGACGTTGACGACCAGGGGAATCTGTTCGCCGTCGGCCACGCCGATCACCAGGTTGGCGGTCACGCACGCTGTCAGGGACACCGCCGCGACCACGACTGCCCACCATTTCAGGGTCATGGACAGACCCTCCTTCTGTCCCGCAGGGCTGAGTTCGGCCTTGTCCCGTCCCCCCGCCGACGACGAGCCCAAGCAGTACGAATACGGACGCTAGCCTGCCCGTTCCGGCCCCGGAGCGAAACGATCCGGTCCCGTCGGCCGTTCTTTCGCCATCTGAGGAACTACCCGGCCTGTTCTTCACCATTTCGGACATCGACCGGGAGAGTGGGGCGATATGCGAGGTATCGAATGGTTTCCCGGATGTGGAACTTCTCCGCGTCCGAGACGGCCGGGTCGACCAGTCGGCGCAGCAGCGCCTCCACGTCGGGGTCCATCGGCGGCGTGCTCGCGCCGCCCCGGGGGGTCGCCGTACGGTCCCAGCCGAGCGCGGCGAAGGCGGTGGAGGGGTTGAGCCCCAGCCCCTCGCAGAAGGCCGCCACCCGTTCGACCTCCGGGTCGCTGGCCCAGTCGCCCCGGATCCACCGGTTGATCGTCTGGCGGGAGACGCCGGTGCGGCGGGAGACCTCGCTGCCGGTCCAGGCCCGCATCGCCCGGGCGTCGTCGAGCGCCCGGCGAACGAAGGTGGCAAATGCGATCTTCCGTGCGGGGGCGGTCTCGGTCACCCCGTGACGGTACGACCGCAGCGCCCGTGCGGGCTGCCCGGGCGCGCGTTTGTCACGTATGCGAGACAATCTCACCGTGCCGCCGGTGGCGGGCTCCCGGGGGCCGGATGAGGGGTTTCACCTGGGCATAATAGTCCGACTTGGGTACGCGGGTAACCGGACGAAAAGCTGATACTGTCACGTTCATGGGACAATCTACGGTGTGTCACGTGCATGAGACGATCAGTGCTCACATGCGTCACGTCCCCGGCGCGAGGGGGGTGTGGTGACCGAACTCGCGACCCGCGCCCAGGCATTCGGCCTGATCGCGGAGGGGGTTGCCGCGGGACTGAGCGCGCCCTGGCGGCTCTACCTCGCCCGGGGTTGCCGCTACCTGTCACTGAGCGTCGGCGACCGGGACGAGTGGAACGCCTGGCGTACCCATCTCGGCTGCCCGGAGATGAGCGTCCGGGTCTACGACGCCGGCGGCGAGATCCGGCGGTCCTCGATGGCCGAGGTGGTGCTGGACGGCTGCCGGATCAGCGTCGAACTGGTCGAAGAGGTCAGCACCGACGACCTGGAACGGCTGCTCGTGGCCGACCCGAGCCCGGCCGAGCCGGAGGAGCGGTGACCCGGCCGGGGCGGCGCGCCGGAGCCGCCGGATGAGTCCCTTCCTCCTGGTCGTCCTCGTCCTCGTCCTCGGCGCGACCAGCTACGCGGCGGGCCGGCTGCACGGCCAGCTCAGCTACCGGATCGGTTACCGATTCGGGTACCGGCAGGGCTACTTCGACGGCGACCGGGGCGCCTGGAACCGGCGCCGCCGCGACGCCCAGGCGGTGCTCGCCTCGGCACTCGCCGTGCCGGTCGGCGGCACCCCGCCCGGCGCCGGGGTGGTGGTCGCCCCGACGTCGCCGGTGACCGGGCCGTCCGGCACCGGGCCGCCGCACCCCCCGGCGGTCCGCCAGGGCACCACCTACACCGGCTCCTCGTTCACCGCCCCGGACGCCCCGGAAGCCGGTCGGCATCCGACCGGCACCCTCGTCCGGCGGCCGGGTTGAACCAGCCCGGAGCCGGCACCGACCCGGTGCGTCGTCCGCGGCGGACGCGCACCGGCGGGATCGCGTCAGACCGGTGACGCGGGTCCCACCGGCCGGGATGCGCGCAGGGGGCATGCATCCCGGCCGGTCCGCCGCACCGACCGCCGGCTGCCCCGCCCGGGGGAGATCGCCGTCTGCCCCCTAGCCGAGGGGCCCCGGCGCGGCTAGCGTCTAGGCATGGCACGGGGTTCTCCCGGGCCAGCCGGCCCGCCCGGATCTGCGACCTCGCGCACGGGGTTCCGCATCCGACCCCGTGTCCCCGGGCACCGGAGGAGGCGGAACGCGGATGGCGGATGCCCGTCCGTCGGAGCAGGCCTGTGACGACTCGCCGTACGCCCGCCGGTGTCGACCAGACCCCGGACGCGACTGCCACGAACCGCCGAGCCACCCGGAGCCGCCGTACGACGGCCGTCGCCGGGTCCGGACCCGAGGAGCCCCGACCAGCCGGCCAGGTGTTCGTCCTGGACACGTCGGTGCTGCTCTCCGACCCGGCGGCCTTTCACCGCTTCGCCGAGCACGAGGTGGTCCTGCCGCTGGTGGTCATCTCGGAGTTGGAGGGCAAGCGACACCACCCGGAGTTGGGCTGGTTCGCCCGCCAGTCCCTGCGCATGCTGGACGAGCTCCGGGTCCGGCACGGACGGCTGGACCAGCCGGTGCCGGCCAACGAGGTCGGTGGCACGCTCACGGTGGAGTTGAACCACTCGGACGACGGCGTCCTCCCACCGGGCTTCCGCAACGAGTCCAACGACGCCCGGATCCTCTCCGTGGCGTTGAACCTCGCCGCCGAGGGGCGGGCGGTGACCCTGGTCAGCAAGGACATGCCGCTGCGGGTCAAGGCCGCCTCCGTCGGCCTGCGTGCCGACGAGTACCGGCACGGGCAGGCCAGCGACCCGACCTGGACCGGGATGGCCGAGCTGGAGCTCGGCGCGGAGGAGATCGGTCGGCTCTACGCCGGGGACACCCTCGACCTGGACGCCGCCGCCGGGCTGCCCTGCCACACCGGCCTGGTGCTGCACTCGGCGAGCGGCTCGGCCCTGGGCCGGGTGCTGCCCGACAAGACGGTCCGGCTGGTCCGGGGCGACCGGGAGGCGTTCGGCGTGCACGGCCGGTCGGCCGAGCAGCGGGTCGCGCTGGACCTGCTGCTGGACGAGTCGATCGGGATCGTGTCGCTGGGTGGCCGGGCCGGCACCGGGAAGTCCGCCCTGGCGCTCTGCGCGGGGCTGGAGGCGGTGATGGAGCGCCGCCGGCACAAGAAGGTGGTCGTCTTCCGCCCGCTGTACGCCGTCGGCGGCCAGGAGTTGGGCTACCTGCCCGGCTCGGAGTCGGAGAAGATGTCGCCCTGGGCGCAGGCCGTCTTCGACACGCTCGGCTCGGTGGTGCACGAGAACGTGCTGGAGGAGGTCACCTCGCGGGGGATCCTGGAGGTACTCCCGCTGACCCACATCCGGGGCCGCAGCCTGCACGACGCCTTCGTCATCGTCGACGAGGCGCAGTCCCTGGAGCGGGGCGTGCTGCTCACCGTGCTGTCCCGGATCGGGCAGGGCTCGCGGGTGGTGCTCACCCACGACGTCGCGCAGCGGGACAACCTCCGGGTGGGCCGGCACGACGGCGTGACGGCGGTGATCGAGGCGCTGAAGGGTCATCCGCTCTTCGCACACGTCACGCTGAACCGTTCCGAGCGGTCCCCGATCGCGGCGATGGTGACGGATCTGTTGGAGGACATTCCGATCTGATCTCTTCTGGGGGTCGTTTCACCCCTCTGCGTCCGCATTCATTTTGTGGCGCAGATCACAAAAGGGTCTGTTGGTTTCCCATGCGCCTCACCGTGCGCAATGGTGTCCAACGAGCGCCCACGCCCCGGCGAGATCGTTGGTGATCGTTCGTCCCACCCCCGGACGGGCATCCGCGCGGCCGGTGCGTCGGTGGCGACCGGCTCATGGTCGGGGCGCTCGTGGCACGACCGCGCCCGGTGAGGCCGGCCCGTGCCGCGTCCTTGCCCCCGACGAAGGGACACTTCGTGAGTCGGCTGTGGAGCCGGTTCGGCGCCCGTACGGCCGCTGTCGCACTGCTCTCCGTGGGCGTTGCCGGCGGTTTCTACCTGGGCGAAGACCGGGAAACCCAGCAACAGGGCCTGACCGCGCAGGTCGGCCTCCAGGTCGACCAGGCCGAGTACGACTACCAGCGCGAGTTGCAGGCCGATCACCGGCGGGCGTCCGCCAAGCAGCGCGCCGCGGAGTACCAGGCGAAGCTGCGGGCCGCCGCGGCGGCCAAGGAGGCCGCCGAGCGGGCTAAGGAGGCCGAGGCCGCGGCGGCGTCGCGGAAGAAGGCCCGCGAGGCGGAGAAGGAGGCCGAGGCGGCGGCGAGCAAGCCGTTCGCCGGCCCGATCCCGGCCTCCTGCAACGAGTACGGCGGCAACCGGAAGATCGGCTGTGCGCTGCTGCTCCAGGAGGGCTTCAAGATCGACCAGATGCCCTGCCTGGACAAGCTCTGGACCAAGGAGAGCGGCTGGAACGCCAAGGCCAGCAACTCCTCGTCCGGGGCGTACGGGATCCCGCAGGCGGTGCCGGGCAGCAAGATGGGCTCGGTCGCCGACGACTGGCGGACCAACCCGGCGACCCAGATCAAGTGGGGCCTCGGCTACATCGAGGGCCGGTACGACAACCCGTGCGGTGCCTGGGCGAAGAGCCAGAGCAGCGGCTGGTACTGATCGTCACGACCGAAGACGACGGCGGGGCGGGTGGGCGACCATCCGCCCCGCCCTCGTCGTACCCGGGTCGGACGCCCTTCAGGGTGGCGGTTCCCGGCGAATGCTGATAGCCATGGTGGGGTGACCCTGCACCCGACGGGCGGCGACCCCACCCGGTTCGGCACCGAGGCGTTCTACGCGTCGCTCGGCCGGGCCTTCGTCGCCATGTGCGCGGTGGTGCCGTTCCTCTTCCTCATCGAGGTCCTCGACCAGGGCCTCGACCTCGGCCTCGACCTGGCGGCCGGGATCATCCCGCACCGCGTGCAGGGCCTGGACGGGGTCTTCTTCTCGCCGTTCCTGCACCACGGCTTCGACCACCTCTACAGCAACAGCATCCCGCTGATCCTGCTCGGCACCTTCGTGCTGGCCGCGGGGGTCCGCCGGTTCCTCTGGTCCACCCTGGTCATCATCCTGGTCAGCGGGCTCGGCGTCTGGTTCACCGGCGCACCCAACTCGGTGGTGGTCGGGGCGAGCGGAGTCATCTTCGGCTACCTCGGCATGCTGCTCACCCGGGGCATCGTCGAACGGAGCTGGTGGAACCTGGCGGTGGTGCTGCTGGTGGGCCTGCTCTACGGCTGGCAACTGCTCGGCATCCTCCCCACCGACGAGCGGATCTCCTGGCAGGGGCACCTGTTCGGGCTGCTCGGCGGGGTGGTCGCCGCGATCCTGTTCCGGCGCCGTCCGGCCGACCCGTACGGGCGGTACCGGTCGGAGTCGACGCTGACCATGCCCTGAGCGGCGGCGACCCGCCGACACGTGCCGGAGCGGGACATGCTTGCCCGGGCCCCTCGGCGGGCCTACCGTCGGCATCAGCACGCGTTGATCCGCCAGCGGAAAGCGACGGTACGCCCATGCGCGAGGTCGATGTCGCCGTGATCGGAGCCGGCCCGGTCGGCCTCTTCGCCGCGTACTACGCCGGTTTCCGGGGGCTGTCGGTGGCGGTGGTCGACGCGCTGCCCGAGCCGGGTGGGCAGATCACCGCCATGTACCCGGAGAAGCTGATCCTCGACGTCGCCGGCTTCCCGGCGGTCAAGGGCCGGGACCTGGTGGCCAACCTGGTCGCCCAGGCCGCGCCGTACCACCCGGAGTATCTGCTCGGTACCCGCGCCGAGAAGCTCGCCCACCCCGACGGCCGCCCGGTGCTGGGTCTGGCCGGTGGCGAGCAGTTGCGCTGCGGCGCGGTGGTGGTCACCGGCGGGTTGGGCAGCTTCACCCCCCGCCCGCTGCCGGTGGCGGAGAGCTTCGTCGGGTCCGGGATCGTCTACTTCGTGCCGGAGCCGGCCGGGCTGGCCGGCCGGGACGTGCTGATCGTGGGCGGCGGCGACTCCGCGTTCGACTGGGCGGCGACCCTGCACCCGCTGGCCCGTTCGGTGACCCTGGTGCACCGCCGGGAGAAGTTCCGGGCCCACGCCGGGACGGTGGCCCGGGTGCTGTCGCTGCCGGTGCGGGTCGTGGTCAACGCCGAGGTGACCCGGCTGCACGGGGACGACACGGTGACCGCCGCCGAGATCACCGTACGCGGTGGGGCGGCCGAGACGCTGCCGGTCGACACGGTGGTCGCCGCCCTCGGTTTCACCGCCGACCTGGGCCCGCTCGCCGAGTGGGGGCTGCGGCTGGACCGCCGGCACATCGTGGTCGACAGCGCGATGGCGACCAACCTGCCCCGGGTCTTCGCCGCCGGCGACATCACCGAGTACCCGGGCAAGGTACGGCTGATCGCCACCGGCTTCGGCGAGGCGGCCACCGCGGTCAACAACGCCGCGGTCGCCATCGACCCGACGGCCCACCTCTTCCCCGGCCACTCCTCCGACGCCGGCTGACCCCCGACCCCGACCGGGCGGAACGCCGGGTCAGCGCCCGCGCCGGGGTGCCGGACCGAGGGCCGCGACCAGCACCGCGACCAGCGTGAGCGCCGCGCCGGCCAGGGTGGCCACCCCCGGGTGCGACGCCTCGGTCGGCAGCACCAGGTCCAGCAGGACGGCCCCGACCACCTGGCCGGCGATGGTGGCGAGCCCCAGCAGCAGCACCCCGGTGAAGCGGACGATCGCCGCCGCGATCGCGATGAACACGATGCCGATCGGGCCGCCCAGGTAGAGCCACGGCTCGGTCGGGAGGGCGCCGGTCGGGCGGCCCCGGACGGCCGCGTCCACGGCGAAGGTGGCCAGCAGAGCCGCCGTGCCGACGGTGAAGTTGACCAGGGTGGCGGTGAGCGCGCTGCCCGCCGCCGCCCGGACCCGGCCGTTGACCGCCTGCTGCCAGGCGATGCCGACCCCGGCCAGCAGCGGCAGCAGGGCCAGCGCCAGGGCAGCCGGGTCGCCGAGCCGGTCGGCCACCGCCAGCAGTACGGCCAGCACGGTCAGCACCGCGCCGGCCAGCCGGGCGGCGGTGACCGGCTGCCGGCCGGTCGGGCCGAGCCCGGCCCGGTCCACGGCCAGGCTGCTCGCCGACTGACCGGCGACCACCGCCACGGTGAACACCGCCACGCCGAGGGTGCCGATGGTGAGCCCCTGGGTGGCGACCAGGAACGCCCCGCACACCCCGCCCAGGCACTGCCAGGGCCGCAGCGAGCCGTCGCGCAGCGCCCGGCGCAGGTCGGCCAGCCCGCGCCGGCCACCGGGGAGGGCGGGGACCAGCACCAGCAGCACCAGCAGGCCCAGCCCGAACGAGACCACCGCGGCGGCGATCCCGTCGGCCAGCCGTACGCCCAACTCGCCGTTGATCCGGGACTGCACGGCCACGCCGAGGCCCGCGGCGGTCGCCAGACCGACGCCGATGATCCGCCGGGCCGCCGGGAGGGTGGGGGTGGACGCCGTCCCGGTCGCGGTCACTCCTGTTCCGCCAGCGGCCTGCCGTCGAAGTCCACCGCCGAGTAGAGGGCCAGCTTCTCCAGCCGGTGGTACGAGTCGATCACCCGGATCGTGCCGCTCTTGGACCGCATCACGATCGACTGGGTGTACGCCCCACCGGCCCGGTAGCGCACCCCGCGTAGCAGGTCGCCCGACGTCACCCCGGTCGCCACGAAGAAGCAGTTGTCCCCGGTGACCAGGTCGTCGGTGCCGAGCACCCGGTCCAGGTCGTGCCCGGCGGCGAGCGCCTTCGCCCGCTCCTCGTCGTCGCGCGGCCAGAGCTTGGCCTGCATCGCGCCACCCATGCACTTGAGCGCGCAGGCGGAGATGATGCCCTCCGGGGTGCCGCCGATGCCCATCAGCACGTCGACGTCGGACTCGCCCCGGGCGGCGGCGATCGAGCCGGCGATGTCGCCGTCGGAGATGAACCGGATCCCCGCCCCGGTACGCCGGATCTGGGCGACCAGGTCGTCGTGGCGGGCGCGGTCCAGCACGCAGACCGTCACCTCGGAGACGTCGGTGCCCTTGACCTTGGCGATCCGCCGGATGTTCTCGGCCGCCCCGGCGTTGATGTCCACCACGTCGGCGTACGTCGGGCCGACGGCGAGCTTCTCCATGTAGAAGACCGCGCTCGGGTCGAACATCGCGCCGCGCTCGGAGACCGCCAGCACCGCGAGCGCGTTGGGCATGCCCTTGCTCATCAGCGTGGTGCCGTCGACCGGGTCCACCGCGACGTCCACCTCGGGGCCGGTGCCGTCGCCGACCTCCTCGCCGTTGAAGAGCATCGGCGCGTTGTCCTTCTCACCCTCGCCGATCACCACGATCCCGCGCATCGGGATCGAGTTGATCAGCTTGCGCATCGCGTCGACGGCTGCCCCGTCGCCGCCCTCCTTGTCGCCCCGGCCGACCCACCGGCCGGCGGCCATGGCGGCGGCCTCGGTCACCCGGACCAGATCGAGGGCAAGGTTGCGGTCGAGATCCTGCGGGATCCGCGTCCTGGTGTTCGTCATGACGGCTCCTCCTCGCGACGTTGCGGGGTGGACCGGCAGAAAGCTGTGGTCGCCACTGCCGGCTTTGTCGCTGATCCTCACACGATGACAGGTCCGGCGCCGGGGCGGGGCGATGGTGGGCGGGATCTCCCCCTCGTCCGGCTGCGAGAATGGGCCGGTGGAACCCGCACAGCCTGCCGACCGCGTACCCGCCGACCCGACCCCGCCGGACGGCCAGCCGCCGGTGACCCCGGCCCGGCCCGCCGACCCGGCGACCGGAGCCGCACCCGCCGAGCCGGCGGACGTCCCGCCGGCCGGCCGGCCGGCGACCGGCTCCGGTCGCCCGGGGCGGTCCCGCTCCGAGCGGTCACCGAAGGACATGGCGCTCTCGCTGCTGGTGCTGCTGGTCCCGATCGCCCTGCTGCTCGCCTTCTACCGAGGCTTCCTCGGCGGCGAGCAGCCGACCACCGTCGACGCGGCCCCCGCCTACGAGCAGGCCCGCGCGGCGAGCGTCTTCCCGGTCAGCGAGCCGGCCGGGCTCGGTTCCGGCTGGCGTACGGTCAGCGCCAGCTTCCGCACCGTGGCCGACGGCGCGAACCTGCGGGTGGGATACCTCACTCCGGAGGGGCGGGGCGCGCAACTGGTGCAGAGCAGCGTCCCGCCGGAGCGGCTGCTCCCCGCCGAGTTGACCGCCGAGGGGCAGCCGCAGGGGCCGGCCGACCTGGGCGGGGCGAACTGGCAGCGGTACACCGGCCGGGGCAACGAGCAGGCCCTGGTGCTGCTCGAACCGGGCCGTACGGTGATCGTCGTGGGGGACGCCCGGGACAACGAGCTGCGCGAGCTGGCCGGCTCGCTGCGCTGAACCGAGCCGGCGCCCCGGCGGCCACGCCGACCCGGGGGTACGGCGGTCGGACGCCCGCCCCGGACCGGGTCGCGGAGCGGCGCCCCCGGCGGAAAGGGGGCCCCCGAGCCGGTTGATCTTCGCTAGGCTGCCCCGGCCCACTCCCCGGTACGCCTCCCGCGTCCGGGCAGCTTTTCCGGAAAGAGAACAACGTGAACATTCGACGGTGGAGCGTCGGCGTCCTCGCCGCCGCCCTCTTCGTCCCCGGCCTGGCCGCCTGCAAGTCGGACTCCGCCGACTCCGGCGCCGCCGACAAGGCCGCCGCCCCGGCTGTCCCCGCCGACCCGAAGGAGGCCCTGCTGGCCTCGACCAAGGAGATCGGCAAGGGCAACTTCACCTTCACCATCACCGGCGGGGAGGTCAACGGCGGAGGCACCGTGCACATGCCCTCCAAGAGCGCCGAGGTCAAGATGGACACCGGCGGGGCCATGGAGGGCCTGTCGATGAAGATGCACCTCGTCTACATCGACACCGATAGCTGGGTCAAGATGGAGTTCGGCGGCGAGATGGCCGACAGCATCCCCGGCTTCAAGGCGATGAAGGACAAGTACCAGCACCTGGACCGGACGAAGATCAAGGGCGCCAAGGACCTGGAGTTCGACTTCGCCGACGTGGACCCCGCCGGCAGCGAGGCGTTGACCAAGGCGGTCACCGACGTCAAGAAGACCGGCGAGGGCACGTACGCCGGCACCCTGGACGTCAGCAAGGCCAGCGCCTCGGACCTGCTCGACGAAGACATGATCAAGGGTCTGGGCGACAAGGCCACCGCGGTGCCGTTCACCGCGAAGCTCGACCCGCAGGGCCGGCTCACCGAGTTCGCCGTCGAGATGCCGGCCGGCAAGGACACCGAGGCCGAGCAGTTGAAGGTCGTGTACGCCGACTACGGCACCGCCGTCGCCGTGCAGCAGCCGCCGGCGGCGCAGGTCGTCGAGGCGTCCGACCAGGTCTACGAGATGTTCAAGGACTGATCCGGCAGCGGTGGGGCGGTGGCCGCCGTCCCACCGTACGTCGGCTCGCCGGTCGGGGGATTGCGCAAGGCGACGTCAGGGAACAGAAGGGACGCGACCCCGCGTCCGGTGCGGCCGGACGGGACTCGCGCGCCGCGCGACCGACGTCACGCCCGCGGCGCCACGCCCCCGGCACCCGCCGGGGGCAGGACGACCCGACTGGAGAGCCTGACGTGACCATTCGACGTTTCAGCGCGGCGGTCTTCGCCGCCACGCTGCTCACCCCCGGCCTGGCCGCGTGCGACAACTCCGGGAGCGGCGAGGCAGGGGTCTCCGCATCCCCGACGGTCACCGGCAGTGCCGCCCCGGGCGGCGCCTCGCCCGGCGACTCCGCCGCCAAGCAGGCCCTGCTGAACTCCACCAACGAGATCCGCAACGGCAACTTCCGGTTCACCATGTCCGGCGTCGGGTCCGCCGCCGAGGGGCAGGTGCACGAGCCCAGCCAGAGCGCCGAGATGAAGCTGACCATCGGTGACGCGTCCTCGGACCTGATGATGAACCTGGACCTGATCCACGCCAAGCCGGACAGCTGGGTGAAGCTGGACCTCGGCGGCAAGTCGGCCGGCAGCATCCCCGGCGTGCAGAAGCTCAACCTGGGCAAGTACCAGCACCTCGACCAGACCCGGATCAAGGGCAACAAGGCGCTCGGCTTCGACTTCGACAAGGTCGACCCGGCCGGCAGCGCGGTGCTGACCCAGGGCATCACCGAGGTACGGCAGACCGGCGCGGGCAGCTACGCCGGCACCCTGGACGTGTCGAAGGCCGCCGAGGCCGGCTCGGTCGACCCGACCGTGATCACCGCGCTGGGCCCCGAGGCGAAGTCGGTGCCGTTCACCGCGAAGCTGGACCCGCAGGGTCGGCTCAGCGAGCTGGTGGTCCAGATCCCGGCCGCCGGCCAGAACGCCGCCCAGGACATCAAGATCACCTATTCGGACTACGGCAACGCCGCAGCCGCCCAGCAGCCCCCGGCCGCCCAGGTGGTCGAGGCGCCGCAGGAGTTCTACAACCTGTTCGACTGAGCGCCGACCGGCGGCGGGGCGCGCTGGCCGCCCCGCCGCCGCGTCCTGCCGGGCCGCGTCCTGCCGGGCCGTGTCCTGCCGGGCCGTGTCCTGCCGGGCCGGGTGGAGCCGCCCGGTGGGCGTCAGGAGTCGGCGGACTGCCGGGCGGCGTCGATCCGGGCCCGTGCGCCGTCCAGCCAGCGCTGGCAGACCTCGGCCAGCTTCTCGCCGCGCTCCCAGAGCGCCAGCGACTCCTCCAGCGAGGTGCCGCCCGCCTCCAGCTTCTCGACCACCTGGGCCAGCTCGGCGCGGGCCTGCTCGTAGCTGAGCCGCTGGTCGTTCTTCACGTCAGTCATCGTCGCCATCCTTGTGCGGAGTCGTCAGCCGTCGACGGTCGCGGCCAGTTCGCCCTCGGCGAGGCGGACCCGCAGCGGATCGCCCTTGGCCACCTCGCCGGCCGCCCTCACCACGTGCCCGTCGGCCCGCTGCACGATCGCGTAGCCCCGGTCCAGGGTGGCGGCCGGGGAGAGGGCGCGCAGCCGGGCCAGGGTGTGCCGGAGGTCGTCGGTGCCGGCGCCCAGCCGGTGCTCCAGGCAGCGGGCGGCCCGGTCCCGCAGCGCGGCCACCTCGGTGAACCGCTGGTCGACCATCACCTGCGGGCGGGCCAGCACCGGGCGGGACCGGAGCAGGGCCAGCCGGTGCGCCTCCCGGTCGACCAGGTTGCGGACCGCCCGCTCCAACCGGGACCGGGCCTGGCCGATCAGCCGGACCTCGTCGGTCAGGTCGGGGACGACCCGCTTGGCCGCGTCCGTCGGGGTGGAGGCGCGGACGTCGGCGACGTAGTCGACCAGCGGGGTGTCCGTCTCGTGGCCGATCGCGCTGACCACCGGCGTACGGCAGGCGAAGACCGCCCGGCACAGCGCCTCGTCGGAGAAGGGGAGCAGGTCCTCGATGCCGCCGCCGCCCCGGGCCAGGATGATCACGTCGATGTTCTCGTCGGCGTCGAGCACCCGCAGCGCGTCGACGATCTGCGGCACCGCGCTCGGCCCCTGCACCGCCACGTTGACCGTGCGGAACTCCACCGCCGGCCAGCGCCGCCGGGCGTTGGTCAGCACGTCCCGTTCGGCGGCCGAGGCCCGACCGGTGATCAGCCCGATCCGCTGCGGCAGGAACGGCGGGCGGCGCTTACGGGACCGGTCGAACAGCCCCTCGGCGGCGAGCAGCTTCTTGAGCTTCTCCAGCCGGGCCAGCAGCTCACCCAGACCGACCTGGCGGATCTCGTCGGCGCGCAGGCTCAGCGTGCCCCGGGCGGCGTAGAACTCCGGCTTGGCGTGCAGCACCACCCGGGCGCCCTCGCGCAGCTCCGGCGCGCCGGCGTCGAGGACGTCCCGGTTGGTGGTGACGGTGAGGCTGAGATCCGCCGACGGGTCGCGCAGGGTGAGGAAGACCGTGCTCGCCCCCGGACGGCGGCTGATCTGGGCCACCTGCCCGTCGACCCAGACCCAGCCCAGCCGGGCGATCCAGGCGCCGACCTTCTGGCTGACCACCCGGACCGGCCAGGGCTCCTCGGGGGTGCTGCGCGGGGCGTCGGTCACCCGCCCACCCTACGGTCAGGCTCCGACGACCTGCGGCAGCCCCGACAGCGTGTGCTGCTCGCCCGGCCCGGCGGTGGACACCGGTGGCCCGGGCCGCGCCGACGGTGACCATCGGCCCGATGGCGAAGACCGGACCAGGTCCGGCCCGTACCCCGGATGTGGTACGGGTCGCAGCCGCTGCCGTCGGCGGGGCCGGCACGTACGATGGGCGGGTGACCGAGGCTGAGGTGACCCCCAAGACCGGTAAGCGCGTGCTCCTGGCCAAGCCCCGTGGCTACTGCGCGGGGGTGGACCGGGCGGTGCAGACCGTCGAGGAGGCGCTCAAGCTCTACGGCGCCCCGATCTACGTCCGCAAGCAGATCGTGCACAACAAGCACGTGGTGCAGACCCTGGAGGGCCAGGGCGCGATCTTCGTGGAGGAGAACGAGGAGGTGCCGGAGGGCGCCACCGTCATCTTCTCCGCGCACGGTGTCGCCCCGGAGGTCTACGAGCAGGCGAAGGCCCGTTCGCTCAAGGCGATCGACGCGACCTGCCCGCTGGTGACCAAGGTGCACCAGGAGGCCAGGCGGTTCGCCGCCGAGGACTACGACATCCTGCTGATCGGCCACGAGGGGCACGAGGAGGTGGTCGGCACCGCCGGCGAGGCACCCGCCCACATCCAGTTGGTCGACGGCCCCGACGACGCCGACAAGATCACCGTGCGGGACCCGAACAAGGTCGTCTGGCTCTCCCAGACCACCCTGTCGGTCGACGAGACGCTGGCGACGGTGGCCCGGCTCAAGTCCCGGCTGCCGCTGCTCCAGTCCCCTCCCAGCGACGACATCTGCTACGCCACCTCCAACCGGCAGCACGTGGTCAAGGAGATCGCCCCCGACTGCGACGTGGTGATCGTCGTCGGCTCGCGCAACTCCTCCAACTCGGTACGCCTGGTCGAGGTGGCCCTGGACGCCGGGGCCCGCGCCGGCCACCTGGTCGACTTCGCCCACGAGATCGACGACGCCTGGCTGGCCGGTGCCGGCACGGTCGGTGTCACCTCCGGTGCCAGCGTGCCGGACGAGTTGGTCCAGGAGGTGCTGGCCCACCTGGCCGAGCGGGGCTTCGCCGACGTGGAGGAGATCACCACCGCCGACGAGCGGCTGACCTTCTCGCTGCCGCAGGAACTCAAGCGCGACATGAAGGCCGCCGCGGGCCGGGGCTGACCGGGTGCGGGTGGCCCGGCCCGGTGCCGACCCGCCGGTGGTCCGGCTGCCCGGTCCCACTCATCGGACCGATCCCACTCATCGGAACGGATCAGCGGGGCGGCGCGTCCGAGTGGGTATGAAGACTTCTCGGATGGCGTTCGCCGTGTTGGTCGCCTGCGCGGCGCTCACCGGGTGCGGCGGCCAGGGCGGTGACGGTGCCGCCGGCCCCTCGCCCACGGCGACCGGTCCGGCCAGCTCCCCGGCCGCGTCGGGCACCCCGTCCGCCCCGCCGACCACCGCGCTCCCGCCAGCCCCGCCGGCCAGTTCGATCCCGCCGCCCGGTGGTGCGAAGCCGCCGCCCGGTGGCCCACGGCTGCCACCGGGGCCGGGTGCCACCGAGCTGACCGGCACCGTGGAGTCGGGGGTCGAGCCGGGTTGCCTGCTGCTCGACGGTCACCAACTGATCGGCGGCCCCCGGGACGTGCTCGCCGTGGGGGCCAGGGTCAGTGTCACCGGCCGTGCCCAGCCGGACCTGGTGAGCACCTGCCAGCAGGGCATCCCCTTCGTGGTGGAGTCGGCCCGCCGCTCCTGACCCAACAGAGTCGGCCACCCTGAGCCTTCGCGATCTTGGAAGGGAATGGCCCCTGGGAGGGCCGTTTCCTACCAAGATCCCGTCGCCCGTCGCCCCCGCCCCCGCTCGTCGAGCGCCGTCGGCCCCTACGGCTTCTCGTCGGAAGGTTGCAGCTCCGGGGCCTGCGGCTGCCGGGGTGCCACCTCGACCTGGGCCGGCACCGCCAGCTCGTGGTCGGAGACGCCCAGCTCGGCCAGCTTGCGGGCGCTCACCAGCACCCGCGCCTCCAGCGAGCCGACCGCCCGGTTGTACGCGGTGACCGCCCCGCCGAGCGACGCGCCCAGCTTGCCGACGTGATCGCCCAGTGTGGACAGCCGGCCGTACAGCTCGCGGGCCAGCGAGTGCACCGCCACCGCGTTGCGGGCCAGCGCCTCCTGCCGCCACGAGTACGCCACCGTACGCAGCAGGGCGACCAGGGTGGCCGGCGTGGCCAGCACCACGTCGCGGGCGAACGCGTGCTCCAGCAGCGTCGGGTCGCGCTGCAACGCCACGTCCAGGAACGGGTCGGCCGGCACGAAGAGCACCACGAACTCGGGGTTGCTGTCGAACGCCGCCCAGTAGGTCTTCGCGGCCAGCGCGTCGACGTGCCCTCGCAGGTGCCGGGCGTGCCGGTCGAGGTGGGTGTCCCGGCCCCGCTCGTCGCGCGCCTCCATCGCCGTCAGGTAGGCGTCGAAGGGTGCCTTGGCGTCGACCACCACCGTCCGGCCGCCGTGCAGCCGGACCACCAGGTCGGGGCGTACGCCCTGGTGGTCGGTGGCGGCGCTGACCTGCTCGTTGAAGTCGCAGTGCTCCAGCATGCCGGCCGCCTCGACGATCCGGCGGAGCTGGTGCTCGCCCCACCGGCCGCGTACCTGCGGGGCGCGCAGCGCGGCCACCAACTGCTTGGTCTCGGTACGCAGCTCGCCGGAGACGGCGCTCATCGAGCGGACCTGCTCGCGCAGCTCGGCGTAGGCGTCCACCCGGTCGCGTTCCAGCTCGGCCACCCGGGTCTCGTAGCGGCGCAGGGTGTCGTGCAGCGGGGCCACCGCCCGGGAGACCGCCTCCTGGGACTGGGCGGTGGCCTCGTAGCTCAGCGCCCGCATCGACTGCTCCAGCCGGCCCTCGCCCTCCCGGGTCGCGCGTAGCGTCGCGTCCAGCCGGGCGATCTCGGTGGCCGACCGGGACCGGGCGGCGTACCAGCCGACCGCCCCGCCCGCCGCGAGGCAGACGACCACCACGGCCAGCGTCGAGAAGTCCATCACCAGAGCTTGCCAAACGAGTACGACTCGACGCCTACGGGTACGTTCGACGGCATGGAAATTCTGCTCGTGGCGATCCTGCTTGCCCTGCTGGCCGGCGGGTTCGTCTGGTGGCGGCGGGAGAAGGCCGCCCGGGAGGCGCGCAGCCTCGCCGACGTCCGCGCCGACGCCCAACGTTGGTACGAACGCCTCGGCGGCCAGGTGATGAACCTGCACGGGGACGAGCCGGCCGTCCGCCAGGCCCTGGTCGACGCCGGCGAGCGGTACAACGCCGCCGGCAGCCAGCTTGAGCAGGCCCGTTCGGTGCACCAGTTCCGGCTGGCCCGGGAGACCGCGCTGGAGGGGCTCGCCTACGCCCGGGCGGCCCGGGTGGCGCTCGGCCTGGACCCGGGGCCGGAGCTGCCCCCGCTGGCCGCCGCGGAGGGCACCGGCGAGATCACCCGGGAACGCCAGGTGGCCGTGCAGGGGCAGACGTTCAAGGCCGGTCCGCAGCCGGGCCGGGACACCCCGTACTACTACCCCGGTGGGCGCTACCAGGGGCGGCCGGTGCCGTCGGGCTGGTACTCGACCCCGTGGTGGAAGACCGCTCTCGGTGCGGGCGTCGGGGTGGTCGGCGGCATGCTGATCGCCGACGCGCTCTTCTCGCCGGCCTTCGCCGACCCGGGCTACGGCTACGAGGCCGGCTACCAGGAGGGCTTCGGCGACGGCACCGGCTTCGCCGGCGACCAGGGCGACGTCGGCGGCACCGACCAGGCGGCCGACTTCGGCGGTGGCGGCGACTTCGCTGGCGGGGACTTCGGCGGCGGGGACTTCGGTGGGGGCGACTTCGGCGGCGGGGACTGGTGAGCACCCGCCTGCGGTGATCGGCCCGTCGTCGTCGGCCCGGCCCCGAGCCGGCCGGCTGCCGTCGGTCCGGCACCGGTCGGGCCCCGGTCCGCGGTGACCGGGGCCTTCGTCGTACCGGTGGGTCAGCCGGTGTTGCGCATCCCGGCGGCGATGCCGTTGACCGTGGTCAGCAGGGCCCGTTCCAGGGCGGTGCCGTCGCTGGGGGCGCGGCGACCGCCCGGCGCGGTCGCCACCGCGCGTCCGGCGGCGCCGGAGTCCCGGTACTGCCGCAGCAGTGCCACCTGGAGGTGGTGCAGCGGCTCCAGGTAGGTGTCCCGCACCGCGAGGGTGCGCTGGAGCACCGGCGAGTTCTCCAGCAGGGCCGGCGACGAGGTGACCGCCAGCACCTCCTGCTTGGTCAGCTCGTACTCCTGCTCGATGGTGTCGAAGATCGGGTGCAGCTTCTTCGGGACCAGCGTCTCCACGTACCGGCGGGCGATGCTGAGGTCCGTCTTGGTGAGCATCATCTCGACGTTCGACAGGAACGTGCGGAAGAAGTGCCAGTTACGGTTCATCTCGGTCAGCACGTCCTCCAGCCCGGCCGCCCGGGCCGCCGCCAGCCCGGAGCCGACCCCGAACCAGCCGGGCACGATCTGCCGGGTCTGCGTCCAACCGAACACCCAGGGGATGGCCCGCAGCCCGCCCAGGCCGGCCCCGGTGTTCGGCCGCTTCGCCGGCCGGGAGCCGATGTTCAGCGCGCCCAGCAGCTCGGTCGGCGTGGACGCCCAGAAGTACGCCGGCAGGTCCGGGTCCTCCACCAGCCCCCGGTACGACCGGAAGGCAGACTCGGAGACCACGTCCATCGTGGCGTCCCAGCGTTCCAGCATCTCGGCCGGCTGCCGGGGCGCGGTGTGCAGCAGCGTCGCCTGGAGCACCGCCGCCACCGTCAGCTCCAGGTTCTCCCGGGCCAGCGCGGGCAGGGTGTACTTGTCGGAGATGACCTCGCCCTGCTCGGTCACCTTGATCGCGCCGTCCAGGGTGCCGTACGGCTGGGCCAGGATGGCGTCGTGGGTGGGGCCGCCGCCGCGCCCGACCGTGCCCCCCCGGCCGTGGAAGAGCCGCAGGTGCACGCCGTGCTGGGCGGCCACGTCCCGCAGCGCCCGCTGGGCCCGGTGGATGGACCACTGGCTGGTGGTGATGCCGGCCTCCTTGTTGGAGTCGGAGTAGCCCAGCATCACCTCCTGCACGTCGCCCCGGGCCGCCACCAGCGAACGGTAGGCCGGCAGCGACAACAGCTCGTCGAGGAGTTCGCCGCCGGAGTTCAGCTCCGCCGGCGTCTCCAGCAGCGGCACGAAGCCGATCCGGGCCCGGCCGCTGTGCACGTCGACCAGGCCGGCCTCCCGGGCCAGCACCACCGCGGCCAGGACGTCGTCCACGCCGAGGGTCATCGAGACGATGTACGACTCGATCACCTCGCCGCCGAACCGGTCCTGCGCCTCGCGGATCGTGCCGAACACGTCGAACGTCTTGCGCGCGCTCTCGGTCAACGGGGTGTCCAGGGTGGACAGCGGCCGGCGGCCGGTCAGCTCGTCGGCGAGCAGCTTGGTGCGCTCCGGCCGGCTCAGCGACGGGTAGTCGGAGACCTCGCCGACGGCCCCGTAGAGCTGGGTGAGCACCTCGTGGTGCTTCTCGGCGTGCTCCCGGACGTCCATGGTGGCCAGGTGCAGGCCGAACGCGGAGACGGTACGGATGGCCGAGGCGAGCCGGCCGACGGCGGTGAGCTGCCCGGAGTTGCGGGCCAGCGAGGCGCGCAGCAGATCCAGGTCGGCGATCAGCTCGGCGGAGCCCCGGTAGTCCCGGCCCGGCACGTGCGGGGTGTCCTGGCGCAGCCGCTCCCGGGTGTTGGCCAGCTTCGCCTTCACGCAGCGCGCCTTGAGCCGGTACGGCTCCTCGGCGTTGACCCGGCGGAACCGGGCGGCCACCTCGGGCAGCGCGTCCAGGTCGGCGGCGAGGCTGGCCGAGAGGTCCAGCGAGACGGCGCGCAGCCGGCGGGAGACGGAGACCTCGTTGATCAGGTGCTCCATCGCCGCCTCGGTGGCGGCGATGCCGTGCTCGTGCTGGATCCGCAGCACCTCCCGGGTGACGGTGGGGGTGACGAACGGGTTGCCGTCCCGGTCGCCGCCGATCCAGGTGCCGAAGGTCAGCGGGCGGGACGTCGGGGAGGTCTCCACGCCGAGGGTGCGCAGCGTGTCGGCGAGGTCGTCGAGCACCTGCGGGGCGGCCTCGGCGTACAGGTCGCGCAGGTAGTAGATGGCGTTGCGGGCCTCGTCGGTCGGGTCGGGCCGGTCGAGCCGCAGCTCGTCGGTCTGCCACATCAGGTCGAGCAGTTCGGCGAGGCGACGGTTGGCCGGGCCCTCGTCGCTCGCCCCGTAGAGGATGGCGTTCGCGGTCTCGGCGTCCAGTTCGTCGGCGATGGCGCGCAACTTGGACAGGATCGACCGGCGGGCCGCCTCGGTCGGGTGGGCGGTGAAGACGGGGCGTACCGCGAGCCGGCGGGCCGCGGCGGCGATCTCCTCGGCCGGCACCCCCCGCTCGGCGATCATCTTGGCCGCCTGGTCCAGCCACCCGCCCTGGATGGCCCGGCGGCGGCGCAGGTCCCGGGCCCGGTGCACCTGCTCGGTGATGTTGGCCAGGTGGAAGTAGGTGGAGAAGGCGCGGGCCAGTTTGGTGCCGGTGGTGACGTCCAGTCCGCCGAGCCGCTGCGCGGCGGCGGGGGCGTCGGAGCGGACCTGGGCGCGGATCTCCTCGACCAGGTCGAGCAGCGGTCGACCCTCCTGGCGGGCCAGCGTCTGGCCGAGCAGGGTGCCGAGGCGGCGGATGTCGGCCCGGAGGGCGGCGTCGGGCCCGTCGTGATCGTGCTGGTCGGTCACCGTGCGCTCCTTACGTGAGTACGAAGGACAGCGCTGTCCGACTCCCTGGATCGTATCCGCGTGGGCCGGTCGGTAAGGAGGGGGTCCGGTGTGTCACCTTCCCCACTGATCGGTGCGTCGAACCCGCCGCACCGTCCGGTTCGGCCCTGCCGGGCCGGGCGGCTCCGCCGCCGGTCACCCGGTGACCCGCGCACGGGGGCACCGCGGAGGGCCTGGAGAGAGCCGAAAACGGGTTGGTCGCGGTCGGTAGCGTCCGGGTATGACGCCGCCGAGTTATCCGCCCAAGCCGAGACCGGGCGACCGGGTCGCGGTCGTCTCGCCCTCCGCCGGGCTGTCGGGGCTCTTCCCGCACGTGCACGAACTGGGGCTGCGCCGGCTCCGGGAGGAGTTCGGGCTGGAACCGGTGGAGTACCCGACGACCCGGGCGCGGGGCGCCGACCCGCGCGACCGGGCCCGCGACCTCACCGCCGCCTTCGCCGACCCGACGATCACCGCCGTGCTTGCCACCGTCGGCGGGGATGACCTGATCACGGTCACCCCGCACCTGGACGACGCCGTGCTGCGGGCGAACCCGAAGCCGTACTTCGGCTACTCGGACAACACCAACGTCCTCAACCACCTGCACAGACTCGGCATCGTGGGGTACCACGGCGGGTCGGTGCTGGTGCACCTCGGCCGGCCCGGCCGGCCGCACCCGCTGACCTTCGACTCGCTGCGGGCCGCCCTGTTCACCGCCGACTGGTACGACCTGAGCCCGGCGGCGGAGTGGGGTGACCAGCCGAACGACTGGCGGGACCCGACCACGCTGGCCGTCGAGCCGGTGATGTTCCCCGGCGAAGGCTGGCGCTGGCGGGGCCCGGCCACGGTGGTCGAGGGGCGTACCTGGGGCGGCAACCTGGAGGTGCTGAACTGGCTGCTGGCCGCCGACCGGGTCGCGGCGAACGGCGACCTCGCCGGGTCGGTGCTGCTGGTGGAGACCTCGCAGGAGTTGCCGTCGGCGACCGAGGTCCACCGGATCCTGCGCAACCTGGGGGAGCGGGGGCTGCTGGCCGGTTTCCCGGCGGTGCTGGTCGGCCGGGCGAAGACCTGGGACTTCGGCCGGTCGCGGACGGCCGACCAGCGCCGGGGGTACGCGGCGGCGCAGCGCGCGGCGGTCGTCCGGGCGTTCGACGAGTACCACCCGGACGCGTTACTGGTCTTCGACGTCGATTTCGGGCACACCGACCCGCAGGTGGTCATTCCGTACGGAGGGTCGGTCCGGGTCGACGCGGTGACCCGGCGGATCAGCGTCCGCTACTGATCCCCGCTGGTGGGTGGGGACTCGTCGGCGGCTGTCCGGTCGATCGCCGCCGGGGAGAGATAGTGTCGACCCGGGTACCCCCCGTCCAGCCGGACGTGGGGTGATCGTCGTGTCATCCGCTGAAAGTGGTCATTACTGTGCTCACCGGCCTGTTCTCCGCCGCCCTGGCCGACCCCGGGCTGGCCCGCGCGCGTGACCTGGCCCGCTCCGGTGCCGCCCAGGTCGACGGTCTGGACCTCACCGCCCCGGCCGCGCTGCGCCCGTTCGCCGTCGCCGCCGTCGCGGCCGACGAGCCGGCCGGGGGCGCCGGCCGGCCGGTGCTGGCGGTGACCGCCACCAGCCGGGAGGCCGACGACCTGGCCTCGGCGCTGGGCAGCCTGCTCCCGGCCGGGCAGGTGGCGGTCTTCCCGTCCTGGGAGACGCTGCCGCACGAGCGGCTGTCGCCCCGCTCCGACACCGTGGGCCGGCGGCTGGCCGTGCTGCGCCGGCTCGCCCACCCGGACGCCGCCGACGCGCACGGCCGGACCGGGCCGCTGCGGGTGGTCGTGGCCCCCGTCCGGTCCCTGCTGCAACCCCAGCTCAGGGGCCTCGGCGAGCTGGAACCGGTGCAGCTCGCCGCCGGTGAGGAGGCCGACCTGGAGCAGGTCGCCCGCCGGCTGACCGACCTGGCGTACGCCCGGGTCGACCTGGTCACCAAGCGCGGCGAGTTCGCCGTGCGCGGCGGCATCCTGGACGTCTTCCCGCCCACCGACGAACACCCGTCCCGGGTCGAGTTCTGGGGCGACGAGGTGGAGGAGATCCGCACCTTCGCCGTCGCCGACCAGCGGACCATCGAGGGCGTACCGCAGCTCTGGGCGCCGCCGTGCCGGGAACTGCTGCTCACCCCGGCCGTCCGGCAGCGGGCCGCCGCGCTGGCCCAGGAGCACCCGGAGCTGGCCGAGATCCTCGACAGGCTGGCCGAGGGCATCCCGGTCGAGGGGATGGAGTCGCTGGTGCCGGCGCTGCTCGGCAGCGGCAGCCTGGAACTGCTGGTGGACACCATGCCGGCCGGCACCCACGTACTGCTCTGCGACCCGGAGCGGATCCGCACCCGGGCGCACGACCTGGTCCGTACCTCGGAGGAGTTCCTCCAGGCGAGCTGGGCCGCGGCCGCCGTCGGCGGCCAGGCCCCGGTCGACCTCGGCGCCGCCGCCTTCAAGACCCTGGCCGAGGTACGCTCCGCCGCCGCGACGCTGCGCCAGCCGTGGTGGACGCTGTCCCCGTTCGGCCTGGTCGAGGCGGACGCCACCCCGACCCGGCAACCCTGGGAGGACGCCCCCGGCGAGGCCGACGTCACCCCCGACGACGCGATCGCGGTCAGCCTGGCCGCGCAGCCGGCCCCGCTCTACCACGGTGAGACCGTCCGGCTGGTCGACGACCTGAAGCGGTGGACCGGCGAGGGCTGGTCGGTCGCGCTGGTCTTCGAGGGGCACGGCCCCGCCCAGCGGGCCGTCGAGGTGCTGCACGACGCCGACCTGGGTGCCCGGTTCATCGAGGAGGTGCCGGCCGCGCCGGTGCCCGGCGAGGTGCTGGTCACCTGCGGCTGCCTGACCGCCGGCTTCGTCGACGAGGCGTCCCGGTTCGTGCTGCTGACCGGCAACGACGTCACCGGCGGCCGGGGCACCTCGACCCGGGACATGCGCCGGATGCCCAGCCGGCGGCGCAACACCATCGACCCGCTGGAGCTCAAGGCCGGCGACTTCGTCGTGCACGAGCAGCACGGCATCGGCCGGTACGTCGAGCTGGTGCAGCGCACCGTCAACGGCGCGTCCCGCGAATACCTGGTCATCGAGTACGCGGCGAGCAAGCGCGGCCAGCCCGCCGACCGGCTCTTCGTCCCCACCGACCAGCTCGACCAGCTCTCCCGGTACGTCGGCGGCGAGCAGCCCACCCTGCACAAGATGGGCGGCTCGGACTGGCAGAAGTCCAAGGCCCGGGCCCGCAAGGCGGTCCGCGAGATCGCCGCGCAGCTCATCCAGCTCTACGCCGCCCGCAAGGCGTCCAAGGGTCACTCGTTCGGCCCGGACACCCCGTGGCAGCGGGAGCTGGAGGACGCCTTCCCCTGGCAGGAGACGCCGGACCAGCTCGCCGCGATCGAAGAGGTCAAGCGGGACATGGAGCAGACCGTCCCGATGGACCGGCTGATCTGCGGCGACGTCGGCTACGGCAAGACCGAGATCGCGGTCCGGGCGGCGTTCAAGGCGGTGCAGGACGGCAAGCAGGTGGCGGTGCTGGTGCCCACCACGCTGCTGGTGCAGCAGCACTACAACACGTTCGCCGAGCGGATGGGCCAGTTCCCGGTGACCATCCGGCAGCTCTCCCGGTTCCAGACGCCGAAGGAGACCGAGCGGACGCTGGAGATGGTGGCCGACGGCACCGTCGACATCGTGATCGGCACCCACCGGCTGCTCCAGACCGCGACCCGGTTCAAGTCCCTCGGCATGGTCGTCATCGACGAGGAGCAGCGGTTCGGGGTCGAGCACAAGGAGCACCTGAAGACCCTGCGCGCCTCGGTCGACGTGCTGAGCATGTCGGCCACCCCGATCCCCCGGACGCTGGAGATGGCGATCACCGGCATCCGGGAGATGTCGACCATCGCCACCCCGCCGGAGGAGCGGCATCCGGTGTTGACCTTCGTCGGGTCGTACGACGACCGGCAGGTGGCCGCCTCCATCCACCGCGAGTTGCTCCGCGACGGGCAGGTCTTCTACCTGCACAACCGGGTCGAGTCGATCGACCGGACGGCGCGCCGGCTGCGGGAGCTGGTGCCCGAGGCCCGGGTCGCGGTGGCGCACGGCCAGATGGGCGAGGACGCCCTGGAGAAGGTGATGGTCGGCTTCTGGGAGAAGGAGTTCGACGTCCTGGTCTGCACCACCATCGTGGAGTCCGGCATCGACATCCCGAACGCCAACACCCTGATCGTGGAGCGGGCCGACCTGCTCGGCCTGGCCCAGCTCCACCAGATCCGGGGCCGGGTCGGCCGGGGCCGGGAGCGGGCGTACGCGTACTTCCTCTACCCGCCGGAGAAGCCGCTCACCGAGCACGCGCACGAGCGGCTGGCCACCATCGCCCAGCACACCGAGCTGGGGGCCGGCATGTACGTGGCGATGAAGGACCTGGAGATCCGGGGCGCGGGCAACCTGCTCGGCGGCGAGCAGTCCGGCCACATCGAGGGGGTCGGTTTCGACCTGTATGTCCGGATGGTCGGTGAGGCGGTGTCGGCCTTCAAGGGCGAGCACCCCGAGGAGGAGACCGACGTCAAGATCGACCTCCCGGTGGACGCGCACCTGCCGCACGACTACGTCGGCGTGGAGCGGCTGCGCCTGGAGATGTACCGCAAGCTCGCCGAGGCCCGCGACGACGAACGGCTGCGCGAGGTGGTCGCCGAGATGACCGACCGGTACGGCGAGCCGCCCGCCCCGGTGCAGAACCTGGTCGCGGTGGCCCGGTTCCGGCTGCTGGCCCGCCGGTACGGCCTGGCCGACGTCTCGATGCAGGGCAAGCACCTGCGGTTCGGGCCGCTGCCGCTGCCCGACTCCAAGCAGTTGCGGCTCAAGCGCTACCACCCGGACTCGGTCTACAAGCAGGCCACCGACCAGGTCAGCGTGCCCCGGCCGAGCACCCGCCGGGTGGGCGGCGAGCCGCTGCGCGACCAGGCCCTGCTGGAGTGGTGCGCGCAGCTCCTGAAGGACGTCCTCGGCGAGCCCGCCCCCCTGGCCGGGGCGCGGACGTGACCGCATTCCGCGTGCCCTGGGCGTGGCCGTTCTCCGCGCGGTCGGGGTGCGGGCGTGACCGCTCCTCGCGTGGTCGGGGTGCGGGCGTGGCCGCTTCCCGCCCCCACCAGGGCGATCGTGAGGTTGTCGGGCTGTGGTGCCTGCCGTCGGCCAACCCGGACGCCTCGCGGCGCCCACTGCGCCGTCCCACTGCGCCGTCCCACTGCGCCGGCCGGCCGGCCCCGCCGCGACGCCCCGCCGCGGCGGGGCGCGCCCGTGCGCCCGGCACCGGACCGGGCGCGCGCCGGCCGGAGGCCGGTGGGGGGCGTCACCCGGGCTGGCGGGGCATGAGAGAGTGACCGGCATGCGTGCACGCCGTCTCATCGCCGCCGCCAGCGTCGCGGCACTCGGTGTCCTCTCCCTCGCCGCCTGCGGCAAGGCCTCGCCGGACGTGGCCGTATACATCGGCGACAGTCGCTACTCCGTCGCCCGGGTGGACGCCGTCTACGCTGACGCGCAGGCGAAGTACGCGGACGCGGTACGCCAGGGCGCGGCGCAGGCCGGCACGACCCCCACCGCCGAGCAGCTCCGCTCGGGGGTGACCCGGCAGGACGTGGTGAACCTGCTGGTCAGCATCGACCTCGGGAAGCGGATCGTGGCCGAGAAGGGCCTCCAGGTCCCCGACCAGATCACCCCGGAACAGCTCGCCCAGCAGCTCCAGATGCCGCCGCAGGCCGAGTTCGCCAAGCTCTGGGGTGAGTGGGCGGACCTGTTCGCCGTGCTCAGCCAGCAGTTGCCGCCGGCCGACCTGAGCGACGAGTCGGTGATGGCCGTCTACCACGCGATCGAGAAGACCGGCGGCATCCAGTCCGGTCTGTCGGTGGCCGAGGTGCGGCAGCTCTTCGGCGACGGCGGTTTCGTCCGCAGCGCGTCGGCGCTCAGCGCCGCGCTGGAGGCGCAGGCCGACAAGAGCGACGTCGAGGTCAACCCCCGGTACCGGCCGCTGGGCGTCCCGGCCTGGGTGAACAAGGGCCAGGAGCTGGTCTTCTACGCCCTGCCGTACATCGACGCCAGTGGCCCGGTGACGGACGTGTCGACCCCCGAGCCGGTCAGCACCCCCACCGGGCAGGAAGCGCCGGTGGCCCCCTGAGCCCGTACGCCCGGATCGTCCTGCTGGTCACCTCGCCCCGGCTGCCGGCCGGTCTGCTGACCGCCGCCGCCTGGGACGTGCTCCGCTCCGCGCCGGTGCTGACCGGCGCGGAGAGCGCCCAGGTCACGGCCGTACGCGCGGCGGGGGCCGAGGTCACCGTCGTCTCCGGCGGTGCCACCCAGGCGTTGCTGGACGCGGTGGCGGCACACGGTACGGCGGTCTGGCTGGCCGGACCGGCCGGTGACGAGGCGCTGGCCCGGGAGCTGGGCCTGCGGCTGGCCCGGGAGCCGGGGCTGGCCGAGCTGGAGCTGATGTACGGCTCGTGGGACCCGCCGGGCGCCCGGCTGCTCGACGCGGTCGAGGTGATGGACCGGCTCGCCTCCCCGGGTGGCGACCCCTGGAAGCGGGCGCAGACCCACCGGAGCCTCGCCGGTTTCCTGCTGGAGGAGTGCTACGAGGCGTACGACGCGATCAGCGCCGACGACACCGACGCGCTCCGCGAGGAGTTGGGCGACGTGCTGCTCCAGGTGCTGCTGCACGCCCGGCTCGCCGAGGATCTGCCCGAGGGCGAGCGGTGGAACGTCGACGACCTGGCCGGCGTCCTGGTCGACAAGATGGTCCGCCGCAACCCGCACGTCTTCGCCGGTGCCGAGGTGGGCACGCTGGCGGAGATCGAGGCGAGCTGGGAACGGATCAAGCGGGCCGAGAAGGCCCGTGACTCGGTGCTCGACGGCATCGCGCTGAGCCAGCCGGCGCTCGCCCTGGCCGCGAAGATCCTGGACCGGGCGGGCCGGATCGGCCTGACGGTTCCGCTCCCGCCCGTCGACACCCAGCCCGACCCCGAGTCACGTCTCGGCGCCGCCCTGCTCACCACAGTGGCCGAAGCCCGCCAGGCCGGCCTCGACCCCGAAGCCGCCCTCCGCCGCGCCACCCTCGCCCACGCCACCACCATCCGCACCGCCGAACCCCAAACCCCCACCCCCTGACCCAAACCCCGCCCCCACCCGGCCCCGCCCCGCCCCCACCCGCCCCCACCCGCCCCGCCCCGCCCCCACCCGGCCCCGCCCCGCCCCCACCCGCCCCCACCCGCCCCGCCCCGCCCCCACCCGGCCCCGCCCTGCCCCCACCCGCCCCGGCCCCACCCGCCATGGCCCTGGCCCTGGCGAGGTGATCAAGAGGTTTACGTCAGGGCCGCCGACCTTCCTTGACGCAAACTTCTTGATCACCGGGCCGAGCCGGGCCGAGCCCGGGCCGAGCCGGGCTCGACCGGACTGGGCTGGGACCAGGCCAGAGTCAGAATCAGGGCCAAGGCCAGGGCCAAGGCCAGGGCCAAGGCCAGGGCCAAGGCCAGGGCCAAGGCCAGGGCCAAGGCCAGGGCCAAGGCCAAGGCCAAGGCCAAGGCCAAGGCCAAGGCCAAGGCCAGGACCAAGGAGGGGGTGGGGGTCGGGGTGGGGTCGGGTGGGGCGGGGAGTCGGTAGGGTCGGCGCATGTCATCCTTCGTGCCTCTCGCCGAGCGGATCGTCGACGCCCTGTTGGAGAGCCGTCCCGGCCTCGCCACGTCCACCGGCGACCACCGGTACGACGACCGCCTGCCCGACCTCACGACCGACGCGGTCGGCGCGGACCAGGCGATGCTGAGGGAGGCCGCCGATGCCCTCGCCGAGCTGGACTCGGACTCCCTCGACGTCGAGGAGCAGGTCGACCACGCGCTGCTGAGCGCCCTGGTCGACCGGGAGCTGTTCGAGCTGAGTGAGATCCGCGCCCACGAGTGGGATCCGCTGCGGCACAATCCCGGCCCGCTGCTGCACGCGGTGCTTGCCCGCCCGTACGCCCCGGTCGAGGAGCGGCTGGCCCATCTCGCCGGCCGGCTGGCGGCCGTACCGGATGCGCTGGCGACCGCGCGGGCGGTGCTGCGTGACATGCCCCGGATCCACGCCGAGACGGCGGTCGGGCAGTTCACCGGCACCGCCGCGCTGATCCGCGACGAGGTGCCGGCGCTGCTCGCCCAGGCACCGGGGCTGTACGGCACGGTCGAGCCGGCGGCGACGGCGGCGATCGCCGCGTTGGACGAGTTCGTCGGCTGGCTGGGTACCGGGCTGGCCGCCGACGCCGGGCCGGGGCGCGACCCTCGGCTGGGCCGCCGCCGCTGGGAGGCCCGGCTCTGGCACACCCTCGACACCGAGTTGAGCGCCGCCGAGGTGCAGCGTCGCGCCTGGGCCAACCTGGACCGGATCACCGCCGAGATCCGCGAGGCGGCCGTCGAGCTGGTCGGCGGTCCGGCCGACGACGAGACGGTACGCCGGGCGCTGGACCTGCTCGCCGCCGAGCACCCCGACGACCATTCCATCGTGGACCTGGCCTCGGTCACCCTGGACGAGGCCAGCGACTTCGTCCGCGCCCACGATCTGGTCAGCCTGGTCGACGACCCGTGCGTGATCCAGGAGATGCCGGAGTTCGCCCGGGGCGTGGCGGTGGCGTACTGCGACTCACCCGGCCCGTTGGAGTCGGCGGACCTGCCCACCTTCTACTGCATCGCGCCCACCCCGGCCGACTGGCCGGCGCACCGGGTCGAGTCGTTCTACCGCGAGTACAACGATCACATGATCCGCAACCTGACGGTGCACGAGGCGATGCCGGGGCACTTCCTCCAGCTCGCCCACGCCCGCCGGTACGCCGGCCCCACCCGGGTCCGCGCGCTGACCGAGTCGGGGGTGTTCATCGAGGGCTGGGCGGTCTACACCGAGGAGCTGATGGCCGGTCTCGGCTTCGGCGGCCTGCCGGTGCGGTTGCAGCAGCTCAAGATGCAGCTCCGGATGACCATCAACGCCCTGCTCGACCAGCTCGTGCACGGCGAGGAGCTGCCCGAGTCGGAGGCGATGGCGCTGATGACCGGGCGTGGCTTCCAGGAGGAGGGTGAGGCGGCCGGCAAGTGGCGACGGGCGTTGCTCACCTCCACGCAGCTCTCCACGTACTTCGTCGGCTACAGCGAGCTGGCCGACATCGCCGGATCCCGGCCGGCCGGGGTGTCGGTGCGGGACTGGCACGACGCGATGCTCGCCCACGACTGCCCGCCACCGCGTCACCTGCGTACCCTGCTCGGCCTCTGAGTCAGGTCAGGCCCGGGTGCGGGCGGCGACGGCGTCGACCAGCCAGCGGGAGATCGAGTACGCCGGGGGCAGCGCCGCCGGCAGCGCGTCCAGCGGGAACCAGCGCGCCTGCACCAGCTCCTGCCCGTCCACCACGGGCTCGGCGGCGGGGTCGGCGACGGTGGCGGTGAACCCGGCGAGCAGCACCCCCGGCCCGGACAGCGCCCAGGGCTGGCTGCCGAAGTACTCGACCGTGCCCAGGGCGAGCCCGACCTCCTCGCCGACCTCCCGGTGGGCCGCCGCCTCCAGCGACTCGCCCGCCTCGACGAAGCCGGCGACCAGCGCCCACAGCTCGGTCGGGCCGTACGCGTGCCGGACCAGCAGCAGCTCGTCGGGGCCGCCGGCCGGTCCGGGGCGGGTGATCGCGGTGAGCACCGCCGGGGAGAGTCGCAGCGGCACGTACAGGTCGCATCCGGGGCAGCGCCGGGCCGTCTCGCCCGGCACGTCGGCCAGCGCCGTCCGGCAGGCTCCGCACCACCGGTGGGTACGCCGCCAGACGACCACCGCCAGCGCCCGCCCGGCGAGCTCGGCGAGCGGTTCGGGCAGCTCGGCGGCGAGCGCCCGCCAGCTCAGCCACTGCCCGGGTAGCCGTTCGGCCCCGGCCGGTTCGCCCGCCCACGCCGGTACGCCGTTCAGCGTGCCGACCGGCACCCAGCCGGCCTGCGGGGGCAGCTCACCGATCCGGGGCAGCCCGCCGTCCGGGGTGGTGAGGAGCCGGCGTCCGGCCACCGCCAGGGCCAGGTCGTCCGGCGCGGGCGGGACGGTCGCGGCCGAGCCGGGCAGGAACCCGGTGCCGATCCGGCCGGGCGGCGGGGCCACCGCGCCGGGACCGCCGACGTCTGTGCGGGCGGCGCGTCCGGGCGGTGGCGTGGTCACGCCGTCGCCGCTCGGCGGTCCGTCACCTCGGCGCCGGCCGGCAGGTCGAACGCCGTCGACGCCACGGTGTCGGTGTACCGGCTCAGGGTCACCTCGGCCGGCCGGTCGTCGAGGGTGCCGGTGAAGCTGCCGAGCACGCCCCCGCTGGTGACGCAGGCGGTGAAGTCCCCGGCGGAGCGCCGGACGTCGACGCAGGTGGCATGCTGCCCGGCGATCGTGGTGTCGGTCTGCCTCACCTGGGCCTGCGGGTCCAGGGCGGCCTCGGTGAGCACCCGGATCACCGCCGGCGGGGTGACCAGGCCGAGCTTGCGTGCCTCGGTGAAGAGCGGGACCGAGGCCTTGCCCGACATGAGCACCGGTGGGTGCATCGTGCAGGTGGTCCGCCCGGCGTCGGTCGCGCACCGGGTGATCGCCTGCTCGGAGACGGTGATCTTGCCGTCCGCCCAGGCGTACGCCGACTGGGCCGGCTGCTTCTGCTGGGCGATGCTGCTGGTCCGGCCGCCGGGGAGCTGGTACTCGGCGGTCCAGGTCTCGACCAGTGAGCCGTCCAGCCGGGCGGCGAGGTCGTTGACCAGATCGGCCCGGCCGAGGGCGCGTCCGGCGTCGTCCAGGGTCTGACAGCCGGTGACGGTGAGCGACGCGATGACCGACACGGCGAGCACGCGGAGGGTGGTCGAGACGGCGGGCATGGCGACCAGCGTGGTCGATCGGGTCCACCGGGCGCAAACCGGTTGCCGGTTGAGGGGTGAGAATCCGGGAATGTCCGTCTCGTCGCACCGATTAGGGGTGCTCTCCGTGTGCCCGGACGCGGTGTGCCCGGACGCCGCCCGATACGCTGCGTTCAACACCTGCCCCAGCCGCACCGTCGCGGCCCATACCGGATTCGCACACACGAACGAGGAGCGACATCAGTGGCAACCATCGAGGGAATCGTCGCCCGGGAGATTCTCGACTCGCGGGGCAACCCGACGGTCGAGGTCGAGGTAGGGCTCGACGACGGCACGATCGCCCGCGCCGCGGTGCCCTCCGGCGCCTCCACCGGCGCCTTCGAGGCGATCGAGCTGCGCGACGGTGACTCCGACCGCTACCAGGGCAAGGGCGTCGAGAACGCGGTCGCCAACATCGAGGACAAGATCGTCGACCAGCTCATCGGGTACGAGGCCAGCGAGCAGCGGCTGATCGACCAGAAGATGCTCGACCTCGACGGCACGGACAACAAGGCCGAGCTGGGCGCGAACGCCATCCTCGGCGTCTCGCTGGCGGTGGCCAAGGCGGCGGCCGGCAGCGCCGAGCTGAGCCTGTTCCGCTACCTGGGCGGCCCGAACGCCCACCTGCTGCCGGTGCCGATGATGAACATCCTCAACGGTGGGGCGCACGCCGACTCGAACGTCGACGTCCAGGAGTTCATGGTCGCCCCGATCGGGGCGCCGAGCTTCCGGGAGGCGCTGCGCTCCGGTGCCGAGGTCTACCACGCGCTGAAGTCGGTGCTGAAGAAGAAGGGCCTCTCCACCGGTCTGGGGGACGAGGGCGGCTTCGCGCCCGACCTGCCCAGCAACGCCGCCGCGCTGGACCTGATCGCCGAGGCGGTCGAGAAGGCCGGCTACCGGCTGGGCACCGACATCGTGTTCGCCCTCGACGTGGCCGCCACCGAGTTCTTCGACAACGGCACCTACACCTTCGAGAGCAGCCCGAAGAGCGCCGAGGAGATGAGCAACTACTACACCAAGCTCATCGGCGACTACCCGATCGTCTCCATCGAGGACCCGCTGGCCGAGGACGACTGGAGCGGCTGGGCCACCCTCACCGCCGCCGTCGGCGACCGGATCCAGATCGTCGGCGACGACCTGTTCGTGACCAACCCGCAGCGGATCGCCAGGGGCATCACCGAGAGGTCCGCCAACGCCGTCCTGGTCAAGGTCAACCAGATCGGTTCGCTGACCGAGACCCTGGACGCCGTGGACCTGGCCCACCGGGCCGGCTTCAAGTGCATGATGAGCCACCGGTCCGGCGAGACCGAGGACACCACCATCGCCGACCTGGCGGTCGCCACCGGCTGCGGCCAGATCAAGACCGGTGCCCCGGCCCGGTCCGACCGGGTGGCCAAGTACAACCAGCTCCTGCGGATCGAGGAGGAGCTGGCCGACGCGGCGCGGTACGCCGGCGTCGGAGCGTTCCCGCGTTACCGTTCGGCCTGACCGACCGGAGCCTCGGGGAGGGGTGTGACGATGCAGCAGCGCCGCACACCGGGTGGCCAGCGTCCCGCCCGTCGACCGACCGGTCGGCCGGGCGGGGCCCGGGGTGCCCGGACGTCGGTCCGCGACGGCGGGGTCCGTGCCGAGACACGGGCCACCACGGCCCGGTCGCGGGCCGCCGACGGCGTACGGTCGGCGAACCGCCCGGCGGCGGCCCGCCGGACGGCGGCCGGCGGCACCATCCGGCGACTGACCGCACCCCACCCCCGACGGTTCACCGGGCGGGCCACCGTGCTCTTCGCGGTGCTGCTCGCCCTCGCCCTGGCGTACACCTATCCGGTCCGGGTCTACCTGGACCAGCAGGTCGACATCGAGCGGATGGAGGCCAGCCAGGCCGCCCAGCGGGAGGAGATCGCCAACCTCTCCGCCGAGGCGGCGAAGTGGCGGGATCAGGAATACATCAAGATCAAGGCGCGGGAACGGTTCTACATGGTGACGCCGGGCGAGACGCCGGTGATCGTGCTGCACGACGAGGCCGGCGCGGCCCGGGACGCCAACGGCGGCCGGCCGCCGGCCCCGCCGAAACGCCCCGCCCCCTGGTACGACACCCTGTGGTCGAGCGTCCGGGCGGCGAACGGCGACACCCCGGACAAGTGAGCAGCACCCGCGTACCGAACGAGAGATGGGCACCGTGACTGTCGTACCACCGCAGGACCCGGCGGCGGGCTCCGTACCCCTGCCGGAGCGCCAGCCGGCCACCGAGGCCGACCTGGCCGCGGTGGCCGCGCAGCTCGGACGCCCGCCCCGGGGCACCCGGGCGGTGGCCCACCGCTGCCCGTGCGGCCTGCCCGACGTGGTGGAGACGACGCCCCGGCTGGCCGACGGCACCCCCTTCCCGACGTTGTTCTACCTGACCTGCCCCCGGGCCACCGCCGCGTGCAGCCGGCTGGAGTCGGCCGGGTTGATGAAGGAGATGGCCGAGCGGCTGGCCGAAGACCCGGAGCTGGCCGACCGGTACCGGGCCGCGCACGAGGACTACCTGGCCCGCCGGGACGCGATCGGCCAGGTGCCGGAGATCGCCGGCATCTCCGCCGGTGGGATGCCCGGCCGGGTGAAGTGCCTGCACGTGCACCTGGGGCACGCGCTCGGTGCCGGGCCGGGGGTGAACCCGTTCGGCGACGAGACCCTCGCCCTGGTGGAGAAGTGGTGGGCCGCCGGGCCGTGCGTGGACCTGCCGGCGGCGGAGTGAGATGACCGGCGCCGACGAGATCGTGGTCCGCCGGGCCCGCACCGGTGACGTGCGCGGGATCCGGCGGCTGGTCGACACCTACACCGACGACCGGCGGCTGCTCAGCAAGGCCACCGTCACCCTCTACGAGGACGTCCAGGAGTTCCGGGTCGCGGTCACCGGCGACGGCACGGTGGTCGGCTGCGGCGCGCTGCACGTGATGTGGGAGGACCTGGCCGAGATCCGCACCGTCGCGGTCGACCCGGCCTGCCGGGGCCGCAAGCTCGGCCACCGGATCGTCGGCGATCTCATCGACGCCGCCCGGGAGCTGGGCGTCGCCCGGATCTTCGTGCTCACCTTCGAGACGGCGTTCTTCGGGGCGTTCGGGTTCACCGAGATCGACGGCGCGCCGGTGCCGCAACCCGTCTACGAGCAGCTACTGCGCTCCTACGACGAGGGTGTCGCCGAGTTCCTCGACCTGGAGCGGGTCAAGCCGAACACGCTGGGCAACACCCGGATGCTGCTGCGGCTGTAGCGCGGTCCGCAGTGGACGGAGCCGGTCGCCCTTGACCCGCCCCGCCACCCTGGGCCGGTGACGATCGTGCGCCGGGTGGGCGTGGTGCTCGCCGCCCTGGTCAGTCTCCTCGCCCTCGTCGGGGTGGTCCGCCTCGTCGCCCCGGCCACCGGTGGCGGGTCCGGCGACCCGCCCGGGGTGGACCGGCAGCTCACCTTCCTCCGTACCGCGCTCGACGACGGGGCCGGCGAGGACGCCCAGACGATGTTCCCGGAGGGCTGGTTCTTCGCCCACGCGCTCTACGGTCTGGCCCGGGTGGAGACCGGCCTGCGGCAGCCGCCCGAGCGGCGGGGTGAGGCGCTGCGGGAGGCCCGCTGGGCGCTGGCCCGACTGGAGTCGCCGGCCGGAACGGCCCCGTTCAGCGTCGACCTGACCCCGGCGTACGGGGTCTTCCATGCCGGCTGGACGAACTGGCTGCGCGGCGGGGTGCTCGCCCTGCAACCCGCGGAGCGCCGCGATCCGACCGAGGTACGCCGCTTCGCCGCCGGCTCCGCCATCCTCGCCGCCGCGTTCGACGCCTCGGCCTCGCCCTACCTCGCCGCGTACCCGGGGCAGGCGTGGCCGGTCGACTCCACGGTCGCGGTGGCCTCGCTGCGGCTGCACGACCACCTGCTGGTGCCGCGCTTCGACCGGACGGCCCGCCGCTGGCTGGACGGGGTACGGCAGCGGCTGGACCCGCGCACCGGGCTGCTGCCGCACCGGGTGGACCCGGTCACCGGCCGCCCGGCCGAGGTGGCCCGGGGCACCTCGCAGAGTGTCATCCAGCGGTTCCTGCCGGAGATCGACCCGACCTTCGCCCGCGACCAGTACCTCCGCTTCCGCGACGAGTACGTGGTGTCGCCGCTGGGGCTCGGCCCGGCCGTCCGCGAGTATCCGCGCGGCCTGGACGGCCCGGCGGACGTCGACTCGGGGCCGCTACCGCTGGGGGTGAGCCTCTCCGCCACGGTGGTGACCCTCGGCGCGGCCCAGGTGCAGGGCGACGACGGGCTGGCCGGGGCGCTGGCCAACTACGGCGAGCTGGTCGGGGTGCCGCTGGACACCCCGCACACCCGGCGGTACGCCTTCGGCCTGCTCCCGGTCGGCGACGCCTTCCTGGCCTGGGCGAAGACCGCCCGCCCGTGGGTGTCCGCGCCACCGGGCCGGCCACCGGCGACGGTGTCACCCTGGTGGCGGCTGCCGCTGCTGTCCCTGCTGGTGTTGGCCGGAGCGCTGCCCTGGCTGCCGTGGGCCCTCCGCCGCCGGTTCCGGCGACGGCGGTCGCCGTCGGCCCCGGCCGGCGCGGTCGGCACCGGCGTTTCGTCGCCGCGCCCACCGGGGCGGTCGGCCGCCGCGCCGGTCCACCGGGGTGTCGCCCCGGTGCCACGGTCGGGCCGACCGCCCGGTTCGGCCCCGACGGCTGCCGTAGGGTTGCTGCCGTGACGACGCGTGTGGCCGCCATCGACTGCGGGACCAACTCCATCCGTCTGCTGGTCGCCGACCTGCCCGACCCGGCGGCGGGGCCGGAGGCCCCGCTGGTCGACCTGGCCCGGCGGATGGAGATCGTCCGGCTCGGCCAGGGCGTCGACCGGACCGGCCGGCTGGCCCCCGAGGCGATCGAGCGGACCCGGGTGGCGCTGGCCGGGTACGCCGCCGAGATCGAGAAGCTGGGTGCCGAGCGGGTCCGGATGTGCGCCACCTCGGCCTCCCGGGACGCCTCCAACGCGGGTGACTTCCGGGCCATGGTGGAGCAGACCCTCGGCGTCGCCCCGGAGGTGGTCACCGGCGACGAGGAGGCCCGGCTCTCCTTCACCGGGGCGGTCCGTGGCCTGTCCACCGACGCCGAGCCGCCGTACCTGGTGGTGGACATCGGGGGCGGCTCGACCGAGTTCGTGGTGGGCACCCGCGAGGGTGGTGTGCGGGCGGCGATCTCGGTGGACATCGGCTGCGTCCGGATGACCGAGCGGCACCTGCACGGCGACCCGCCGACCCCGGCCGAGGTCGCCGCCGCGCAGGCCGACATCGCCGCCGCCGTCGACCGGGCGCTGGCGGCCGTCCCCGGCCGGGAGGCCGCCACCCTGATCGGCCTCGCCGGGTCGGTCACCACCGTGGTCGCCATCGCCCAGGGCCTCCAGGCGTACGACCCGGAGCGCATCCACCACGCCCGGGTGCCGTACGACCGGGTGGCCGAGGTGACCGCCGACCTGCTGGCGCGGACCAGCGCGCAGCGGCTGGAGATCCCGGTGATGCACCCGGGGCGGGCGGACGTGATCGGGGCGGGCGCGCTGGTGCTGCGGGTGATCATGGAGCGGGCCGGGATGCCCTCGGTGATCGCCTCCGAGCACGACATCCTCGACGGCATCGCCTGGACCCTCCAGCCGCCCTCGAACTAGTCGGCCTCAAGGCGTTGATCAAGAGGTTTGCGTCAGGAATCTCGCGGCGGGTGACGCAAACCTCTTGATCAACACGGCTGGGCGAGGCAGGGCGGCTGGGCGAGGCAGGGCGGCTGGGCGAGGCAGGGCGGCTGGGCGAGGCAGGGCGGCTGGGCGAGGCAGGGCGGGCTTGGGTGGTGCGTTCTTGACGGTACTGCGCATTGCGCAGTAGTGTGTGATGCGTGGACACCACACAACTGCTCAAGGGTGTGCTCGACCTGGCCGTGCTCGCCGTGTTGCGCGACTCCGACGGTTACGGCTACGACATCCTCCGCCGGCTCCGCGAGGCCGGCCTGGAGGAGGTCGGCGACGCCTCGGTCTACGGCACGCTGCGCCGACTCTTCGCCGCCGGCCTGCTCACCACGTACGTGGTGCCGAGCGAGTCCGGCCCGCACCGCAAGTACTACGCGCTCAACGCCGCCGGCCGTGACCAGCTCACCCGCTCCGGCAAGACCTGGCGCGCGTTCGCCACGACGATGGACCAACTGCTCGATGATCGGGGGATGGCGGCATGACCGTCAGTGGGCAGGAGATAACGGACTACGTGGAACGGGTGCGGGCCGCGCTGGCCGACCTGCCGCCGCAGTCCCGCGACGAGCTGACCGAGGACCTGCCGGAACACCTCGCCGAGGTCGCCGCCGAGGCCGACGGCTCGCTGGTCGACCGGCTGGGCACCCCCGAGGCGTACGCGGCCGAGCTGCGCGCCGCCGCCGGGGCGGGTGACCCGACGGCCGGCCGGCGGGCCCTGGAACGGCGGATCGCTGCCGCCCTGGGGCGGACCCGGGCCCGGGTCGCCCGGGTCGACGCCCGGGTCGGCCCACTGCTCGGGTACGCCACCGCGGGCGAGTTCCTCCGCCTGCTCCGCCCCGCCTGGTGGGTGGCCCGCGCCTACCTGGCCGCGATGCTGGTCACCGGCATCAGCACCGGCGGCCCGTTCGGCCTGTTGCCCCGGGTCGACGACAACGTGTTCGTCGGCCTGGCGCTGCTCGCCGGCCTGGTGTTCGTCTCCGTGTGGCTGGGCCGCCGCGCCGCCGAACTGCGTACCTGGCGGCGCTGGGCGTTGCACGCCAGCTCCGTGGGGTTGGCGCTGTTCGCGATCGGCGCGGTGGCCAACGTGGACGGCCACGCCCGCTCCGGCTCCGGCTACGGCTACGAGTCGATCTCCGTGCAGAACCCCTACGACCAGGTGCAGGACGTCTACGTCTACGACAGCGAGGGCCGGCTGGTGGAGAACGCCCGGCTCTTCGACCAGAACGGCACCCCGATCCGGCTCGGCTGGCCGGCCTGCGACGATCCTGCCCTGCCGGACGTCAACCCGGTGCAGCGCGGCTACCCGTACTGCCCGGAGCAGGCGCCGTTCCGGCCGCGTCCGCCGGCCGTCGCCCCGCTGCCGCCCGGGTGGACCAGCGCGACGGCCGACCCGAGTGCCTCGCCGACGCAGGCCCCGCCCCGGGTGCTCCCGACGACCACCGACCCGGGCGCTCCCGCTCCCACCGGGACGACGGCCTCGGTGAGTCCGTCCGCGACGCCGTCGGTGTCCGCGCCGCCGGCCGAGCCCACGGCCACACCCACCCGCTGACCGACCCTTCCTGGGAAATAGCTGAACGGACGATAGGAACGGGACAGCGCGCGCTGATCTTCGTCGCTACGGTGTCGTCTGCTCATTCACCCCTCGGAAGGAAACCCCGTGTCAGAGCAGGCCGCAACGCCCCCCGCCCCGCAGGCCGGGCAGCCCGAGCCGGTCGCCCCGGTGCCCGCCGTCGAGCCGCAGCCGGAGCAGCCGCAGCCGCAGCAGCCGGAGCAGCCGAAGGGCGGCGGCGCGAAGAAGGCGCTCGGCATCATCGTCGCGATCGTCGCGTTCCTGGTCGTCGCGGCCCTGAAGTTCGGTGTGGGCACGGCGATCGGCAACTTCCTCAACCCCGACGAGACGGCCGAGGCGAAGGCCGGCGACTGCATCGCCGAGCTGCCCGAGGTGACCGGCACCGAGGAGCGCTCGGTCAGCGACGCCAAGGTGGTCACGTGCACCTCGACGGAGGCCGTCTACAACGTGGTCGGCCGGGTGGACGACCAGACCGAGGCGCAGGCCAAGACGGGCAAGGCGTGCGAGCAGTACATCAAGGAGGGTGACGACGGCTACGTCTTCTACAACATCGCCCCGGGTGGCAAGGGCTACCTGCTCTGCCTGACCAAGAAGGTCTGACCGGCTGATCAGGAAGGCCGCGGAGCGGGCCGGAGCGGCGGCAACCGACGGCGGCGCGGAACCCCCGCGCCGCCGTCGACGTGTCCGGGGCTACCGGACGGTGAACGCGAGGTATATGCCACTGTTCCGGCATCTTCCCGGCGCGCTCACGGCGTGGCAGGCTACCGGCACGTAGGAACACCCTGCGACCAGCCAACGATGACTGACCGACAGGAGGACGGGCCGATGGGCGAGATGGTGAGCTACCGCAGCAACGGGGGAACCAGCGAGGGGTATCTCGCGATACCCGCCAGCGGTGCGGCCAGCCCGGCGGTCATCGTCATCCAGGACTGGTGGGGCCTGGTGCCGCACATCCGGTCGGTCACGGACCGTTTCGCCGAGGCGGGTTTCGTCGCCCTGGCCCCCGACTTCCGGCACGGCCAGCCGGCCAGCAAGCCGAGCGAGCCCCGGCAGATGCTGAACAGCACCCAGATGGACGAGGCGGCGGCCGACATCGCCGTCGCAGCGGAATACCTGGCCGGGCGGCCCGAGGTGACCGGCAAGGCCGGCTGCGCCGGGTTCTGCGCCGGTGCCAGCCTGGCCCTCTGGGCGGCCACCCGATCGGAGCGGATCGTCGCCACCGCCGCCTTCTACCCCCGTCTGCCGTGGGAGGGCATGGCCACCGAGTGGGCCGACTACGCGGGCAAGGCCGCCGTCGTGCACTGCTCCGAGGCCGACGGTCTGTCCGCCGCGGACGGCGTACAGACCGTTCGCCGGGCCGTCGAGCACGCCGGGGGCACCTGCCAGACGCACGACTACCCGGGCACCGCGCACGCGTTCTTCAACGAGGACCGGCCGGAGAACTTCGACCAGCGGGCCGCCGCCACCGCCTGGGCCCGCACCCTGGAACTCTTCCGGGCCAAGCTTGGCTGAACCCCGTACCCCCGACGAGGTGGTCGCCCGCGCCGCGCGGGCGACCGACCTGACCGACCTCGACGGCGCGGTCAGCGACTGCTTCGCCTGCCCGCGCCTGGTCACCTGGCGGGAGGAGGTCGCCCGGACGAAGCGGGCGGCCTTCCGCGACCAGGAGTACTGGGGCCGGCCGGTGCCCGGCTTCGGCGCGCCGGACAACCGCACCGGACCGGGCGGATCGGGCGCGCCCGCCGCGACGACGGCGGCCCCCCGGATCGCCATCCTCGGCCTGGCCCCGGCCGCGCACGGTGGCAACCGGACCGGGCGGATCTTCACCGGGGACCGCTCCGGCGACGTGCTCTTCGCCGCGCTGCACCGCGCCGGGCTGGCCAACCAGCCGACCAGTGTGGCCGCCGACGACGGTCTCACGCTGACCGACACCCGGATCTTCGCCGCCGTCCGGTGCGCGCCGCCGGACAACCGGCCCACCCCGGCCGAGCGGGACACCTGCGCCCCGTGGCTGCACCGGGAGATCGCGCTGATCCGGCCTACCCTGCGGGTGGTGGTCGCGCTGGGTGCCTTCGCCTGGGCCGCCTGGTGGCCGGTGCTACGCCAGGTGTACGGAATCCGCCCGCCCAGCCCGCGACCGGTCTTCGGCCATGGGGCACACTGGTCCGGGTCGGCCGCCCCCCAACTGCTCGGTTGCTACCACGTCAGCCAGCAGAACACCTTTACGGGACGGTTGACGCCGGAGATGCTGGACGATGTGTTCGCCCGGGCGAAACAGCTCGCCGGGGCGGACTGAGCTGCGTGGGGCGGTGGCGATGGACCTCGGCGTACTGCGCAGGTGGTGGCCCGTCGCCGCGGTGACGCTGCTGCTCGCCGCCGCCGCGCTGGCCGCCGGGCACTCGTCGATCGGGGCCAGCCGCATCCCGCCGGCCGCCGACAACATCCCGTACGTCCCGGACTACCCCACCGGTGAGCCGGCCGCGTCCATTCCGGTCGAACCACGTACCGGCGCGGAGCAGACCCAGCCGAGCGTGCCGCAGTGGATCGCGACGGCGGCGATCGTCCTGCTCGGGCTCGCCGTCCTGGCCGCCTTCGGCTACCTGGCCTGGACGCTGGTCCGGGGCGCGCTGCGCCGTACCACCCGGGCGATCCCCGCCGCCCGGGCCCGGCGTACCGCCGAGGGCACCGCCCGAGAGGTGGTGGCCGCCCTCGACGCCGGCCTGGAGGAGTTGGACGACGCCGACACCGACCCGCGCACCGCGGTCATCGCCTGCTGGGTCCGGCTGGAGGAGGCGGCCACCGAGGCCGGGGTGCCGAGGCGTACCGGGGACACCCCGACCGACCTGGTCACCCGGCTGCTGCGCGGCGACCCGGCGGCCGGTGTGCCCGCCATCGCCAGCGCCGACGTGCTGGACGGCTTCGCCCACGTCTACCGCGAGGCCCGGTACGCCACCCACACCGTCGACGCGCGGATGCGCGACCAGGCCCGGGCGGCGCTGCGCCGGCTGCGCGGCGAACTCACCGCCCTGGCCACCGCGGCCGGGGAGGCGCCGGCGTGACCGCCCGTGAGACCGGCCCCGGGGAGGTGCCGGCGTGAGCGAGCGGACCGGTCTGGACGACCTGCTCAGCTTCGAGGAGGAGCCGCCGGCCGCACCGGGGCGGGCCCGGGGCGGACGGGCCCGGTGGGTGTTCCGCGTCCTCGCCACCGCCGCCGCGCTGACCGCCGTGGTCCTGGTCTGCCTGCGCGCGGTCGGCCTCCAACTGTCGATCTGGATCGTGGTGGCCGGCGTGCTGGCGGTGCTCGCCGTCCGCCGGGTCACCGGCGCGCTGGCCCCGCCACCGCCGCCCCGGGCCGGCGGTCGGGCCCCCACCGGAGAGGAACCCGGCGCGTACAACTGGGGTGCCCGGGACGCGCTGCGCGCCGCCATCAACGGCTGGGAACGACCGCTGGACTGGTCCTCGGGCAACCGGGAGCGGTTCACCGAGCGGATCCTGCCCCGCCTCGGCGAACTGGCCGACGAGCGGCTGCGCCAGCGCCACGGCCTGACCCGGGACTCCGACCCGGCGCGCGCCCGCGCCCTGCTCGGGGACCCGCTGTGGAGCTTCCTGAGCACCCCCTCCCGCCGTCCCCCGTCGCCGCGCGACCTCGCGGCGATCGTCGCCGAACTGGAGAAGATCTGATGAACGACGTGGACCGCAGCATCCCCGCCACGGAGGTCGGCCACCTGGCCCGGGCGGTGCTGGACGCGGTCGGCACGGTCGTGGTCGGCAAGCGGGAGTCCCTGGAACTGGTGCTCGCCGGCATCCTGGCCGGCGGGCATGTGCTCCTGGAGGACCTGCCCGGGTTGGGCAAGACGCTGACCGCGCGCTCCTTCGCCCAGGCCCTCGGGCTGGACTTCCGCCGGCTCCAGTTCACCCCGGACCTGCTCCCCGCCGACGTCACCGGCTCGTTCCTCTACGACCAGCGCAGCGGCGACTTCTCCTTCCGGGCCGGCCCGGTCTTCACCAACCTGCTGCTCGCCGACGAGATCAACCGGACCCCGCCGAAGACCCAGTCGGCGCTGCTGGAGGCGATGCAGGAGAAGCAGGTCTCGGTCGAGGGCGTCACGTACCGGCTGGACGAGCCGTTCCACGTGCTCGCCACCGCCAACCCGATCGAGTACGAGGGGACGTACCCGCTGCCCGAGGCGCAGCTCGACCGGTTCCTGCTGCGGGTGTCGTTCGGCTACCCGGAGCGCGAGGAGGAGTGGGACGTGCTGCGCCGGCGGATGGCCCGCCGCCGCGAGGAGGCCGAGATCAAGCCGGTGGTCGACGCCGCCACCCTGCGGGCCATGCAGGCGGCGCTGGAGGACGTGGTGGTGGAGGACTCCGTCGGCCGGTACATCGTGGAGTTGACCGCGGCCACCCGGGAACACCCGTCGGTGCTGGTCGGGGCGTCCCCGCGCGGTTCGCTGGCGCTGCTGCTGCTGGCCCGGGTCCGGGCCGTCTTCGCCGGCCGCGACTACGTGGTGCCGGAGGACGTCAAGGAGGTGGCCGCCCCCGCGCTGGCGCACCGGATCACGCTGCGTCCGGAGATGTGGCTGCGCCGGGTCGACCCGTCCTTCGTGGTCGGCGAGGTCCTGGCGCAGACCCCGGCCCCGGCCAGCGGCGCGCTGCCCAGCCACGCGGCCGGCCGGTCGGGGCGCTGATGGTCGTGGCTGACCGTCCGGAGCCGGCGGCGGGCTGGGCGCCCACCTGGGCGCTGGGCCGCGCGGTGCTGCTCACCGGGTTGCTGCTGATCGCCGCCGTGCTGTTCGGCCGGGTCGACCTGGTCGTGCTGGCCGCGCCGTTCGCGTTGGGCACCGCGTACGCGCTGCGCCGCCGGCCCACCGCCGCGCCGCAGCTCGACATCGTCGCCGACGACGCGCAGTTGGTCGAGGGCGGCGCGCTGTCCGGCACCGTCGTGGTCGGCAACCCGGACACCGTGTCGTACGACGTGGCGGTGGTGCGTACCCGGATCTCCCCGTGGCTGCGGGTGCGGCGGGCCGGGTTCGGCGGCACCGGGGTGGACGTCAGCCGCTCCGGTGGCGCGGACCGGCCCTTCGTCACGTCCATCCCCACCGGCACCGCCGTCGACCTGGAACTGGCCGGCAGCGCGCTGCGCTGGGGCCGGCATCCGATCGGCCCGGCCGGCGCCCGGGTCGCCGCCGCCGACGGGCTGCTGCTCTCCCGTGCCGTGATCACCGAGCCGGTGCGGATGCGGGTGTACCCGAAAACCGAGCCGTTCGAGGCGGTGGAGGCGATGCCCCGGGCGGCCGGGCTGGTCGGCGCGCACCACTCCCGCCGGCCGGGGGAGGGCGGCGAACTGGCCGGCGTCCGGGTCTTCGGGCCGGGGGACCGGCTGCGCCGGATCGACTGGCGGGTGTCGCTGCGCGCCCGGCAACTGCACGTGGCGGCCACCCTCTCCGACCGGGACGCCGAGGTGGTCGTCCTGCTCGACGTGCTGGCCGAGGCGGGCCGCTCCGGTGGGGTGGGCGGCGCGGCGTCGGTGCTGGACACCACGGTCCGGGCCGCCGCCGCGATCGCCGAGCACTACCTGCACCGGGGCGACCGGGTGTCCATGTTGGAGTACGGGCCGGCGGCCCGCCGGCTCCGCCCGGCCACCGGACGCCGGCAGTACCTGACCGTCCTGGAGTGGCTGCTCGACGTGCGCGCCGAGTCCTCCCCGCACGAGCCGTACGACCAGGTGTTCGGCCCGCAACTGCTCTCCGCCGACGCGCTGGTGGTGGTGCTCACCCCGCTGCTGGACGAGCGGTCCGCGCAGATGCTGGCCCGGCTGGCCCGGGGCGGCCGGTTCGTGGTGGCGGTGGACACCCTGCCGGCCGACCTCTCCCCGCCGGGGGACCGGGGCTGGGCGCCGGTGGCGTACCGGCTGTGGCGGTTGGACCGGGACACCATGATCGCCCAGCTCCGTGAGCACGGCGTGCCGGTGGTGGGCTGGGCCGGCGCGGGCAGCCTGGACCAGGTGCTGCGGGACGTGGCCCGCCTGGCGACCGCCCCGCGGGTCGGTGCCCGGTGAGCGCGCGGAACGCGGTGCCCGCCGCCGCGACCGAGGACGGCTGGCGGTGAGCAGCATGGTGGGTCAGCTCACCGAGCGGGTCCGGGCGCTGCGGACGGCCGTGAACCGGGTGGCTCTGGTCCCGCTGCTGGTCCGCGGTGGCGTCTTCCTGGTGACGCTGTCGGGCCTGCTGCTGGCGTACCCGGTGCAGATGTTCAGCGGCCGGTCGCTGCTGCTGCTGACGGTGGTGGCGGTGCTGCCGGCGACGGCCCCGCGCCGGGTGTGGCCCACCTTCGCCGCCCTGGTCACGGTCGGTGGTTGGGTGATCGCGTCGGCCGGCTACGACCGGCCGATCGCGTTGTGGCGGCTGCTGGCCGTGGCGACCCTGCTCTACCTGGCGCACACCCTCTGCGCGCTGGTCGCGGTGCTGCCGTACGACGGGGTGGTCGACCCGGACGTGGTGCTGCGCTGGCTCGGCCGGGCCGGTGCGGTGGTGCTGGCGAGCGCGGTGATCGGCGTCCTGCTGGCCTGGTTGGGGGACTTCGGCCCGGATGACGGTTTCCAGGCGGCCACCGTGGCCGGACTGCTGGTGGCGGTGGGCCTGAGCGGGTTGCTGGGCTGGCTGCTGCGTCGCAGATAGCGGGACGCGCACGGGACGTCGTGCAGGTCACAGGTGTTGTGCTCCGTCACAGATGGGGGTCTCGAACGGGATTAGCGGAGCCGCCCGGGGAAAGATAGATGGCGTGAATCCGAAGCGGATCCTTGTCGTGGGTGCCGGGCACGTGGGCCTGTACGCCGCTCTGCGCCTGTCCAAGAAGCTGAGCTCCCGTGAGGCCGAGGTCGTCGTCGTCGACCCGCAGCCGCACATGACGTACCAGCCGTTCCTCCCCGAGGCGGCGGCCGGCAACATCTCGCCCCGGCACTCCGTGGTGCCGCTGCGGCGCGAGTTGCGCAAGTGCAAGGTCGTGGCGGGCACGGTGACTCGGATCGACCACGCCCGGAAGACCGCGGTGGTGCAGCCGATCGCCGGCCCGACCCGGGAGATCCCGTACGACCACGTGGTGGTGGCCCCCGGCTCGGTGTCCCGCACCCTGCCGATCCCCGGCCTGCACGAGCACGGCATCGGCTTCAAGACCATCGGCGAGGCCATCTACCTGCGCAACCACGTGCTGGACCGGCTCGACGTGGCCGCCGTCACGCCCGATGCGGACGTTCGGCGGTCCGCGCTGACGTTCACGTTCGTCGGTGGCGGCTACGCCGGCATCGAGGCGCTCGCCGAGATGGAGGACATGGCCCGGGACGCGCTGCGCTACTACCCGGAGTTGGAGCCGGCGGACATGCGCTGGGTGCTGGTCGAGGCGACCCAGCGGGTGCTGCCCGAGGTCGACCGGGACATGGGCGCCTACACCGTGCAGCAGTTGCTGAAGCGGAACATGGACATCCGCCTGGACACCCGGCTGGAGTCCTGCGTCGACGGCGTGGTGAAGCTCTCCGACGGCGACAGCTTCCGGTCGGACACCATCGTCTGGACGGCCGGCGTGAAGCCGTCGCCGATGCTCGACAAGACCGACTTCCCCCGGGACGAGCGGCGGCGGGTCACCTGCCTGCCGACCCTCCAGGTGGTGGACGGCGACCGGGTGGTCGACGGCGCGTGGAGCGCCGGCGACTGCGCCGCCGTGCCGGACCTGACCAAGGAGCCGGGGAACTACTGTTCGCCGAGCGCCCAGCACGCGGTGCGGCAGGCGGCCCGGATGGCCGACAACATCGTCAACGTGGTCCGGGGTCGTGAGCCGGTCGACTACAAGCACAAGCACGCGGGCAGCGTGGCCAGCCTCGGCCTGCACAAGGGCGTCGCCCAGGTGTACGGCGTGAAGATGAAGGGCTGGCCGGCCTGGTTCATGCACCGGACGTACCACATGAGCCGGATCCCGTCGTTCAACCGCAAGATCCGGGTCGTGGTCGACTGGTCGCTGGCCTTCTTCCTCAAGCGCGAGGTGGTCGCCCTCGGCCAGCTCCACGACCCGCGTGAGGAGTTCGCCGAGGCGTCGCAGCCGATCGCCGTCATCCGCAAGGCGGCCTGACGGCCGCAGCGGTCGTGGAAAGCCCCTCCCCGGACCGGGGAGGGGCTTTCGGCATCACCCGGCGGTCGGCCGGCGCGGGCAGGCCGGTGGCCGGGTCGCGGTCGGTCGCCGTCCGGGCGTGCCGCGACAGCGGTCGCGGGGTACGCCGGGTCGGCCCGGAACGGCTACGGTGACACTGCACCGTCGCGTGTCGACGCGGTGCGGCACCCCGCCCGGGTGGTGGAACGGCAGACACGGCCGCCTTAAAAGCGGCTGCCGCAAGGCGTGCGGGTTCGACCCCCGCCCCGGGCACCCCACACTCTCAGCTTTCCCACAGCTTCCCGGTCGTACCGGCCTGGACGCGGCCGTTTACCCTGGAAGCGCACGTTTGCGTGCGACGAGACCCCCTGAGGGAGGCCTGACAGTGAAGACCTCGAACCCGGTGCTCGCCCGGCTCGGCCAAGCGGCCGAGCGGGAGCGTTCCGCCGGGTACGCCCAGCCCGGGCCGTCCGGATACGGACAGCCCGGCATTCCCCAGCAGTATCCGGGGCAGCCCGGGTACCCGGTCGCCCCGACGGTGTCGGGCACGATGACGGTCGACGACGTCGTCGTCAAGAGCGTCGCGCTCCTGGCCATCCTCGGCGTCTCCGCCGCAGCCGCCTGGATCATGGTGCCGGACGCGCTGCTCGGCGTCGCCTGGATCGGCGCCGCGGTGGTCGGCCTGGTCCTCGGCCTGATCATCTCGTTCTCCCGGATCGCCAACCCGGCGCTGGTCGTCGCGTACGCGATCGTCGAGGGCGCCTTCGTCGGCCTGGTCAGCAAGGTCTACGAGACCGCCTACCAGGGCATCGTGCTCCAGGCCGTGGTGGCCACCTTCGGCGTCTTCTTCGTGATGACCATGCTCTACAAGGCCCGGGTCATCCGGGCGACCCCGAAGTTCGTCAAGGGCATGATCGCCGTGATGGCGGGTCTCTTCGCCGTCATGCTGATCAACCTCGTGCTGTCCCTCTTCGGGGTCAACAGCGGCCTGCGCGACGGCAGCCCGCTGGCCATCGGGTTCAGCCTGGTCTGCATCGTGGTCGCCGCGCTGAGCTTCGTGCTCAGCTTCAAGGAGGTCGAGGACGGCGTCCGGATGGGGCTGCCGGCCCGCTATTCCTGGACGGCCGCGTTCGGCATCGTGGTCAGCCTGGTCTGGCTCTACCTGGAGCTGCTCCGCCTGATCAGCTACTTCCAGGGCGACGACTGACGGTTCTTCGCACCCGACGCCCGCCACCGCGACCCGCGGCGGCGGGCGCCGTCGTCTGCCCACCCCGCCGCCCCGGTCACCGCCGTCCGACCGTCCCGGCCGTTTGCCCGCCGCCGCCGGGCCGTCCGGGGCAGAGTGACACCAGGGGTACGCCGGGCGAGGAGGTGACGGTGCGCAGCGCCAATCCCGTACTGGACCGGCTGGACGACACCAGCCGGGCGCACCGGCTGCCGGCGGCGGGCGGCGCGGCGGCGGTCACCGTCGATGACGTGGTGGCGCGTACCGTCGGGCTGCTGCTGCTCACCGGGGTCACCGCGGCGGTGGCGTGGGTGGTCGTACCGCAGGCGGTGTGGCTCCCCGCCGCGCTGGCCGGCATCGCGCTCGCCGGCATCGCGCTGGTGCTGGTCATCTCGCTGCGGGGCCTCACCCACCCGGCCCCGATCATCGGGTACGCGCTGCTCCAGGGGCTGCTGCTCGGGGTGGCCAGCCGGGCGTTCGAACTGGTCTACCCCGGCATCGTGGCGCAGGCCGTGATCGGCACCTTCGGGGTGTTCCTCGGCATGGCGGTGCTCTACCGGGCCCGGGTTGTCCGGGCCACCCCGCGACTGGCCCGGCTGGTCGTCGGCACCCTGCTCGGCCTGCTCGCGGTCGTCGTGGCCAACCTCGTCGTCCGGCTGGTCACCGGCGGCCGGGGCCTGGACATCTACAGCCTCACCGGGGACGTCGGCTGGCTGTCGTACGCCTTCTCGGCGGTGGCGATCGTCGCGGGCGCGCTCAGCTTCGTCCTCGACTTCGACATGGTCGAGCGGTCGGTCCGTACCGGCCTGCCGCGCCGGTACGCCTGGCTGTGCGCGTTCGGCCTGCTGGTCGGGCTGGTCTTCCTGTACTGGCAGGTGCTGCGGCTGCTCAGCTACGTGCGCCGCTGACCGGGCCGGTGCGTAGACTCGCCGACGATGAGCGCAGCGGAGTTGGACCGGGCGGTGGACCTGCTGGTCCGGCAGGTGAGGCACTGGCAGCAGCCGCGCTGGGCGGCGAGCGCCGAGGGTGGCAACGTGTCCCGCGCCGACCTGGTGCACAAGCTGGTGCAGGAGATCGCCGACCTGGCGGCGGACGCGGAGGGCCAGCCACGTCGGGACGTACCCCGGTCGGTCAACCCGCTGGCGCTGCCCGACCAGCTCCGGGTGGTCGCGGCGGACCTGGTCGCCGCCGGCCCGCCGGAGCCGGTGCTGGCCGGGGCCGCCGCCACCGTGGCGGCCACCCGCTCGGTGCTCTGAGCCCCGGCCCACCACCGCCGTCAGGTCGGGCCCGGCGTCCCGGTCAGCTCAGCCGTTCGAGGACCATCGCCATGCCCTGGCCGCCACCGACGCACATGGTCTCCAGTCCGATGGTCCGGTCGTGCCACTCCAGGGCGTTGAGCAGGGTGCCGGTGATCCGGGCGCCGGTCATGCCGAACGGGTGGCCGACGGCGATCGCGCCGCCCATCACGTTGACCTTCTCCTCGGGGATGCCGAGCTGCCGGTAGGAGGGGATCACCTGGGCGGCGAACGCCTCGTTGATCTCGACCAGGTCCACGTCGGCGACGGTCATCCCGGCCCGCGCGAGGGCCTGCTTCGACGCCTCGACCGGGCCGAGCCCCATGATCTCCGGCGACAGGGCGGTGACGCCGGTGGAGACGATCCGGGCCAGCGGGGTGAGCCCCAGCTCCCCCGCCCGCTGGGCGCTCATCACCACCACGGCGGCGGCCCCGTCGTTGAGCGGGCAGCAGTTGCCGGCGGTGATCCGGCCGTCCGGGCGGAACACCGGCTTCAGGCCGGCCACCGCCTCCAGGGTGACCCCGGGACGCGGGCCGTCGTCGGTGCCGACCACGGTGCCGTCCGGGGTGGTGACCGGGGTGATCTCGCGGGCCCAGAAGCCGTCGGCGATCGCCTTCTCGGCGAGGTTCTGGCTGCGTACGCCGAACGCGTCCATGTCCTCCCGGGTGACGTCGTGGACCTGGGCGAGGTTCTCGGCGGTCTGTCCCATCGCCAGGTAGACGTCGGGGAGCTGGCCGTCCTCGCGCGGGTCGGTCCAGGTCGGCGCGCCGCCCTGGGCGCGGGCCTTCGACCGCTCGTGGGCGTCGGCGAACCGGGGGTTCTCCCAGCCGCCGCCGACCAGGGCCTGCGCCTCCGGTGGCAGGGTGTCGGAGTTGCCCCGGGCGTACCGGGACACCATCTCCACCCCGGCGGAGACGAAGACGTCGCCCTCGCCGGCCCGAATCGCGTGCATCGCCATCCGGGTGGTCTGCAACGACGACGCGCAGTAGCGGGTCAGCGTGGCGCCGGGCAGGCCGTCCAGGCCCATCAGGGTGGCGACCACCCGGGCCAGGTTGAAGCCCTGCTCGCCGCCGGGCAGCCCGCACCCGAGGTAGAGGTCGTCGATCGTGGTCGGGTCGAGCCCGGGGACCTTGTCCAGCGCGGCCTGGACGATGGTGGCGGCGAGGTCGTCCGGGCGGACCTCGCGCAGGGAACCCTTGAACGCGCGGCCGATGGGGGACCGGGCGGTGGCGACGATGACGGCGTCGCGGGACGACTCAATCGGCATGAACCAACGTTAACTCGCCGGTAACTTGGCGCGGAAGCGGGCCGCCCGGCGGGAAATGTCACCCCGGCGCGGCGGTCGGTGCGGGCGGGCCGCCCGGATCGGGGCGGCCGGCGGGGCGGATCAGTGGCGGGAGGCGACGTTGGCGGCGGCGGCGACCGCCGGCAGCAGGGCGTGCGCCCAGACCCGGTAACCGTCGGCGGACGGGTGGAAGCCGTCGTGGCACAGCGTCCCGGCGTCGGCCCGGAACACCGGCCCGGTCTCCGCGCCCAACTCGACCACCGTGCCACCGGCGTCGAGCACGGCGGCGGTCTGCGCCCGGGCGATCCGCCGGCCGGACCAGCCGATCACCTGCCGCAGCGGCGGGGCTACCGCCCGCACCGCGCCCAGGTCGGGACAGGTGCCGACGACGACCTCGACCTGCGCCTCGCGGAGCCGGCGTACCGCCGAGGCGAGGTACGCCGCGGCCTCGGCCGGGCGGCGCATCGCCGTGGCGTCGTTCGCGCCGATCAGCACCACCGCCACGTCCGGCCGGTCGCCGAGCAGCGCCCGGGCCACCTGGGTGGCCAGGTCGGTGGAGCGGGAACCGGAGACCCCGACGCTGGAGAGCTGCACCCGGCGACCGGTCGGACCCTCGGCCAGCAGGTGGGCGAGCTGCCCGCCGACCGTCTCGTCGAACCGGGCCACCCCGACGCCGAGCGCCGAGGAGTCGCCGAGCAGCACCAGCCGCAGCGGCGGGGCACCGGCCCGGCCGACCGTGGCCCGCAGGGCCAGGCCCAGCTCGGGCTGGGCGTAGCTGCGGTTACGGGCCGCCACCGCCTGGCCGGCGAGCACCGCCGCGCCGCCGATCGTCCCGGCGACCAGGGAGACGGCCGCGGCCTTGCCCAGCCGTACGGCCAGCGCGGCGCCGGCCGAACGCCCGGTCATGCTGTCACCACCTGGGGGCCGGTGTCGGTGGGGGCCGGTCCGGCGTCGCGCCCGGTGGTTCGCTCGTTGCGCTCGCTCATGCCAGTCCCTCCAGTTGGGGTGAGTCGGCGGGGCCGGGTTGCGGCACCGGGCCGACGCCGAACAAGGCTCGCCGGCGAAGCTGCGCCCAGCGGCCGAACGGCCCGTGGTCGCGGCCCCGGACCTGGATGCCGCTGACCTCCGTGCCGGCGTGCCGGGCCGCCTCCTGAGCGGCCTGCGGCAGTGACCGTACCCCCTCGCCCCGGGCCAGCACCGGCCTGCGCTCCCCGCCGGTGCCGAGCGCCGCGAGCACGGTGGGCAGCAGCGCGGCGGCGGCCACCGCGTAGCCCTCGGCGGAGGGGTGGAACCGGTCCCAGGCGAACATCCGGGTCGGCTCGGCGGCGAACCGGGGGCCGAGTATGTCGCCGAGGGAGACCGTCCAGCCGCCCGCCTCGACCACCGCGACCGTCTGGGCGGCGGCGAGCTGCCGACTCCAACGCCGGGCCAGCCAGCGCAGCGGAGGCTGGATGGGTTGGATCGCGCCCAGGTCGGGGCAGGTGCCGACGATCACCTCACAGCCGGCGGCGCGCAGCGTGCGGACCGCGTCCACCAGGTAGCGGACCGCCACGGTGGGCGGCGTGCGGTTGGTGACGTCGTTGCCGCCGACCAGGATCACCGCCACGTCCGGTGCGCACTCCAGCGCCGCCTCGACCTGCGGCCTGAGCCCGGCCGAGAGCGCGCCGACCACGGCGAACCGGCGCACCCGGACGGACCGGTGCAGCCGGCGGGACAGCCCGGTGGCCAGCAGCGAACCCAGGGTCTCCCGGCGGCGCAGCACGCCGTAGCTGGCCGCCGAGGAGTCGCCGAGGATCACCATGGTCAGCGCCGACCCGGGGATCTTGGCACCGTAGAGGCCGTCGCAGCGGGGCGGCGGCGCCTCCGCCATCGGGATGGTGCGGCGGGCCTGCCGTGCCTGGCCGAGCAGCACCCCGCCGGTCGCGGCGAAGGCCGCCGCGGTGGCACCCGTGCCGATCGCCGCCATCCGGACGATCTGCCGGGCGCGTTGCCAGCGCGGACCAACAGGTACGACGGAACCAGCCACCCCCATACCGCGACATTATCGCGCCGGAACGACACCCCGCTTCCGTCAGGAAGCCCAGTTCATGGCTGGGCGACGGCGGTTCTGGGTACCCCGTCCCGTGACGGGCCACGGCGCGCGGCCGGGCCGCCGCAGGTGACGACGGCTTGCGCCGGGGCGTCACGCTGTTCGGTGGAGAGGGGCTTGACACGATGGGTAAGACGTTGAAGCGGAGCGCGGCCTTCACCGCGCTGGCCCGGGCGCTGGCGGCCGGGGCCCGGGGTGGCCCGTCGCTGGGCACCCGGTTGGCGGCGCTGCCCCGGATGATCCGGGCCACCGCCCGGGGCGAGTACGACGGCGGGCTGCGGATCGCGCTGATGACCGCAGCGACGGCGTACATCGTCTCGCCGATCGACCTGATCCCGGAGTTCCCGCTGGGGATCTTCGGCCTGGCCGACGACGCGGTCATGGTCACCTGGCTGGCCGGCAGCGTGCTCGCCGAGACCCAGCGCTTCCTGGAGTGGGAGGCACACCGCAGCTCCGTGGTCCCGGGACAGGTGATCCCCTGACGGGACGTACCCTGGGCGTCGAACGAACACGTCTGCCAGGCCGCCGTCGCCGGCGCCGCAACGAAGGGCACAACGAGGTGCAGTACTACGACAACGTCGTCGACCTGATCGGCAACACCCCGCTGGTGCGGCTGCGCAACGTCACCGAGGGCATCCGGGCGACCGTGCTGGCGAAGGTGGAGTACCTCAACCCGGGCGGCTCGGTGAAGGACCGGATCGCGCTGCGGATGGTGGAGGACGCCGAGGCCGCGGGCATCCTGAAGCCCGGGGGCACCATCGTCGAGCCGACCAGCGGCAACACCGGCGTCGGCCTGGCCCTGGTGGCCCAGCTCAAGGGCTACAAGTGCGTCTTCGTCTGCCCGGACAAGGTCAGCCAGGACAAGCAGGACGTGCTGCGCGCGTACGGCGCCGAGGTGGTGGTCTGCCCGACCGCCGTCGCGCCGGAGGACCCGCGTTCCTACTACAACGTCTCCGACCGGCTGGCCCGGGAGATCCCCGGCGCGTGGAAGCCCGACCAGTACAGCAACCCGGCGAACCCGCGCTCGCACTACGAGACCACCGGCCCGGAGCTGTGGAAGCAGACCGAGGGGGAGATCACCCACTTCGTCGCGGGCGTCGGCACCGGCGGCACCATCTCCGGCATCGGCCGCTACCTGAAGGAGGCCTCCGACGGCCGGGTGAAGGTCGTCGGCGCGGACCCGGAGGGCTCGGTCTACTCCGGTGGCACCGGCCGGCCGTACCTGGTCGAGGGCGTCGGTGAGGACTTCTGGCCGCAGACGTACGACCGGGGCGTCGCCGACGAGATCATCGAGGTCTCCGACAAGTCGTCCTTCGAGATGACCCGGCGACTGGCCCGCGAGGAGGGGCTGCTGGTCGGCGGCTCCTGCGGAATGGCCGTGGTGGCCGCGCTGGAGGTGGCCCGCGCCGCCGGGCCCGACGACGTGGTCGTGGTGCTGCTGCCGGACAGCGGCAAGGGCTACCTGTCGAAGATCTTCAACGACGACTGGATGGCCCGGTACGGCTTCCTGGAGCACTCCGGCAGCGAGCCGACCGTGGCGGACGCGCTGGCGAGCAAGCCGGGTGGGCTGCCCGAGCTGGTGCACGTCCACCCGACCGAGACCGTCCGGGACGCCATCGACTACATGCGCGAGTACGGCGTCTCCCAGCTCCCGGTGCTCAAGGCCGAGCCGCCGGTGGTCACCGGTGAGGTGGCCGGCTCGATCGCCGAGCGGGACCTGCTCGACGCCCTCTTCACCGGGCAGGCGCACCTGCACGACACCCTCGAACGGCACATGGGCGCGCCGCTGCCGATGATCGGTGGCGGGCAGCCGGTGAGCGAGGCGGTCGGCCTGCTGGAGAAGTCCGACGCCGCGCTGGTGCTGGTGGACGGCAAGCCCAAGGGCGTACTGACCCGGCAGGACCTGCTCGCCCACCTCGGCGCGCACTGACCCGACGGATCCCGACGAGGGGCCTCTTCCGCAGGGAGGGGCCCCTCGTCGCGTCCGCCCCACTGGCCGGCTCGGCCGGGCGCGGCGCTCAGAGCGGCCGGGCGTAGCGGAGCTGCGGGACGTACGCCGGGCCGATCCGCTCGTCGCGGGCCGCGCCGGTGGCCGACCAGCCGCCGCGCTCGTAGAACCGCCGGGCCGGTGTGTTGTCCCGCAGCACCCAGAGCACCGCCCCGGACCAGCCCCGCGCCCGCATCGCCGCCAGCGCGTCGGACATCAGCGCCCGGCCGGTGCCCCGGCCCCGTTCGGCCGGTTCGAGGTGGATGGCGTTGAGTAGCCCGGTCGTCGGGTCGCCCTCGTCGTCGGGCCCCAGGTAGCTGAAGCCGATCAACCGGCCGTCCCGTTCGGCGACCGTCATCCGGTGGTCGTCGCGCTCCCAGGCCCAGCGTTCCACCCAGTAGCCGCCCATCGCCTGCTCGGTCGGCTCGGCCAGCGCCTCCGCCGGCAGGAACGACGAGTACGCCGCCACCCGGGATCGCTGGTGCAGCGCCCCCACCGGCATCAGGTCGGCGACGGTGGCGGGACGGAACGTGACGGTCACCCGGCCGAGGCTACCCGCCGGGGCGGGACCGGCACGGTCATCAGGTCGTCGGCGATCACCAGGTCGCCGGCGAAGTGCTCCCGGGCCTCGTCGTGGAAGCGACCCGGGTCGGCGTACCGCTGGGAGAAGTGGGTGAGCACCAGCGTGCGTACCCCCGACTCGGCCGCCACCCGGGCGGCCTGGCCGGCGGTCAGGTGGCCGACCTCGGCGGCGAGCGCCGCCTCCGACGCCAGGAACGTCGACTCGATGACCAGCAGGTCGGCGTGCTCGGCCAGGGCGTACACCCCGTCGCAGAGGCCGGTGTCCATCACGAAGGCGAACCGCTGCCCCGGTCGGGTCACGCTCACCTCGTCCCGGGTGACGCGGCGTCCGCCGACCTCCAGGTGCCCGGCGCGCAGCAGCTCGCCCACCGCCGGCCCGGCGATCCCGTACGCGGACAGCCGCTCCGGCAGCATCCGGCAGCCGTCCGGCTCGACCAGCCGGTAGCCGTACGTCTCGACCGGGTGCCGCAGCCGGCGGGCCTCCAGCGTGCCGACACCGAGGGTGATCCGCTGCCCGTCGGCCTCGATCGGCGCGACGGCCAGCTCGGCGGTCTCGTGGAAGGAGCTGGCGTGCCGCAGCCGGGCGAAGTACTCGGCCCCGCCGGCCGGGAAGTGCACCGCCACCGGGTGTCGCACCCGGTCCAGGGAGAGCCGCTGGATGGTGCCGGGCAGGCCGAGGCAGTGGTCGCCGTGAAAGTGGCTGACGCAGATCCGGGTCAGGTCGGTGGCGGTGACCCCGGTGTGCAGGAGTTGCCGCTGGGTGCCCTCGCCCGGGTCGAAGAGGATGACCTCGTCGTCCCAGCGCAGCACGTACCCGTTGTGGTTGCGCCGCCGGGTGGGTGCCTGGCTGGCCGTGCCGAGCACCACCAGCTCACGCATGGACACGGAACTCTCCCCGGAGCTGAAGCGACCCCCGGGGCTTCCGCGCTCGCGCGCGGGCCGGCTGGACTGGGCCGGCACCCCGGGGGTCGGATGGCTGTCGTGGTTTCGCCGCACCGCTGCCACACGGTCTCGACGATGGTGCATCTTTGCCCGCCTCGCGGCGGACGGTTTCACTGTCGAGGACAGCGGCTAGCGGACAGCCACCTCACGAGTCCGATTGCTATACAAGTCTGGACCACCTCCTTTCCCGTGTACCGCCACGCTATCCACTTCCCCGGGGCGGCGGCAACGGATTTAGATCACCGGGCGGGCCGGAATCATCCGCCCTGGCCAGGACGCCCGGTCCGGGGCGTCAGGAGGGCTCGACGATGCCGATCGGGTCCTCGCGGGGGCCGTCCTCGTTGGCCGGCTGCACCGCCAGGGACGGAAAATCGGCCAGGTCACCCGCCGGCTCGGCGTCCCACTCCGGGAAGCGTGCTCCCGGGACTGCTGCCCGGGGGCGACCACCGCCGCGTCCACCGAGACGATCTCGGCGACGTCCGGGTCGAGGCCGTGGCTGGCCCCGTGGCCGATCTCCTCGGTGACTTTGACCAGCAGGTGCGCGGTGACCGCCGGGGTGACCCCGGCGTCGACCATCGCCTTGAACGCGGTCAGCACCGCCGCCACGCCGGCCTTGTCGTCCAGGTGCCGGGACTTGACGTACCCGCTCGGGGTGGCCGTCGGGTCGGGCAGCAGCGCGACGAAGTCGCCGGCGTCGATGCCGAGGTCGCCCAGCCCGGCGACGTCCTCCACCGGCTCGTCGACCCGGACCTCGACCTGCGCCCAGCCGACGCCCTGGAGGTCGACGTCGTCGTTGTAGCGGTGCCCGCTCGCCTTGAGCGGCAGCACCTGGCCGGTGATCATCCGCTCCAGGTCGTCGGTGAAGATCCGCACGTGGGCGCCCTCCGCGAACCGGGCGCTGTGGGTGCCGATCGACTTCGGCTCCAGCCGGCCGTTCTCCTTGAGCCGCTTGACCATCCCGCCGATGGTGTCGGTGTGCACCACGATCGCCCGGTCCGCGCCGGTCTGCCGGGGACCGGGCAGGCAGGCGCTCAACGCCCCGCGCCGGGTCAGCGTGGAGGAGATCCCCAGCGCGGAGAGGCGTTCCCCCACGTACTGCTGCACGTGGTCGGTACGCCCCGACGGGCTCGGGATCTCCAGCAGCTCCACCAACACCTGGCGCAGGTAGTCCAGGTCGATGTCCAGTGGCGTGGGGCTCACGCGCCCCCTCCGGGCCCGGCCGGGGTCCACAGCCGCCGGGGGGCACGGGTGCCGGGGAAGAGCAGCCCGACGATCCCGCTCCTGGACCGGCCGGTCCGCCTCGGCGGTGCGCTCCTGGGCCCGGCAGGCCCGGCACCGATACTCGGTGCCGGGCCTGAGGCGCTCGGTCGGTCTGCCTCAGCCGGCGGTACGGGCCACGCCCACCGGGCAGCTCAACCCGTTCGGGCCGTGGTTGCAGTAGCCGTTCGGGTTCTTCGTCGGGGCAAGGTACTGCTGGTGATAGTCCTCGGCGAAGTAGTAGTCGCCCAACGGCGCGATCTCCGTGCTGATCTCACCCTTGCCGGCCCGCGCCACGATCGGCGCGAACGCGTCCCGGGACGCCTGCGCGGTGGCCAGTTGCTCTTCGGTGCTGGTGTAGATCGCCGAGCGGTACTGGGTGCCGACGTCGTTGCCCTGACGCATGCCCTGGGTTGGGTCGTGGTTCTCCCAGAACACCTTGAGCAGATCCTCGTAGCTGATCAGGGCCGGGTCGTAGACCACCTGGACCACCTCGGCGTGCCCGGTCATCCCCGAACAGACCTCCTCGTACGTCGGGTTCGGCGTGACGCCGCCCGCGTAGCCGACGGAGGTGGTCAGCACCCCGGGCAGGGTCCAGAACAGCCGCTCGGCACCCCAGAAACAGCCCATGCCGAAGACCGCGACCTGAGCTCCCTCCGGGAACGGACCCTTCAGCGACGACGCCAGCACCTCGTGCCGGTCACCGATCGGCATCGCGATCGGGCGACCCGGCAGGGCCTGGTCGGGAGTGGGCAACTCGGCCTTCATGCGGCGAAGGAACACGGTGGGACTCCTCTCGTACCTCTCCCCGCGTGCAACGCGAGTCGGCCCGACTTCCTTACCCGCTGGGCCGCGCCTCTCGCCCGTCCCGCCCGGCGGATCCCGACGCCCCGAGACAGGCGGGCGACGCCGGGCGCGGGTGCCGGGGGCGGGTGTGGGGGCCGGGCGTGGAATGTCCGTGTCCGTGTCTGTGTCTGTGTCCGTGTCCGTGTCCGTGTCCGTGTCAGGGTCCGGGTGCTCCGGGTGCTCCGGGTGCTCGGGAGGTGCGGGGTGCCCGGGGTGCCAGGGGGTGCAGGGCCGGGCGCGGGTGCGCGGGGTGCCAGGGTGCGGGGCCGGGCGCGCGGGGAGCCAGGGTGTCAGGGTGCGGGGCCGGGGTGGGGTGCGCAGTTAGGTGAGGGCGGCGGTGATGCGGGCGGCGTAGGACTCGGCCTCGGTGTCGTCGGTGTAGCGGGTGCGGGGCCAGAAGAAGCCGCGTAGGCCGTCACCCTTCGTCCTCGGCACCACGTGCGTGTGCAGGTGTGCCACCGACTGCGACACCCGGTTGTTCAACGCCACGAACGTGCCGCCGGCCCCCAGACCGGATTCCACCGCCACCGCCAGGCGCTGTACCAGCCGGAAGTAGCGGGCAGGGCCAGCGCCGGCAGGTCGGACAGGGTGACCAGGTGGGCGCGGGGCACCACCAGCAGGTGCCCTCTGAATACCGGCCGGGTGTCCAGGAAGGCGACCCCGTCCGGCTCGTCGGCCACCCGGAACGCCGGCACCTCACCCGCCACGATCCCACAGAACACGCACCCACTCACCCGGGCAGCCTATTGCCGCCCGCCGCCCGCCGCCCGCCGCCCGCCCGCCGCCCGCCCGCCGCCCGCCCGCCGCCCGCCCGCCGCCCGCCCGCCGCTCGCCCGCCGCTCGCCCGCCGCTCGCCCGCCGCCCGCCGCCGCTCGCCGCTCGCCGCCGTTTCCCGCCCCCGTCTGCCGCTTCCCCCTGCTTGCTGTATGCCGCTTCCTGCTCGCTCCCCGCCGCCGCCTGCCGCCTGCGCCGAGCGTCGCCTCCGCTCCTGGCCTCGCCGACCGTTCGCCCGCGTGCCTCGTTCGTCGGCAGCCCACCTGCGCGCCCCCGGCCGCCTGCCGCTTGGCGCTCTGGGTGCACTTGTTGTCGCTTTAGCGACAACAAGTGCACCCGAAGGTGGTTCCCGCCGTGCAGGCGGGCGGCGACGGCGAGTGCTCGGCCGAGAGGCAACGGGTTGGTGGCGCTGTCAGGCCGAGCGACGACAGGACGGGAAGTGGTGGCGCTGTCCGGTCAAGCGACGACAGGACGGGAAGTGGTGGCGCTGTCCGGTCAAGCGGCGACGGGTCGGGACGGACGGTGGCGTTGTCGCGTCGAGCGGCGACGGAGCGGAGCGGGGCGGGGCGGGCAGAGGAGCGGCGACGGGGAAGGGGAAAGGAGTGGAGCAGCGACGGGGCAGGGAAGTGGAGCGGCGACGCGGTAGGGAGTGGTGCGGCGACGGATAAAAGCCAGGAAGTGGGGCGGCGACAAATAAGCCAGGAAGTGGAACGGTGACGGGTGGAAGACGGAGTGGGGCGGGGCTGGGGAAGGGGAGGTGGGGACGGGCGGCACGGTGGCCGGGTGTGATCGGCTGCCGGGTTCTGCCCGGCCGCCGAATGCGGCGGACTAACGTCTGCGGAATGAGTCACGGCTTCGAGACGCTCGCCATCCACGCCGGCCAGGACCCGGAGGCCCGGACCGGCGCGGTGATCCCACCGATCTACCAGACCAGCACCTATGCCCAGGACGCCGTCGGCGCACCCCGGCAGGGCTACGAATACAGCCGTTCCGGCAACCCCACCCGGGACGCCCTCCAGGAGTGCCTGGCCGCGCTGGAGGGTGGGCGGGTCGGCCTCGCCTTCGCCAGCGGCCTGGCCGCCGAGGACACCCTGCTGCGCGCCGTCTGCAAGCCCGGTGACCACGTGGTGATCCCGGACGACGCGTACGGCGGCACGTACCGGCTCTTCGCCCGGGTCGCCGAGCGCTGGGGGTTGGACTACACCCCGGCGAAGGTCTCCGACGTCGACGCGGTGCGGGCGGCGATCCGTCCCGGCAGCACGAGGATCGTCTGGGTGGAGACGCCGACCAACCCGCTGCTCGGCATCGCCGACATCGCCACCCTCGCCGGTGCCGCGCACGACGCCGGCGCGCTGCTGGCGGTCGACAACACCTTCGCCTCGCCGTACCTTCAGCAGCCGCTCGCGCACGGCGCGGACGTGGTGGTGCACTCCACCACCAAGTACGTCGGCGGCCACTCCGACGTGGTCGGCGGCGCGCTGGTGGTGGCCGACACCGGGCTCGGCGACGAGCTGCGCTACCACCAGAACGCGATGGGCGCGATCAACGGCCCGTTCGACGCCTGGCTCACCCTGCGCGGCATCAAGACCCTCGGGGTACGGATGGACCGGCACTGCGACAACGCCGAGCGGATCGCCGGCTACCTGGACGGGCACGCCAAGGTCGCCCAGGTGATCTACCCGGGCATCCCGTCGCACCCCGGCCACGAGGTGGCCGCCAAGCAGATGCGCCGGTTCGGCGGCATGATCTCCTTCCGCGCGGCCGGCGGCGAGGAGCACGCGGTGGAGATCTGCAACCGGGCCAAGCTCTTCGTCCTCGCCGAGTCCCTGGGTGGCGTGGAGTCCCTGATCGAGCACCCGGGCCGGATGACACACGCAAGTGCTGCCGGCTCGCCGCTTGAAGTTCCCGGCGATCTCGTGCGACTGTCTGTCGGCATCGAGACGGTCGACGACCTGCTCGCCGATCTGGAGCAGGCGCTGGGCTGACCGCTGGCTGGGGAGGGTGGCCGTGCAGGACATCATGCCGACCTGGGTGGGGGCGACCGCCAAGCAGATCGCCCGGGGGGTGCGTCGGGGCGACGTCTCCGCCACCCAGGTCGTCGCCGACCACCTGGACCACATCGCCCGGGTCGACGCCGACCTCGCCGCGTTCCGTGCGGTACGCGGCGGGGAGGCGATCACCGAGGCGGAGAAGGTCGACGAGCAGGAGGAGCTGGCGAACCTTCCGCTGGCCGGGGTGCCGGTCGCGGTGAAGGAGAACACCCCGGTCGCCGGGCTGCCCACCTGGAACGGCTCGGCCGCCGCGCGTACCCCGGTGGCGGAGGCCGACCACGAGGTGGTCCGCCGGTTGCGCGGCGCCGGTGCGGTGATCCTCGGGGTGACCCGGATGCCGGAGCTGGGGCTCTGGGCGCTCACCGACGACGCCTCCGCGGTCACCCGCAACCCGTGGGACGCCCGGCGTACCCCGGGTGGCTCGTCCGGCGGGGCCGCCGCCGCGGTCGCGGCCGGGCTGGTGCCGATCGCGCACGGTAACGACGGGCTCGGTTCGATCCGTATCCCGGCGGCCTGCTGCGGCCTGGTCGGGCTCAAGCCGGGCCGGGGCGTCGTCCCGTGCCAGCTCGGCGCGGAGGACTGGTTCGGCCTGACCGAGCACGGCATGCTCACCACCACGGTCGCCGACGCCGCCGTGGGCTTCCAGGTGCTCGCCGGTCGCCGTCCCGACAAGCTCGTCCCGCCGCAGCGGCTGCGGGTGGGCGTCTCGCTCCGCTCGCCGGTGCGCGGGGTGTCCCCGGACGCCCCCAACCGGGACGCGGTGACGGCCGCCGGCAGGTTGCTCGCCGCCGCCGGGCACGACACCGTGCCCGCCGACCCGGTCTACCCGACCGCGCTCGGTCTCCAGGGGATCGCCACCTGGTTCGCCGCCGCCGCTGCCGACGTGCGCGCCGCCGGCATCGAGCGGCGTGGGCTCCAGCGGCGCAGCCGCCGGCACGTCGCGCTGGGCGACTGGGCGCGCCGCCGGGGGTACGTCCGGGAGGCCGACCGGGCCGCCTGGCGGGACCGGTCCATCGGCTTCTTCACCGACCACTCCGTCGACCTGCTGCTCACCCCGGCGCTGGCCGGGCCGCCGCCGGAGGCCACCGCCTGGTCCAGCCGGTCCTGGTTGGCGAACATGAAGGCCAACATCCGGTACGCCCCGTACGCGGCACCGTGGAACATCGCCGGCCTGCCGTCGATCGTGGTGCCGGTCGGCCGCCGGCCGGACGGTCTGCCGGTCGCCGCGCAGCTCGTCGGCCCGCCCGGTTCGGAGCTGCTGCTGCTCGGCATCGCCGGGCAGTTCGAGATGCTGGCACCGTGGATCCGGCACGCCCCCGGCTATCCCCGGGTCGGCACGGGGTCGCCCGCCGTCGCATGATCGTCCCCCGGGTCCGCGTACCTGCACGCGGACCCGGGGGGCCATCACCCGCCGGCCGATCGGCGGTGGACCGGTCGACTTCGGGGGCTCCGGGGTCGGGTGGCACGATCGGGGCATGACGGAACTGGTCGGTCTCGCCGACGTACGGGCCGCGCGGGAACTGCTCGCCGGGGTCACTCGGACCACCCCGCTGGAGCCCTTCCGGCCGCTGAGCGCCGCGCTGGCCGGGCCGGTGTGGCTGAAGTGCGAGAACATGCAGCGCGCCGGGTCGTACAAGGTGCGCGGCGCGTATGTGCGGATCTCCCGGTTGTCGGCCGAGGAACGCGGCCGGGGTGTGGTCGCGGCCAGCGCCGGCAACCACGCCCAGGGCGTCGCCCTCGCCGCCGGCCTGGTCGGCACCCACGCCACGGTCTTCATGCCGGTGAACGCGCCGCTGCCGAAGGTGGCCGCCACCAAGGGGTACGGCGCCCAGGTCGAGCTGGTCGGCAACACCGTCGACGAGTCGCTGGTGGCCGCCCAGACCTACGCCGAGCGGACCGGGGCGGTGTTCATCCACCCGTTCGACCACGTGGACGTCATCGCCGGCCAGGGCACGGTCGCGCTGGAGATCCTGGAGCAGTGCCCCGAGGTGAAGACGATCATCACGGGGGTCGGTGGCGGCGGCCTGATCTCCGGGATGGCGGTGGTGGCGAAGGCGCTCCGGCCCGACGTGCGGATCGTCGGCGTGCAGGCGGCCAGCGCGGCTGCCTTCCCGCCCTCGCTGGCCGCCGGTGAGCCGGTCCGACTGCCCGCCTTCGCCACGATCGCCGACGGCATCGCGGTCGGCCGGCCGGGGGAGATCACCTTCACCCACGTCCGCAAGTTGGTCGACGAGATCGTCACCGTCACCGAGGAGGACATCTCCCGGGCGCTGCTGATGCTGCTGGAGCGGGGCAAGCAGGTGGTGGAGCCGGCCGGCGCGGTGGGGGTGGCCGCGCTGCTCGCCGGTGCCGTCGAGGTGGCGGCCCCGGTGGTGGCGGTGCTCTCCGGCGGCAACATCGACCCGCTGCTGATGCTGCGGGTGATCGAGCACGGGCTCGCCGCCGCCGGACGCTACCTGCGGGTCACCGTGCGCTGCTCGGACCGTCCCGGCCAGCTCGCCTCGCTGCTCGCCGAGATCGCCGAGCACCGGGCCAACGTGGTCGACGTCGAGCACCAGCGGGCCAACCCGCGCCTGGGGCTCGGCGAGGTGGAGGTGGCGCTGTCGGTGGAGACCCGGGGTGTCGAGCACTCCGACACGCTGATCAGCGCGTTGCGGGCCAGCGGCTACCAGGTGGTCTTCGCGGCCGAGGCGTGACACCGGTCGGGTGGCACGCCTCGGCCGTACGCGGATCCGGCCCGCCGGGTGCAGCCGACGGGAACGGTCTCAGCCGGAGAAGGGCTCGAAGCTGACCACGGTCACCTTGATGTCGGCGCCGCTCGGCGCCGTGTAGGTGCAGGTCTGGCCGGGCCGGCCGTGCAGGATCGCCTTGCCCAGCGCCGACTCGGGGCTGTAGACCGTCAGGTCGGTGGTGGCGGCGATCTCCCGCGACCCGAGCAGGAACGTCTCGGTGTCGTCCTTGTCGTCGTCGAAGTAGATCGTCACGACCATGCCCGGCGACACCGAGTCGGCCGTCGGCGCCTCGCCGACCTGGGCGGTGCGGAGCAGCTCCCTGAGGTAGAGGATCCGGCCCTCGGCCTTGCCCTGCTCCTCGCGGGCGGCGTGGTAGCCGCCGTTCTCCCGCAGGTCGCCCTCCTCGCGCCGGGCGTTGATCTCGGCGGCGATGACCGGCCGGTTGGCGATCAGCTCGTCGAGCTCGCCCTGGAGGCGGTCGTGCGCGTCCTGGGACAGCCAGGTGGCGGGCGCCTTGTTGTCATTGGTGGACACAGGCGTACTCCTCGGATGTGCGGACTGGCTGACAGGTGAGTTACCAAGTTACCAGTGGCGCGCACTCCCGGGTGTCGTCGATCACCGGGCGGGGGACGACCGGCGGCGCTCAGCCCACCGGCCGGCAGCGCAGCACCTCACCGATGAACGGGCGTTCGGTGGTGGTGATCCGGTGCCGGGTGGTGACGTGCCGCTGGCCGGCGGCCGCGGTCACGGTGACCTCGTCGTGGCCCACCTCGGTGCCGTCGTGCGAGCGGGCCCGCACCAGGCACACCGCCGAACCGCCCTCGGGCACGGTCACCCGGAAGTCGACCTGCACGCCGGTGTCGCTGATCCCGGTGTAGGTGATCACCTCGGCGTCGTACTCCGGGTCGCCGTAGCGCTGGTAGAGCTGTGTCGCGGCCAGGACCAGCCCGGCGACCAGGGCAGCCACCAGCAGCCAGAGCAGGAACGGGCGGCGGCTTCCGGGCTCCCGGCGGCGTCCGTACCGGCCGGGCGGGAACACCGGCGCGCCCGAGGGAATTGTGGCGTGCGTCTCGGTCACCGGCGGGTATCTCCTGGCGTTGTTGTCGGCGGCATCGGCAAGAATGGCAGGGACCATCTTCCCAGCCCGTGGCTGAGTCAAGGATGGCAGGTCAGCCGCCGCGCTGACAGGTCACCGCGGCAGGTCAGGCGGGCGGCCCCGGCCGGGTCCCCGTGGGCACAGACGAGGAGCGCCCAAGTTGGCAGAGCAACTGCGTCTCATGGCCGTGCACGCGCACCCGGACGACGAGTCGAGCAAGGGCGCCGCGACCACGGCGAAGTACGTCGCCGAGGGGGTGGACGTGCTGGTCGTCACCTGCACCGGAGGCGAGCGGGGCAGCGTGCTCAACCCCAAGCTGGACCGCCCCGACGTGTGGGCCAACATCGCCGAGATCCGGCGCGCCGAGATGGACGCCGCCCGGGCGATCCTCGGCATAGAGCAGGCCTGGCTGGGCTTCGTCGACTCGGGTCTGCCCGAGGGTGACCCGCTGCCGCCGCTGCCCGAGGGGTGCTTCGCCCAGCAGGACGTCGAGGTGGCCGCGGGGCCGCTGGTGAAGCTGATGCGGGAGTTCCGTCCGCACGTCGTCACCACGTACGACGAGGAGGGTGGCTACCCGCACCCCGACCACATCATGTGCCACAAGGTCTCGGTCGCCGCGTTCGAGGCGGCCGGCGACCCGGCGCGCTACCCGGAGCTGGGCGCCGCCTGGCAGCCGCTGAAGCTCTACTACGACATCGGCTTCTCCCGAGGCAAGATCCTGGCCCTGCACGAGGGCATGCTGGCGGCGGGTCTCGCCTCGCCGTACGAGGAGTGGCTCAAGCGCTGGGAGGACCGGCCGGACAAGGGCCCGCGGATCACCACCCGGGTGGAGTGCGCGGAGTACTTCCCGGTCCGCGACGACGCGCTGCGCGCCCACGCCACCCAGGTCGACCCGGACGGCTTCTGGTTCCACGTGCCGATGGAGCTGCAACAGCGGGCCTGGCCCACGGAGGACTACCAACTCGCCCGCTCGACGGTCGACAGCCCGCTGCCGGAGTCCGACCTGTTCGCCGGGGTGCGCGAGACCGCCCATGCCCGCTGACCGGGCGCCGGGGCTACGCTGAAGCCCCACCGCACATCGGAGAATCACCATGCTGACCGCTGCCCAGGTGCTCGCGGAGAACAACTTCGGTGACACCCGCACGGGTGGTCTGGCCGGGCCGATGGGCCTCTTCCTCATCGTGCTCCTGGCCACCGCCACCGTCCTGCTGATCCGCAACATGAACTCCCGGCTGCGCCGGCTGCCCGACCGGTTCCCGCAGCAGGGGCGCGCCGTCGACCTCGACCGGGCCGACTCGTCGGCCACCGGTCCGTCGGACGGGACGGCGGGGCAGGAATCACGTACGGACGCGCCCAACGGCCACCAGCAGCCCTGAAACGGGTAGTTGGCACGTGATTCACGCCGATCCGGGTCGTCGCCCCCTGTTGCGGCCACCCGGATTGGCTTAGCCTTCCGCCGGGGGGACGAAAGTCCCTGAGCCGTGCGCGGGAGGGGGCGCCATGACCGTCGCAGCCGCGTCCGTCCGCCGCGCCATCCGCCCGGCGAACGGAGTCGGGCGGTGACGTCCGGCAGGGCCGGCGACCCCGCCGACCCGCCCAGCACCCGCGACGAGTCATCGCGGGTGCTGGCGCTGACCGCTGCCATGGCGCTGACCGCGCTGGTGGCGGTCGTGATCGGCCTACTCCTCCCGGCCGCCCTGCCGCCGGACGACCCGCTCCCCGCGCCGGCCCGGTTCGGCATCGCCGTCGGCGCGTTCGCCCTCGCCCAGCTCGCCCGGCTGCGGTTCCGTACCGCCACCGGCATGGTCAGCATCACCTGGGGCGAGGCCGCCCTGATCATCTGCCTGTACCTGATCCCGGCCGGGTGGCTGCCGGCCGCCGTGCTGCTCGGCGCCGGCGGCGCGTGGACGGCGATGTCGGTGGCCGGGGACCGGCGGAGCCCGCTGGAACTGATCCGGATCGCGGCGTCGCTGACCGCGGCCACCGCGCTCGCCGTCGCCGTCGCCACCGCACTGGGCGAGCCGCTGCTGGCGGCCCCCACCCCGGCGCTCGCGCTGGCCCTTATCGCCGGTTCGGTGACGTACCTGTTCGCCACCGCCTGGCTGGGCGGGGCCACGCTGGCGCTGCGGCACGGCGTGGCGGTCGGCCCGCCGGTGCTCACCGCGCTCCGTGGCAAGCTGCTGATGTTCGTCGGCAACGTGGCGGTCGGCCTGGTCGTGGTCGCGCTGCTGGAGCTCGACCCCCGGTGGCTGCTGCTCCTCCCGCCGCCGCTCTGGCTGCTCCAGCAGACGTACCGGCACCGGCTGCGGGCCGAACAGGAGCGGCGTACCTGGCGGGCGTTCGCCGAGGCGACCGCCGCCCTCAACCAACTCGACGAGCGGGGGGTGGCCACCGCCGCGGTGACCGGCGCGCTGACGCTCTTCGGCGCCGAGCTGGTGGACGTCGACGTCGCCCGTGGTGACGGGCGGTGGCGTCGCTACCGGGGGGACACCTCGGGTCGGGTGCGCGACCGGGAGGTGGCGGCGCCCGGTGGAGCCGCCTCCGACGAGCACGAGCTGGCCCGCTCGCTCGCCGTCGGCGACGTCCAGGTCGGACAGTTGCGGGTCCGCTTCCCGGCCTCCGGGCCGCCGAGCGCCCGGGAGCGGGACGCGGTGGCGGCCTTCTCCGACGCGTTGGCCGCCGCGCTGCACGACGCGGCCACCCACCGGGAGTTGCGGCTGGTCAGCGCCCGATCGTCGTACGACGCGGTGCACGACGCGCTGACCGGGCTGGTCAACCGGGCGGCCATGCTGAGCAAGGGCGACCAGGCGTTGCGGCAGCTCGCCCACGACCATCCGGTGGCCCTGCTGCTGCTCGACATCAACCAGTTCAAAGAGGTCAACGACACTCTCGGGCATGCGGCCGGTGACCAGCTCCTCCGGCTCACCGCGAACCGGCTGGGCCTGCTGACCCGCGCCGGTGACCTGCTCGGCCGGCTCGGCGGGGACGAGTTCGCCCTGCTGCTGACGTCGGTCCCGGTGATCGGCGACCGGGCCGCGCCGATGGCGTACGCGCTGCGCCAGGCCCGGGAGATCGCCGAGCGGCTGGCCGCGCCGACCGAGGTGGCCGGGGTGCGGATGTCGGTCGAAGTGGCGGTCGGCGTGGTGGTGGCCGGTGCGGGCACCGCCGACCTGACCGAGCTGCTGCGCCGGGCCGACATCGCCATGTACCAGGCGAAGGAGGGCGGGGGCAGCGTCGCCGCGTACGACAGCGCCCGGGACGCCGCCAGCACCGACCAGTTGGCGTTGCTGGCCGAGCTGCGGGAGGCGTTGCAGGCCGACGACCAGCTCGTGCTGGCGCTGCAACCGGCGGTCGACCTGGCCACCGGCGCGCCGACCGGGGTGGAGGCGCTGATCCGCTGGCGGCATCCCCGGCGGGGCTGGCTCGGTCCGGCGGACTTCATCCGGCCGGTGGAGAACAGCGAGCAGCTCGGCACCTTCACCCGGTACGTGCTGGACAAGGCACTCTCGGTGGCCGCCGAGTGGGCCCGGGACGGGTTGGACGTGCCGATCTCGGTGAACCTCTCGGCGCGCAGCCTGCTCGACCCCCGGCTGCCGGCCGAGATCGCCGACGCGCTGCGCCGGCACCAGGTGGCGGCGCACCGGCTCGTCCTGGAGATCACCGAGACGGTGGTGATGAGCGAGCTGGAGGTGATCGACGAGGTGCTGGCCACGCTGCGCGGGATGGGCGTCCAGTTGGCCGTCGACGACTTCGGCACCGGGTTCTCGTCGTTGACCTTCCTGACCCGGATCGCGGTCGACGAGTTGAAGGTGGACCGGTCGTTCGTGATCCGGATGGCCGACTCGCCGGAGGCCGCGGCGATCGTCCGGACCACGGTGGGGCTCGCCCACGAGCTGGGGCTGCGGGTGGTGGCCGAGGGGGTGGAGACGGCCGAGCAGCGGACCGCCCTGGCCGAGTTGGGCTGCACCGCCGCCCAGGGGTACCACTTCTTCAAGCCGATGCCGGCCGACAAGATCGGCGCGGTGCTCGGCTCGCTGCGTGACTCGGCCGAGTCGAACGTCTTCCCGCTGCGCGCCGACGGTGCGTCCTGACGGTGGGTGCCCGAGCCCGCTCCGCACGCGTTGTCACCACCGCCACCGCCACCGCCACCGCCACCGCCCCCGCCACGCCACCACCCGCACCGCTTGCCCCGCCCGCTGCGGTGACCTCTGACGTTGACCGGATGCGGCGCTGATAGCCCGAGCTGGTCGTCGAGCCCTTCGTGCGGGTGGAGCTGGTGGCCGCCCCCGGCGAACATGCCCGTTCAGGCGAGTATGCCGCTCCGGCATAAATATGCCTGAGCGGCATATCGGTGTCCGGTGTACTCGCGGTCGGCGGGGGAAACGCCGGCCGGCGCACTCGGGTGGCCGGCGTGCCACCGCGACCACGCGCACACCCCCTCCTCCGGCCGGACCGGCCCCGCCGCCAGGCAGCGACGCACAGCCTGGCCTGCGCCCCCCACGCGGTTGGCCTGCGCCCCTCACGGGGTTGGCCTGCGCTCCGCGCGGGGGTGGCCTGGCGTCCCGCACGGCCTGAGCGCGGCGCGGACGGGAGTGGTCCGCGTCCCGCACGAGAGTGGCCCGCGTCCCGCACGGGGGACGCGGGCCACCGGCTGGCGGGTCAGCCTCGGGGCAGCACCTCGCCGACGACGGCCGGCAGCGCCGCCCAGTCGGCCGAGGCGACGCTGGCGTGGGCACGGGCGAGCTGGGCGAGGCGGGCCCGCGCGGCGTCCGGGTCGGTGTTGCCGACCGCCGGCGGGACGTTCTGCGCGTCGGTCATCACCAGCAGGTAGTGGTTGGTGTCGTACCAGGAGGTGTCGATCCCGCCGGTGACGTACGCGCTCGCGTCACCGTCGAAGAGGACGAACCAGGGGCGCAGGCTGGTGTCGGCGTACCGGCTGCGCGGGTCGCCGGCCTGGGCCCGGTGCACCGCCGGGAACGCCTGGGCCTGGCCGAGGGTGCCGGCCGCCGCGAGGCCGGCCAGGTACTGGGCGTACTCCACGTCGGTCCAGAGGGTGTCGGTCGGGTTGCCCTCCTCGACGGTGCCGGGGATCAACTCCACGATGACCTTGCCGGCGAGCTGCTGGCGGGTCGGCCAGGCGTTGGCGCGGGCGGCGGCGTCCAGGGTGGCGTAGCCGCCGCGCAGGTCGGCCGGGCGGAACACCCGGCTGCCGAGCCGGGCGGCGAGCACGGCGTCGAGCTGGGCCGGGCCCTGCCCGGTGCGGCTGCTGAAGCCGGTCTTCAGCTCCAGCTTGAGCTGGAGCGGTCCGGCGTCGGGGTGGGCGTCGAACCAGAGCCGGATGTCGTCGAGGCAGTTCTCCAGGTTCTTGTTCCGGGTGCCGGTGTAGAGCTGGGCGGCGCTGGTGGCGGCGACGCAGTTGTTGTCGTTGCCCAGCGGGTTGGAGTGGCTGACCCGCCACTGCTTGGTGATGATGTCCGGCCAGACGTCCAGCTCGATCATGCCGGGCCGGGCGTCGAGGGCCTGGGCCAGGTAGGCGTAGGTGCCACGTTCGTACGCGTTGTGGGTGCCGACCACGGTGGTCGCCGAGACCCGGGTCCCCGGGTCCACCGCGGCCGAGGCGGGCTGGGCGGCGGTGACCACCGCCGCGACCGCCGCGACCGACGTGAGCGCTGACAGGAGACGGGATCCGCGCATGCGTACCTCCTCGCAGGACCGGTGACGTTCACCGGGCACGAACAGATCAAAGTCGATGAATGTGAACGAGGGAAGACCCGGTTGCGGCCGGACGGTTGCCCCGGCGGGGTGGTGCGGGGCTGGATAGGGTCGTCGGGTGAACCGACTCGCCAAGGCCACCTCCCCGTACCTGCTCCAGCACGCCGACAACCCGGTCGACTGGTGGCCGTGGTGCGACGAGGCGTTCGCCGAGGCGAAGCGGCGGGACGTCCCGGTGCTCATCTCGGTCGGCTACGCCGCCTGCCACTGGTGCCACGTGATGGCCCACGAGTCGTTCGAGGACGAAAAGGTCGGCGCGCTGGTCAACGCCGGCTTCGTGGCCATCAAGGTGGACCGCGAGGAGCGGCCGGACGTCGACGCCGTGTACATGACCGCCACCCAGGCGATGACCGGCCAGGGCGGCTGGCCGATGACGGTCTTCGCCACCCCCGACGGCACCCCGTTCTTCTGCGGCACCTACTTCCCGAAGCCCAACTTCGTCCGGCTGCTGGAGTCCGTCGGCACCGCCTGGCGGGAGCAGCGGGAGGCGGTGCTGCGGCAGGGCGCCGCCGTGGTCGAGGCGATCGGTGGTGCCCAGGCCGTCGGCGGCCCCACCGCCCCGCTCACCGCCGAACTGCTCGACGCCGCCGCCGACCAGCTCGCCGCCGAGTACGACGAGACGAACGGCGGCTTCGGTGGCGCGCCGAAGTTCCCGCCGCACATGAACCTGCTCTTCCTGCTGCGCCAGCACCGGCGTACCGGCTCGGCGCGGAGCCTGGAGATGGTCCGGCACACCGCCGAGGCGATGGCCCGGGGCGGGATCCACGACCAGCTCGCCGGCGGGTTCGCCCGCTACTCGGTGGACGCCCACTGGACCGTGCCGCACTTCGAGAAGATGCTCTACGACAACGCCCTGCTGCTGCGGGTCTACACCCAGCTCTGGCGGCTCACCGGGGACCGGCTGGCCCGGCGGGTGGCCCGGGACACCGCCCGGTTCCTCGCCGACGAACTGCACCGGCCCGGGGACGGCTTCGCCTCCGCGCTGGACGCCGACACCGACGGCGTGGAGGGGCTCACCTACGCCTGGACCCCGGACCAGCTCGTCGAGGCGCTGGGCGAGTCCGACGGCCGGTGGGCCGCCGACCTGTTCGGCGTCACCGCCGACGGCACCTTCGAACACGGCCTGAGCGTGGTGAAGCTGGCCCGGGACGTCGACGACGCCGACCCGGAGGTCCGCGCCCGCTGGCAGGACGTGGTGGGTCGGCTGCTGGCCGCCCGGGACGCCCGTCCCCAGCCGGCCCGCGACGACAAGGTGGTGGCCGCCTGGAACGGCCTGGCGATCACCGCCATCGTCGAGTTCCTCCAGGTGGCGGCGCTGCACGTGGCCCCCGACGACGAGGACGCCAACCTGATGGAGGGGGTCGTCATCGTCGCCGACGGGGCGATGCGGGACGCCGCCGAGCACCTGGCCGCCGTGCACCTGGTGGACGGCCGGCTGCGCCGCGCCTCGCGGGACCGGCTGGTCGGCGAGCCGGCCGGCGTGCTGGAGGACTACGGCTGCGTGGCCGAGGCGTTCTGCGCGCTGCACCAGCTCACCGGCGAGGGTCGCTGGCTGGAGCTGGCCGGCGGGCTGTTGGACATCGCGCTGGCCCGGTTCGCCGCGCCGGGTGGTGGCTTCTACGACACCGCCGACGACGCCGAGCGGCTGGTCGCCCGGCCGGCCGACCCGACCGACAACGCCACCCCGTCCGGCCGGTCCGCGATCGTGGCGGCGTTGGTGGCGTACGCGGCGCTGACCGGGGAGACCCGCTACCGGGAGGCCGCCGAGGCGGCCCTGTCGACCGTGGCGCCGATCGTCGGCCGGCACGCCCGGTTCACCGGGTACGCGGCGACCGTGGGCGAGGCGCTGCTCTCCGGGCCGTACGAGATCGCGGTGGTCACCGACGACCCGGCGGGCGACCCGCTGGTCGCCGCCGCGCACCGGCACGCCCCGCCCGGCGCGGTGGTGGTGGCCGGTCGGCCGGACCAGCCCGGCGTGCCGCTGCTCGCCGACCGGCCGCGGGTCGACGGGCGGCCCACCGCGTACGTCTGCCGGGGCTTCGTCTGCCAGCGCCCGGTGACCTCGGTCGACGAGCTGGTCGCCCAGCTCACCTGAGCCGGACCGCCACCCCCGGCCCTCCGCACCGGGGGTGGGCCGGCCCCGGATAGGCTGGCGGCGCTATGGATTCCCGTACCGGTCTGCCCGTCGTCGGCATGGTGGGCGGTGGCCAGCTCGCCCGGATGACCCACCAGGCCGCCATCGCCCTCGGCCAGTCCCTGCGCGTGCTGGCGCTCGCCCCCGACGACGGTGCGGCCCTGGTCGCCGCCGACGTCCAGTACGGCGACCACACCGACCTCGCCGCGCTGCGCACCTTCGCCAAGGGCTGCGACGTGGTCACCTTCGACCACGAGCACGTCCCGACGGAGCACATCCGCACCCTCGCCGCCGAGGGGGTGAAGCTCTTCCCGCCCGCCGACGCGCTGCTGCACGCCCAGGACAAGCGGGTCATGCGGGAGCGCCTGGGCGAGCTGGGCGCCCCCAACCCGGCCTGGCGGCCGGTGACCCAGCCGGCCGACCTGCTCGCCTTCGGCGCGGAGCGGGGCTGGCCGGTGGTGCTGAAGGCGGCCCGGGGCGGCTACGACGGCCGGGGTGTCTGGCTGGTCGACGACGCCACCCAGGCGGTCGAGCTGGCGACCACCCTGCTCGCCGGGGGCACCCCGTTGATCGTCGAGGAGCGGGTGGCGCTGCGCCGGGAGCTGGCCGTGCAGGTGGCCCGCTCGCCGTTCGGGCAGGTCGCCGCGTACCCGGTGGTGGAGACGGTGCAGCGGGACGGGATCTGCGTCGAGGTGCTCGCCCCCGCGCCCGGCCTGCCGGAGGAGCTGGCGGTCGCCGCCCAGCAGCTCGCCATCGACCTGGCCACCGCGCTCGACGTGGTCGGCCTGCTGGCGGTGGAGCTGTTCCAGACCGACTCCGGCCTGGTCGTCAACGAGCTGGCGATGCGCCCGCACAACTCCGGGCACTGGACCATCGAGGGCGCCCGTACCTCGCAGTTCGAGCAGCACCTGCGGGCGGTGCTCGACTACCCGATGGGGGACACCGCGCTCACCGCGCCGGTCGTGGTGATGGCGAACGTGCTCGGCGGCGAGCCGGGCGGGATCTCCATCGACGAGCGGCTGCACCACCTCTTCGCCGCCGAGCCGGGCGCCAAGGTCCACCTGTACGGCAAGCAGGTGCGTCCCGGCCGCAAGATCGGCCACGTCACGGTGCTCGGCGACGACCTGGACGACGTACGGGCGCGGGCCGGGCGGGCCGCCCGCTGGCTGCGGGAGCGGCACGAGTGAGCACCGTAGGGCTGATCATGGGCAGCGACTCGGACTGGCCCACCATGAAGGCCGCCGCCGAGGCGCTCGACGAGTTCGAGGTGCCGTACGAGGTGGCGGTGATCTCGGCGCACCGTACCCCGGTCAAGATGATCGAGTACGGCCGCGCCGCCGCCGACCGGGGGATCAAGGTGATCATCGCCGGGGCGGGGGGTGCCGCCGCCCTGCCCGGCATGGTCGCCTCGGTCACCCCGCTGCCGGTGATCGGCGTCCCGGTGCCGCTGAAACACCTGGACGGGATGGACTCGCTGCTGTCCATCGTGCAGATGCCCGCCGGCGTGCCGGTGGCCACCGTGTCGATCGGCAACGCCCGCAACGCCGGGCTGCTCGCCGTACGCGTCCTGGCCGCCGCCGATCCGGCGCTGCTCAAGCGGATGGCGGCCTACCAGGCGAGCCTGGCGGACCTGGTGGCCGAGAAGGACGCCGCTCTGCGCGCCTCGCTCGGCTGACCGACTCGCCCCGCCCGGCACGCACCGGCCGACTCGCCCACCGGCACCCGCCGGCCGACTCGCCCCGCCCGGCACGCCCACCGCACCCACCGGCCGGCGCGCACCGCCCGCGCCGGCACCTACCCCGGGGTGACCCTCGAACTCACCTCATGCCGCGCAGCGCCGTCTGCAACCGCTCCTGGGCCCGGCGGCGACGTTCGTTGCTCGCGCCCAGCACCAGCAGCACCAGACCGACCGGGATGAGCACCAGCCACGGTCCGAGGCTGAACAGGGCGTGCACGGCCGCGACGGCGGTCACCGCCGCACCGACGATCACCGGTGCCTGCTGCCGGCTGGCCGAGCCGAAGACCAGCACCGCCACCGCGCCGAGCAGCAGGAGCACCTGCCGCAACATGCTGGAGTCGGTGGCCAGCACGATGGCCAGCGTCGGCACGAACGCCGCCAGCAGCGCCGGGCCGTACGCCACCCAACTGGACAGGTCCGGGCGGTGCCGGAGTTCCAGCACGCCCACCAGCAGGGCGAGCGCCGCGAACGGTAGGGTGTACGCCTCCGGCAGCGCCACGTCGGCCACCCGCATCAGGATCCACCAGGCGACGATCTCGCAGGCGACCACCGCCCAGAACAGGATCTGCCGTTCCACCGGCCGCCGGCCCGGTCGGGTGGCGGCCACCCCGAGGACAGCGCCCCAGGCGGCCAGCAGGGCGGCGATGTGCCGGGGAGAGTCGAACGCCAGCGCCAGGGCGATGAGCGCGGCGGCGTACCCGCTCCACTCGACCGTGGCGGCCTCGCGTTGCGCCTCCGGCCGGCGCAGCCGGGGCAGCGTCGCCGCGAAGACCTGCAACGCCGCGCCCACGGCGAGGACCCCGAACGCCGACCAGACCGCCGCGAACCCGGCCACCAGTCCGGCGGTGAGCACGAAGAGCTGCGCCATCAGCGAGGCGAAGAGCCAGCCCAGGATGCGGGCCCGCTGGGTGGTGCCGAAGAACGCGGCGACCACGCCGACCCCGACCGCGCCCCCCAGGGTGAACAGGGTCAACCCCCGGCTGGCCAGGCTGCCGGCCAGCCCGGCACCGCCGGCCGCGAGCCCGATGACGAAGACCAGCACCCGGGTGACCCGCAGCGACCGGGCCCGCTCGGCCAGCGGGGGCGGCGGGGTCAGCGCGAGCCCCAGCATCGAGATGGTGAAGACCGCGAGGGCGGCCAGCGCGTTCTGCGGCCAGGCCAGCCCCAGGGCGATCGGCGTGATCAGCAGCGTGACCGCCAGTCCGGGCAGCACCACCGGCACCGCCCGGGACCGGCGTCCGCCGCTGAGACCCGTGGCCGCCAGGGCGGCGGTGCCGGTCAGCAGCAGCGCGGTCAGCACGTGCGTCGGGTCGACCGCGTCCGGCGGTGCGGTGCGCAGCTCCGGCGGTGGCCCCTGCCAGATGTGGGCGAGCATCCGGTGCGGCTCGACCAGCGCCACGAACAGCAGCGGTGCGAGCGAGGCCAGCGCCAGCACGGTGGGCACCGCGGCGGCGGCGAGCGCCCCGGCGGCCGGGCTGATCCGCCAGCGACGCTCCTCGCCGTCGTCGGGCAGCCGGCGCAGCGCCCCGTCCAGCAGCACCGACCAGCGGCGCGTCGGCTGGGCCGAACCGGCCGGCGGTACGGTGGCCGCCCGGACCAGTTCGGCGAGCACCCCGAGCAGCGCCGCCGCGGCGGCGAACACCCCGGACGGCAGCTTGACGAAGATCGCGGCCAGCGCGCTGATCGTCGCGCCACCGGTGATCGCCGCGCTCGCGTACGGCAGGTACTGCGGCACCTGGCGGCGGACGGCGGCCACCCCGGCGAGCCCGAAGCTGGACGCGGCCAGCGCGGCGGTCAGCACCACCTGCGCGGAGTGGCCGAACTCGGCGGCGAGGGCGGCCACCGCGCCGGGGAACGCGAGCAGCGCGGCGGCCGTCGCCGCGCCGCCGATCTGCACCAGGTGCGGCGGCATCCCCTCGGTCTCGACGTCCGCCACCTGCGACCCGGCGAGCGACCGGGCCAGTCCCGCCACGGTCAGCCCGATCAACGCGATACCGCCGAGGGCGAGCGCGGTGGTCCACGGGCGGACCAGCCCGGCCCCGGCCGCGTGCAGCGCGATCGCCCCGGCCACGGTGGCCCGGGACAGCCCGGCGCGCGGGTCGGCGGAGGCCGCCGCCGCCATCCCGAAGGCGGTGGCCACGGTGAGGCCCACCAGCACCGGCGACCACCAGGGCAGGTCGAAGGCGGCCGGTACGCCGACGGTGGCCAGCACCGCCGCCACACCCGCCACGTCGTACTTCCAGGGCGCCGGGAGCAGGATCGCGGCGGCGACCCCGAGCAGGGCCAGCGCGACCGGGGCCTGCCAGGTCGCGCCGCCGGTCGGCGCGGCCGGCCAGCCGGTCAGGTCGCCGGCCCAGATCGGCCCCGGGGTGGCCAGCGCGCCGACCCCACCGCGCAGCGCCGACCAGGCGGCCAGGACCCCGATCAGGGTGGCACCGACGGCGATGCCGAGCACCGGACCGCGTCGCCACTCGTCGGGCATCGCGCGGGCGGCGACGGCGACCACCAGCACCAGCACGGCGGCGACCACGAGCTGCCCACCGGGGGAGATCACCGCCGCGATCCGGGCCAGGGTGGCGATCAGGGCCGCGGTGGCCGCCGCGGCGGCCAGGTCGGCGCCGTCCAGGGCCAGGTCCGACCGCCGGCCGGCGTCGATCCGGCCGGCGAAGAGCAGCAGCAGGGTGGCGATCAGCAGCAGCCCGCCCACCCAGGCGTCGGCGGCCGTCCGGCCCGGGGCGACGAAGGCCGCGCCGACCACGGCCAGCGCGCCCAGCCCGGTGCCGACGGCGTGCGGCACGCTCAGGTGCCGCTGCGACACCTGTTCCATGGCCGCGTAGCCGAGGGTGACGCAGACGGCCAGGAAGCTCGCCGCCAGGATCGGCACGGTCAGCTCGCGCAGCACCGCCGGGGTGAGCGCCGGCCCGGACGGCTCGGTGGCCGCGACGAACGCGGCGACCGCGCCCGGCAGCGCGAACGCCGCCCCGCCGGCGGCCCAGCCGGAGAGCGTGTCGGCGGCGGCCGGGGCGATCCGCACCCGGGGGGCCAGCGCCACCAGTACCCCCGCCAGCACCAGGGCGACCAGGGCGGCGGCGGTCGACGCCGGCCGGCTCAGCGCGGCACCGGCCCCGATGACGCCGACCGTCGTGGCGGTGACGGCGTGCACCACGGCGGCCCGGGGCGTGCCGGCGGAGAGCCCGACGATGCCGATCCCGACCGCCGCCAGCACCATCGGCCACGGCGCGGCCACCCAGCCCAGGCCGAGGGAGGCGGGTACGGCCAGCGCGGTCAGCGCCGCGCCGACCACCGCGAACTCGCGGCGGATCTCCGGCGGCAGGGCCAGCACCGCCGCGACGGTGAGCAGCAGGGCGCTGGCGGCGAGCTGACCGGCCGCCGGGCCGGCCGTCGCCGACACCTCGGCGGGGAACCGGGCCAGGTCGGCCCGCCAGGCCGGCAGCGCCGCCTGGACCGGGGCCAGCCCGGCCCGCAGCGCGCCGCCGGCCACCACCAGGCCGCTGACCGTCAGCGCCGCGGCCGAGGCGAGCTGCGGCCCGCGCCGGGCCGCCTCCGGTACGGCCCGCACCGCCAGCCCGGTCAGCGTGATGACCGCGGCGATCAGCAGCAGCGCCCGACCCGGGAAGGCGACCGAGGCGATCCGGCCCAGCGCGCCGATCACGGCCAGGGTGAGGATGCCCGCGCCCACGTCCGGCAGGGGCGGCCGGCGCAGCAGCAGTGTCCCGGCCAGCGCCACCGCCGCGGCCAGCAGCAGGGCCGCGCCCGCGCCGGTGGCCGTCGGCACGGCCTGTGCCCGCAGCAGCGCGGCGACCGCGTACGCCAGGGCGAGGGCCACCGCCGCGCCGTGCAGCAGCCAGGTCAGCTCGGGCAGCCACGGCACCGGCCGGGCCCTCCCGGCCGGGCTGGCCGCCGCCGCGCCGAGCACCTCGGCCGACTCCTCGGGCGCACCCTCCGGCCGGCCGTCCGCGCCGACCCGCTGCCGGGGCGTGGGCGGGGTCGCCGGCGGCGGCAGGTCCCGGCGGACCGGACGTTCCCGCATCACGCCCGAGCGGACCAGCCCCAGGTCGAGCACGGCCACCACGGTGAGCGCCACCGCCCAGCCACCCGGGCCGTTGATCCACTCGTAGGCGAGCAGCGGCACCACCGGCTGGGCGGCGAGCACCGCCGCGAACCGGGGGGCGCGCAGCCCGGTCCCGGCGGCGTAGGCCAGCGCGACACCGGTGGTGACCGCGAAGATCACGCCGGAGAAGACCGCGCCGGAGGCGGCGCTGTCGCCGATCCGGTCCACCGCCCAGAGGGCGTACCCGGCCAGCGGCACCAGCAGCAGGCCGACCGTGGAGATCGTCTCGGCGGTGGAGGTGAGCCCCCGCTTCGCCAGCACCGGCGGGGCGAGCAGCAGCAGGACGGTGGCGACCAGCAGGATGCCGAGCCGGGCCAGGGCGTCCATCGAGCTGGTGGCGACGGCGGCGAAGACCACCGCGGCCACGGCCAGCACCAGCGCGCCCAGCCCCAGCGGGATGTTCTGCACCTCCCGGGAGGACGCCTCCGGTGGGTGCTCCGGGTCGTCCGCGTCCAGCCAGGCTGCGGTGGCCCGGGGCGGCGGCGGTTCGTCCGGGCCGGGCGGCGGGTTGCCCTGCCGGGGAACCCGGGGCGGCGCGCCGGTGGTGGCGGTCGGCGGTCGGCGGCCGGGCTTGCGGCGCAGCACCCGGCGGGGCCGGGTGGCCTGCTTGATCCGTTCCTCACCGGCGTGGGCGAGGATGTCCCGCTGGAAGAGGGCCGCCTGCATCTTCGCGGCGATCTGGCGCTGCTCCTTGGCGATCTCGGCGTCGCGCGCCTTCATCTCCGCGATGGAGCGCTCGATCTCCGCCAGGTGTTCCCGCCACTGCGGCTGCTCGGCCCCGCAGTTCGGGCAGCGGGCGGCCGGTTTGATCTGCCGCCCGCACGAGGGGCACTGAAAGCTCTCCACGACACCCTCCACCCGGGCCGGCCGCACTGTGGACGCCGTCCCCCCGCAGCATGCCTTGAGCGGGCGCGGATTTCGACACCCGGGGCGTCGTTCCGGGCAACAAAAACGCGCCGGCCGGGGAGCGGTGCTCCCCGGCCGGCGCGGCCCGTCGTCGTCAGGGGCGGCCCATGCCCCGGTACTCCCAGCCGGCCTTGCTCCACAGTGCCGCGTCCAGGCAGTTGCGCCCGTCGACCACCTTGCGGCCGGCGACCAGCTCGCCGAGGGCGACCGGGTCGGCGTTGCGGAAGTCGGCCCACTCGGTGAGCACGCAGACCAGGTCGGCGCCGGTCACCGCCTCGTTCATGCTGGCCTCGTAGGTCAGTTCGGGGGCGACCCGGCGGGCGTTCTCGGCGCCCTGCGGGTCGTACACGTGCACGTCGGCGCCGGACTTGGCGAGCAGCGCGGCGACGGCGAGCGCCGGAGCGTCGCGGACGTCGTCGGTGTTGGGCTTGAAGGTCGCGCCGAGCACCGCGACCCGGGTGCCGGAGAAGTCCGGGCCGGCCGGGCCGGAGCGGCGGCCGAGCAGGTCGGCGGCGAGTTGGAGGACCCGGGTACGGCGGCGCATGTTGATCAGGTCGACCTCGTGCAGGAAGCGCAGCGCCTCACCGGCCCCCAGCTCCTGCGCGCGGGCCTGGAAGGCGCGGATGTCCTTGGGCAGGCAGGCGCCGCCGAAGCCGAGGCCGGCCTGGAGGAACCGGTTGCCGATCCGCGGGTCGTAGCCGATGGCCCGGGCGAGCTGGGTGACGTCGCCGCCGCTGGCCTCGCAGACCTCGGCCATCGCGTTGATGAAGGAGATCTTGGTGGCCAGGAAGGCGTTCGCGGCGACCTTGACCAGCTCGGCGGTGGCGAAGTCGGTGACCACCAGCGGGACCTCCCGGTCCTCGGTGGCGGCCAGGTCGAAGACGCCCTTGTGGGCGGCGTAGAGCATGGCGTTGGCCCACTCGCTCTTGACCCCGACCACGATCCGGTTCGGGCGCAGCACGTCGTCGACGGCGAAGCCCTCCTGGAGGAACTCGGGGCTCCACGCCACCTCGACGCCCAGGTCGACCTGGGTGTGCTTGCCGACGAGCTGCTCCACCCAGTCGGCGGTGCCGACCGGGACGGTGGACTTGCCGACGATCAGCGCCTTGCGGGTCAGGTGCTGGGCCAGGCTGGTCACCGACGCCTCGACGTAGGACAGGTCGGCGCCCATCCCGTCGGCGCGCTGCGGGGTGCCCACGCAGATGAAGTGCACGTCGCCGAAGTCGGCGGTCTCGGAGATGTCGGTGCTGAACCGCAGCCGGCCGGCGGCCAGGTTGCGGCGGAGCAGCTCGTCCAGGCCGGGCTCGTGGATCGGCACCTCGCCGGCGTTCAGCTTGGCGATCTTCTCGGCGTCGACGTCGTAGCCGAGGACCTCGTAGCCCAGTTCGGCGTAGCAGATGGCGTACGTCGCGCCGAGGTAGCCGGTGCCCAGGAAGGTGACCCGGGGACGCGGCGCACCCGACGGGGGCGTCACCGGGGAGATCGCCGGTGCCGGCTGGATGTTCGGGTACGGGATCGTCACGCCTGTCTTCTCCGCTCGCACTGGCGGCGCTTCACTGCGTCGCAATCGGCTGCGGCGCCTGGCCGGGCACCGATAGGAAACTTGTTCTACTGGTGAGGGTAGTTGTGCTGTGTCGACGCCTGTCGGGCGCGAGCCTACCCGCCGGTAAGGTACGCCGGAACCAGGATGGCTATCCTTCAGTCTGCGGCAGTCGGCGGTCCCCGGACGGCACCAGACTGCGCATGATAGCGGTGAAAGGGGATGGCCGACATGGCCGCAGAACAGTCGTTCGACGTCTACCGGTTGCCCGAGGAGCACGACGCGGTCCGCGCGGCGGTCCGCGAGGTCTGTGCCGCGAAGGTGGCCCCCCACGCCGCCGAGGCGGACGAGACCAGCGAGTTCCCCAAGGCGTCGTACGACGCCCTGCGGGCCGCGGACTTCCACGCCCCGCACATCCCGGTCGAGTACGGCGGCGCCGGGGCGGACGCCCTGGCCACCGCGATCGTGATCGAGGAGGTGGCCCGGGCCTGCGCGTCGTCGTCGCTGATCCCGGCGGTGAACAAGCTCGGCACCATGCCGCTGATCCTGGCCGGCGCGGAGGAGCTGAAGCAGAAGTACCTGACCAGGGTCGCCGCCGGCGACGCGATGTTCTCGTACTGCCTCTCCGAGCCGGAGGCGGGCAGCGACGCCGCGTCGATGACCACCCGGGCGGTCCGGGACGGCGACCACTGGGTGCTCAACGGCGTGAAGCGGTGGATCACCAATGCCGGCGTCTCGGAGTTCTACACCGTATTCGCTGTGACCGATCCCACAGCCCGGTCGCGCGGCATCTCTGCGTTCGTGGTGGAGAAGTCCGACCCCGGGGTGAGCTTCGGCGCCCCGGAGAAGAAGCTCGGCATCAAGGGCTCGCCGACCCGCGAGGTCTACCTCGACAACGTCCGCGTCCCGGCGGACCGGATGATCGGCGCCGAGGGCACCGGCTTCGCCACCGCGATGCAGACCCTGGACCACACCCGGGTCACCATCGCCGCCCAGGCCGTCGGCATCGCCCAGGGCGCGCTGGACTACGCCAAGGGCTACGTCCAGGAGCGCAAGCAGTTCGGCCGGCCGGTCGCCGACTTCCAGGGCGTCCAGTTCATGCTCGCCGACATGGGCATGAAGCTGGAGGCCGCCCGGCAGTTGACGTACGCCGCCGCCGGCAGGTCCGAGCGGGGTGACGCCGACCTGACGTACTTCGGCGCGGCGGCGAAGTGCTTCGCCTCGGACGCCGCCATGGAGATCACCACCGACGCGGTGCAGCTCCTCGGCGGCTACGGCTACACCCGGGACTACCCGGTCGAGCGGATGATGCGCGACGCCAAGATCACCCAGATCTACGAGGGCACCAACCAGGTGCAGCGCATCGTGGTGGCCCGCCAGCTCCTCAAGGGCTGAGCGGCCGGCCCGTACGGGTGGGCGGGCCGGTTCCCCGGCCCGCCCACCGGCGGTCAACGGTTCTCGGTGCTGCTCTCCGGCTTGGCGCCGTAGCGCGGCGGCGCGGACCACGGCGACTCCGTCCCGGCCCGCCGGGGCAGCGGTTCGGTGGGGGTGTCGAGGGCGGGGTAGCCGAGGGTGGGCGGGGCGGTGTCCGCCTCGCTCCGGGCCGCCGCGCCGGCCGGCGGCCAGTCGCCCAGCGTGAAGGTGTTGGTCGGCGGGGTGTCGTCGGCCGGGGTCAGCTCCACCCCGGTCGCCGGCTGTGGCCAGCGCCGCCACCGTTGCACGCTGAAGGCCGCCATCAGCAGTAGCAGGCCGATCAGGAACAGGGTGCCGTCCTGTACCGGCTGGCGCAGCGGCAGTGGGTCGCCGAGCACCTTCCAGTCCTGCGGGATCCAGTCGAGCACGGTGAACGGGGCGATGAACATCCCGACGTACGGGGTGACCAGCAGCAGCCCGGCGACGAGCGGGCCGAGCGGCGAGCTGCGCAGCGTGCCGAGCAGGCCGAGCAGGATGCCGGCGACGCCGAGGTAGACGGCCGGCTCGATCAGGTTGGCCGTGCTGTATGTGCCGATCTCCACCCAGCGGTCGACGGTCCGGCCCGACCCGTCCTGCCCGAGGGTGACCAGCACCCAGGTGATGGGCGCCACCACCAACCCGGCGAGGAAGCTCCAGAGATGTCGCATCCGCGCACCGTACCGTTTCCGCCATGACCGAGCACCCCGCCGCCCTGTCCGGCAAGCCGACGTCGTACTCCCGCGTCACGCTGAGTCGCATCATGACCGCCGTCGATGTCAATCTGTACGGGACCGTGCACGGTGGGGTGCTGATGAAGTTCGTCGACGACGTGGCGGGCGCGGCGGCGGCCCGGCACAGCGGCGGCACGGCGGTCACCGCCTCGATCGACGAGATCGTCTTCTCCGAACCGGTGCGGGTGGGTGACCTGGTGCACGCCCACGCCCAGGTGAACTGGACCGGCAACACCTCGATGGAGGTGGGGGTGCGGGTGGTCGCCGAGCGGTGGGACTCGGCCGAGGACGAACCGGTCCGGGTCGCCACCGCGTACCTGGTCTTCGTGGGGGTGGACGTGAGCGGCGCCCCCCGGCCGGTCCGCCCGGTGCTGTCGGAGACCCCCGAGGACGAACGACGCTTCAAGGAGGCGGAGATCCGCCGCGCCCACCGCCTGGCCAAGCGCCGCGCCATCCAGGCCCACCGCGCAGGCTGACCGACACCCCACCCGACCCCCCAACCCGTTACCCCCGCACCAGGCTGCCCGGCTGCCCGGCTGCCCGCCTGACTGGCGCGTCCGCCCCGGTGATCAAGAGGTTTGCGGCAGCTCCACACCGAATGTTGACCTGAACTTCTTGATCACCGGCCCCGGCCCCCAGGGGTGGGGGCCTGGCGCCAGGGGGTGGGGGCGGGGGTGGGGGGCGAATGTGTGCGTGGGGCACGTTTCGGGGCTGGGCCCCGGTGTGGATGATGGCGCTGCGAGGTAGGCAAGATGGCGTCACGGCCCGGGCACAGTGTCGTGCGGGGCCTGGAGGAGGGTGGAGCGGTGGGTGACGTGCTGTGGACGCCGCCGGCGGACGTACGCGAGCGGTCCCGGATCGGGGGCTACCTGCGCTGGCTGCGGGAGCACCGGGGGCTGGACTTCGCCGACTACGACGCGCTGTGGGAATGGTCGGTCACCGACCTGGACGCCTTCTGGCGGTCGATCTGGGACCACTTCGAGGTGGTGGCGCACACCCCGCCCACGGCGACCCTGACCGACCCGGCGATGCCGGGCGCCCGGTGGTTCCCCGGCGCGACGCTCAACTACGCCGAGAACGTGCTGCGGATGCCCGGCCGGGCCGACGACGACCCGGTGGTGGTCGCGCACGGCCAGACCCGCCCGCCGGTCACCCTGACCGCCGCCGGGCTGCGCGAGCAGGTCCGCCGGGTGGCGGCCGGGCTGCGCCGGCTCGGCGTGGTCGCCGGGGACCGGGTGGCCGCGTACGCCCCGAACATCCCCGAGACGTACGTGCTGCTGCTGGCGACCAGCAGCCTCGGCGCGATCTTCTCGTCCTGCGCCCCGGAGTTCGGCACCCGCAGTGTCGTCGACCGCTGGCAGCAGATCGAGCCGAAAGTCCTGGTCGCCGTGGACGGCTACCGGTACGGCGACAAGCCGGTGGACCGGCGCGCCGAGGTGGCCGCCATCCGGGCCGCCCTGCCCTCGGTCCGGCACACCGTCGGCATCGCCTACCTGGACCCGGCCGGCCCTGCCTCCGTGCCGCCCGGCGACACTCCGGCCCGCCCGAAGGACCCGCGTGAGGCCGCGCCGGAGGGCACGTTGGCCTGGGCCGACCTGGCCGCGCCGACCGACGAGCCGCTGACCTTCACCCCGGTCCCGTTCGACCATCCGCTCTACGTGCTCTACTCCTCCGGCACCACCGGGCTGCCGAAGCCGATCGTGCACGGGCACGGCGGCATCCTGCTGGAGCACCTGAAGATGCTGGCCCTGCACCACGACCTGGGCCCGGCCGACCGGTTCTTCTGGTTCACCACCACCGGCTGGATGATGTGGAACTTCCTGGTCTCCGGCCCGGCCGTCGGCGCGACCATCGTGCTGTTCGACGGCAACCCCGGGCACCCGGACCTGGGCGCGCTGTGGCGGCTGGCCGAGGAGACCGGCACCACCTACTTCGGCACCTCGGCGCCGTTCCTGCTGGCCTGCCGCAAGGCCGGCCTGGTGCCGAAGGAGATCGCCGACCTGTCCGCGCTGCGCGGGGTCGGGTCGACCGGGGCGCCACTGCCCGCCGAGGGCTTCACCTGGGTGTACGACACGGTCGGCGACGACCTCCAGCTCCAGTCACTGTCCGGTGGCACGGACGTCTGCACCGGTTTCGTCGGCGGGGTGCCGCTGCTGCCGGTGTACCCGGGTGAGATCACCTGCCGGGCGCTCGGGGCGAGGGTGGAGGCCCGATCGGCGGACGGCACCCCGGTCATCGGGGAGCTGGGCGAGCTGGTGATCACCGCCCCGATGCCGAGCATGCCGGTGGGCTTCTGGAACGACCCGGACGGCCGTCGCTACCGGGAGGCGTACTTCGAGGTCTATCCCGGGGTGTGGCGGCACGGGGACTGGATCACCATCAACGAGCGGGGCGGCTGCGTGATCACCGGGCGTTCCGACGCCACCCTCAACCGGGGCGGGGTCCGGCTCGGCACTGCCGAGTTCTACTCGGTGGTCGAGGGCCTGGACGAGGTCGTCGACTCGGTGGTGGTGCACCTGGAGGACGACGAGGGCGGTGCCGGTGAGCTGCTGCTCTTCGTGGTCCTCGCCGACGGTCTGGCGCTCGACAACGCCCTCCGGAAGAAGATCGCCCGCGAGCTGCGCACCGCCCTCTCCCCCCGCCACATCCCCGACGAGATCCACCAGGTCAAGGCGGTTCCCCGCACGCTGTCGGCCAAGAAGCTGGAGGTCCCGGTCAAGAAGATCCTCACCGGCACCCCCGTCGACTCGGCGGCGGCCAGGGGCGCCCTGGCCAACCCCGAGTCCCTCGCCGCCTTCGCCGCCTTCGCCCAGACCCGCCCCACCCCTTGATCCCGCCCGACCGCGTCGACCATCGAGTGAGGATGCCTCGTAAAGGGGCGGAAGGTCATCTTCCGCCCACCGCGCCTCCGTGATCCACGCCGTCAGGTGAGGGTGCGGGTGGTGTTCTCCGTGGTGGCGCGGGTGGGCAGCAGAGCAGGGGTGAGGTTGGCGCAGAGCACGATGGAGGCGGCCCGGGTGAGGGGGGCCAGCAGCCAGTCGGTGGGGTCGGGGTAGGCCGCCGCGTCGATGAGGAGGCGGTCGCCGGGGGAGATGCCGAGGGCCGTCGCGCGGGCCTCCGCGCGGGCCAGCAGCGCCGCGTCGGCGGGACCGCCCTGGGCGGACGGGGTGAAGTGGTCGCCGTGGCCGCGTACCTCGACGACGTAGTCGGCGAAACCGGCCGGCACCGCACGCAGCGGGGCGGCGAACGGGGCGAGCGCGAGGGCGTACCGGTCGCCGGCCGGCCAGGCGTCCGCCTCGGCGACCCGGTCGGCGGCGGCGAAGAGCACGTCCACGTCGCCCGGCGTGTCGGCCACCGTCAATCCGGCCGACCAGCAGCCGAGCAGCACCGCGGCGGTCTGCCAGTGCGGCGGGAGCAGCACCCCGGCCGGGTCGCCGGGCGAGCGGGCCAACTCGTCGACGAGCAGGTTGGCGGTCTTGGCCACCCAGTTCGCCAACGTCGTGCCGGAGAGTTCGGTGCGCTCGCCGGTGGCGTCGTCGTACCAGGTCAGCAGGGGTCGGGTGGGGTCGGCCGCGATCGCGGCGGCGAAGACCCGGGCAATGTTGTCGGCCATCGACGCGAACGATACGCCGTCGCGGTCCGTACCCGATGACGATGACAAGTCGGCGTACCGTCGGGTCGCAGTCAGCGTCCGACCCGGGCTCCGGCGTAGGCTTGCCCGAAGTGTTGTTTCCCACAGACCCGCCAGTTTCAAGGAGTCGCCCCGTGACCGCCGGTCGCCCGCCCCGCGTGCTCATCGACGCCACGAGTGTCCCCGCCGACCGTGGCGGCGTCGGCCGATACGTCGACGGCCTGCTCGGGGCCCTCGGCACCGTCTGCGGGGAGACAATCGACCTGGTCGTCGTCAGCCTCCGCACCGACCTGGAGCGCTACACCCGGATGCTGCCCGGCGCGGAGGTCATCCCCGCCCCGGCCGCGGTGGCCCACCGTCCGGCCCGGCTCGCCTGGGAGCAGACCGGCCTGCCGCTGCTCGCCCAGCAGGTCGGCGCGGAGGTGCTGCACTCGCCCTTCTACACCTGCCCGCTGCGGGCCGGCTGCCCGGTCACGGTCACCGTGCACGACGCGACTTTCTTCACCGAACCGGAGCACTACGACAAGTCCCGCCGGACGTTCTTCCGCAGCGCGATCAAGACGTCGCTGCGCCGGGCCAGCCGGGTGATCGTGCCGAGCAAGGCCACCCGCGACGAGCTGATCCGGCTGCTCGACGCCGACCCGACCCGGATCGACGTGGCCTACCACGGGGTCGACCACGAGGCGTTCCACGCCCCGGGCGAGGAGGAGAAGGCCCGGGTACGGGCCCGGCTGGGGCTCGGTGGCAGCAGCTACGTCGCCTTCCTCGGGGCCAAGGAGCCACGCAAGAACGTGCCCAACCTGATTCGCGGCTGGGTGCGCGCGGTGGCCGACCGGGAGGACCCGCCGGCCCTGGTGGTCGCCGGTGGTCAGGGCCACGACGACGACATCGACCGCGCGGTGGCCGAGGTCCCCTCCCACCTGCGGCTGCTGCGCCCCGGCTACCTGCGCTACGCCGACCTGCCCGGCTTCCTCGGCGGGGCGCTGGTCGCCGCGTACCCGTCGTACGGCGAGGGGTTCGGCCTGCCGATCCTGGAGGCGATGGCCTGCGCCGCTCCGGTGCTGACCACGCCCCGGCTCTCGCTGCCCGAGGTGGGTGGCGACGCGGTCGCCTACACCAGCGAGGACCCGGAGCAGATCGCCACCGACCTGGCCGCCCTCCTGGACGACGAGCAGCGCCGGCTGTCGCTGGCCAAGGCGGGCTTCGACCGGGCCAAGGAGTTCACCTGGGAGTCCAGCGCCGAGGTGCACATCGCGGCCTGGAGCCGAGCGCGTTCCTGAGTGGTCGGCGACCGTACGGCCGAGCCGTCGTCCCAACTGGGATGGTTCGGGCATGATGTGCTGATGCTCTACGCCGTCATCCCGGCGGGTGGCAGCGGCACAAGGTTGTGGCCGCTGTCCCGCGCGGGGCACCCCAAGTTCCTCCATCCGCTCACCGGCACCAGCGCCTCACTGCTCCAGGCGACCGTGGACCGGTTGGCGCCGCTGACCACACCGGAGCGCACCCTGGTGGTCACCGGCGCCGCGCACGCGGCGGCGGTGGCCCGGCAACTGACCGGTGTGCCCGAGGAGAACATCCTGGTGGAGCCCTCGCCCCGGGATTCCTGCGCGGCGATCGCGCTGGCGGCTGCGGTGATCGCGCGGCGTGACCCGGAGGCGGTGATGGGCTCCTTCGCGGCCGACCACCTGATCCGGGACGCCGCCGCCTGGGTGGAGACCGTCCGCGCGGCGGTCCGGGGCGCCGCGCAGGGGCTGCTGATGACGGTCGGGATCACGCCCACCCGGGCCGAGACCGGCTACGGCTACCTGGAGACCGGCGAGCCGACCGGCGACGGCCCGCTGCGACCGGTGGTCGAGTTCAAGGAGAAGCCGGCCGCGCCGGTCGCCGAGGCGTACCTGCGCTCGGGTCGGCATCTCTGGAACGCCAGCATGTTCGTCTGGCGGGTGGACGTCTTCCTCACCGAACTGGCCCGCCAGCAGCCGGCCCTGCACGCCGGGGTCGCCTCGATCGCGGCGGCCTGGGGCACCCCGGAGCAGGACGACGTCCTCGGCGCGGTCTGGCCGACCCTGCCGAAGATCTCCGTCGACTACGCGGTGATGGAGGGCGCGGCCACCGCCGGCCGGGTCGCCACCGTGCCGGGTGACTTCGGCTGGAACGACGTCGGCGACTTCCACACCCTCGGCGAGGTGCTCCCCGCCGACCCGTCCGGCAACGTGGTGCTGGGCACCGACGCCAAGCCCGGCGTACTGCTGCACGACGCGCACGACCTGGTGGTGGTGGCACAGTCCGGCCGGCTGGTGGCCGCCCTCGGGGTCCGCGACCTGATCGTGGTGGACACCCCGGACGCGGTGCTGGTCTGCCCCCGCGACCGGGCCCAGGACGTGAAGACGCTGGTCGACGAGCTGAAGGCCCAGGGCGAGGAGGGCCTGGTCTGACGGTCGGGGCCGTGCCGGTCAGCCGGGGCGGCGGGCGTGCGCGGCCAGTGCCGGGGCGACCAGCCGCTCCGTCCCGCCGGCCAGCGGCTCCGGCAGCCGGTCCGTCGGGAACCAGCCGAGTGCCTCGGACTCGTCGCTGACCCGCTCGACCGCGCCGGCCGGTGCGAAGACCGCGAACCGGACGTCGTGGTGCAGCGAGCCGCCCTGGCAGGCCACCGGATGGATGTCCACGTCGATCGGGACCGGGTCGACGACCAGACCGGCGATGCCCGACTCCTCGGTCGCCTCGCGCAGCGCGGCCCCGGCCAGCGTGCGGTCGGTGGGCTCGCAGTGCCCACCCAACTGCACCCAGCGGTGGAACTTGCCGTGCAGGCAGAGCAGCACCCGGGTGCCGGTGACGTCGAGCACCAGCGCGCTCGCCGTGAGGTGGCCGGGCAGGTGCCCGTGTTCCAGCGCCGTCGGGCCGTCGGCCAGCAGGGCGAGGGTGCGGTCCCGGGACTCGGCGGCGGCCGGCCCGGTCGGCGTCCAGCCGGTCAGCACCGCGACCGCGTCCGCGTGCAGCGCCGCGTTCCCGCCGCCCCGGGGCGGCGGTTCGGCTGCCGGCCCGCTCCCGGCCGTGGTCGGGCCGGCATCCTGATCCGGTACGACCATCTCCGCCGATCCGGCCCGCGCCGTCGACGCGGGCGGTGTCCCGGGGACGGGCGGGTGGGTCGCCGGGGAAGGGGTCTGCCGGGTCGCTGGGGTGGGGGTGCGCCGCTGCTCGGCGGGGGACGACGGGGCAGGGCTGGTGGCGGGCATCCCGACACTCTACGAGCGTGTGCTCCGTACCCTGGCGCGGTGAGCCTGAGACTCGTCGAGTTCGTGGTGGCCGGCAACGAGGCCAGCGACCTGCTGCCGGTCCGGTCCCCGGCGTTGCTGCGGGCGTACGGCGCCACCCGTGGTTTCTGGACGGTGCTGGACGAGGGCCCGGTGGAAAGCTGCCTGGCCCTGCTGCTGGAGCGCACCGACGGCGAGTGGGTCGCGCACCATGTGCCGGCCGACGCCGGGGCGGAGAACGGCCGCACCGAGGACGGTGAGGCGCTGGCCCACCACGACGGCTGGGTGTACGTCTTCGGGTCGCACTTCGGCTCGAAGGCCGGCCCGCTGCGCCCGCGCCGGGCGTTCGTGGCCCGGTTCCGCGAGGACGACGCCGCCACCGGGACGCTGCCGGTGCGGGTGGTCCGCAACCGGTTCCGGGTGCACCGCGCGATCAACGACGCGTTGGCGAAGGCGCCGTTCACCCCGCTGCCGCCCGGCGACCGGGTGCGGGACCGGTTCATCGTCGAGACGGTGGCCCGGGGCACCGCCAGGGCCAAGGGCTGGGTGAGCCGACTGGCCGGGGACGACCTGCCGCTCAACGTCGAGGCGGCGGCGTTCCACCCGGACGGCACGGTGCTGCTGGGGCTTCGCTTCCCGGTCACCGTCGACGGTGAGCCGGTCCTGGTCGAGCTGGCCGGGGTGCCGGAGATGTTCGCCCCGGGCGGCGGGTGGCCGCGCGCCGGCCGGGCGTACGCGCTGACCGGGGTGACCCCGCCCGGCGAGCTGGTCGGCTTCCGCGCGCTCACCCCGACCGCCGACGGCGGGTACGCGGCGGTGACCGGTTCGATCGACGCCCTCGGCAAGGGCTCGGTGCTGCTGGACGACCATCCGGCGGGCGGCGAGGTGACCTCGCGGCACGTCCGGTTCCGGTGGGAGCCGACCGACGACGGCCGGATCCCCGCCGAGCTGGTGGCCGAGCTGGCGCCGTTCCGGCACGTGGAGGGGCTGGCCGAGCTGGACGGGCGCTGCTTCTACGTCACCGACGAGGACCATCGGGTGGCGCTCTGGCTCGGCTGACGGCCCGTCGGGACGGACGGTACGCCCGGGTGACACCTCTGCGGAACCAGGGCCGCAGACCCTCGTGGTGCCTCCCGGGCGCCACGTTTCCCCTGGGCCCCAGGTCGCCCGGATACTCGTACCCGGCAGTAAGGAGCATGCCAAGCGGGGGCCCGGCCGTCGAGGTCTTTCAGTCCACGCTTAAAAGTGGAGATAAGTGCCGCCCGGTACAGTGCAGGGGGACCGGTGGGCGTTCCCCTGCCCGCCCCAGGAGCGCTCCATGCTGACCATCCACTTCTCCCAGGAGGACATCCTCCGGACCCGGGTCGCCCCCGCCGCCGACCCGGTCTGGGAGTTGGTCCTCAGCCTGCACCTGCTCCAGGGGCGCAGCCGTGATCCGCTGCTGGCGCACTGGCGCCGGGGGGTCGCCGCCAGGCTGCGCCGGGACACCGCCGCCGACCAGTTCCGGTTGCTGTTCGCGCTGAACCCGCCGCGCGGCTACTTCCCCGACTTCCTCACCCCGTACGAGAGCGTGGCGGGTTTCGAGGCGGGACTGGACGCGGTCCGGTCCACCCCGTCCGCGCTGCTGCGCCGGGACCTGACGGTGCTGGCCGGGGCGAACCCGCTGCCGTCGTCCGCCGCCGCACTGGCCCGGGGCGAGCCGGAGGTGATGCGGCACCTGACGGACTCGATGACGCAGTACCGCTCGGTGGCGATCGACCCGTACTGGGGGCGGATCCGGGCCGCCGTGGAGGCCGACCGCGCGGTGCGGGCCCGCGCCCTGCTCGACGGCGGCGCGGAGGGGCTGTTGGCCAGCCTGCGGCCGGGGATGCGCTGGGAATCCGGCGTCCTCCAGGTCCTGGACTACCCGGACCACCGGGAGTTGCATCTGGACGGCCGGGGTCTGCTGCTGGTGCCGTCGTTCTTCTGCGCGCGTACCCCGGTGGCCCTGCTCGATCCGGCGCTGCCCCCGGTGCTCGTCTATCCGGTGGACCGGCTCGGTGGCCTGGCACCGGCCTCCGGCGAGGGGGCCCGGCCGACCCTCGACGGCAGTCGGGCGGCGCTGGCCGCGTTGCTCGGCCGCACCCGGGCCGCGGTGCTCGAAGCAAGCGACGACGGTGCCACCACGGGTGAGGTGGCCCGCCGGCTGCACATCTCCGCCGCCGCGGCCAGCCAGCACACCGCCGTGCTGCGCAATGCCGGGCTGCTGGTCAGCCGGCGGGACCGCAACACCGTCCTGCACACCCTGACCCCACTCGGCCGCGCCATGCTCGACGCCTGACCCTCCGCCCCGGCCAGTGCCCGCTCGCAGCCCGGCACGTCCCCGCAGACCACCGTCGCGCCCTGCCCCCGTGCCCCCGTGCCCTGGCCCCGTGCCCGCGCCCTGGCCCCGTGCCCGCGCGCCCTGGCCCCGTGCCCGCGCGCCCTGGCCCCGTGTCCGCGCCCTGGCCCGGGCCCCATGCCCCGCGCGCCCGGGCTGGGTGCGTGGCGGGCGTTGATCGACTCCGGATCGCCGAAATGGCGGTATCCGGGGCCTTCGGATACCGCCACTTCGCCGATACGGAGTCGACCATGGCTGGGCTGCTGGGCTGCTGGGCGCGCTGGGCGGTCGGGCGGTCGGGCCGCCCGGGGCGGTGGGTGCTCGGGCCGTCGGGGTGGGTGGGTCAGACCGCCAGGCAGGCGCTGGCGGTGGTGCCCGCCGGGGGTGGCAGCAGCGCCGACGGGACGCCCTCGGCGGCCAGCGCGGTACGCAGCCGTTGCAGGTCGGCGCCGAAGCGCACCAGATCGGGCTGGTCGACGGGGGTGGGCGCGGCACCGAGCACCAGACCGGTCGCCCCGGCCGGCCAACCCTCGACGGTGGCCACCAGCCCGGCGCGTACCTCGTCGTCGGTGACCTGGGTGAAGGTGGTGCCGGGGGCGACCACCTCGGCCACCACGGCGATCGCTCGGTCGACCGCCGCCGGGTCGGCCGGTGCCTCGCCGGTGCCGTCGGCCAGGGTCGCGGCGGCGCGCAGTCCGGCCGCCGTCGCCTCGGCGGTGCCGAGGGAGAACAGGTCCAGCGCGCTCTCCCGGATTAGCACGGCGGCCCCGGCGTCCTCGTCGGCCGGGCGGCTCGCCGGCAGGTAGCCACGGACCACGGCCACCGGCACCTGGTCGCACTTGCCCTTGATCAGCTCGCCGGCGCCGGCCAGCTCGTCGACCACGGCCATCTGGGTCAGTTGCAGCTCGTTGCCGTACGGGTCGACCTCGCCCCGGTGGTCCCGGATGGCGGCCATCCCGGCCACGCCGAGCGCCACGTCGGTCAGCCCGTTGCGCCAGGGCCGGCCCATCGTGTCGCTGATGATCACGGCGACGTCCACCCGGTAGCGGTCGCGCAGCGCGGCGCGCAGCGCCCGGGCCGAGGCGTCCGGGTCCTCCGGCAGCAGCACCAGCCGGGTCTTGTCGACGTTCGAGGCGTCGATCCCGGCGGAGGCCATCACGAAGCCGTGGTGGGTCTGCACGATCCGGGTCTGGCCCCGGGTCGCCACCACCCGGGCGGTCTCGGCGGCCAGCACCTCGTCCCGGGCGGCGAGCCGTTCCGGACCGTCGGCCGGTACGTCCACCAGCCGCCCCTCGGCCTTCGACACGATCTTGCTGGTCACCACCAGCACGTCGCCGTCGCGCAGCCACGGCGCGGCGGTACCGATCAGCACCGCCAGGTCGTCGCCCTCGGTCACGTCGCCGATGCCCGGCACCGGCAGGATCTCCAGCCTCACACCAGCTCCATCGCGGCCCGCACCATCGCCGCCGTCGCCGCCTCGTCGGTCATCCGCAGCGGGACCGACCGGACCGTCACCCCGGGCACCGTTGTGTCGTCGTCCTCCGGCGCGACCAGCCAGCCGTCGAGCAGGCCGCCCTCGCTCCGGCCACCGTACAGCCGGCCCACCCCGGCCGCGCTGCAGTCCACGCCGAGCACCGACAGGCAGCGGTCGGCCATCCCGCGCACCGGTGCGCCGCCGATGATCGGGGACACCCCGACGACCGGGGCGGAGCCGCCGGCGACCGCGTCGCGCAGCCCGGGTACCGCCAGCACCGGGGCGATGCTCACCACCGGGTTGCTCGGCGCGACCAGCACCACGTCGGCGGCGGCCAGCGCCTCGGTGACCCCGGGGGCCGGCTTGGCGCTCTCCGCGCCGACGAAGACGAACCGGTGGGTGGGGACGGCGGCCCGGTACCGGACCCACCACTCCTGGAAGTGGATCGCCCGCTGGCCGCCGTCCAGGCCGACCACCGCGTGCGTCTCCAGCCGGTCGTCGGTGGCCGGGAGCAGCCGTACGCCCGGCTGCCAGCGCGCGGCCAGCGCCTCGGTGACCTGCGACAGCGGGTATCCGGCGGTGAGCATGGTGGTGCGCACCAGGTGGGTGGCGACGTCCTTGTCACCGAGTGAGAACCAGGTCGGCTCGGCCCCGTACGCGGCCAGCTCCTCCTTGACCGTCCAGCTCTCGCCGACCCGTCCCCAGCCGCGTTCCGGGTCGGCGCCGCCGCCCAGGGTGTAGAGGACGCTGTCCAGGTCGGGGCAGACCTTCAGGCCGTGCAGGTACAGGTCGTCGCCGACGTTGACCACGGCGGTCACCTCGGCGCCCACCTCACGGGCGTACGCCCGGACGCCGAGCAGGAAACGGGCTCCCCCGATGCCGCCGGTCAGAACCACGATGCGCATGTCGTCCATCCTCGCGCACGAGACGCCTGCGGTCGGCCGGTGCCCCGGGAGACTAGGCTCACGTCGGCATCGTCCGTTTCGCCCCGAGGGAGAGTTCGTGACCAGCCCCGCCGAGCCCGCGTCGCACGACGCGTCGCAGGCCCGCCAGATCACCGCACCCCTGCGCGAACTCGCCGCGCTCGTCCTGCTCGGCGCGAACGCCGTGCTGCTCTTCGTCGGGCTCGTCCGGCTGCTCGTACCGGCATCGGAATACAGCACCTTCTCGGGGCGGGCGGGCAGCGAGTTCTTCGCCTTCGTCGGCATCGAGGCCACGGTGCTGCCGCTGTTGGCGGTGCTGCTGGCCACCCACGTCGCGCCGGTGTCGTCCCGGGCGAAACAGCTCACCCAGTTGGCCGTCGGCGAGTACGCCTTCGGTGCCCTGTTCGGCGCGCTGACCTTCCTGATCTGGTTGGTCGGCCGGCTGGCCGAGGCGGAGGTGCTCGACGCCCTGCTCGGCATGCTGACCCGGGCGGCCTGGTTCGCGGTCTTCCTGGTGGCCGCCTTCGTGGTGTACCGGATCTGGCGCACCCTCTACTACGTCCCGAGGCCGAAGCCGCAGCCCGGCGTCTACGGGCAGCCGCAGCCCGGCTGGCCGCAGCAGCCGCCCCAGGGCGGCTACCCGAGCGCGGGCTACCCGCCCCCGGGCGGCCAGTACGGGCCGCCGTCGTTCACCCCGCCGCAGTCGGCCCCGCCGTTCGGTGTTCCGCCGCAGTCCGGGCCGCCGTTCGGTGTTCCGCCGCAGTCGGCCCCGCCGTTCGGTGTTCCGCCCCAGTCCGCCCCGCCGTTCGGTACCCCGCCGCAGTCTGGGCCGCCGCAGTCCGGGCCGTCGTTCGGGGTGCCGCCGCAGCCGGCCCCGCCGTTCGGCGGCGCACCCCAGTCCGCGCCGCCGGTGGGCGGGCCGAACGTGGCCCCGCCGTTCGGGCAGCCCCCGTCGGCGGACCCGACCCAGGCCATCCCGCGCCAGCCGGGCGAGCCCACCGCCGGCTCGGGGGACGTGGAGGCCGACCGCACCCAGCCGTTCCGCCGGGACGACCCGAACTCCCCGCACTGAGCCCAGCCCGGGTCGTCCCACTGCACGGCCGGAACGACCCGAACTCCCCGCACTGAATCCGATCCGGGTCGTCCCGCCGCCCGGCCGGGACGACCGGATCCCGCGCACCGGGTCCGGCCCGGGTCGTCCCGTCGTATCGGTGGGACGACCCGAGCACCGGACGTCGGGCCGGTCCGGTCCGGGTCGGCCCGGCCGGGGCGATCTCACACCGGGTCGCGTGCCCGCCCGGCCGTCCCGCCCAGCGCCTAGGCTGAGCGGATGGTTGACCGCACCGATACCGGACCGACCTCGGCGAGCGTCCGGCGGGCGCTGGGCCGGGCCGCCACCGGGCGCGCGCTGGACGTCGACGAGGCGACCGCGTTGCTGGCCGCCCGGGGGCCCGAGCTGGACGAACTGCTCCGGATCGCCGGGGAGCTGCGGGACGCCGGGCTGCGCGACGCCGGGCGGCCGGGCGTGGTGACGTACTCGAAGAAGGTCTTCATCCCGCTGACCCGGCTCTGCCGGGACCGCTGCCACTACTGCACCTTCGCCACCGTGCCGCACCGGCTGCCGGCGGCCTTCCTCGAACCGGACGAGGTGCTGGCGATCGCCCGGCAGGGCGCGGCGCTGGGCTGCAAGGAGGCGCTGTTCACCCTCGGCGACCGGCCGGAGGAGCGCTGGCCGGCGGCCCGCGAGTGGCTGGACCAGCGCGGCTACGACTCCACTCTGGACTACCTGCGGGCCTGCGCGGTGACGGTGCTGGAGGAGACCGGGCTGTTGCCGCACCTCAACCCCGGCGTGCTCTCCTGGTCGGAGCTGCAACGGCTCAAACCGGTGGCGCCGAGCATGGGGATGATGCTGGAGACCACCGCGACCCGGCTCTGGTCGGAGCCGGGTGGCCCGCACTTCGGCTCGCCCGACAAGGAACCGGCGGTGCGGCTGCGGGTCCTCGACGACGCCGGCCGGGTCGGGGTGCCGTTCACCACCGGCATCCTGATCGGCATCGGCGAGACCCCGGCCGAGCGGGTCGACGCGATCTTCGCGATCCGCCGGTCACACCGGGAGTACGGCCACCTCCAGGAGGTGATCGTGCAGAATTTCCGCGCCAAGCCGGACACGGCGATGCGTGGCATGCCCGACGCCGAGCTGCGCGACCTGGCCGCCACGGTGGCGGTGGCCCGGCTGCTGCTCGGCCCGAAGGCCCGGATCCAGGCCCCGCCGAACCTCATCGAGGGCGAGTACGACCTGTTGCTGCGGGCTGGCATCGACGACTGGGGCGGGGTGTCCCCGCTGACCCCGGACCACGTCAACCCGGAGCGGCCCTGGCCGCAGCTCGACGAGCTGGCCCGGCACACCGCGCAGTCCGGCTTCACCCTGCGCGAGCGGCTGACCGTCTACCCGGAGTACGTCCGGGCCGGTGACCCGTGGCTCGACCCCCGGCTGCTGCCGCACGTCACCGCGCTCGCCGAGCCGGCGACCGGGCTGGCCGTGGCGGCGGCCCGGCCGGTGGGCCGCCCGTGGCAGGAGCCGGAGGAGGTCTTCGGCGGCGGCCGGACCGACCTGCACGCCACCATCGACACCACCGGCCGCACCGACGACCGGCGGGGAGACTTCGACAGCGTCTACGGGGACTGGGCCGAGGTGGCCGGCAAGGTGCGCCCGGCCGCGTCCGGCGTATCCGGGCAGGGCCGGACGGGCGCGGACGGCGACCTGCGGGCCGGCCTGCGGCTGGCGGCGGACGACCCGGCGGCGCTGCTGACGCCCCGGCACGAGGGCGCGGCGCTGGCGCTGTTCGGCGCGGACGGACCGGCCCTGGAGGAGCTGTGCCGGCTCGCCGACGACGTGCGCCGGGACACCGTCGGCGACGACGTCACCTACGTGGTCAACCGCAACATCAACTTCAGCAACGTCTGCTATGTGGGCTGCCGGTTCTGCGCCTTCGCCCAGCGTGAGCGGGACGCCGACGCCTTCCGGCTCTCGGTGGAGCAGGTCGCCGACCGGGCCGAGGAGGCGTGGGCGGCCGGCGCGAGCGAGGTCTGCCTCCAGGGCGGCATCGACCCGAAGTTGCCGGTCACCGGCTATGCCGACCTGGTCCGGGCGATCAAGGCGCGGGTGCCCGGCATGCACGTGCACGCCTTCTCCCCGATGGAGATCGTCACCGCCGCCGCCAAGGCCGGGGTGCCGGTACGGGAGTGGCTGTCGATGCTGCGCGAGGCCGGGCTGGACACCATCCCGGGCACCGCCGCCGAGATCCTCGACGACGACGTGCGCTGGGTGCTCACCAAGGGCAAGCTGCCGGCCGCCGCCTGGGTCGAGGTGGTGAGCACGGCCCACGAGCTGGGCATCCGGTCCAGCTCCACGATGATGTACGGCCACGTCGACCACCCCGGCCAGTGGCTGGCCCACTTCCGGGTGCTGGCCGGGGTGCAGGACCGTACCGGCGGGTTCACCGAGTTCGTGGCGCTGCCGTTCGTGCACACCAACGCCCCGATCTACCTGGCCGGTATCGCCCGGCCCGGCCCGACCTGGCGGGAGAACCGGGTGGTGCACGCGATGTCCCGGCTGCTGCTGCACGGGCGGATCGGCAACATCCAGTGCTCCTGGGTGAAGCTGGGTGACCAGGGCACCGTGGCGATGCTCAACGGCGGCTGCAACGACCTCGGCGGCACCCTGATGGAGGAGACCATCTCCCGGATGGCCGGCTCGGGTAACGGTTCCGCCCGTACCGAGGAGCAGTTGCAGGCGATCGCCGCCGCCGCCGGACGACCGGCCCGCAAGCGGACGACCGCGTACGGTCACCCCGCCGCGTAGCGTCGAACCTTTCGCGGGTGCCGGCCGTACCAGTGTTCGCCGGCGGCGGTTGAGGCGAGGGCCGCCGTCGGCGACCTCGCGAGCCACCGCGGGCGCTTCAGGGTGCCGCCGGAGGAAAGGTTCCCCATGACGAGTGATGAGCGGAAGTGGCGCTGGCCGCGACTGACCCGCCGGCAGACGTTGACCGCCGCGGCGAGCGCCACCCTGGGCGCCGCCGCCCTCACCGTGCCGGGTCTGTCGGCCGCGCAGAACACCCCGTCGGCGAACGGCAAGGACGGTCCGATCGTGGTCCACCTGCGCGACGCCGCCTCCGGGACGATGGACGTCTTCGTCGGCACGTCCCGGATCGAGGTGCGCGACCGCGGTCTGGCGGACCGGCTGCGGCGCGCCGCCGGGCGGCGCTGAACCTCCGGTCTCCCTCTCTCGACCTGGCGCGGGCGCTCCGCGCCGGGTCGGCCCTGCCCTGACTTCCGCACTCACCCCGCAAAGGTTGGTCCGCCATGTCGTCCCACCGCGAAGCGCCGGAGATAGCCAAGGACCCGGTCGCCGACAGTTCCGACCTGTACGCCTTCGTCAGCCCCGACCGGCCGGACTCGGTGACGCTGATCGCCAACTATGTGCCGTTGCAGCTCCCCTCCGGCGGCCCGAACTTCTTCGAGTTCGGCGACGACGTGCGGTACGAGATCCATATCGACAACGACGGTGACGGCCATCCCGACGTGACCTACCGGTTCGAATTCACCACCGAGATCACGAATCCGAACAGCTTTCTCTACAACACCGGGCCGATCGAGTCGCTGGACAGCAGGAACTGGAACCGGCGGCAGTTCTACAGGCTGACCCGGGTGGCCGACGGTCGGGAGCGCGTACTGGCGCACAAGCTGCCCTGCCCGCCGTGCAACGTCGGGCCGCTGTCCATCCCGAAGTACTCGGACCTGGTCCGGCAGGCGACGTACAGGCTGTCGACGGGGGAGAAGGTGTTCGCCGGGCAGCGCGCGGACGGCTTCTTCGTCGACCTGGGCGCGATCTTCGACCTGGGTACCCTGCGGCCGTTCCAGCAGCTACACGTGGCCGGCAAGAAGCTGTTCAGGACCGAGGGCGAGCCGGTCAACGCGGTGGACCGGATGAACGTGCACAGCATCGCGGTACAGGTCCCGCTGGACAAGGTGCGCCGCCGGGTCAACCGGTACGGGGTGGGTGACCGCGCGTCGGTCGTCGGGGTGTGGACGACGGCCTCCCGCCAGCAGGTGCGGGTGCTCGGTGACCGGGTCGCCACGGACACGGCGGCCGGCCCGTGGACCCAGGTCTCCCGGCTCGGCAATCCGCTGTTCAACGAGGTCATCGTGCCGATGTCCAAGAAGGACCTGTGGAACACGCTGCCGCCGTCCGAGGACAAGCGGTTCGCCCGGTTCGTGGAGCAGCCGGAGTTGGCCGCCCTGCTGCCGGCCCTCTACCCGGGGGTCTTCCCCAACCTGGACAGACTCAACAAGTCCAGGAAGGCCCGGGCCGACCTGGTCGCCATCCTGCTGACCGGCATCCCGGCCGGGCTGATCGACGGCTTCACCAACACCACCGGCGACGTCCAGGCCGACATGCTGCGGTTGAACACCGCGATCCGGCCGAGCCACCAGCCCGGCCGGTTCGGGGTGCTCGGTGGTGACCTGGCGGGCTTCCCGAACGGCCGGCGGGTCGGCGACGACGTGGTGAGCATCGCGTTGCGGGCCGTCGCCGGGGTCACCGTGCCGTTGGTGGACCGGGCGTTCAGCCCGGACGCGGCGGCCGGCGCGGTCACCCCCGGGTTGAGTGCCGCCGACGTGACGGCGCCCTTCCTGGCCGACTTCCCCTTCCTCGGCACGCCGTACGACGGGTTCAACAACCCGCCCGCGGCGAAGTCCTGACCGGACGGAGCCCGGCATGAACAATCACCATCACCATCGGTACGGGCCGACCGGGAGCGGCACGGTGATGCTCGACGTCGGCGGGGAGACCGGCGCTCTGATCATCCACACCGGCCGGGAACAGCACGGTCGGGAGATCGAGATCAGCCGGGCCGACCAGGGCGGCACGGTGCGGACACACTCCGCGGTGCGGGAGCGGATCGTCCGGGACGGGGTGTTCCACAGCGCCGTCTACCCGGATCTGACGGCCGGCCTCTATACCGTCTGGTGGGACGAGGAGACGCCTGCCGGAGCGATCTCCGTCACCGGCGGCGCGATCGCCGAATTCGTCTGGCCGAGCAGCCCACCACGGTCGGGCTGATCGCTGGGAGCCCGTACCTACCGCAGCGCCCCGTCCACATCGTGGACGGGGCGCTGTCGGCGTTTCCGGCTCGGCGGGCGGTCCGGACCGAACCGCGTTAACCTGTCCCCCACCAAGATCCTGATCTTGGTGGGCTGGTCCACCGGAGCCTCTGCCGGCGTACCCCGGCGGCGTCCACGGTGGCGACGCCACGGCAGAAATCTCGGGCAACTCGCCGGAGAGGGCGTTACTCGTCCGGGGTCTGAATCGATAGGGCAGGTTGCGAGGCCGGGTGGTCCGGGTGGCCGTCCGGCGACGTGTCGGGAGGGCGACTCCATTATCAAGTTCGGCTTGACGGCGCACGCATTACACGCGTGTAATTTGAATGGGGTTGTTCGCACGGAACGCAACAAATAGGGACCGGACGGACAAGCACGCCTTTCGCGTGGGGGGTTGCAGCGGCGGTGACGTCGGTGCGCGACAAGGAGGCATCTGATGGACGGCCAGCTTGAGGTGGCCGACCTGCTCGGAAACGCGCCGGAGTGGCAGGAGCGGGCACTCTGCTCGCAGACCGACCCGGAAGCGTTCTTTCCCGAGAAGGGCGGCTCGACCCGCGAGGCGAAGCGGATCTGTTCGCGGTGCGAGGTCAAGACGGAATGCCTCGAATACGCTCTCGGCCACGACGAGCGGTTCGGGATCTGGGGTGGGCTCTCCGAGCGGGAGCGGCGCAAGCTCAAGCGGCGGGCCGCCTGAGCCGACGGGTCGGGCCAGGGCGGTGGGGGCCGCCCGGCTCACGTCCGGTGCGGTCGCGGGGGTGACCGGCGCCGGGAAGGGTCAGGCCAGTTCGTCCGGGTCGACCCCGAGCAGATTCGCCACCTGCTCGATGATCACGTCGTGTACCAGGTCGGCCAGGTCCTCGCGGTCCATCGCGCGGAACTCCAGCGGCCGACGGTAGAGCACGATCCGGGGCGGCACCTCCTGCCGGCCGGGGCGGCCGGGCAGCAGCCGGGCCAGCGGCACCTCGCCGTCCTCCAGCACATCCGAGTCGTACACGTTCAGGTCCGGCGGGACGTCCTCGACGGCGAACTCGACACCGGCCAGTTCCTTGGCGAAGCGGCGCTCCAGCGTCTCGACGGTGTCCAGCACCAGGTCGTCGAAGACCTCGGCCTTGGTCCGGGCCAGCGGCACGGTCGCCGGCACCAGCCGCCCGCGCAGGCCGCGTCCGTGGCGGTCGCGGTGGGTGCGCCGGCTGGAGCCGGGGCGGCGGTGTTCCGGGCTCGTCATGAGCAAAAGGGTAGCCCCCGGTGCGCCCCGGCCTGCGGCAGCGCCGCACCGGCGGCGCGGCGGGTGCGGCGGCGTGCCGCCGGTGTGCCGGCGGCGCGGCGGGGCGGGTGCGTGGCGGCACTGCGGTGCGGCGGGCGGTGCGGCGGTGCGGCGGCGGGCGGTGCGGCGGGTGCGTGGCGGCACTGCGGTGCGGTGGCGTGCCGGCGGCACTGCGGCGGCGCCGGCGGCGTGGCGGCGGCGTGGCGGCAATGCGGCGGCGTGCCGGTGGCGCGGCACTGTGGCGGCGGCGTACCGGCGGCATGGCGTGCCGGCGGCGTGCCGGCATTGCGGCAGCGCCGCACCGGCGGCGTGGCGGCATTGCGGCGACGGCGTGCCGGCGGCACTGCGGTAGTGCCGTAACGGCGGCGCGGCTTGCGACACCAGGTGCGAATTGTGATCACCGTGACGGGCGTGTCGCAACGCGAACCGGTGCGCCGGACCCGGTAATGGGGATACCCTGCCGCCTGTGAGGTCACCACGGCGCTGCTCCCGTAACGGCTGCCCCCGGCAAGCGGTCGCCACATTGACCTATGTCTACAACGAGTCGACCGCCGTGGTGGGCCCGCTGGCGGCGTTCGCCGAGCCGCACACGTACGACCTCTGCGAGCCGCACGCCCGGAGCCTGACCGCTCCCCGAGGCTGGGACGTGGTCCGGCACGAGGGCGAGTTCGAACCGCCGCCGCCCACCACCGACGACCTGGTCGCCCTGGCCGAGGCCGTCCGTGAGGCGGCCCGCCCGGTCGCCCCCAGGCCGCCCGCCGAGGGTGACCAGGACGCGCACCACCAGAACCCCTCGACTGGGCGTCGCGGCCACCTCCGCGTCATCCCGCCCAACCACTGACCCGCCGGCACCAGCCCCGCCGGCACCAGCCCCGCCGGCATCAGCCCCGCCGGCGGCACCCCCGGCCCTGTGCCCGCCCGCTCTGCCTCCGCCCGCTCTGCCTCCGCCCGCTCTGCCTCCGCCCGCTCTGCCTCCGCCCGCTCTGCCTTCGCGCTCGCCCTGCCTTCG
>NZ_JBIVRQ010000001.1:986333-1379508 GCF_044755745.1 Micromonospora sp. NPDC092111
GCTCGCCCTGCGTCGGCGCTCGCCCTGCGTCGGCGCTCGCCCTGCGTCGGCGCTCGCCCTGCGTCGGCGCTCGCCCTGCGTCGGCGCTCGCCCTGCGTCGGCGCTCGCCCTGCCGGCGCTCGCCCTGCGTCGGCGCTCGCCCTGCCTTCGTCTCTGCCCAGGTGCGGCACATGAACCACCGCCGGCCTGGCTGTCCGTCTGGCTGCTTGATCCACTCCAGATCGGCGATGTGGCGGTCTAGGAGCCGCCTCGATGCCGCCACATCGCCGATGCGGAGTGGATCTCGACCGGCGCTCCCCATGAAGTGGCGATGATCATGGGGTTGATGGCGGGCGGAGAGATCAAGAGCGACACCACATCCACTATTGCCAGTCCGGTCCGTGGTGCCGGGCGGGGCGGTCAGGGCTGGGACCAGCGCCAAGTTCTGACCAGGTGCAGGCTGGTCCATGGCCGGGGTCGAGTCCACGGTCAGGTCTGGGCCCAGGTGGGTCCCGCGCCAGGGGTGGGTCCACGGTCAGGTCCGGGGTCCAGGGTCGGGACCGGGGGCAGGGCCAGTCCCGGGACCGAATCCAGGGTCGGGCTGGGTCCAGCCCCAGGTCCAGGTCGAGTCGGGTCCAGGGCCGGGGTCAGGGTGGGGTTGGGATCAAGGGCAGGAGCGGGGCCGGGGTGGGGAGGGTCAGTGGCCGAGGAGGCGGGCGAAGGCGGCGGCGCGGCGGGACGGGCGGCCGGTGCGGCGTTCGGCCTCGTCGGCGGAGAACATCACCCGCAGGCCGGCGTTGACCGCGAGCCAGCGCAGCGGCTCCGGCTCCCAGCGTGGTGAGCGGTGCTGCACCCAGGGCAGCGCGGTCAGTTCGGTGTCCTCGCCCCGGATCAGGTCGGCGAGGGTACGACCGGCCAGGTTGCTCGTACCCACCCCGTCGCCGACGTAGCCGCCCGCCCAGCCCAGCCCGGACGACCGGTGCAACCCGACCGACGCGGACCAGTCCCGGGCCACCCCCAGCGGGCCGCCCCAGGTGTGGGTGACCGGCACCTCGGGCCCGAGCACCGGGAAGAGTTCGCCGAGCACCCGGCGCAGCGCGGCGAAGACCCGCGGCTCCCGGTCGTACCCGGGGGAGATCCGGGAGCCGAAGTGGTACGGGGCACCCCGCCCGCCGAAGGCCAGCCGCCCGTCGGCGGTGCGCTGGCCGTACACGATGACGTGCCGGTAGTCGGAGAAGGTCTCCCGGTCGGCCAGCCCGATCCGCGCCCAGGTCTGTTCGGACAGCGGCTCGGTGGCGACCATCAGCGAGTAGACCGGGGCGACCGTCCGCCGCTGGCCGGGCAGCGCCGGCGTGTACCCCTCGGTGGCCCGGACCACGACCGGGGCCCGTACGGTGCCGGCCGGGGTCACCGCCGCGCCGGCCCGGATCGCGGTCACCGGGGACCGCTCGTGGATCGTCACCCCGCGTCGCTCCACCACCCGGGCCAGGCCACGGACCAGCTTCGCCGGGTGCACGGCGGCGCAGTGCGGGGTGTACGTCCCGCCGCGTACCCCCTCGGCGGCGCACCGGGCGGCGGCCCCGGCGGCGTCGAGCAGCACCAGGTCCCCCGGGTCCAGGCCGTACTCGTGGGCCTCGGCCACCGCCGCCCGGGCCCGGCCGAGCTGGACCTCCGTGCGGGCCAGCAGCACCGTCCCGCCGTGCTGCCAGTCGCAGTCGATCTCCTCGGCGGAGACCACCCGGCCGACCTCGCGGACCGTGTCGTGCATGGCCCGCTGCATGGCCAGCGCCCGGTGCCGGCCGTACCGGCGGGCCAGCGCCGGCAGCGAGGTGGGGAAGAGCGCCGAGCACCAGCCGCCGTTGCGGCCGGACGCGCCGTACCCGGCGACCTCGGCCTCCAGCACGGTGATCCGTAGCGTCGGGTCGGCCACGGCGAGGTAGTACGCCGTCCAGAGACCGGTGTAGCCGGCACCGACGATCACCACGTCGGCGTCGGTGTCGCCGGGCAACGGCGGGCGCGGCGTCAACGACTCGTCCACGGTGGACAGCCAGTACGACAGCTCCTGGTAACGCATCACCACTCCGGTGGGGGCTGGTCGACGCGCAGCCGCGGATCGGGCTGCGGAATGCCGTACGTCTCGACGACCGGCACCACGCCGGCCCAGACCGGCCGGTCGAGGTCGTCCTCGGGGTCGTCGGGCGGGCCGGCGCTGATCTTCACCGAGCACTCGTCCAGCGGCAGGGCGAGCACCAGCGTGGCGGCCAACTCCTTCGCCGACGGCGGCCGGATCACCGCCCACCGGCCGGGCAACAGGTGCTCGGAGAGGCGGGCCAGGGCCGCCGGCTTCGCGTCGCCCGCCACCTCGGTGAGCCGGCCGAGCACCATCGCGCACCGGTAGTTCATCGAGGACTCGAAGGCGCTGCGGGCCAGTACCAGGCCATCGAGCAGGGTGACGGTCAGGCAGGCCGGGGCGCCGGCGGCCAGGTGCCGGAAGAGTCGACTGCCGGTCGAACCGTGCACCAGCACCCGACCGCCGTCGCGGGCGTACGCCACCGGCAGGGCGTACGGCTGGTCGCCGTCGGCGATGGCCAGGTGTCCGACCCGGCCGGCATCCAGGACGGCGTACAACACGGCCCGGTCGGGCACGGCCAGGTCGGGCAGGCGGCGTACCCGGGTCCGGTCGGTCCCGCCGACGGCGCGGGGCCGGTCCCCGGTGCTCCGGGAGCCGGCCCCGTCCGAGCCTGGTCCGCCGGTCAGAGCCGGGCCCATGCCTCGGTCAGTACGGCGCGCAGGATCTGCTCCATCTCGTCGAACTGCTCCTGCTCGGCGATCAGCGGCGGGGCGAGCTGGATCACCGGGTCGCCCCGGTCGTCGGCCCGGCAGTAGAGCCCGGCGGAGAAGAGCGCCGACGACAGGAAGCCGCGCAGCAGCCGCTCCGACTCGGCCTCGTCGAAGGTCGCCCTGGTCGCCTTGTCCTTGACCAGCTCGATGCCGTAGAAGTAGCCGTCGCCCCGGACGTCGCCGACGATCGGCAGGTCGGTGAGCTTCTCCAGGGTGGACCGGAAGGCGTCCTCGTTGGCCCGGACGTGCCCGACCAGGTCCTCCCGGGCGAACACCTCCAGGTTGGCCAGGGCCACCGCGCAGGAGACCGGGTGACCGCCGAAGGTCACCCCGTGGGCGAACATGCCGGTCTCGGTGAGGAACGGCTCCATCAGCCGGTCGCTGGCGATCATCGCGCCGAGCGGGGCGTACCCGGAGGTGATGCCCTTGGCGGTGGTGATGATGTCGGGCTGGTAGCCGTACCGGACGGCACCGAAGTACTCGCCGAGCCGACCCCAGGAGCAAATCACCTCGTCGGAGACGAGCAGCACGTCGTACGCGTCGCAGATCTCGCGGACCCGCGCGAAGTAGCCGGGCGGCGGCGGGAAGCAGCCGCCGGAGTTCTGCACCGGCTCCAGGAAGACGGCGGCGACGGTGTCCGGCCCCTCCCGCTCGATGGCGCGGCCGATCTCCTCGGCGGCCCAGCGGCCGAACGCCTCCGGGGAGTCGCCGTGCTCGGGGGCGCGGTAGAAGTTGGTGTTGGGCACCTTTATGCCGCCCGGCACCAGCGGCTCGAAGTCACTCTTGATGCCGGGCAGGCCGGTGATCGACAGCGCCCCCATCGACGTGCCGTGGTACGCGATGTACCGGCTGACCACCTTGTGCTTGTTCGGCTTGCCGGTGCGCTTGAAGTAGGCCCGGGCCAGCTTCCACGCCGCCTCGACGGCCTCCGAGCCGCCGGTGGTGAAGAAGACCCGGTTCAGGTCGCCCGGGGTCAGCGAGGCGATCTTCTCGGCCAGCTCGATCGCCTTCGGGTGGGCGTACGACCAGAGCGGGAAGTAGGCCAGCTCGCCGGCCTGCTTGGCGGCGGCCTCGGCCAGCTCGGTGCGCCCGTGACCGGCGTTGACGACGAAGAGCCCGGCGAGCCCGTCCAGGTAGCGGCGGCCCTGCGAGTCCCAGACGTACGTGCCCTCGCCGCGCACGATGGTGGGAACCTCGCCGGCGGAGTAGCTGGCCATCCGGGTGAAGTGCATCCAGAGGTGGTCGGTGGCGTTGGCCATGTCAGCCCCATCGGGTCTCGGGCCGGTCAGGGGTGACACCGGCCGCTCTGCCCACGGTTATCCCACAGCAACGCCGCGAAATGCAAGCGCCATTCGCGCTTTGCGCGACGGATTCAGCGCAGGTGTGAACAGCTCGCAACGGAATCCGCACGCCACGGAAGCTGGGCGTGCGCGGCGTCCGGCGAGGTGCGCGCGGGGCGGTGTGTGGGGCGGTGCGTGGGGCGGTGGGGCGGTGCGTGGGGCGGTGGGGCGGTGCGTGGGGCGGTGGGGCGGTGCGTGGGGCGGTGGGGCGGTGCGTGGGGCGGTGGGTCGTGCGCGGCGGTGTGTGGGGCGGTGGGTCGTCGTGCGCGGGGCGGTGTGGCCGGTGGGGCGGTGTGGCCGTGCGCGAGGCGGTGGGACCGTGCGCGGGCCGGTGTGGCCGTGAGCGGGCCGGTGTGGCCGTGCGCGGGACGGTGTGGCCGTGCGCGGGACGGTGGGGCCGTGCGTGAGGCGGTGGGGCGATGCGCGGGGCAGTGGGGTCGTGGACGGCGCGGTGGGACCGTGCGCGGGGCGGTTGGGCCCTGCGTGGGGCGGCGGGGCCCTGCGTGGGGCGGCGGGGCCCTGCGTGGGGCGGCGGGGCCTGTGCGGTGTGTGTTTCCGTGCGGTGGACCTGCGGGGCGGGCGTCGGGACGTGCGTGGGTCGCTGGAGTGTGCGTGAGGCGCGGCGCCGGGCGGCGCGAGGTGGAGCGTGAAGCGCGGCGCATGCCCTGCCCTGCCGCGCGGCGGGCGGGCGCCGTGCCGCGCGGCGAGCAGGCGGCGCGGGGTCGGACTGCCTGGCGGCGTCGCGAGTCCGCACATGATCGACTCCGTTCCCCCGATATGGCGGGATCCAGGGCAGCGGGACACCGCCAAATCGGGGACCTGGAGTGGATCAACCCAATGCGGACGGAGTCGGGGCGTTCCGGTGCGCCCCGGGGCTTCAGGGGGAGGACTTGCCGTAACACGCCCACCACGGGGGCATCGACACGCCGTCGCTGTCGTGCGCCGGGGCGTGAATGTCGGTACTGACAGCAAGGGCCGGGCCGGTGGCACGGTGAGCTTCACCCCGGAGTCCTGGCGCGCCCTCGTCGCCATCCGCGCCCGTCGACCAGACATCGCCGCCCGCGTCCGTCGACCAGACGTCGCCGTCCGCGCCCGTTGACCAGGCGTCGCCGTCCGCGCCCGTCGACCAGACGTCGCCGTCCGCGCCCTGTTCACCGGACGTCGGCCGACCGTGCCGGTTGATCAGGCCGTGCCCCAGCTGTAGGTCTGCTTGCGCAGCTTGAGGTAGACGAACGCCTCGGTGGCGAGCACCCCCTGCACCGAGCGCAGCCGTTGCAGGATCTCCAGCAGGTGGGCGTCGTTGCGGCAGACCACCTCGGCGAGCAGGTCGAACGAGCCCGCCGTGATCACCACGTAGTCGATCTCCTCGAACTCGGCCAGCCGGTCGGCGACCGTCTCCAGGTCCCCGTCGGTGCGCAGGCCGATCATGGCCTGGCGGGGGAAGCCGAGCTGGAGCGGGTCGGTCACCGCGACGATCTGCATCACCCCGGCGTCGAGCAGCCGCTGCACCCGCTGGCGTACCGCTGCCTCGGAGAGCCCGACCGCCTTGCCGATGGTGGCGTACGGCCGGCGGCCGTCCTCCTGCAACTGCTCGATGATCTGCTTCGCCACGTCGTCCAACAGCGCGTGACTGGCGCCGTCACGCACGGCGACGCGTCGCCCGCCGTTGCCGTTCTCCTGCTGCCGGATCGTCATCGACCGCTCCCCATGTCCGTTCCCCGGGCTGAGCCTAGTGCCACCGGCAGTCTGGCGTAATTCGTCGTCCAGAGCTATTCCTGCAACGGAATCCCTTGTGGGGCTGGTCACCTCATGTCAGGATCAGTCGTCCCAGGCACCTGACCCCTCCCGCCGGCGCCGCACCCCCGTCCCCGCCGCCGACGGACGACCCCCTAGGAGTCGTCACATGCGTACTCCCCTCCGGCCCCTCACCCGGCGTGGACTGCTCACCGGCACGCTCGGATCAGCCGCCCTGCTCGCCGCCGGCGGCACGCTCGCCGGATGCGGCACCAAGGCCGCGACCCAGACCGAGGCGGGCTGCAAGAGCGACGACCTCTCCGGCACCGAGAAGACGCTCGCCTTCTCCAACTGGCCGCAGTACATGGACGTGGACGAGAAGGACGAGTCGAAGCGCCCCAGCCTCGACGCGTTCGTCGCCCGGAGCGGCATCAAGGTCACCTACACCGAGGACATCAACGACAACAACGAGTTCTTCGGCAAGGTGCAGAACCAGCTCGCCGGCTGTCAGAGCACCGGGCGGGACGTCGTGGTCCTCACCGACTGGATGGCCGCCCGGATGATCCGGCTCGGCTGGATCCAGAAGCTCGACCCGGCCAGGATCCCGAACGTGGCGGCCAACCTGCTGCCGTCCCTGCGCAACCGTTCGTTCGACCCGGAGAACCGGATCTCCATCCCGTGGCAGTCCGGCCTCGCCGGCCTGGCCTACAACGGCAGCGTCACCGCCGAGATCCGTACCGTCGACGAACTGCTCACCCGCCCCGACCTCAAGGGCAAGGTCACCGCGCTGTCGGAGATGCGGGACACCATGGGCCTGCTGCTCCAGTCGAACGGCCACGACCCGGCGAACTTCACCGCCGCCCAGTTCGACGACGCGCTCAACAAGCTCCGCAAGGCCGTCGAATCCAAGCAGATCCGCAAGTTCACCGGTAACGACTACGCGCCCGACCTGGCCAAGGGCGACATCGCCGCGTGCGTCGGTTGGTCCGGCGACGTGATCCAGCTCGCCGGCGACAACCCCAAGGTCAAGTTCGTCGCCCCGGACTCGGGCGTGATGCTCTTCAGCGACAACATGTTGGTGCCGAACAAGGCCACCCACAGGGGCAACGCCGAAGAGCTGATCAACTACTACTACGAGCCGGCGGTGGCCGCGAAGCTCGCCGCGTACGTCAACTACATCTGCCCGGTCACCGGTGCCCAAGCCGAGATGGAGAAGATCGACCCGGAACTGGCGGCCAACCCGCTGATCTTCCCGGACGACGCCCTGCTGGCGAAGTCCAAGGTCTTCATGGCCCTGGACGAGAAGCAGGAGAAGGAGTACGAGTCCAAGTTCCAGCAGGTTATCGGGGCGTGATCGGGATGGCGAACGAGTCACCGGCCGGCGACCTGAGGCTGGCCAACCTGACCAAGCGGTTCGGTGTCTTCACCGCCGTCGACGACCTCAGCCTGACCGTTCCGCAGGGCTCCTTCTTCGCCCTGCTCGGAGCGTCCGGCTGCGGCAAGACGACCACGCTCCGGATGATCGCCGGCCTGGAGGAGCCCAGCGGCGGGCAGGTGCTGCTCGGCGACCGGGACATCGCCCGGCTGCGGCCGTACAAGCGGCCGGTCAACACGGTGTTCCAGAGCTACGCGCTCTTCCCGCACCTGGACATCGCGGAGAACGTGGCCTTCGGGCTGCGCCGGCGGGGCATCCGCAAGGTCGACGACCAGGTCCAGCGGATGCTGTCGCTGGTGCAGCTCGACGGCTACGGCGGCCGCCGCCCGGCCCAGCTCTCCGGCGGGCAGCAGCAGCGGGTCGCGCTGGCCCGCGCGCTGATCAACCACCCGCAGGTGCTGCTGCTCGACGAGCCGCTCGGCGCGCTCGACCTGAAGCTGCGCCGGCAGATGCAGATCGAGCTGAAGCGGATCCAGACCGAGGTCGGGATCACCTTCGTGCACGTCACCCACGACCAGGAGGAGGCCATGACGATGGCCGACACGGTCGCGGTGATGAACGCCGGGAAGATCGAGCAGCTCGGCGCTCCGGCCGAGCTCTACGAGTACCCGGCCACCGCGTTCGTGGCGAACTTCCTCGGCCAGTCCAACCTGCTCGCCGCGGAGGCCGCCGGCCCGGCCGGGTCCGAGGTCCCGGTCACCGCGCACGGCGCCCGCTTCTCGGTCCCCACCGACCGCGCCCGGTCCGACCGGGGCGCCGTCTACCTGGGGGTACGTCCGGAGAAGCTGCACCTGGTCGGCGGAGCCGACCAGGTGCCCAGCGGTCACCAGCACGTCGAGGGGCTGGTCACCGACGCGTCGTACGTGGGGGTGAGCACCCAGTACCTGGTCCGCACCGGCTGGGGCAGCGAACTCTCCGCGTTCGCGGCGAACAGCGGGCTCGGCGGGCAGCTCCCGGTCGGCGCGTCCGTGGTGGCCCACTGGGATCCCCGGCACGCCTTCCTGCTGCCCCGTGAGCCGGGCCAGGACGACCGCACCAGCCCGCTGCTCGACGAGCCGGTGGGGGCGTCGTCGTGACCGGGTGGAGCGGGGCGGCGTCGTGACGGCGCTGGCACCCGTACCCACCCCGGCGGGGCCGGCGGCGGCACCGCCGGCACCCCGGCGGGGGCGGCACCGGCTGCTGCCGTACCTGCTGCTCCTGCCCGGCGCGGCGTGGCTGTTCGTCTTCTTCGCCCTGCCGCTGCTCCAGCTCGCCGCCGCCAGCCTCTACGACCCGACCGGCTCGCTCTCCACCGGGTACGCGCTGACCTGGGCGTTCGGCAACTACCCGACGGCGTTGCAGGCGTACTGGCCGCAGTTCGCCCGATCCTTCGGCTACGCCGGGATCGCCCTGGTGCTGGGCCTGCTGATGGGTTACCCGCTGGCGTACGCGATCGCGCAGAAGGCCGGCCGGTGGAAGAACCTGCTGCTGGTCTGCGTGGTCGCGCCGATGTTCACCAGCTTCCTGGTGCGCACCCTGGCCTGGAAGACCATCCTGTCGGACAACGGCTGGCTCGTCGGGCTGCTGCGCGACGTGCACCTGCTCGGCCCGGACGGCCGGCTGCTGGCCACCCCGGTCGCGGTGATCCTCGGGCTGACGTACAACTTCCTGCCCTTCCTGGTGCTGCCGCTGTACGCGAGCCTGGAGCGGCTGGACTACCGCCTGCTGGAGGCGGCCAGCGACCTGTACGCCAGCCCGCTGCGCGCCTTCCGGAAGGTCACCCTGCCGCTGTCGATGCCCGGCCTGATCGCCGGCACGCTGCTGTTCTTCATCCCGGCGACCGGTGACTACATCAACGCGGAGCTGCTCGGCACCCCCAACGAGTACATGATCGGCAACGTCATCGACTCGGCCTTCCTGGTCCGGCTGGACTACCCGCAGGGCGCCGCCCTGTCGTTCCTGCTGATGGCGGCGATCCTCGCGGTGGTCTTCGTCTACCTGCGCCGGGCCGGTACGGAGGAGGTGCTGTGAGGCTTTCCCGTTGGCTGGCCGACCGGTGGGTGATGATCGTCGCCCTGCTGGTGCTCGGCTACCTCTCGCTACCGATCGTCGTCGTCGCCGGCCTGTCCTTCAACCGCCCGTCCAGCCGGCTGTCGTACGACTTCAACGAGTTCACCCTGGACAACTGGCGGCAGCCCTGCGCCACCTCGGACATGTGCGACGCGGTGGTGCACAGCGTGCAGATCGGTTTCATCGCCACCGTCGTCGCCACGGTGATCGGCACCCTGATGGCGTTCGCCCTGGTCCGCCACCGGTTCCGGGGCCGGGCCGGGATCAACGTGCTGATCTTCCTGCCGATGGCCACGCCGGAGCTGGTGATGGGCACCTCGCTGCTCGCCCTCTTCGTCTCCGCAGGGGTGCCGCAGGGCTTCTGGACCATCGTCATCGCGCACGTCATGTTCTGCGTGTCGTTCGTGGTGGTGACGGTCAAGGCCCGGCTCGCCGGGATGGACCGGCGGCTGGAGGAGGCCGCGATGGACCTCTACGCCAGCGAGTGGCAGACCTTCCGGCGGATCACCCTGCCGCTGGTGCTCCCCGGCATCGTCGCCGCCGCGCTGCTGGCCTTCTCGCTCAGCTTCGACGACTTCATCATCACGAACTTCAACGCCGGCACCACCGTCACCTTCCCGATGTACGTCTGGGGTGCCGCCCAGCGGGGCATCCCGCCGCAGGTCAACGTGATCGGCACGGCGATGTTCGGGATCGCGGTGCTGCTGGTCGGGCTCAGCTCGCTGCGCGGCCGGCGGTCCCGACGGGCCGGACTCCCGGCCGCCGGCGCGGCCGGCCGACGGGCGAAGAGCCCGTCATGATCCTCCCGCATACCGGCCGGGCGCTCGCCGACGCGGCGCCCGTCCCCTACTGGCTGGACCGCCCGGAACGCCCCGACCCGCTGCCGCCGCTGCACGGTACGCACACCGCCGACCTGCTGGTCGTCGGCGGCGGGTACAGCGGGCTGTGGGCCGCCTTGCTCGCCAAGCGGGCCGCCCCGCAGCGGGACGTGCTGCTGGTCGAGGCGGGCACCTGCGGCTGGGCGGCGTCCGGGCGCAACGGCGGTTTCTGCGCCGCCTCGCTGACCCACGGCCTGGCCAACGGCGTGGACCGGTTCCCCGAGGAGATCGCCGACCTGGAACGTCTCGGCCGGGAGAACCTGGACGCGATCGCCGCCACGGTCGCCGAGTACGACATCGACTGCGACTTCGCCCGTACCGGCGAGCTGGCGGTGGCGGTCGCGCCGTACCAGCTCGCCGGGCTCGCCGAGGACGCGGAACTGGGCCGCCGGTACGGCCACGACGTGCGGCTGCTCGACGCCGACGAGGTGCGCGCCGAGGTGGACTCGCCGACGTACCTCGGTGGGCTGTGGGACCGGGACCGGGTCGCCCTGCTCGACCCGGCGCGGCTGGCCTGGGGCCTGCGCCGCGCCTGCCTGGCCGAGGGGGTGCGGATCCACGAGCACACCCGGGTCACCGGCCTCCGGCGCGACGGGGCCGCCCTACGCGCCGACACCCTCGGGCACGCGGCGTCGCGCCCGGCCGGCAGCGGCCCCGGCGCCGGGCCGACGGATGGCGGCGCGGTGCGGGGCGACGGTCGCCAACCGGGCGGGCCGACGGGGGGCGGTGCGGTGCGGGGCGACGGTCGCCGGCCGGGCGGGACGCCCGGGGTGGTGCGGGCCCGGCAGGTCGTGCTCGCCACCAACGCGTTCCCGCCGCTGCTGCGCCGGCTGCGCGCCTGGACCGTGCCGGTCTACGACTACGCGCTGATGACCGAGCCGCTGACGGCGGCGCAGCGGGACGCGGTCGGCTGGCGCAACCGGCAGGGGCTGGCGGACACCGGCAACCAGTTCCACTACTACCGGATCACCGACGACGGCCGGATCCTCTTCGGCGGCTACGACGCGGTCTACCACTACGGCAACCGGGTCGCCCCGGAGCTGGCCCAGCGGCAGGCCACCTTCGCCGCCCTCGCCGACCACTTCTTCACCACGTTCCCCCAGTTGGAGGGCCTGCGGTTCAGCCACCGCTGGGGCGGGGTGATCGACACCTGCACCCGGTTCTGCCCGTTCTTCGGCACCGCCTACGACGGGCGGCTGGCGTACGCGGCCGGCTACACCGGTCTCGGCGTCGGGGCCACCCGGTTCGGCGCCCGGGTGATGCTCGACCTGCTAAGCGGGGAGCAGACCCCGCTGACCCGGCTCGACCTGGTCCGCCGTACCCCGCTGCCGTTCCCGCCGGAGCCCGTCCGGGCCGCCGGCATCCACCTCACCCGCTGGTCGCTGGCCCGCGCCGACGCGCGCGACGGCCGGCGCAACCTCTGGCTCCGTACGCTCGATCGTCTTGGTTTGGGGTTTGATTCCTGATGCGCATCCTGCTTGTCGGCGCCGGCGGGGTCGGCTCCGCCGCTGTCGCCATCGCCGCCCGTCGTTCCTTCTTCGAGACCGTCGTCGTCGCCGACTACGAGCTCACCCGCGCCGAGCGGGCCGTGGCCGGGCACGGTGCCCGGTTCGTCGCCGCGCGGGTCGACGCCTCCTCGGCGGACGCGGTCGCCGCGCTGTGCCGGGAACACCGGATCACCCACGTGCTCAACGCGGTCGACCCCCGATTCGTCATGCCGATCTTCGACGGCGCGTTCGCCGCCGGGGCCGACTACCTGGACATGGCGATGTCGCTGTCCCACCCGCACCCGTCGCGCGCCCACACGGAGACCGGGGTGAAGCTCGGCGACGAGCAGTTCGCCCTCGCCGACCGCTGGTCCGGTGCCGGCCGGTTGGCGCTGTGCGGCATCGGCATCGAGCCCGGCCTGTCCGACGTGTTCGCCCGGTACGCCGCCGACGAGCTCTTCGCCGACATCGACGAGATCGGGATCCGGGACGGCGCGAACCTGACCGTCGACGGGTATGACTTCGCCCCGTCGTTCTCCATCTGGACCACCATCGAGGAGTGCCTCAACCCGCCGGTGATCTGGGAGGAGGGCCGGGGCTGGTACACCACCGAGCCGTTCAGCGAGCCGGAGGTCTTCGACTTCCCAGCGGGCATCGGCCCGGTCGAGTGCGTCAACGTGGAGCACGAGGAGGTGCTGCTGATCCCGCGCTGGGTGAAGGCCAGGCGGGTCACCTTCAAGTACGGCCTCGGCAACGAGTTCATCGAGGTGCTGAAGTCGCTGCACAAGGTCGGCCTGGACTCCACCACGCCGGTGTCGGTGCGGGGCGTGCGGGTGTCGCCCCGCGACGTCGTCGCCGCGAGCCTGCCCGACCCGGCCACCCTCGGCGACCGGATGCGCGGCAAGACCTGCGCCGGCACGTACGTCACCGGCACCGGCGTCGACGGCCGGCCCCGCCGGGTCTACCTCTACCACGTGGTCGACAACGAGTGGTCCATGCGGGAGTACGGCCACCAGGCGGTGGTCTGGCAGACCGCCGTCAACCCGGTGGTGGCGCTGGAGCTGCTCGCCACCGGCGAGTGGTCCGGCACCGGCGTGCTCGGCCCGGAGGCGCTGCCCCCTCGGCCGTTCCTGGACCTGCTCACCGGCTACGGATCGCCCTGGGGGATGGAGGAGCGGTGACCCGCTACGGCCCGATGTACGGCCCCGACGTCACCTTCCTCGGCGTACCGCCCCGCACGCTCACCGAGCCGGCGACGTATGCGGACGCCGACGTGGTGATCGTCGGGGCGCCGTTCGACGGGGGCACCTCGCACCGGCCGGGCACCCGGTTCGGCCCGTCCGCCATCCGGCAGGCCTGCTACCTGCCGCACGACGGCTCCCGGCCTTCCCTGGCGCTGCGCGTCGACGCGCTGCGCGACCTGCGCGTCTACGACGCCGGCGACGTGGAGATGTTCGCCGGCGACATCGAACGCTCGCTGGCGTCGCTGGAATCCGCGGTGCACGCCGTGGCGCGGGCCGGGGCGATCCCGGTCGTCCTCGGCGGCGACCACTCCATCGCCCTGCCCGACGCCACCGGAGTGGCCCGCCAGCACGGCTTCGGCCGGGTGTCGCTGGTGCACTTCGACGCGCACGCCGACACCGGGGACGTCGAGTTCGGCTCCCTGCACGGGCACGGCCAGCCGATGCGCCGGCTCATCGAATCCGGCGCGGTACGCGGTGACCGGTTCCTCCAGATCGGCCTGCGCGGCTACTGGCCCGGCCCGGAGACCCTGGCGTGGATGGCCGACCAGCGGATGCGCTCGTACGAGATGACCGAGCTGGTCGCCCGGGGGCTGGACCCGTGCCTGTCGGAGGCGTTCGAGATCGCGGTCGACGAGTGCGCGGGCGTCTTCCTCTCCGTCGACGTGGACGTGGTCGACCCCGGCACCGGCACCCCCGAACCGGGTGGGCTCACCTCCCGCCAACTCCTCGACGCCGTCCGTCGGGTCTGCTACGAACTGCCCGTGGTCGGCGTCGACGTGGTCGAGGTGGCCCCGCCGTACGACCACGCCGACATCACCGCGTACCTGGGTAACCGCGTGGTGTTGGAGGCCCTGTCGGCGATCGCCCGCCGCCGCCGGGACGCCCAGGGCGGCCCGCCGTGGGACCCGAGGCAGCCCCTCCTGGACGCCCGCTGACGCCTCCCGGTGCGGTGCGAGGATCCGGGGAGCGGTAGCCCGGACGGCTCGACCAGTCCGGCGCACTGACGTTCCGGTACCACGGGATGCGCCACCGCCCCGGAACTTTCCTGCCCGTCCTGGGGGATGCGGTGCCCGTGGTGTGCCACGACCGGTGGGGCCGTCGGCGGTCAGCCGAAGGCCACGTCCAGGATGTCCATGCCCCGGGCCAGCTCGTCGTCGGAGATCACCAGCGGCGGCAGGAACCGCAGCACGTTGCCGTAGGTGCCACAGGTGAGGGTGAGCAGGCCGGCCGCGTGGCAGGCCGCCGAGACCGCCCCGGCGGCGGCCGGGTCGGGGGTCAGGGTGCCGGGCTGGACCAGTTCCACGGCGAGCATCGCGCCCCGGCCGCGTACCTCGGCGATCCGGGGGTCGCGGGCGGCGATGGCGCGGAGCCGGTCGCCCAGCGCCGACCCGATCCGGCGGGCGGCGGCGGCCAGCTCCAGCTCGTGCATGGTCTCGATGCTCGCCAGGGCCGCCGCGCAGGCGACCGGATTGCCGCCGTACGTGCCGCCGAGGCCGCCGACGTGCACCGCGTCCATCAGCTCCGCCCGGCCGGTCACCGCCGCCAGCGGCAGCCCGCCCGCGATGCCCTTGGCCAGGGTGACCAGGTCCGGCTCGACCCCCTCGTGCTGGCAGGCGAACCAGTCGCCGGTCCGGCAGAAGCCGGTCTGGATCTCGTCGGCGACGAAGACCACCCCGGCCGCCGTCGCCCACTCCCGCAGCGCCGGCAGGAAACCCGGAGCCGGTACGACGAAACCGCCCTCGCCCTGGATCGGCTCGATCAGCAGCGCGGCCACGTTCTCCGCGCCGACCTGCTTCTCCACCAGCTCGACCGCCCGCGCCGCCGCCTCCGCCCCGGACAGCCCGCCGTCCCGCAACGGGTACGACATCGGCACCCGGTAGACCTCCCCGGCGAACGGCCCGAACCGGTGCTTGTACGGCATGTTCTTCGCGGTCAGCGCCATGGTCAGGTTGGTCCGGCCGTGGTAGGCGTGGTCGAAGACCACCACCGCCGGCCGACCGGTGGCGTGCCGGGCGATCTTGACGGCGTTCTCCACCGCCTCGGCGCCCGAGTTGAACAGCGCCGAACGCTTCTCGAACGTGCCCGGGGTCAGCGCGTTGAGCTGCTCGCAGACCGCCACGTACGACTCGTACGGCGCGACCATGAAGCAGGTGTGGGTGAACCGTTCGACCTGCGCCCGGACCGCCTCGACCACCTTCGGCGCGGAGTTGCCGACGTTGGCCACCGCGATGCCGGCGGCGAAGTCGATCCACTGCCGGCCCTCGACGTCGGTGATGGTGCCGCCGCCGGCGTGGTCGACGTATGACGTGATCGTGCTGCCGACGCCCCGGGCCACGGCCGCGCCGCGCCGCTTGTGCAGTTCCTCGCTCGACGCCAAGGCTCAGCCCTCCCTCACCCGCGACCGCGGGCCTCGCCGGACGGGCACACTCCTGGTGCTCACCGCTCGGCTCCCTACCGTTCGTGACCGTGGGGCTCGCCGGGTCGGCGCACTCCTCGTACCCACCGCTCAGCCCTCGATGTGGTGCATGACGTGCTTGATCCGGGTGTAGTCCTCCAGGCTGTAGACCGAGAGGTCCTTGCCGTGCCCGGAGTGCTTGAAGCCGCCGTGCGGCATCTCCGAGACGAACGGGATGTGGGTGTTCACCCAGACGCAGCCGAAGTCGAGCCGGCGGGTCATCCGCATCGCCCGGCCGTGGTCGCGGGTCCAGACCGAGGCGGACAGCCCGTAGTCGACGCCGTTGGCCCAGCGCACCGCCTCGTCCTCGTCGGAGAAGCGCTGCACGGTGATGACCGGACCGAACACCTCCTGCTGGATGATCTCGTCGGCCTGACGGACGCCGGAGACCACGGTGGGGGAGTAGAAGTAGCCGCGCTCGCCGACCCGGGCACCGCCGCAGTGCAGGGCGGCGTGGTCGGGCAGCCGGTCGACGAAGCCGCTGACCCGGGCGAGCTGATTGGCGTTGTTCAGCGGGCCGTAGAGGATGTCCTCGTCGTCGGGGGCGCCGGTCCTGGTGTTGCGGGCCTGCTCGGCGAGGGCGGCCACGAAGTCGTCGTGGATGCCGGGGCCGGCGAGCACCCGGGTCGCGGCGGTGCAGTCCTGGCCGGCGTTGAAGTAGCCGCCCACCGCGATCGCCTCGGCCGCCGCCGCCACGTCGGCGTCGTCGAAGACCACCACCGGGGCCTTGCCACCCAGCTCCAGGTGGGTGCGCTTGAGGTCCGGCGCGGCGGCGGAGGCGACCTCCATGCCGGCCCGGGTCGAGCCGGTGATCGACACGAGCTGCGGGGTCGGGTGCGACACCAGCGCCCGGCCGGTGTCCCGGTCGCCGCAGACCACGTTGAACACGCCCGGCGGGAAGAACTCGGCGGCGATCTCGGCCAGCAGCAGCGTCGACACCGGCGTGGTGTCCGACGGCTTGAGCACCACCGTGTTGCCGGCCGCGAGGGCCGGGGCGATCTTCCAGACCGCCATCATCAGCGGGTAGTTCCACGGGGTGACCTGCGCACAGACGCCGATCGGCTCGCGCCGCACGTACGAGGTGTGCCCGGCCAGGTACTCGCCGGCCGAACGGCCCTCCAGGAGGCGGGCGGCACCGGCGAAGAAGCGGAACTGGTCCACCGCCGGCGGCAGTTCCTCCTCGGCGGTGAGCTGGCGCGGCTTGCCCGTGTTGCGGACCTCGGCGTCGACCAGTTCGGCCGCCCGGGCCTCCACCGCGTCGGCGAGCTTGAGCAGCGCCTTCTGCCGCTCGGCGGGCGTGGTGTCCCGCCAGGTCTCGAAGGCGGTGGCGGCGGCCCTCATCGCCGCGTCCACGTCCGCCGCCCCGGAGACGGGCGCCTGGGCGAAGACCTCACCGGTGCAGGGGTCGATCAGGTCGGCGTAGCCGCCGTCCACCGGGTCGACGTACGCGCCGTCGACGAAGTTGCGGAGCTGCTGGTCGCTCATGGGGATGTCTCCGAGGATGGCCGGGAGTCGGGTTAGCGGAGGTAATCGCAATCTGACTGCCATCTTGGCTACTGAATTCGCGGCAGACAAGGTTTCGGGCGACTGTTTCCGTGCGGGCCTGGGTCGTCTACGCTGCGGTGCGTGGAGCCGAGAGCCTTCTATGTCGCCGGTCGTGCGGTCCACGGCGACGGCGAGTTGACCGTCACCCACCCGTACGACGGCCGGGCGGTGGGGCGTACCACCTGGGCCACGCCCGACCAGATCGAGGCGGCGGTCGCGGCGGCGGCCGGGGTGGCCGCGACCGCCGCGACCCTGCCCGCGCACGCCCGGGCGGCGGCCCTGGACCACGTCTCCCGCCGGCTCGCCGAGCGGGCCGAGGAGGTCGCCGAGCTGATCACGGCGGAGAACGGCAAGCCGATCAAGTGGGCGCGGGCCGAGGTGGGACGGGCGGTGTCGACGTTCCGCTGGGCGGCCGAGGAGGCCCGGCGCTTCTCCGGCGAGCTGCAACGCCTCGACACCGACCCGGCCGCCACCGGACGGATCGCGTTGGTCCGGCGGGTGCCCAAGGGGCCGGTACTGGGCATCGCGCCGTTCAACTTCCCGCTGAACCTGGTGGCGCACAAGGTCGCCCCGGCGATCGCGGTGGGCGCGCCGATCATCGTGAAGCCGGCCCCGGCGACGCCGCTGTCCGCGCTGCTGCTCGGCGAGATCCTGGCCGAGACGGCCCTGCCGGCGGGGATGTTCTCGGTGCTGCCGCTGCCCAACGACCGGGCCGCCGAACTGGTCGCCGACCCCCGGCTGCCGGTGGTGTCGTTCACCGGCTCCGGGCCGGTCGGCGCGGCGATCCGCCGGCAGGTGCCGGAGAAACACGTCACGCTGGAACTCGGCGGCAACGCGGCGGTGGTGATCTGCGAGGACTGGGCCTCCGACGAGGACCTGACCTTCGCCGCGCACCGGATCGCCACCTTCTCCAACTACCAGGCCGGGCAGTCCTGCATCGCGGTGCAGCGGGTCCTCGTGCACGAGTGGCTGTACGACGGCTTCCTGCCCCGGCTGGTTGCCTCCGTCGAGGAGTTGCGGACCGGGGACCCCACCTCGGAGTTGACCGACGTCGGCCCGCTGGTCTCCGAGGACGCCGCCCGCCGGGTCGAGGCGTGGGTGGACGAGGCGGTCGCCGCCGGCGCCACCGTCGAGGTCGGCGGCCGACGCGACGGCGCCACCTACCCGCCGACCGTCCTGTCCGGGGTGCCGTCCACCGCCAGGGTCTGCGCCGAGGAGGTCTTCGGGCCGGTGCTGGTGGTCGCGAAGGTCGCGGACGACGCCGCCGCGTTCGCCGCCGTCAACGACTCGGCGTACGGGTTGCAGGCCGGCGTGTTCACCCACCGCCTGGACGTCGCCTTCGCCGCCGCGCGGACCCTGGAGGTCGGCGGGGTCATCGTCGGCGACGTGCCGTCGTACCGGGCCGACCAGATGCCGTACGGCGGGGTCAAGGGCAGCGGCGTGGGGCGGGAGGGGCTGCGCAGCGCGATGGATGACTACACCGAGCCCCGGGTGATGGTGCTCACCGGGATGCCGCTGTAGTCATCCCCCGTGCTGGTGAGCGCCTCCCGGCCCGCTCACCAGGTGCCGTCGTCGCGGATCCGGGCCGGGGCCAGGCCGAGCAGCAGGGTGGTCAGCGCGGCGTCGATGTCGTCGCCGAGGAACCACTCGCCGGCCTGGTCGAGTGCGAAGATCCGCCCGTGCTCGTCGACGGCGAGGATGCTGTCCTGGCGCTCCGAGCCGATCGGGAAGAGTCGTACGCCGAGCACGGCACCGAAGTCCGCGAGGGTGTCAGCGGTGTGCGCGGCCCGGAGGGGATTGGTGTCGAACAACCGGATCCATACGTCAACACCGGGCCGCCGACGAAAGGTGTTGATCGCCGGGAAGTCCAGGAATACCCGTTCCGCAGCGGCGAACCGCTCGTGTCGGTGGACGGCGCTTGTCACCTCGCACGTCTCGGTCATCGCGCCCTCCACCAGCGCCCAGTTGAGCGGGTTTTGGTCCCAGCCCGCGTCGGCCAGGGCCTGAGCCACGTCGGGCGGGAACCGACCGCCGACTGGTACGGGCCGCGTGATGGCGGTCGGCTCGGTCGTCGCTCCGAGCTCAGGCCACGGTAGTGCACCGAGGTGCACCAGTCCTCTCGTACACGACTCACACAGACTCTCCGTCCGTCCGCCCGCCGGATCGCCCACCTCCCGTACCCGGAACACGTCCAGCCGGCAGACCGACAGCAGGGCAGCCGCCTCAGCAGGACTGAGTGGAGGTTGGCCGGCTGTGGTGCGGCGGTGGTCGTACTCGTAGAGGACGTCGGAGACGACGATCAGTTCGGCGTGCCGGTCCCCGCCCCGGACCAGATGGCCCGGGGGTAGTTCGTCCAGGTAGGCCCGGACCAGTGGATGGTGGTGTAGTTCGACGTCGCCCTTGGCGCCGTGGCCGACGTACGTGCGGCCTTCGACGGTCAGGTGCGCGACGGTGGCCGGGGTGGGGAGCCGGCGAATCTCGCGGAGCAGCCGGCTCGCCGGGTCGACGGTCCGGGGTGCCGGCGGACCGGCGGGGCGGCTGCGGCGGTACATCTGCTGCACCACCGCCGCCGGCACGCGGGGCCAGGTGGTGACCTCGCCGGTCTCCTTGTCGACGACGGTGGTCGGCAGGTCGCCGGGGTTGGTGTCGACGGCGCGGGCCACCGATGACCTGATCACGTAGCCGAGGTCGAACTCGTCCAGCACCGGGCGGCACTCGTAGCCGAGGCGCTGCGAGTCGCGGCGGGCCCACACGGTGGCGAGCTGCTCGGCCTGCTGGCGATCGATCACGGCCCGAAACTACCGGACCCCACGGGATCGTGGCGCCCGGTATGGTTCGGCTGACTGACGGTGACCGGGGAGGGTGACGTTGGCCGAGAGTGTGGACCGGGATGCCAACCAGGCGCTCAGGGCGCGGTTCGACGAGGTCTACGGTCAGTACCGCCGGCTGCGGTCCGGTATGGACGAACTTCAGACCAAACTGGCCGAGTTGCGGGTCACCGAGCGGTCCGACGACGGTCAGGTGACCGCGACCGTGGGCCCGCGTGGTGAGCTGATCTCGGTGGAGCTGGACCCGGCCGTCTACCAGGACCGCGACCACCAAGCGCTGGGCCGGAAGATCACCACGACGGTGCACCGGGCGGCCGCCGCAGCCGCCGCGGCCACCCAGGCAATGGTCGCCACGCACCTGCCGGACGGTTCGGGAACGGTGGACTTCCTGCGTACGGGAGATTTCGGCGCGTTGCTCGGGCGGGCCGACGCGGTGCTCAGGAGCGAGGGGGAGCGGCATGGCTGAGGGGCAGCTCTGGCTCGACCCGGACCGGGCCCGCCGGGGAGGCATCGACCTGCACCTCGCCGGCGAGGCGATCAGCGCCCGTCGTGACCAGGTCGGCGGGGCGATCGCGGGGGCCAGCGGCGGCCGTCCGTGGGGCCGGGACGACATCGGCGCCGCCTTCGAGAAACGCTACCGGTCCTACGAGGAGACGTTGCTGCGTGCCTGGGCCGGCGTCGGGCGGTCGCTGGAGGGGCTCGGCGCCGACGTGGTCACCTCGGTCGACGCCAACGTGCAGACCGATGCCGCGAGCGGCCGCCGCCTCGACGGGGTGATCGACCCGCGCGCCGACCGGCGCTGAGCCGCGGGGGAGAAGTCCGTGAGTGTGCTGCCCAGCCCGATCCCGCATCCCCTCGACTACAGCCCCTGGGACCTGCCGGGCTGGGCCTACGAGGCGCTCGACTGGGTGGTCGGCGTCGAGTGGCCGGACGGCGACGAACGCGCCGTCTGGGACCTCGCCGACCAGTGGTACGCCGTGGCGGGAGCCCTGACCGGTCCACGCGACGACGCGATCACCGCCGCCGCGCAGGTGCGCAGCGGTTACGGCGGGATCGGCGCGGTGTCCGAGGCGTTCGACACCGCCTGGCGGCGGCTGTCCGACGGTGACGACGCGCCGCTGCCCGTCCTGCTCGCGGTCAGCACCGACCTGGGGCGACTGGTCGAGGAGTGCGGCTGCGACATCGAGGCCGCCAAGCTCGAGGTGTGGATCGAACTCGGCATCCTCGTCGTGGAACTGCTGGCTCTCGCCGTCGCCGCCGCGCTGACCGCCGGGGCCGCCTCACCGGCGGCCGGTGCGGCGGTCACCGCCAGCCGGCTGGTGATCCAACAGATCTTCCGGCGGTTGCTGGCGCAGATGGCCAGGAAGGCGCTCCGGCAGGGCCTCAAGGAAGCGGGCGAGCGGGCCGCCAAGGAGGTGGCCAAGGGCGGGATGCGCGGGCTCGGCCGGCGCGCGCTCAGGGGCGGCATGTTCGAGGCGGGCGAGGAGGCCGGTGTCAGCCTGGCGACCCAGGCGTACCAGAACTCCACCGGCCGCCGACACGGCCTCGACCTTGCCGATCTGGGTACGTCGGCACTCGGCGGCCTGGCCGGCGGCGCGGTGGCGCCGCTGGCGGGCCTGGGCCGCCACGCCACCGGGCGGGGCGCCCGGGTCGGCGAACACCTCGGCCGGGAGATGACCGGTGAGGTGCTCGCCGAGGGCGCGGCGGGCCTGGCCACCGGCCAGGGCATGGTGTCGCTGGAGGATGCCACCCGGGCCGCCGTCTCCGGGGTCAGCGGCTCGGCGACCAGCCAGGCGGACGCGGCACTGCATGCCCGGCTCGACGGTCGTCTGCACTCGCTGGCCGACGCGTCCCAGGTGGCCGCCGACTTCCCCGCGCCGCCGTCGTCACCGCTGGTGGCCGGCGGAGTTCCGGTGCCCGCCCCCGACGTTGTGCCAGGCCACGTAGGCCCGAGCCTGCCCGCGCCGGACGGCCTGGCCCCGGTCGTCGATTCGGCTGGGGCGGTCGATGCGGCGCGGGAGGCGCGAACCCCGCACGGCTCTGGGGTCGGCGCCGGTCCGGCATCGTCCTCCACCGTGGCAGGTGGGCAGACGAATTCGGTAGTACCCGTCTCCCCTGACCTGGGAGCCCCGAGCCTGTTGTCCACCGTGGTCGACCCTGCGATACCGGCCAAAGCCGATCCGGCGCCAGCAACTGCCACGCCCACCCTCTCGGCGGTAAGCCTCGATCATTCGTCGTCACCGGCTGCCGAGGCGCCGACCGCGTTGGTGCGGAGCAGCACGCCGACACACGGGGTAGCGACGATGGGAATCTCAGATGGAGGTGCGACGGCCGGGGGATCTCCCTCCTTTTCGATCGCCGCCCCGCCGTCTGTTGCCGGACCTTCGTCAGGACACGCCACGCCGACCACCGCCGGGCATGCGGCAACGACGCCACCCCAGCGAGTCCTGCCCGGGACAGTGAACGGGACGCTTCCGTACGACGGGGCGGGCGCGGCATCGAGGGACACCGGTGGCAGCCTGTCACCGCCTTACGCCAACCGGTTTCCCCTCCTGGATGCGTTGGCCCCTGGACCGGCCACCCCAACCGTCGACCACAGCTTGCCGCTGGCGTCCCCAGAGCCACGAGATGAGGACGACCCACCTCGTCCCAGGCCTTCCGTCTGGCCAACCGCCGAGCGGGAAGCACTTGACCGTAGCCGTTATCAGGGGCACCTTCAGGCACAACGGGTTTGGTACGAGGATCAACGTCGGCGTGATCTCGCAGCACATCTACGTGAGTCGGCGAATGACTTCATGGACAGGGCGCGCTGGTTCCGTGAGCAGGCCCGGCAGGCCGCTCGGTCCGGGTTTACGGTCCGCGCGGAACACCTGTCCAGAGCCAGCGCCGTGGCCGAACGCGACGCCCACGAACTCAACGATCAAGCCGAAGCCGCCTTGACCGGGGTCATCGCACCAGCCGAAGTCGTAGTCGACGATGCCGTTGATTTCTATCGGATCAACAATGATGTTGCCGATCTGGCGCTCGGTGCGATCGAGACGGCGGACCGGTCGGCCCTCACCGGGGACGACAACCCGCCGCCCATCGACCGGTCCCGGCGGTACGGGCAGTTCGGCGGCCTGCGACCACCGCTCGCCCTGCATCAGACCGACCTCGAACGGCAGATGCCCCGCAACCCGGACGGCAGCGTCGTCCGTACCGCAGATCCGCGTGCAGGCGGATGGTTCGCGTTGGCCAACGACGGTGGACCGCAGGCAGACCCCACCCGGGGCATCAACTGCCTGGACTGCACCCTGTCCCTCTACGAGACGTGGCTGCACGGCCGGCCCCGGGTCTCCGCCCCTCGCACCTTCGACGGTTACCTCGAAGGCGACATCCAGCGGCCCATCAACGGTGAGGCCGGTGGACCCGGCCGGGTCGAGGAGGTCACCGGTGGCCGGTTCCAGAAGCTCTTCGTGGTCAAGGAGGGAGAGACGCCCGGGCCGGTGCTGCTGCACCAATCCGTCGAACGGGGCTACCGGAATCTCCACGACCAGCTCATCCTGGGCCGTCATGGCAGCTATGCCTTCCTGATCACCGAGTGGGAGGACGGCGGCTCGCACATCTGGGTGGCGCTCAACCAGAACGGCGCGGTGCTCTACCTCGACCCGCAGAACGGAACGGTCCACGACCGCCCGCTGTACGCCCACAGTGGCCGTCCGCATCCCGAGAACGTGGTCAGCATCGATGTCCTGGTGCTCGGCGGGGACGGCCGGCCGATGCCGCTGGGTGGGCTGGCGCGGGGACGGTTCAGCGTCCATCCGGATCTGCCCCACCACCCTTCGGCGCCCGACGACCAGCACGGGTACGGCGACCCGTACGTCAACCGGATGTACCTGCTCGACGGCCCGGGCAGACCAGGACCGTCGCCCGATGCGTACGGCAATGCGCCAGCGCCGAGCGGTCCACCCGAGATGCCGTCCGAGCCAACGGCCGAACTCGCCGCTGACGAGCGCAGCGCGCTTGATCGGCTGCACGAGCGAGCGCGGACAGCGGCCGACAGGGTGGAAAGCGCGCTCAACCGCGTAGCCGAGCGGGTGACCGTGACGCTGGGGGCGAGCGGTGCTGTTGAGTTGCGCGACCAGGAGTTCCGGTTGAAGAGCCCGGAATCCCTCGCCCGTAAGTTCCTCGACGAGGCAGTGGCGCTCGGCGTCTCGGTGGAGGAATTCAGCAGCGAGGTCAACGATGTGCTCAGGTTCTGTCTCGTCGTACCGGAAGGGGAGCCGTATGAGCGGGCGGTGCGGGGGGTACTGGAAGAGCTGAGACGAGCAGGCTTCACGGTCGGGGATCGGTCCTGTAAGAACTTCTGGCGGGTGGGCAACCGTTTCTATGGCTTCAACTGCACCGTAAGCTCCCCGGAGGGTCAGTTGTTCGAGCTGCAACTGCACAGTCAGTCATCCAGAGCGGCATGGCTGGAGACGCATCACGCGTACGAGGTCCTACGCCGTACTGTGCAGTCTCCGGCTCGCCGGGTCCACGCGTTCCTGGAAATGTTGGCGATCAACCGTCGTAGTGGAATACCAGATGAAGTCCCCACTCGTCTTTCGGTCGTCTTCCCGGCCAAGGATGCCAGCTTCGCGAAGTGGGTCCACCTCAACGCAAGTATCTGGCGGTCCTATACCGAACTACTCCGGGCGGAGGGGCGGGACTTCGCGGATGTCGCGCTCAGGTTCGGGTTGACGGCGCAGGACTTCCCCATATCTCCCGAACTGGAACAACAACTGGAGCGTCTGAGTGTTGACCTACTACGTTCTGTACCGCATCTCTGACGAGGCTGAGCCGTCCGGTGTGTTCGTGGTCGACTCGACCGAGGGACACGCCCTGGTGTGGGATCACCGCCGCCGATCCTGGGAGTACAACCCAGAACTCGTCGCCCGATTCCTCGATGATCATCGAAACTTTGGGCGCTACCAGGAGGTCGACCGAGCCGCAGGGGAGCGCGCTGCGATCAGCGTGACCGGTGGGCAGTGTCTGCCGGACGTCGAGTCCATCCGACGCCGCTTCGCGCAAGCGCGTGGCCGCTAGTCTGCGTCCTCTGTCGAAGGCGGTCCGGCCTCGGGTGCTCGGCTTGCCCGAGGTGCACGGAAACCGATTGCGATCCGTTGGCACCTACGCGAGTGTCGCGGCATGACGGACCCCCGCTCCGACGCCCTCTCCGGCCTCCCCACCCGCTCCTTCGGCTGGTCGGACATGTTCCTCAGCCCCGAGGACGACCCCCGCTCCGACGGCGGCTTCGACGACGAGAAGGCCATCCTGGTCAACTATCTGCGCGACCATCGCCTGACCCTCGAACTGAAGTGTGCCGACCTCGATGCCGAGGCGCTGGCCCGGCGCAGCATTCCCCCGTCGACGATGTCGCTGCTCGGGCTGGTGCGGCACCTGGCGGAGGTGGAGCGGGGCTGGTTCCGGCGCACCATGGCCGGCGAGGAAGCGCCGCGCATCTGGTGTACCGAGGACGAGCCGGACGGTGACTTCGACGGCGCGATCGCCGACCCGGCGGTGGTCGAGCAGGCGTGGGCGGCCTGGCGGGACGAGGTGGCGTACGCGGAGCGGTTCGTCGCCGAGGCGATGGACCTGGGGGTCAAGGGGCATCGGGGTGAGCTGACGATCTCACTGCGCGAACTGTTGGTGCACATGATCGAGGAGTACGCCCGGCACAACGGCCACGCCGACCTGCTGCGGGAACGGATCGACGGCCGGGTCGGCCAGTGAACGACGCCATCTCGGTGTCGTGATCAGCCCGAGCGCGTCCAGGATCCCCCTCGCCACCGGCTCGGATCGAGGTGGTCACGTTGACGACCACCCCGCCACCGACGGCAAGTATCCCCGCAAGCGGGGACGGCAAGGGCGGGCAGCCGCCGAGGACGCATCATGGTCGACTCCGATTCGGCGATGTGGTGGCATCCGGTCCATGTGGACACCGCCAGATCGCCGAAATGGAGTCGATCAACCCGTCCGGGCCGAGGGCGACCCACGACGGCGGCCGGGTTCGACTCGGGGCGGGGTGCCGTCGTTGTGCTGGCCGAATAGCATCGCGTGATGACGGAATCCACAGGCACGAAGCGTCGATCCAGCGCCTGGGTGGTGGGTCTGCTCGTCGGCGTCGTCATCGGCTGGCTGATGTTCGAGGACGCGATCGGGATCGCCTTCGGGATAGCCATCGGCACTGCCTTCGCCATCGCCTTCGGTGCCTTCGACCGGAAGAAGGACGGCGACCGGAAGAAGGACGTAGGGAGCCGGCGGGACGATGATCCGAGCTGAACAGACCGGTGACCGATTGGGCGGCCCCGCGCAGGAAACCGTGGGTCGGTCCGGCCCCGGCGATCCGCCCGCCCGGACCGCCGCAGGATGGAATTCGGCGGACTGCCCCGCCCGGACCGCCGCATGACAAAGTCCGGCGGGACCCTCCGCCCGGACTACCACGTCATGGAACCCGACGGGTCGCCCCGCCGGGGTCGTCCCGGGATGGAGGTCGATGCTTCGCCCCGCCCGGGCCGTCCCGGGATGGAGGTCGGCGAGTCGCCCTGCCTGGGCCGTCCCGGGATGGAGGTCGGCAGGTCGCCCCGGCCGGGCCGTCCCGGAGTGAAGGCCGACGGTTCGCCCCGTCCGGATCGCCCCGGGATGGAGGCCGGATCGCCCCGTTCGGGCCACGGCAGGGCGGACGCCGGGCAGGAACGCCGTGCCCACGAGGCGGCCCCGGCGACGGTTGCCGAGGCGGTGGCCGTACAGGAGCGGTTGCGACCGCTCGCGGACCTGGTCGGGCCGGGTCCCGGCCGGCCCGCGACGGTGGCTGGCCTCGATGTCGCGTACGCGCAGGACGGTGCCCTGCTCGCGGCGGCCGTGACGGTGCTCGACGCCGCGACCCTGGAGGTGGTCGACCGGGCGGTCAGCGTCGGCCGGCCCGCCTTCGACTACGTGCCGGGGCTGTTCGCCTTCCGTGAGCTGCCGGCGCTGCTGGCCGCCCTGGACCGGCTGACCACCCGACCGGAGTTGCTGGTCTGCGACGGGCACGGGCTGGCCCACCCGCGCCGGTTCGGGCTGGCCTGCCACCTGGGCGTGGTGACCGGGCTGCCGGCGATCGGGGTGGGCAAGACGCCGTTGGTGGGCGGGTGGACCGGGCCGGGGCCGCGCCGGGGGGACAGCGCGCCGTTGGTCGACGGCGGTGAGGTGGTCGGCCGGGTACTGCGCACCCGGGACGGGGTGAAGCCGGTCTTCGTCAGTGTCGGGCACCGGATGGGCCTGGACAACGCGGTCGACCAGGTGCTCGCGTTGACCCCGCGCTACCGGCTGCCGGAGACCACCCGCACCGCCGACCGGCTCTGCCGCGACGCTCTCGCCGCCGCCGGCTGAGCCCGCCGTCGGCACTCGACCGGGCCGCCGTCGGCACTCGACCGGGCCGCCGTCGGCCGGGCGCCGGTTGGCTCGGGCGACCGGCGTCGCCGTACAGGCGGTCACTGCCGCCGGATCGGTGCCGAACCGGCAGCGGGGAGGGTAATACGGCACACCTGCCGAGCGCTCTGTGACCAGGGGGGTCCCTGGCCCGGTAGTAGCCTGACCGGCGGACCCCGCCAGGGGCGGGAGAGGTGAGGTGGGGCATGTCCGTGTGTCGGCAGGTGGCGTGGGTGGCGACGGCCGGCGCGTTGCTCGGTGGTCTGGTGGTTGGCGGCGCGGCTCCGGCGTCCGCCGACGCCGACCGGGTGAACGTCCGTGCCGCCGGCAGCTTCGAAGCCGGTGGCTCTCCGGACGGCGTCTCGGTCGAGGTGCGTAAGCGCACCGACGGTTGTGTCCTGCTGCGTACCGGGTTGGGGTTGCACCTGGAGGGGCTTACCGCGGAGCAGGTCCGGGTAGAGGTGAACGTCGGGGGGCACTGGTTCGCCGCGCCGGTCTCCGGTGGTGGGGGCACTGTGCTCGTCTCCCGTACCTCCCCGGCGGATCCGACGTTGTGCAAGGGAAAGAGCAGCACCGTCCGCTACCGGGTGGCGTTCCTCGCCGGGACGCCGGCGGGTCGGCTGGAGGTGGTCGGTGAGGCGACGACCGCGGCCGGTCGGCTGATCGGCCGGGGTGCCGACAGGTCCAAGGTCGGTGGCCGGGAGGCCGGCACCGCCTCGCCGACCCCGACCCCGACCCCGACCCCGACCCCGACCCCGACCCCGAAGCCCACGCCCACCCCCACCCCCAGCGCGGCCACCACCGCGCCCGCGACGGACCCGGCGGCCACGGAGGCTGCCCTCGCCCTGCCGGACGCCGGTCAGGGCACCGCCGCCCCCGCCGAGTCCACCGGAGGATCCATGATCATGTACGTCGGCATCGCCCTGGTGGTCCTGGGTGCCGGGCTCATCGCCCTGCTGATCTTCCGGTCCCGTTCCGACAAGACCCGCGCCACCGACCAGGGCAGTTTCCCGGCCGTGCCGCTGCCGCGCAATCCCGGGCCGACCACCTACCGCGCCGGGGGCGGGGCGCCGGCCGGCCAGGTGTACGGGGGCCAGCAGCCGCCGGCCGCCCCCACCCGCCCCGGCGGGCTGTACGGGGCGCCCGGCACCTATCCGACCGTCGCGCCCGCCCCGCGTCCCACCGGTGGGGTGTACGGTGCCCGGCCGACCTCGGCCCCGCCGGCCGCCGGCCCACCCGCCCAGGCCCGGCCGACCTCGGCGCCCCCGGCCAGCCCCTCGGCGCCCCCGACCGGCGGCGACGGTACGACGATCATGCCCCAGCTCCCCGGCTAGGACGGGGCGGACGCCGCCGCTCCGATACGCTCAGGGTCGTTGACGACCTGCGTTCGAGGAGCTGAAACCGGTGTCTGACCTGTCCCAGATCGTGAAGGCGTACGACGTCCGGGGGACGGTGCCCGACCAGTGGGACGAGCGCGCCGCCGAGGCCCTCGGCGTCGCCTTCACCCAGGTGCTCAACGACACCGGCGAGCCGGGCGAGACCGTGCTGATCGCGCACGACATGCGGGCCACCGGCCCGGGTCTGGTCGCCGCGTTCGCCACCGGCGTCCGCGCCGCCGGGCGGGCCGTGATCGAGCTGGGCCTGGCGTCCACCGACATGCTCTACTACGCCTCCGGCGCGCTGGGCCTGCCCGGGGCGATGTTCACCGCCAGCCACAACCCGGCGCAGTACAACGGCATCAAGATGTGCCGCTCCGGCGCCCGCCCGATCGGGCAGGACAGCGGCCTGGCCGACATCCGGGACCGGGCCCAGGCACTGCTAAACGGCGGCGCGCGCCCGGCCGGACCGTCGCGGGCCCCGCTGACCGACCGGCGGGACCTGCTCCCCGACTACGCGGCCCACCTGCGCAAGCTGGTCGACCTGTCGACCATCCGCCCGCTGAAGGTGGTGGTCGACGCCGGCAACGGGATGGGCGGCTACACCGTGCCCAGCGTGCTGGGCGACGCCGCCCTGCCGGCGCTGCCGCTGGAGATCGTCCCGCTCTACTTCGAGCTGGACGGCACCTTCCCGCACCACGAGGCCAACCCCCTCGACCCGAAGAACCTGGTCGACCTCCAGCGCGCCGTGGTGGCGCACTCCGCCGACCTGGGTCTGGCCTTCGACGGCGACGCGGACCGCTGCTTCGTGATCGACGAGCGCGGCGAGCCGGTCTCCCCGTCCGCGATCACCGCCCTGGTCGCCGCCCGCGAGCTGGCCAAGCACCCGGGCTCCACGGTGATCCACAACCTGATCACCTCCCGCGCGGTGCCGGAGATCATCCGCGAGCACGGCGGCGAGCCGGTGGTGGCCCGGGTCGGCCACTCCTTCATCAAGGCCGAGATGGCCCGGACCAACGCGATCTTCGGCGGCGAGCACTCCGCGCACTACTACTTCCGCGACTTCTGGTTCGCCGACACCGGCATGCTCGCCGCCATGCACACCCTGGCCGCGCTGGGCGAGCAGTCCCAGCCGCTGTCGATCCTGGCCAGCGGCTACGAGCGGTACGTCGCCTCCGGCGAGATCAACTCCACGGTGGCGGACCAGGCCGCCAGGGTCGCCGAGGTGCGCGTCGCGTACCCGGAGGCGGAGGCCGACGAGCTGGACGGGCTCACCCTGCGGTTCCCCGACGGTGCCTGGTTCAACCTGCGCGCGTCCAACACCGAGCCGTTGCTGCGGCTCAACGTGGAGGGGCCGACCGAGGAGCGGATGACGTCGCTGCGCGACGAGGTGCTGGAGCGGGTTCGCCGATAAGATCCCCTGCGCCGGTCGGCACCGCCGTCCGACGGAGACCGCACACGTGGAAGGAGCCGCGCCGTGGCCCTGGACCCGCAGTTGCTCGAGATCCTCGCCTGCCCGGACACACACCACGCCCCGCTGGACTACGACCCGCAGGGGCAGACCCTGACCTGCACGGAGTGCGGTCGCATCTTCGAGGTGCGCGACGACGTGCCGGTGCTGCTGCTGGACGAGGCGCGCGGCGGGCCGGAGGCGCAGCGGTGATGGACGGTACGGCCGGGCTGAGCGGCCGGCGGGTGGTCGACGAGTCGGTGCTGGACGACCCGGATGCGGTGGCCGCCCACGACCCGGGCGGCATGCTGCGCTTCATCGCCTCCGCCGGTGCCCAGGTGCGGGAGTCCGCCGCGCTGACCGCCGAGGCCAACCTGTCGCTGCTGGAGGACGAGGGCCGCCCCCGGGCGGTCGTCATCGCCGGCATCGGCACCGCCGGGCGTACCGGTGACGTGCTGGCCACGGTCGCCGGGCCGCGCTGCCCGGTGCCGGTGATCCCGCACCGCAGCGCGGGCGTGCCCGGCTGGGTCGGCGCGGCCGACGTGGTGATCGCGGTCAGCGCGTCCGGCCGCAGCCCGGAGGCGTTGGGGGCCGCCGAGGCCGCGCACCGCCGCGGTGCCCGGCTGGTGGCGGTCGGCGCGCCCGACTCGCAGCTCCAGTCGGTGGCCGAGCGGGCCCGGGCACCGTTCATCCCGGTGCCCCGCCGCGCCCCGGCCCGGGCCAGCCTCTGGGCGCTCACCGTGCCGGTTCTGCTCGCCGCCCGTACGCTCGGCCTGGTGAAGGTCAACGAGGCGGATCTGGCCGAGACGGCGGCCCGGCTCGACGCCGACGCCGACCGGTGCCGGCCGACCGCCGAGTCGTTCGTCAACCCGGCGAAGTCGCTGGCCCTCGGGCTGGCCGGGTCGATCCCGATCGTGTGGGGCTCGTCCCCGCTGGCCACCGTGGCGGCCCGCCGCTTCGGTGACACCCTGTCGGCCAACGCCCGCTACCCGGTGGTCACCGGGGCGCTGGGCGAGGCCGGTCGGGGCCGGGTCGGCCTGCTCGACGGGGTCTTCGGCGGTCTGGTGGAGTCGGCGCGGGACATCTTCGCCGACCCCGACGCGGCCGAGGACGACCCGACCCGGCTGCGGCTGGTGCTGCTCCGCGACGGTGGCCTCAACGCCGACGACGACACCGACGAGCCGCTCGCCGTGGAGGAGCGCCGCGCGGACGCGGTGCAGACCCTCGCCGAGCGGCGCGGCGTGCGCTGCGACGTGGTGACCGCCGAGGGCGGTTCCGCGCTGGAACGGCTCGCCTCGCTCATCGCGGTGCCGGATTTCGCCTCGATCTACCTTGCCCTGGCCCACGGGCTGGACCCCATGGCCGTACCGGCCGTCACGGAGATGAAGGAGCTGTCGAACCAGTGAACGAACGGCAGGGAGCGGGGCCTCCGGCTCAGCGGGGCGTCCCACGCCGCCGGGTGGCGGAGTGGAACGGCGACGTGAGCGCGCGTGCCGAGCGGGTCGTTCGGCCCAGTGGTGTGGCGTCCTGCGCCGCCGCGTGGCGGAGCGGGGCAGCGGCGTGAGCGCGAACGGCGGGACGAGGGCGATCGTCGCCGCCCTGCTGGCCAACGTCGGCATCGCCGTCACCAAGTTCATCGCGTTCCTGCTGACGAGCTCCTCGTCGATGCTGGCGGAGTCGATCCACTCGGTGGCGGACTCCGGCAACCAGGGGCTGTTGCTGCTCGGCGGCAAGCGGGCCAAGCGGGAGGCCACCCCGCAGCACCCCTTCGGGTACGGCCGGGAGCGCTACATCTACGCGTTCATCGTGTCGATCGTGCTGTTCAGCGTCGGTGGTCTCTTCGCGCTCTACGAGGCGTACCACAAGGCGGCCGACCCGCACCCGATCACGGCGTGGCAGTGGGTGCCGGTGGTGGTGCTGGTCGCCGCGATCGTGATGGAGAGCTTCTCCTTCCGTACCGCGATCCAGGAGTCCAACCACACCCGGGGCAACCAGTCCTGGGTCAACTTCATCCGCCGGGCCAAGGCGCCCGAGTTGCCGGTGGTGCTGCTGGAGGACTTCGGCGCGCTGATCGGTCTGGTCCTCGCCCTGGTCGGCGTGGGGATGACGCTGATCACCGGCAACGGCATGTGGGACGCCGCCGGCACCGCCATGATCGGTGTGCTGCTGGTGATCATCGCGATCGTGCTGGCGATCGAGACCAAGAGCCTGCTGCTCGGTGAGGGTGCCGACCCGAAGGACCTGGCCGCGATCGAGCGGGCGGTCACCGCCGGCCCGGAGGTCGAACGGATCATCCACATGAAGACGCTCTACCTCGGCCCGGAGGAGCTGATGGTGGCCGCGAAGGTCGGCGTACCGGCCTGCGAGAGCGCCGAGGAGCTGGCCCGGGGCATCAACGCCGTCGAGGCGCGGATCCGCGCCGCGGTGCCGATCGCCCGGGTCATCTACCTGGAGCCGGACATCTGGAGCGCCGCCGCCGACCGGGCCGGCACCGGTGCCGCCGCGCCCACCGCCGTGACCGGGCCGGAGACCGAGCCGGGTGAGGTGGCCGGGCGGGCCGGGGGCTGAGCGTGGAGTTGCTGTACGGGCCGATCCGCGACTACGCCTGGGGGTCCCGCTCGGCGATCGCCGAGTTGCAGGGACGCCCGGTGCCCAGCGCTGGCCCGGAGGCCGAGCTGTGGCTGGGCGCCCATCCGGGTGGCCCGGCCACGGTCGACCGGGACGGCGACCGGGTGAGCCTGACCGACCTGTTGGTCGCCGAGCCGGACGGCTGGCTCGGCGACCGGTTGGTGGCGCGGTTCGGCCCCCGGCTGCCGTTCCTGCTCAAGGTGCTCGCCGCGGACGCCCCGCTCAGCCTCCAGGCGCACCCGGACGCCGGGCAGGCGAGGGCCGGGTACGCGGTCGACGCGGCCCGCACCGGCGGGCCGCGCAACTACGTCGACCCGTACCACAAGCCGGAGCTGCTGGTGGCGTTGACGTCGTTCGACGCGCTCTGCGGGTTCCGTGACCCCGTGGTGTCGGCGGCGGCGCTGGCCGGGCTCGGCGTACCCGCGCTGGAGCCGGTGGTGGCCGCGCTGCGTACCGGGCCGGCGGGGCTGCGTACGGCGGTGAAGACGCTGTTGAGCTGGCCGGACGCGGACCGCGTCGGGCTGGTCGACGCGGTGCGTGCGGCGGGCGTCGCCGGGCCGGACGCCGAGCTGGCGCGGGCGCTGGCCGTCAGCTACCCGGGCGATCCGGGAGTGTTGGTGGCGTTGCTGCTCCACCACGTCCGGCTGGCGCCGGGGGAGGCGATCTGGATGCCCGCCGGCAACCTGCACGCCTACCTGCGGGGCACCGGCGTGGAGATCATGGCGGCCAGTGACAACGTGCTGCGTGGTGGCCTGACCCCGAAGCACGTGGACGTCGACGAGCTGCTCCGGGTGCTCCGCTTCGAGGTGCTGGTCGATCCGGTCGTCGCGGCCCGTCCGGTGGCTCCCGGGGTGCGCTGCTGGCCGGTCCCGGTGGACGACTTCGCGCTGCACCGGGTGACGGTGGACGCGACCGTGCCGGTGGTCCGGCTGTCGCTGCCCGGCCCCCGGGTGGTGCTCTGCACCGGCGGCAGGGTCTCGGTGGACGACGGGACCGGGCTGGTGCCCCTCGACCGGGGGCAGGCGGCGGTGGGTGCCGCCGTCGTGGCGCCGCTGACCTTCTCCGGCGCGGGCGAGGCGTTCGTGGCGACCGTCGGCGCCTGACGGAGCGTACGGACGATCTCGGAAAGTGCGGAGTCGTCGCCGCCACAAGTCCGACTTTCCCGAATTGGCTTGACGATCCGGTCGCGCAATGTGACTCTGTGGGTACGCAGCGTTGTCGTGACGAAGGTCCGGTAGCGCGCGGGGAACCAAACCGGGGGGATGCACGGGGGTGGCCGGCAGGTGGGCGGAAAGTCCGTCCAGCTCCGACCGCCCCCGTGCGCTGTCACCGGCCGCCCCGGTGCGCCGTCCGGGTGCGGGCGTAAGGTTGATGGTCGCGCAGCCATCGTTCGACAGGAGCTTCCATGACCAGCACCCTCCCCACGTCGCAGAGCGGCGCACGGCCGAGCACCCTCGCCGGGGGCGACTACAAGGTGGCGGATCTGTCGCTCGCCGAGTTCGGGCGCAAGGAGATCCGACTCGCCGAGCACGAGATGCCCGGCCTGATGGCGATCCGCCGCGAATTCGCCGACGCCCAGCCGCTCGCCGGCGCCCGTATCACCGGCTCGCTGCACATGACCATCCAGACCGCCGTCCTGATCGAAACGCTGGTCGCCCTCGGCGCCGAGGTCCGGTGGGCCTCCTGCAACATCTTCTCCACCCAGGACCACGCCGCCGCGGCGATCGTGGTCGGCCCGGAGGGCACCCCGGCGGCGCCGGCCGGCGTTCCGGTCTACGCCTGGAAGGGGGAGAGCCTGGAGGAGTACTGGTGGTGCACCGAGCAGGTGCTCGCCTGGCCGGACGGGCAGGGCCCGAACATGATCCTCGACGACGGCGGCGACGCCACCCTGCTGGTCCACAAGGGTGTCGAGTTCGAGAAGGCCGGGGTCGTCCCGGCGGTCGAGTCCGCCGACTCCGAGGAGTACGCGGTGATCCTCCAGGTGCTGCACCGCAGCCTCGCCGAGGACGCTCAGCGCTGGACCCGGATCGCCTCGGGCATCAAGGGCGTGACCGAGGAGACCACCACCGGCGTGCACCGGCTCTACGAGATGCACCGGGCCGGCTCCCTGCTCTTCCCGGCCATCAACGTCAACGACTCGGTGACCAAGAGCAAGTTCGACAACAAGTACGGCTGCCGCCACTCGCTCATCGACGGCATCAACCGGGCCACCGACGTGCTGATCGGCGGCAAGATGGCCGTCGTGCTCGGCTACGGCGACGTGGGCAAGGGCTGCGCCGAGTCGCTGCGCGGCCAGGGTGCCCGGGTCGTGGTGACCGAGGTCGACCCGATCTGCGCCCTCCAGGCGGCGATGGACGGCTACCAGGTGGCCACCCTGGAGGACGTGGTCGAGCAGGCCGACATCTTCATCACCGCGACCGGCTGCTTCGACGTCATCACGAACGAGCACATGGCCCGGATGAAGCACCAGGCCATCGTGGGCAACATCGGCCACTTCGACAACGAGATCGACATGGCCGGCCTGATGAAGCGCTCGGACGTCACCCGGGAGAACATCAAGCCGCAGGTCGACGTGTGGCGCTTCGAGGACGGTCACGCCATCATCGTGCTCTCCGAGGGTCGCCTGCTGAACCTGGGCAACGCCACCGGTCACCCGAGCTTCGTGATGTCGAACTCGTTCGCCAACCAGACGATCGCCCAGATCGAGCTGTACACCAAGACCGACGAGTACCCGGTCGGCGTCTACGTGCTGCCCAAGCACCTGGACGAGAAGGTCGCCCGGCTGCACCTGGGTGCCCTCGGCGCCCGGCTGACCGAGCTGACCAAGGAGCAGGCCGCCTACCTCGGCGTCGCCGTGGAGGGCCCGTTCAAGCCGGAGCACTACCGGTACTGAGCACCACCTGACGAAGGACCCGGGTCGGCCGCCGCGCGGCCGGCCCGGGTCCTTCTCGGTACGCCGTCCGCGCGCCGACCCCGGCGCCGCGCGCCGGCTCCCGGGACCGCCCGGGGGTCAGCGCGGCCCGGGACGGCGGCTCGGCCGGATCCAGGTCCACACGCACCAGGCGAGCCAGGCGAGCGAGACCACCACGGCCAGCGGGCGCAGGCGCAGCGCGTTGAGGATGATCACCAGCGCGAGCACGGCCAGCCACGGACCGAACCCCTTCACCGGTGCCGTCCCGGACGACGGTGGCGAAGCGCACAGCGGTCGGCGGTCGCCGGTGGGGCGGGGGCGGTCGGGCGGGCGATGGGGGTGTGGAGCGTGTCAGGCACGGGCCGTCCTGTCCTGGGAGTTCGTCGGATCCTCCCACCTGGGGCGGGTGCCGGGCGTCCGTCGGTCGGTCGGTCCGGCCGGCACTCCCGACCAGGGTGAACCTGTCATGAACGACTTGACGGCACCCCGGATCAGGAGGAAGGTATGGCTGCCCTAAGTTAACTGAGGCAAGCCTGACCACGACACGGAGCATCGATGTTCGCCACATACCTGATCGGCCTGCGGGAGGGCCTGGAGGCGACGCTGGTCGTCAGCATCCTGGTCGCCTTCCTGGTGAAGTCGCAGCGCCGGGACCGGTTGCCCCAGGTCTGGGTCGGCGTCGGGCTGGCCGTGGCGCTCTCGGTGCTCTTCGGCTGGCTGATCGAGTACACCTCGGCCTCGCTGCTCGCCCGGTCCGAGGACCGGGAGCTGTTCGAGGCGGTGACGTCGGTCGCCGCCGTGGTCTTCGTGACCTGGATGATCTTCTGGATGCGCCGGGCGGCCCGGACCATCGCCGGTGAGCTGCGCGGCAAGCTCACCGAGGCGCTCGCGGTCGGCTCCCTGGCGGTGGCCGGGATGAGCTTCCTGGCGGTGATCCGGGAGGGCCTGGAGACCGCGCTGATCTTCTACTCGGCGGCGCAGAGCGCGGCCGGTGGCACCGGCTCGGGTCCGCTGCTGGCACTGGCCGGCGGCATCGCCACCGCCGTGGTGCTCGGCTTCCTGCTCTACCGCAGCGCGCTGAGGATCAACCTGTCGAAGTTCTTCACCTGGACCGGCGCGCTGCTGATCCTGGTCGCCGCCGGCATCCTCAAGTACGGCGTGCACGACTTCCAGGAGGCCGGCGTGCTGCCCGGCCTCAACAACCTGGCCTTCGACGTCTCCTCGGTGCTCGACCCGAGCACCTGGTACGCCACCCTGCTCGCCGGCATGTTCAACATCACCCCCGCGCCCAGCGTGCTGGAGATGATCGCCTGGGTCGCCTACGCCGTCCCGGTGATGGTCCTCTTCCTCCGCAAGCCGGCGGCGCCCGCGAAGCCCGTCACCCCGGCGAAGCCCGCCCCGGCGGTGTCGACCGACGCCCCGGCGGTGTCGACCGACGCCTCAGCCGCGTCGACGGCCGCCCCGGTCGCGTCGACCGCCAGCCCGGTCGCGTCGACCGTTCCCCCGGAGCAGACCGCCGCCCCGCAGCGCGCCTGACCCACCATCCCCGCGAGGAGACAAGCAACGATGCGAACCACCCGCTTCCTGGTGCTCGCCGCCGTCGGCGCGCTGGCCGTCACCGGCGTCACCGCCTGCGCCGGCACGGACGAGCAGGGGGCCGCGAAGGTCGACAACGCGGTCAAGGTCAAGGCCACCGACACCGCGTGCGAGGTGGACCTCACCGACCTGACCGCCGGCCAGGCCACCTTCACGGTGATTAACTCCGGCAGCAAGGTCAACGAGTTCTACGTCTACGCCGCGGGCGACCGGGTGATGGGCGAGGTGGAGAACATCGCCCCGGGGCTCAGCCGTGAGCTGCGCGTCGAACTGCCCGCCGGGACGTACGAGACGGCCTGCAAGCCCGGGATGAGCGGACGCGGCATCCGGGGCGCGCTGAAGGTCACCGGCACCGTCGCCACCGTCGCCCCGGACGCCGCGCTGGCCGAGGCCACCACCAGCTACCAGCGGTACGTGACCAGCCAGACCGCCGCCCTGCTCACCAAGACCGAGGAGTTCACCGCCGCGGTCAAGGCCGGTGACGTGGCGAAGGCCAAGGCGCTCTACCCGGTCGCCCGCACCTACTGGGAGCGGATCGAGCCGGTGGCGGCGAGCTTCGGCGACCTCGACCCGAAGATCGACGGTCGGGAGGAGGTCGTCGAGGAGGGCATGGAGTTCACCGGCTTCCACCGGATCGAGAAGGACCTCTGGACCACCGGCGACATCAGCAAGGACGGCCCGATCGCCGACCGGCTGCTCGCCGACGTCAAGGAGATCGTGGCGCGGGCCAACGCCGAGAAGCTGACCCCGCTCCAGCTCGCCAACGGTGCCAAGGCCCTCCTCGACGAGGTCGCCAGCGGAAAGATCACCGGCGAGGAGGAGCGGTACTCGCACACCGACCTCTGGGACTTCAACGCCAACCTGGAGGGCTCGAAGGCGGCGATCGCGGCGCTCCGCCCGGCGCTGGAGCAGCGCTCCCCGGAGCTGGTGGCCCAGCTCGACAAGGAGTTCGCCACCGTGGAGGCGACGCTCGGCAAGCACCGCGACGGCGACGGCTGGAAGCTGCACACCGCGCTGAGCAAGGCCGAACTCAAGGAGCTGTCGGACAGCATCAACGCCCTCGCCGAGCCGATCAGCAAGGTCGCCGCCGTCGTCGCCCGATGACGGCCGATCCCGCCCAGGAGAGTCGATGAGCGAGCAGCACAGCAGCGGCCGGCTGTCCCGGCGACGGGCCATCACCCTCGCCGGGGTCGGGGTGGCCGGCGTGGCCGGGGTCGGCGTGGGGGCCGGCGCGCTGTTCCGCGACGCCGACCAGGCCGCCGCGAACGACTCCGCAGCCGGGGCGGAGCCGTTCCACGGCGAGCACCAGTCCGGCATCACCACCCCCGCCCAGGACCGGCTGCACTTCGTCGCGTTCGACGTGGTCACCAAGGACCGGGACCGGTTGGTCGGCATGCTCCAGGAGTGGACGGCCGCCGCGGCCCGGCTGACCGCCGGGAAGGACGCCGGGGTCATCGGCGCCGTCGGCGGCGTGCCTGAGGCCCCGCCGGACGACACCGGCGAGGCGCTGGGCCTGCCCCCGTCGCAGCTCACCCTGACCGTCGGCTTCGGGCCGACGCTGTTCCGCGACGCGCAGGGCCGGGACCGGTTCGGGATCGCCGACCGGCGTCCCGCCGCGCTCGCCGACCTGCCGCACTTCGCCGGGGACGCGCTGCGTCCGGAGATCTCCGGCGGGGACCTCTGCGTGCAGGCGTGCGCGAACGACCCGCAGGTGGCGGTGCACGCCATCCGCAACCTGGCCCGGATCGGGATGGGCGTGGTCAGCGTCCGCTGGTCCCAGCTCGGCTTCGGACGTACCTCGTCGACCTCGCGGGACCAGGCCACCCCGCGCAACCTGTTCGGCTTCAAGGACGGCACGGCCAACCTCAAGGCCGAGGACGCCGACCTGCTGCGGGACCAGCTCTGGGCCCAGCCGGGCGACGGCGCGGACTGGATGACCGGCGGCTCGTACCTGGTCACCCGCAAGATCCGGATGCAGATCGAGACCTGGGACCGCAGCTCACTGGCCGAGCAGGAGCAGATCGTCGGCCGGACCAAGGGCAGCGGCGCGCCGCTGGGCCGCAAGGACGAGTTCGACGAGCCGGACTTCGCCGCGAAGGGCGACGACGGGCAGCCCGTGATCGCCGAGGACGCGCACGTACGGCTCGCCCACCCCAGCCGGAACAACGGCGCGCACCTGCTGCGCCGGGGCTACAACTTCGTGGACGGCTCGGACGGGCTGGGCCGGCTCGACGCCGGGCTCTTCTTCATGGCGTACCAGCGCGACCCGCGCCGGCAGTTCGTGCCGATCCAGACCCAGCTCGCCCGGCGCGACCTGATGAACGAGTACCTGCGGCACGTCTCCAGCGCGGTGTTCGCCTGCCCGCCCGGTGTCCGCGACGCCGCCGACTGGTGGGGCCGGACCCTCTTCACCTGACCCGGGTTCCGTCCCGTCCCGGCTCGCCGGTCGGCTCCGGGGCAGGAGCGGTGGGCGTGCGGCCCGCCCGGCGGTGGCAGCAGGCTCGGCGACGGCCGGCTACCGGTCGGGCCGGAGCGGGGCGGTGAGCGCCCGGGTGCGGCGCAGCCGCAGCGCGCCGCGCCGGTTCCGCTCGGCCAGCACCGCCGCCAGCAGCAACGGCTCCGGTACGCCCGGCGGCGGAACCGGCGACGTCACGGCCGCCACCTCGCGCCACAACCCCCGGGCCAGCCCCGACCGGTACGGCTCGACGATCTGCTCGCCCCGAGTCAGGTACTGCCGGACCGCCAGGGCCAGCGGGTCGTCGAGCCGGGTCAGGTCCAGGGTGACCGCCCAGCCGGCCAGCGGCGGGATGATCATCGGTGCCGGCCGCCACGGATGGGTCGTCCGGGTGTGCACCACCATCGTGCCGGCCACCAGGTCACCCAGCCGCCGACCCCGCGGATCGGTCAGCATCACCGTCGCCCCGGCCACCCAGCTCAACAGCGGCAGCACCAGGCCCGGCCACTCCACGGCCGCCCCCACCAGCGCCCGGGTCAGCGACTGGCGCAGCCCCACCGGGCCGCCGTCGGCGCTGACCACCCGCAGCCCCACCGCCAGCTTGCCGGGCGTACGGCCGTGGTTGAGGCGTTCCCAGGCGACCGGGTAGCCGACCACCACCAGCACCAGCCCGAGCGTCTCCAGGGCCCCGGCCAGGGCCTGGTCCACCAGCGGGTCGAGCAGGATCAGCGCCAGCGGGGTCAGCATCAGGGCCAGCAGCGCCGCGCAGAGCACCTGCCCGAGGATGTCGATCAGCAGCGCCAGCACCCGGGAGCCGAGCCGGGCCGCCCGGACGTCCAACTCGACGGCCTCGCCGCTGACCAGCCCGGCGTCCGCCCACCCGGCGGCCGGGCCGGTGGCGACGGGCACCGGTGGTTGCGCTGTCACCCGCACAGTGAACACTATGGGCGCCGGACGGGGGAGGACGAGTGGATCTCGACGCGTACGTCGCCGAGCACGGCCACGAGTGGCGGCGGCTGGAGCTGTTCTGCGACCGCCGCCGGCTGACCGCCGACGAGATCGACGAGATGGTCGCCCTCTACCAGCGCACCGCCACCCACCTGTCGGCGCTGCGCAGCCGCGCGCCCGACCCGGCACTGGTCAGCCGCCTCTCCCAGCTCGTGCTGCGGGCCCGGGCCCGGATCACCGGCCGGCGTCGGCCGTCCTGGGCGGCGGTGGGCCGGTTCCTCACCGTCGGCTTCCCCGCCGCCGTCTACCGCGCCTGGCCGTGGTGGTGTGCGGTGGCGACCGGGTTCAGCCTGCTCAGCGGCTTCCTCATCTGGTACGTCGCGGGCAACCCGGCGACCGCGTCGGCCCTGATCGGCCCGGAGGCCGCCGCCGAGCTGGTCGACTCCGGCTTCGCCGGCTACTACACCGAGTTCTCCGCGCCGACCTTCGCCTTCCACCTGTGGACGCACAACGCCTGGGTGGCCGCCCAGTGCCTGGCCTCCGGGGTGCTGGTGGTGCCGGTGTGCTACCTGCTCTGGCAGAACGCGCTCAACGTGGGCGTGGTCGGCGGGGTGATGGTCTCCTACGGGCGGGCCGACGTCTTCTTCGGGCTGATCACCCCGCACGGGCTGCTGGAGCTGACCGGGGTCTTCGTGGCCGCCGGGGTGGGGCTGCGGACGGCCTGGGCGTGGATCTCACCCCCGGCGCACCTGGGCCGGGGCCAGGCGGTCGCGGAGGCGGGCCGCTCGGCGATCCTGGTCGCCGTCGGCCTGGTCGGGCTCTTCGGGGTCTCCGCACTGCTGGAGGCGTTCGTCACCCCGTCGCCGATGCCGACGGCGTTGCGGATCGGCGTCGGCGCGGTGGTGTGGTGGGGATTCCTCGGCTACGTCGTCGTGCTGGGCCGCCGGGCGGTCGCGGCCGGGTCGGCGCCCGCCGAGCGGACCGATCCGTGGCTGGCCGAACTCTGGCCCTCCACCGATCCCACCCGGGCCTGGCACCTCACCCGCCCCGCCCCCTGACCTGGCCGGGGAAGCGGCGGGTCAGAGCTGGCCGAGGGCCTTGAGGCGCAGGTAGGTGTCGGCCACGGCGGGGGCGAGCCGGTCCGCCGGGGCGTCCACCACGGTCACCCCGTACCGGCCGAGGGCGGTCCGGACCCGGTCCCGTTCGGCCAGCGCCCGCCAGCCGGCCGCGGCGGCGTACGCGTCCTCCGGGCGGTGCGGCGCGGTGGTGGTCAGCGCGGTCAACACCGGGTCGTGCACGGCGGCCACCACCACCCGGTGCCGGGCGGCCAGCCGGGGCAGCACCGGCAGCAGCCCGTCGGCGAGCGGACCGGCCTCCAGCGCGGTGAACAGCACCACCAGGCTGCGTCGGCGTTCCCGCCGGAGGATCTCCGCGACGACCAGCTCGAAGTCGGTCTCCACCAGCGCCGGGTGCAGCGGCGCGAGCGTGGTCACCAACCGGTTCAGCAGGGCCGGCCGGCCACTGCCGGTCACCGTGGCCCGGATCTCGGCGTCGGCCGCGATCAGGTCGACCCGGTCGCCGGCCCGGAAGGCCAGCGCGGTCAGCAGCAGCGCCGCGTCGATGGCGGTGTCCAGCCGGGGCTCGTCGCCCACCCGCACCGCCGAGGTGCGGCCGGTGTCCAGCACACAGACCAGCCGCCGGTCCCGCTCCGGCCGCCAGGTGCGGACCAGCACGTCGGACCGGCGGGCGCTGGCCCGCCAGTCGATCGAGCGGACGTCGTCGCCGACCACGTACTCGCGCAGGGTGTCGAACTCGGTGCCCTGGCCGCGCCCCCGGGTGACCTGGGTGCCGTCGATGACCCGCAGCCGGGACAGCTTCTCCGGCAGGTGCCGGCGGGAGTCGAAGCGGGGCAGCACGCGCAGCGTCCAGCCCGGGGCGGCCGGCCGGCCGGACCGCTGCCGGAACGCCAGCCCGAGCGGACCGAACGACCGCACCGCCACCGCCACCGCCGGCCGGTCGCCCCGCCGGGTGGGGGTGAGCCGGCTGGGCAGCACCACCACCCCGCCGGGTCCGACCCGGGACACCCGCCCCGGCGGTACGTCCGGCCGGGCCCCCGCCGACGGCACCCAGACGTCGCGCACCTGGGCGCGCAGCGTACGGCCGGAGGTGTGGGACAGCCGCAGCGCGACCGTCGCGGTGTGGCCGAGCCGGACGGTCCGCTCGCCCTCCCGGTCCAGCGTGACGGCGTGCAGCGGCGCGGCGAGCGTCCAGTCCACGGCGGTCAGCAGCAGCACCGCGCCGGTCATCGCGGCCACCCCGAGGAACGGGTCCGGCCAGGCCGGCAGGGTCAGCGCGCCGACCAGCAGCAGGACGGCCGCCCGCCAGGTCATCGCGGCGTCGGCACGGTGGCCAGCACCGTGTCCAGCACCGCGTCCACCCCGACGCCCTCCAACTCCACCTCGGGGCGCAGCCGCAGCCGGTGCCGCAGGGTCGGCCGGGCGGTGGCCTTGACGTCGTCGGGGGTGACGTGGTCCCGGCCGGCCAGCCAGGCCCACGCCTTCGCGGTGCTCAGCAGCCCGGTCGCGCCCCGGGGCGAGGCGCCCAGTTCCAGCGCCGGGGTGACCCGGGTGGCCCGGCACAGGTCCACGATGTAGCCGAGCACCGGCTCGCCGACGTACACCCGCCCGACCGCCTCCCGGGCGGCGGCCAGGTCGGCCGCGCCGGCCACCGGCCGTACGCCGGCCGCGCCCAGGTCACGCGGGTCGAAGCCGGCGTGGTGGGCGCGCAGCACGCCCAGCTCCTCCTCCCGGTTGGGCAGCGGCACGGTCAGCTTGAGCAGGAACCGGTCGAGCTGCGCCTCCGGGAGGGGATAGGTGCCCTCGTACTCGACGGGGTTCTGGGTGGCGGCCACGATGAACGGGTCCGGCAGCGGCCGGCGGGCGCCCTCGACCGACACCTGGCGCTCCTCCATCACCTCCAGCAGCGCCGACTGGGTCTTCGGCGGCGTCCGGTTGATCTCGTCGGCGAGCAGCAGGTTGGTGAAGACCGGCCCCTCCCGGAAGGTGAACGCGGCGGTGCGCGGGTCGAAGATCAGCGAGCCGGTGACGTCGCCGGGCATCAGGTCGGGGGTGAACTGGATCCGCTTCGAGTCCAGGTCGAGCGCGGTGGCGACGGTCCGGATCAGCAGCGTCTTCGCCACCCCCGGGACCCCCTCCAGCAGGACGTGGCCGCGGCAGAGCAGCGCGATCACCAGGCCGGTGACCACGGCGTCCTGCCCGACGACCGCCTTGGCCACCTCGGTGCGCAGCCGGTGCAGGGCGGCCCGGGCGTCGTCCGGGCCGGCCGTCGGGTCGGCGGTGGTGGCGGGTCGGGTCACCGGTGGTCTCCTTCGGTCGGACGGTCGGGGGGCGCCGCCACGGTACGGGTCATCCGGTCCAGCGACCGGGCCAGCTCCAGCAGTTCGGCGTCGGATTCCGGCTCCGCGCCGTACAGCAGCTCGCGGACCTGCTCCGGGGTGCCGCCGGCCTGCTCGGCGACCCGGGCGGCCACCTCGCCGTGCGGGGTGTCGGCCGGCAGGTTCAGCCGGTTGCGCAGCCGGTCGAGGGTGGCCGCGCGCAGGGTCGCGGCGGCCGGGCCCCGGGCGCGGGCCCGCTGGTAGAGCCGGCCCCGGCCGAGGACGGTCTCGGCGGCGCGGACCTGGACCGGCAGCGGTTCGGCCACCGGCGGGCCGAGCCGGCGACCCCGCCAGAGCGCGACCAGCAGCGCGGCGAGGGCGAGCTGCGCCAGCAGCGCCCAGAACCAGGGCGGGAACGCGTCGAGCAGCGGGTGGTCCTGCTCCGGCGGCGCGGCCGGGTCCTGCTCGGCGTCCTGGCCGCTGTCGCTCTCGCCGGAGCCGCCGGAGGTCGGGTCGGAACCGTCGTCGTACTCGGTGGATCCGCCGGGGGTGGGCGACCAGCCCGGTTCGCCGCTGCTGCCGGTGCCGAAGGACGGGGCCGGGGCGGGGCCGTCCAGGTCCAGCCAGACCACCCGGCCGTGCACCCCGAGCAGGCCGGTGGCCAGCGCCTCGTTGCCGTGCTCGCCGATCCGGTCGTTGCGGAACGGGTCGCTGGCGCCGATCACCACCACCTCGGCGGGCCCGCCGAGCCGGACCAGCCCGGCGGAGTAGCAGCGGTCGACGGCGACCGGGCGGCCGGGCGCGGCGGCGTACCGCTGGCGCTGGGCGGCGGCGGTGCCGGCCCGGGCCGCCTCCGGCAGCGGGCACGGCCGCCCGTCGGTGCCCGGGGCGACCGCCCGGGTGGCCCACCGACGGTCGGTCGGCACCAGCGGCAGCTCGGCCGCCTCCAGCAGCCGGCGGGACGGGTCGACCAGGACCAGCCGGCGGCCGGCGGGCAGCTCGCCCAGGGCGATGACGGTGTCCGGGTGCAGCAGCTCCGGTGCCGGGACGAAGAGGGTGGCCGGGCCGCTGTCGAGGGCGAGCAGCGCCGGCAGCAGGTCCGTCTCCCGCTGGACGGTGACGCCCCGGCCGCGCAGCGCCCCGGCGAGCCGGCTGCCGCCGTCGTCGTCGGTCGCCGTCGGGGACAGGAAGCCCCGGTCGGTCGGGTCCGGCTGGTCCCGGGCGTGGGCGACCAGCGTGCCGGCGATCAGCGCGGCGGCCAGCGCCAGCGGGACGATCACCCGGTGCCGGCGGCGGCGCCGGGGCGGTGCGGCGGGGGTCGCCGGGGTGGTGGCCGGTGGTGCGGCGGTCCGCGTCACGGTGTCCCCCCGTCCGCCGGCGGGCCGGCGAGCACCCGGTCCAGCTCGTCGGCCAGCTCGCGCATCCGCCGGTCGTGCCGGGCGGCGGCGGGGCGCTGGGCGTACCACAGCTCGGAGAAGATCGCTCCGGCCGCGCGGAGCGGCGGGTCGACCGGGGGGCGGGTGCGGGCCGCCGCGTCGGCCAGCTCGGTGACGGTCATTCCCGGGCGGGGCTCGACCGCGCCGGCCGTGACCAGCCGCCGGACCATGCCGCGCAGCCGTTCCCGGACGGCTTCGGCGTACCGGCCCTCGGCGGCCAGCCGGTCGGCGAGGGACAGCCCCGCACCGGTGGGCGTGGTGTCGTCACCGGCCCGGGGCAGGGGCACCACCAGGGTCTTCGTCGCCTTGGCCGGGCGGTCCGTCCGGCGACGACGCCAGCGGGGCAGGCGCAGCCGGGGAAACCGGAGCCGGGGCAGGCGGGGCAGGCGCAGCCGGGGCAGTCGGCGCGGCACCCAGGCCGGGAAGTGGTACCAGGCCAGGGCGACCAGCCCGGCGACCAGCACGAGCAGCAGCGCCACCAGCGGCAGCGGCAGGACGTCGCCGAGCGCCGCGACGGCCTCCGTCCACCACCGGCTCACCGGCCGGCCACCGACAGGGCGTGCGCGGCGAGGCCGGCGGGGGTGCGGGCGAGGCGGATGTCCAGGCCCTCGGTACGCATCCGGGTGTCCAGGTGGATCACCGCGTCCAGGCAGGCCAGGGCGGGGTAGGCGACGCTGTTCACCGCACCCCAGACGAGCATCGCGGCGCCCACCCGGACGGTCGGGTCGGCGAGGTCGACCAGCCCGAGCGACTCGACGCCGAAGAAGACCCCGAGGGCCAGGCCGACCCGGAGGACCCACCAGCCGAGATAGCCCAGCACCCGGACGGCGCCGGCCCGACCGCGAAGTGCGAGCCGTGCCGCGCGGCCCACCGCCGCCGGCCCGGACACCCGGTCCAGCACCAGTGCCGCGGCCACCGAGCCGAGCAGGCCGTAGCCGACCAGCCAGACCGGGCCGAGCAGCGCCGCGAGCAGCATCAGCAGGCCGACCACCGGGGCGAGCAGCAGGGTGGCGCCCCACCGGGCCCCGGCCGGTCGGAGCAGCTCGCGTACGCCGGCCCGGCGGCCGAGCAGCGCGGTGCCGGCGGCCCGGGCGGCCGGGTTGCCGAGCAGGAGGACGATCACCGCCTCGGTGGCGGCCCCCACCGCCAGCAGCAGCCACCAGGCGGGGACCGACCCGTTGTCGTCCCACCAGATCGGGGGTACCGCGTCGGCCAGCCGCCGCAGCGGGAGCAGCAGCAGTTGCTCGCCCGTGGCGAGCAGGACGGCCGGCGGGAGCAGCAGCCGGCCCTGGGCGCGGAGCAGCAGCACGGCGGAGTCGAGCAACTCGCCGACGGTGAGCGGGCGGCGGGGGAGCACGGTGGTCGGGCCGACGTCGGGCACGCGTACTCCTGCGGGTGATGGCTGGCGGGCGGCGGCTCGCCCGGGGATCATGGTGACACGGTCCGACCGGCCGGGTGGACCCGCCGTGTGGCCCCCCGACGGCGGCCGTGCGGGGTGACCTCGCGCGTGGGACGTGCGGTGACGCCTCCCCCCGCAGTACCGTGCTCTTCCAGACGCCGATCCCACCGAAACTGAACGGGGATGGAACCATAAACCCCATGAGAGCCCGGGTACTGGTGGTCGACGACGACCCCGCGCTCGCCGAGATGCTCGGCATCGTCCTGCGCAGCGAGGGCTTCCTGCCCTCCTTCGTCGCCGACGGGGAACGGGCACTGGCCGCGTTCCGGGACAGTCGACCCGACATCGTCCTGCTCGACCTGATGCTGCCCGGAATGAGCGGTATCGACGTGGCGCGGGCCATCCGGGGCGAGTCGGGCGTGCCGATCGTCATGCTCACCGCCAAGAGCGACACCGTGGACGTGGTGCTCGGGCTGGAGTCCGGCGCCGACGACTACGTGGTCAAGCCGTTCAAGCCCAAGGAACTGGTGGCCCGGATGCGGGCCCGGCTGCGGCGGGGCGAGGACGTCGCCCCGGAGATGCTGACCATCGGGCCGCCCGGCAACCAGATCACCATCGACGTGCCGGCGCACACCGTGAGCCGGGACGGCGAGGAGGTGAAGCTCACGCCGTTGGAGTTCGACCTGCTGGTGGCGCTGGCCCGTAAACCGCGCCAGGTCTTCACCCGCGAGGTCCTGCTGGAACAGGTCTGGGGCTACCGGCACGCGGCGGACACCCGGCTGGTCAACGTGCACGTGCAGCGGCTGCGCGCCAAGATCGAGCCGGATCCGGAGCGGCCGGAAATCATCCTCACCGTTCGGGGCGTGGGCTACAAGGCGGGTACCGGATAGCCTGGTCGCACCGTGACCAGCTCACCGAACCCCCACCCCGAGCGCACCGCCGGTCGGCTCTCCGCCGTGCGGGCGCTGCGGCGCGTGCTGGCCGGCCGGTCCCTGCGGGCGGTGGCCGGCCTGCACCAGACGTGGCGGCGGTCGTTGCAGGTCCGGGTGGTGACCATCACCCTGGTCGTCTCCAGCCTGCTGGTCGGTGGGTTCGCCTACCTGATCGCCGACAAGATCACCAGCATCCTGCTGGAGAACGCCAAGACCGACGTGCTGCTGCGGCTGCACAGCGGCAGCGACTACTCGGCCAAGCAGTTCAACCTCTACAGCCAGCCGCAGGAGGCCCAGCTCCAGGACACCATCGAGGGCACGGTCAACTACCTGGCCGGGGGTGACCCGCAGCAGACCAGCGGGGTGGTGGTGGCGATCACCGCGGACAACTACGCCGGCATCATCGAGACCCGCACCTCCCCGGCGATGGACGTCCGGCCGCTGATCAGCCGGGAGCTGCGGGCCGCCGTCGCGGACGGCAAGATCGCCCACCAGATCCGTACCGGGCGGCTCACCGGCGACCGGACCAAGTACCTGGTCTACGGCTCGCCGGTGCCGACCCGGTTCGGCCAGGTGGAGCTCTACTACCTCGTCCCGCTCAACCGGCAGGACGCCACCGCCGCCGACGCCCGGGCCACCGTGCTGGCCACCGGGGTGGCCCTGGTGCTGCTGCTCGGCCTGCTCGCCGCCCTGGTGACCCGGCTGGTGGTGACCCCGGTACGGGTGGCCGCCCGGACGGCCCAGCGGCTCTCCGCCGGCCTGCTCGACCAGCGGATGGTGGTCAACGGCGAGGACGACCTCGCGCTGCTCGCTGCCTCCTTCAACCAGATGGCGACCAACCTGCAACGGCAGATCCTCCGGCTGGAGGAGATGTCCCGGCTCCAGCGCCGGTTCACCTCCGACGTGTCGCACGAGCTGCGTACCCCGCTCACCACCGTCCGGATGGCCGCCGACCTGATCTTCGCGGAACGCGACGAGTTCGATCCGGCGGTGGCGCGCAGCGCCGAGCTGCTCCAGGCGGAGCTGGACCGGTTCGAGGAGCTGCTCACCGACCTGCTGGAGATCAGCCGCTTCGACGCCGGCTTCGCCATGCTGGACGCCGAGCCGACCGACCTGGTCCCGGTGGTGCACCGGGTCGCCGACCGCCTCGCCGGCCTGGCCGAACGGGTCGGTGTCACCATCGAGCTGGACGTGCCGACCGCCCCGGTGATCGCCGAGGTGGACCCGCGCCGGGTCGAACGGGTGCTGCGCAACCTGGTCGGCAACGCCGTCGAGCACGGCGAGGCGAAGCCGGTGCTGATCACCCTGGCCGTCGACCAGACCGCCGTCGCGATGACCGTGCGTGACCACGGGGTCGGGCTCAAGCCGGGTGAGGAGAAACTGGTCTTCAACCGGTTCTGGCGGGCGGACCCGTCCCGGGCCCGGCAGACCGGCGGGACCGGGCTGGGCCTGTCGATCAGCCTGGAGGACGCCCGGCTGCACGGCGGCTGGCTGGAGGCGTGGGGCGCGCCGGGCCAGGGCGCCCAGTTCCGGCTCACCCTGCCGGCCCGGGCCGGCGACCGGCTCACCACCTCACCGTTGCGGCTGGTGCCGGCCGACGCCACCCTGCCGTTCGGCGGCCCCCGCGACGGCGACCTGCTGGCCATCGGCCCCGGTGGCGGCGGCGTGCTGGCCATCGGCCCGGGGTCGGTCGCCGCCGACGAGCGGGCGGAGGCGCGGTCGTGAGCCGCCGTCCGGGGCGGCGGACGGTGACCGGGGTGCTCTGCGCCGCGCTGCTGGCGCTCGTCCCGGCCGGCTGCGGCATTCCCGACAACACCGATGTGCAGGTGGACGGCTCGGGGCCGGCCGTCTCGGCCGGCGCGTCCAGCTTCGGGCTGGGCGAGCCACCCACCCGGACGGCCAGCGGCACCGACCGGGAGGCGTTCGTCCACAACTTCCTGTCCGCCGCGGCCGGCGAGCCGGAGCGGGCGTACACGCGGGTGAAGGAGTTCATCGCCCGGGAGGACCGCAGCCGGCTCCCGGAGAAGCAGGGCAGCGAGGTCGCGATCAACGTGGTCCGGCTGACCGAGAAGCCGGTGATCACCGAGAACGCCAGCGGGCTGTTCACCGTCCGGGTGCCGGTGCAGCAGGTCGGGGTGCTGCGGGCCAACGGCGTGCTGGGCCCGCCGGTGCTGAACGAGACGGAGTACCGGTTCTCGCTGCGCAGCGCCGCCCCGCTGGGTCAGGAGGGGCCCGAGGAGGCCGGCTTCTTCGTCACCGACCCGCCCAACGTGCTGCTGCTGGCCACCGAGGCGTTGCGGTACTACCGGTCCCGCACGGTCTACTTCTGGAACTCCGACTCCAGCCGGCTGGTCGCCGACCAGCGGTACCTGCCGGTCGCGGTGCCGGCCGAGCGGCTGGTCAGTGAGGTGGTGAAGTGGCTGATCGCCGGCCCGTCGGACTGGCTGCGGCAGGGGGTGAGTGGCCTGCCGGACCGGACCGCCCTGATCAACAACGCGGTCAAGACCGACGGCCGCTGGGAGGTCAACCTCGAACTGCCCGGCGACGACCGCCGCAAGCTGGAGAAGCTCGGCATCCAGCTCGCCTGGTCGCTGTGGGACCTGGACGGGCCACTTCAGCTCACCACCCGCAACCAGTCCCGGGTGACCATCGACGACCTGAACGACCACCGGGTCGCCAACAAGGTCTATCCGCTCACCGAGGGGCCGCAGCGGTTCGCCGTCTACGAGGGGGCGATCCACCCGCTGTCCTTCCTGTCCGAGGACACCGGCACCGTCCCGATCCGCGCCGAGGACAACCACGACATCGTCTCGGCCTCGATGCGGCGGGCCGAGGAGAAGACGCTCGCCGCCGTGGTCACCACCGCCCCGGGCGGGCGGCAGCGCCTGGTGGCCGGCTCCGGCGTCGCCCCGGTGCAGGTGATGACCCCGGGTGCGCAGCTCTTCAAGGCGATCGGTCGGCCGGTCTGGCTGCGCCCGCTCGGCGCGGGCCAGCCGTACGGGCTGGTGGTGGCCGACGGGGGGCTCTACCGGTTCGACGACCAGGCCCGGATGGTCCCGGTGCCGGTGGGCGCCGCCGGCAGGGTCAGCGCGGTGGCCGCCTCGCTGGACGGGCACCGGATCGCCCTGATCGTCGGCGGCCGGCTCTACGTCTCCGCCGCCAGTCTCGACGGCGGCGGGGTCTCGCTCGGCCCGGTGCGGCAGGTGGCCACCACGCTGACCGACCTGTCGGCGGTGGACTGGGCGGGGGAGAACACCCTCGCGGTGGCCGGCTCGACCAACCGTTCGGCGGTGTACGAGGTGAGCGTCGACGGGGCGCAGCAGTCCGAACTGGTCGCCGACGTGGGGGCCCGGGTGACGCACCTGGCGGTGTACCCGGCCAACCCCACGTACGTGCTGCCCGCCGTCATGATCATGTACGAGGCCAACGGCGTCGCCTACCGGCACCGGTCCCCCTCGGCGGAGACCATCCGGCGGGACCAGGTGCTCGACGTGTCGCCCCCGCCCGCCGGCGTCCGGGCGGGCAGCCCGACCGCTCCCTTCTTCCTGTTCTGAGCGGGCCGGTGCGGGACGTCGGCGGACTCTGGTCGGACCTCACCGACCTGGTCTTCCCGGCCGGCTGTGCGGGCTGCGGGCGGCGGGACGTGACCCTGCGGCAGGGCTTCTGCCCGGCCTGCGCGGGGTCGCTCGGCGCGCTACGGCCCGCCCCGGCCCGCCCCACCCCCGCCCCGGCCGACCTGCCGCCCTGCCACGCCCTCGGCCCGTACGCGGGTCCGCTGCGCGAGGCGCTGCTGGCGTACAAGGAACGGGGCCGGCACGGGCTGGCCCGGCCGCTGGGCGGGTTGCTGGCCGAGGTGGTGGCCGGGTCGGTCGGGTCGGCCCGGCCGGTGCTGCTGGTGCCGGTGCCGGACCGGGCGGCGGCGGCCCGGGCCCGTTACGGCGACCACCTGGCCCGGCTGGCGCGGCACGCGGCGGCCCGGTTGCGGCGGGCCGGCTGGGACGTGCGGACGGCCGGGCCGCTGCGGGCGCTGCCCCGGGCGGACTCGGTGGAGCTGGACCGCGCCGGGCGGGCCGAGGCGGCGGTGTCGGCGTTCCGGCTGCGGTCCGGGTGGACCGGGCGCGGGGCGGGTGGCCGGACGGTGGTGGTGCTGGACGACATCCTGACCACCGGGGCCACCCTGGCGGCGGTGAGTCGGACTTTGCACGCGGCGGGAATGACGCCAAAGGCCGCGGCCGTGCTTGGTGCAACGCAAAAGTGGCGGCACCCGTGACGCTTCGTGTTTCCGTTTCACCCCATGGTGTAGGTAGCTGTTAATTCCCTGAGGGTTCTCCGCAACCGGGGGTGACTGCCGACCGAACAGGAGTTAGCGTTTTCGTGTCGGGGGTAGGAAGGGTTCCCCACCCATCCCCGGCGGTGGAAGGAGGCGTAGCCGTACCTGACCGGTCGACGCCCCGGGCGCTCCCGCGGCTGCTCGACCGGAGTTCGAAGATCAGACGACCATCCGGAAGAGGGAGGTCACGTGGACATCGTGGTCAAGGGTCGAAACGTCGAAGTGCCGGACCATTACCGGGTGCACGTAGCGGAGAAACTCGCGAAGATCGAACGCTACGATCACAAGCTCATCCGGGTCGATGTGGAGCTGTTCCACGAACGCAATCCCCGCCAGTCCGACACCTGTCAGCGAGTGGAGATCACCTGTGTCTCCCGGGGCCCGGTGATCCGGGCGGAGGCCTGCACGAACGACTTCTACAGCGCCCTCGACGCCGCCATCGCCAAGCTGGACACCCGACTACGCCGGGCGGCCGACCGCCGCCGCGTACACCGGGGCCGGCACGCGCCGCTCTCCGTCGCCGCCGCCACCGCCGACCTGCCGGTGGCCGGGCTCGGCGCGCTCGCCCCCTCCGGCGGCACGGCCACCGCCACCGCCGTCGAGGAGCGACCGGACGAGTACGAGGACCAGCCCTGGCACATCGCCCGGGCCAAGGTGCACCCCGCGGAACCGATGACCGTCGACGACGCCCTGTTCCAGATGGAGCTCGTCGGCCACGACTTCTACCTGTTCCACGACAAGGAGACCGGCCGACCCAGCGTCGTCTACCGCCGGCACGCCTACGACTACGGCATCATCTGCCTCGACACCTGACCGTCCGAACCCCGACGACCGGCGGTAACCGGCCGCCAGCGGTGATCAAGAGGTTTGCGTCTGTCCGATCTCCATGGATGACGCAAACCTCTTGATCGTTGTCGGGGGCCAGCCGTGGTGCGGCGTGGTGGGTGGGGGTTGGGGTGGGGGTCAGGGTTGGTCGGTGGCGAGGCGGGCCCAGAGGATGGTGTCGGGGCGGGTGCTGTCGTGGTGGGCGGGGAGCCGGCCTCGCATCAGGCCCTCCCGTCGGAAGCCGGCCCGCTCCAGGACCCGCTGGGAGGCGGCGTTCTGCGGGGCGGTGCCGGCCCAGAGCCGGGCCAGCCCCGCCGTCCCGAACGCCCAGCCGGCCAGCAGCCGGACCGCGCGGGTGGTCAGCCCCCGGCCGCGCGCCTCGGGCAGCAGGCTGTAGCCGAGCATGGCCTGGCCGGTGGCCGGTTCGTCGTACACCAGGGCGCAGCCGCCGGCCAGCGCGCCGGTCGCCGCGTCGAGCAGCGCGAAGTCGGCCGAGCCGCCGGCCAGCCAGTCGCTCTCCGCGACGGCGCAGCGCCGGGCGATCGCCGCCCGGGTCGGCGGGACGGGACGGGCCCGCACCGCCACCACCTCGGGCAGCGTGTGCAGCCGGTAGAGCGGGTCGGTGTCCTCGGGAGCGAGCCGGCGCAGCGTCACCACCCCGTCGGTGAGCCGGCCGTCCGGCAGGTCGGGCAGCGGGCGTGCGGCCGGCCCGTCCGGGTCGCCGGCGAGGCGTGCCCAGGCGATCAGGTCCTCCCGGCGGCCGTCGCGGGCCCGGCCGACGGCCCGGCGTACCCCCTCGCGCCGGAAGCCGGCGGCGAGCGCGACCCGTTGGCTGGCCGGGTTCTCGGCATGGGTGAGCAGTTCCAGGCGGTCCAGCCCGGCCCGGAACGCGGCGGCGGCCAGCGCGCGGGTGGCGGCGGTGGCGACACCGCGCCGGCGGGCCCGGGGAGCCACCCAGTAGCCGACCTCCGCCTGGCCGCGGGCCGGCACCACCTGGCTGAGGCCGATGCCGCCGACCAGCCGGTCGGTGGCCACGTCGGCGATGGCGTACGCGGCCCCGCCGGCCAGCCGTGCCGCCGGGGCGCCCTCGCTGATCCAGCGGTGGGCGTCGGCGGTCGTGTAGGGCTCGGGCAGCACCGGGTTGAACCGCAGGGTGACCGGGTCGGCGCAGCCGGCGGCGAGGTCGTCCACGTCGTCGGGACGGAAGGGCCGCAGCCGCACCCCGTCGGCCTCGACGACCGCCGGGATCACGTCAGGTCCTCGGCGAGCAGGGCGGCGACCCAGACGTCGGCCCGTTCGCCACGGTGCGGCACCCCGCCCCGGGCGGTGCCCTCGACGGTGAAGCCGGCCTTCTCGGCGACCCGGCGGGAGGCGGTGTTGCCGACGTTGGCCCGCCACTCGACGCGGGCCAGGCCGAGGCTGGTGACGCCCCACGCGGTGAGCGCCCCGAGCGCGGCCGGCATCCAACCCCGGCCCCGGGCGTACGGGGCGGTCATGAAGCCGACGTCGGCCAGCAGCGGGTCGGTCGGGCTCAGCCGCAGGTCGATCGTGCCGGCGTAGGCGTCGTCGGGGCCGGCCACCACGAAGCAGGCGCTGCTGCCCCGCGCCCAGCTCAGTCGACCGTAGGCCAGGTAACCGTCGGCGTCGGCCCGCTGGTACGGGTGCGGCACGCTGGTCCACCGGACGGTCTCCTGGTCCCGGCAGGTCGTCACGATCCCGTCGAGGTCGCGCCCCTCCATCGGGCGCAGCCGCAGCTCGATGCCGCCGGCGGTGGCGAAGAGGACGGGCTGCGGCCGGCTGAGGACGGCCGCCCGCCGGGCGTCCAGGGTGCCCGGCCCGGCGGCGCCGGGTGTACCGGCGGCCGGCACCTCGCCGGGGAGCAGCGAGCCGATCCAGCCCTCCGCCCGGCCACCCTCGGCGGGATGGGCCAGCCGCAGCTCGCCGGAGACCTGGAACCCGGCCCGCAGCGCGACCAGCCGGGAGCGGTGGTTGCCGACCTCGGCCTGCCAGACCAGCCGGCGCAGCGCCAGCGCGTCGAAGGCCCAGCGGGCGACCGCCCGGACGGCCCGGACGGTGACCCCCCGACCCCGCGCCCAGGGGGCGGTCCAGTAGCCGATCTCGCCGGAGCCGAGGGTCCGGTCGATCGAGACCAGGCCGCAGGAGCCGAGCAGTTCGCCGGTGGTCGCGTCGCAGACCGCGAACGGCGCGGCGGTCCCGTCGGCCCAGGACCGGGAGGTGAGTTCGGTGACGAAGCCGTGGGCGTGTTCCGGCAGGTATGGACGCGGTACGGTGGTCCAGCGCTGGATGTCCGGGTCCTGGCAAGCCCGGTGCACGTCGTCCGCGTCCGAGGCGAGCCACGGACGCAGCAGCAGGCCGTCCTCGATGATCTCCACAGGCTCCATCCGAGTCATCGTGCCGGATCGTTCGCGGTGGGCGTAACCGGATAACCACCGGGTGGCGGGCTGAGCCGAGTGTTATGTCGGTTTCGTCGGGCGGGACCGCCGCCACCAGTGACCATTGCGCCGATGGAGCGCCTACGATGGTTCGAGACTGTCTAGGGGAGCGTTGATCCGTGTCGATTCTGGAAAAGGTCCTCCGCGCGGGCGAGGGCCGCATGGTGCGCCGGCTGAAGGCCATCGCCGCCGCCGTCAACTCGATCGAGGACGACTACGTCAACCTCACCGACGAGGAACTGCGGTCACTGACCGATCAGTACCGGGAACGGCTCGCCGACGGGGAGACCCTCGACGACCTGCTGCCGGAGGCGTTCGCCACGGTGCGCGAGGCGGCTGCCCGGGTGCTCGGCCAGCGGCCGTACGACGTGCAGGTGATGGGTGGCGCGGCGCTGCACTTCGGCAACATCGCCGAGATGAAGACCGGTGAGGGCAAGACGCTGACCTCGGTCATGGCCGTCTACCTCAACGCGCTCTCCGGCAAGGGCGTGCACGTGGTCACGGTCAACGACTACCTGGCCCAGCGGGACGCCGCCTGGATGGGTCGGGTGCACGAGTTCCTCGGCCTGACCGTCGGGGTGGTGCTGCCCAACCGGCCGGCCGCCGACCACCGCGCCGCGTACGAGTGCGACATCACCTACGGCACCAACAACGAGTTCGGCTTCGACTACCTGCGCGACAACATGGCCTGGTCGCACGACGAACTGGTCCAGCGCGGGCACAACTTCGCCGTGGTCGACGAGGTCGACTCGATCCTCATCGACGAGGCCCGGACCCCACTGATCATCTCCGGCCCGGCCGAGCACTCCGCCCGCTGGTACGGCGAGTTCGCCGGCGTGGTGGCCCGGCTCCAGCCCGGCACCGACGGCGAGGGCGACTACGAGGTCGACTACGCCAAGCGCACCATCGCGGTCACCGAGCGCGGCGTGGCCAAGGTCGAGGACCGGCTCGGCATCGACAACCTGTACGAGTCGGTGAACACGCCGCTGGTCGGCTACCTCAACAACGCGATCAAGGCCAAGGAGCTCTACAAGCGCGACAAGGACTACATCGTCAGCGACGGCGAGGTCCTGATCGTCGACGAGTTCACCGGTCGCATCCTGCACGGCCGCCGCTACAACGAGGGCATGCACCAGGCGATCGAGGCCAAGGAGGGGGTGGAGATCAAGCAGGAGAACCAGACCCTGGCCACCATCACCCTCCAGAACTACTTCCGCCTCTACGAGAAGCTGTCCGGCATGACCGGTACCGCCCAGACCGAGGCGGGCGAGTTCAACAAGGTCTACAAGGTCGGCGTGGTGACCATCCCGACCCACCGGCCGATGGTCCGCCAGGACCGCCCCGACGTCATCTACAAGACCGAGAAGGCCAAGTTCAACGCGGTCATCGAGGACATCGCCGAGCGGCACCAGGCCGGCCAGCCGGTGCTGGTCGGCACGGTCTCGGTCGAGAACTCCGAGATCCTGTCCCAGCTACTGCGCCGGCGGGGCATCCCGCACTCGGTGCTGAACGCGAAGTTCCACGCCCGCGAGGCGGAGATCGTCGCCCAGGCCGGTCGCAAGGGCGCGGTCACCGTCGCCACCAACATGGCCGGCCGAGGCACCGACATCCTGCTCGGCGGCAACGCCGAGTTCCTCGCCGCCAACGAGCTGCGCCAGCGCGGCCTCGACCCGGTCGAGAACGAGGAGGAGTACGCCAAGGCGCTGGAGGAGGTCATCCCCACCTGGAAGCAGGCGTGCGAGACCGAGGCCGAGGAGGTCGCCGCCGCCGGCGGCCTCTACGTGTTGGGCACCGAGCGGCACGAGTCCCGCCGGATCGACAACCAGCTCCGCGGTCGTGCCGGCCGGCAGGGTGACCCGGGCGAGTCCCGCTTCTACCTGTCCCTGCAGGACGAGCTGATGAAGCGGTTCCGGGCCGGCGCGGTCGAGGCGGTGATGGAGCGCTTCAACATCCCGGAGGACGTGCCCATCGAGTCGAAGATGGTCACCCGCCAGATCAAGAGCGCGCAGGCGCAGATCGAGGGCCAGAACGCCGAGATCCGCAAGAACGTCCTCAAGTACGACGAGGTGCTCAACAAGCAGCGCCAGGTCATCTACGCCGAGCGGCTGCGCGTGCTCAACGGCGAGGACCTCTCCGACCAGGTCCGCAACATGATCGACGACACCACCACCGCGTACGTCGTCGGCGCCACCAGCGACGGCTACGCCGAGGACTGGGACCTCGACCAGCTCTGGGCCAGCCTCAAGCAGCTCTACCCGGTGGGCGTGACCATCGAGGAGTTGGAGGAGGAGGTCGGTGCCCGGGCCGGCCTGGACCAGGACTTCCTGCTCGCCCGCCTCAAGGAGGACGCGCACGCCGCGTACGACCGGCGCGAGGAGACCCTCGGCGAGGAGGCCACCCGCCAGTTGGAGCGGATGGTGCTGCTCCAGGTCATCGACCGCAAGTGGCGCGAGCACCTCTACGAGATGGACTACCTCCAGGAGGGCATCAGCCTGCGGGCGTACGCCCAGCGCGACCCGGTCATCGAGTACCAGCGCGAGGGCTTCGACATGTTCGCCACCATGATGGACGGCATCAAGGAGGAGACGGTCGGCTTCCTCTACAACCTGGAGGTGCAGGTCCAGGAGCCGGAGGCCGAGGAGGTCCAGCTCCTGGAGAAGCCGGTCGAGATCCGTGCCAAGGGTCTCAACCGCGCGCCGCAGCAGCAGGGCCTGCAATACTCCGCCCCCACCATCGACGGCGAGGCCGGTGCGGGTGCGGTGGCGGTGGAGCGGCCCGAGCAGGAGGCGCCCGCTCTCGGCGTCGGGCGGGGGCAGACCCAGGCGCGGCCGGCCACCACGCCGCGCCGGCCGGCTGCCGCCGGGGCGAGCGGCCAGGCCGCCGCGGCCAGCACCGCCGGGCGTACCGCCCCGGCCGACCGGGCCGAGGCCGGCAACGGACCGTCCCGTAACGCGCCCTGCCCGTGCGGCTCCGGCCGCAAGTACAAGCGGTGCCACGGCGCGCCCAACGGCGGCGCCTGATCCGATCGCCGGGGTCGAGTGCCCCGGCCGGACGACATGACGTTGAGCCGCGGTCCCGCCCGGGACCGCGGCTCACGCCGTCCCCGTCCCCGTCCCCGTCCCGTCCCCGTCCCCGTCCCGGTCGGGGGTGATCGACTCCGATTCGGCGATGTGGCGGTGTCCACGTCGGTTCGATGCCGCCATGTCGCCGATGCGGAGTCGATCATGCCCCGCAGTCCGGTGAGAGCGGATCGGATGCCGACCGGAGGTGGTGTCGACGGCCCCGCCGGGGCGGGGCGGGACGGCCTGGGGCGAGGTGGCGACGGCCCGGGCCATGGCGTGGCGGCCCGGGGCGGGGCGTCGACGACACGGGGCAGGGCGTCGACGGCCCGGGCCAGGGCGTGGCGGCCCGGGGCGAGGCGTCGACGGCCTGAAACGTGGCGGCCCAGGGGGAAGGCGGTGGCGGCCTGGGGGGCGGGACGGCCTGGGACGTGCCGGCCTGGGGACGGTGGCGGCCTGGGGGCGGGACGGCCGGGGGCCTGGGGGCGTGGCGGCCTGGGGCGGGGCGGTGGTGGCCTGGGTCGGCTGGGTCAAATGACCTGGAGGGTCGTGCAGAGCCAGTTGCCCCGCCGGTGCTCCAGGCGCAGTGCCATCGCCCAGCACCGGCCCGCGCCAGCGACCACGGCGGCCACCTCGACTGCGGCGGGGCGGGGCTCGCAGACCCGGATCCGGCGCAGGTGTACGGCGGGCCGGGTCGAGCGGCGGCGTACCGGCCCGGTGCGGGCGGCGGCGCGGGCGAGCTGCTCGGTCACCTCGACGGTGCTCCCCGGCTCGACCAGGGCCCGGATCTGTGCGGGTGGCCGGTAGCCGTTGAGGATCTCCAGGCAGGTGCCGACGAACCGGTGTGCCGCGCGGGTCGCCTCCGGGGTGACGGTGGCCGAGGCGGGCAACGGCGGGGCGGGTGGACGCCCCGGGCCGGGCCGGGGGTCGTGCCGTCGGCCGGCCGGTCGACCGACGGGCGGCTGCCCCGCGCCGAACAGGTCGAGGGCGAGCTGCCCGGGTGGCCGGGGCCAGAGATCCGGTGCCTCGTCGAGGTAGGGCGGGTCGCTCACCGGCGCCGGACGCAACCGGATCGGCGGCCGGGACGGCCCCGGACGGCGAGAGTCGGCCATCAACGCACCCCTGATTCCCTTGCGTTTACCTTCGTTTGCCTCCGACAGCAACGATTGTCCGGCATGGCGCTGCCCAGGGTCAATGGCTCAGTGGTGCCGGTCGGTCACTCCGGGTCGCGGTCGATGAGCGGGTTCCCGCGTACCCACTCGGCCGTCTCGGCGTACTTGCGCTGGATGTACTCCTCCAGCCGGGCGCGCTCGACTCGCCACTGGCCCCGCCCGCCAATCTTGATCGCGGGCAGCTCGCCGCTGCGGACCATGTGGTAGACCTGCGAGTCCGACACGTTCAGCTCGGCGGCCACGTCGGAGAGCAGGAGAAACCTCGACTCCACGGAAACCCCCGGGGTTGGCATCGTTTGACTCAGTTTGCCACCGACCGGCACGCCGGCCCAGCATCGGCCGCCACTCCGGCGCCACTCCGGCCCCAGCATCGGCTGGCGCTCCGGCCCGGCACCCGGCCGTCATCCCGGCCCAGTCCGGTCTAGGCCCACAAGACGCCGGAGCACCGGGCCTCAGGGTGGGTGCGCCGTCCGCCCCGACCGCCGGCGTCGGCCCGCCGGTGGCGGCCCCAGCATTGGCCGGCACTCCGGCCCGGCCCCGGCTGGCCCTCAGCCCGGCACCGCCCGGCACCGACTGGCACCGACCGGTACCGCCCCAGCACCGCCCAGCACCGACCGGTACCGCCCAGCACCGACCGGTACCGCCCAGCACCGACCGATACCGCCCCAGCACCGCCCAGCACCGACCGGTACCGCCCCAGCACCGACCGGTACCGCCCCAGCACCGCCCAGCACCGACCGGTACCGCCCCAGCACCGCCCAGCACCGCCCGACACCGGCCGGCACTCCGGCCCGGCGCAAGCCGGCACCCCGCTCCGCGCCGGTCGGGTCCGAGGGCTGATCCGGGGCCGGGCGGCGGTCCGGGCCCGGTGCCGGCCGGGCCGGCGTACGGTGCGGCAGCTTCCACCGGGGCGGGTGCGGGGTGTATGACGGTCTCGGCGTACGGCATGATCGGCGCCCGGGACCGGCCCGCCGGCCGGTCCCCGAACGATCGGGGGAGACGACGGTGAGCGACGAGCTGGTCCGGGTGTACGTGCCGGCGACCGTGCCGATGCTGGCCCGGCTGCGGGAACAGGGGTTGCCGGCCACCGGCGCGCACGCGGTCACCCCCGCCCTGCGCGAGTGGTACGCCGAGGGCGACGAGGAGGAGTTGGAGTACGTCGCCTTCACCCGCGCCGCCCAGGACGCCCTGTACCTGCTGCGCGAGGACCCGGCCGCGCCCCGCCGCCGGGTGGTGATCTCGGTGGACCTGCCTGCCACGGCGGTCGGTCGGGGCGACGGCGAGCTCGGCTCCAGCGCGGTACGGCTCGACGGGCCGGTGCCGGTGCCGGCGGTGGCCGCGCTGCACGTGGACGGGGCCGAGGCGGTCGAGGACGTGGCCGCCGCCGCCGACGTGGTGGCCGAGGCGGTCGACGGTGACCCGGACGCCCAGTTCACCGTCGACGGGGCGGAGGACCACGAGCTGGAGTGGTACGACCCCTCCGAGCTGGAACTGCTGCTCCGCGCGGCCTCCTGACCGACGGTCGCCCGGCGGCCGGTGCCGGAGGTGGTGGGGCTCAGCCCTCGACGGGGTCGGGCTCGTCGTCGTCGCGCGGGGTGGGGCCGAGGGTGCGGCCGAACAGGATGAGCGCGGTCAGCGCGCCGACGAAGAGCACCCAGATGCCGTTGTCGACCCGCGAGGTGCCCATGCTGGTCTGGGCCACCGCGTCCGCCTCGCTCAGCGCGCCGGCCAGGTCCAGCAGGGTCCGGCCGCCGATCCGGATGATCACCTCGGCGAGCAGCAGGAGCAGGCCGGGGCCGGCCCCGGCGAGCAGGTACCCGGGCCAGCGCGGGGCCGGCGTGGCCGGGTCCTGGCGGACGGCCCGGCGGCGGGCCCAGGTGAGGTAGCCGAAGGCGAGCAGCCCGGCGACCAGGCCGGCGAGCAGCGACTCGGTGCGGGAGACCCACTTGGCGGCACCGACCAGCGATGCCTGGGAACCGTCGGAGCCGAACAGGTCGAAGAGCGGGTCGCGGGCCCGGCTGAACGCCACCACGAAGACCAGGGTGCCGAGGGCGGCGGTGACGACGGCACCGACCGGCCCCGGAGTGCGTGCTCCGGCGATCGCCCCGCCGATGATGGCCGCCGCCGCGCTGGTGCCGGCGATGGTGTTGGTGGTGGCGTTGTCGGCGTACGTCAGGTTGATCGTGATGGCGGTGCCGAGGCCGGTCAGCATGCCCGCGCCGATCGCCGCCGCGAAGCGGAGCGAGGCGCGGTCGCCGAGCCGGCGGGCGGCCAGCTCGCTCGCCGCCAGCGCGACGGCCGCCCCGGCGACCAGCGCGGCGGAGATCACCCCGGGGAGGGCGAAGGCGGAGAGGCTGATCGCGGTGAGGCCGGCCGCCGCGGAGTGGATCGCCTCCCGGGTCGACCAGAGCATCGCGGCCAGCCAGCCGACCGCCAGCAGGGCCAGCACCGGTGCCGCCGGGGCGTGCGCCGCCGACGTTGCCGGCCCGGTGGCGGTGTCGTCCCCGGCCGGGTCGGTGATCGCCGGCTGGTCCGGCTCCGCAGCCGTGGAGCTGCCGGGCTGGTTGCTCATCGTCTCCCCTTCGACCCCGCGCCCGTCCCGGCGTCGGGACGGGGCCTCCCATCGGCAACCCAGGGTACGCGGGCGCGCGGGACCGGCACCTATCGCAACGGCTCCGTCCTGCGGGCGATCCCAGGGTACGCGGGCGCGCGGGACCGGCCCCGCGCGCCGGGCGGCCCGGTCCCTCCGCGCCGGGCGGGGCCGGCCGGGTCGGCCGACGGACGCCGTGCGCCGGCTCGGGGCCGCGCCGCCGGTGCCGGCGGGCCCGATCGCGGTGACGGCCGGCGACGAGGCCGACTCCTGGGTTTCTTCGGCAGAACGGCGCATCAGGGTACGGATCAGTGCCGAACGGGCGTCCCCGCTTCTTGATCAATGGCGCGCGGCGGGCGGGGCGCGAGCCGGCCGGAACGGGCGTGGGAGAATCCCCGGAGGTCCCGCCGCCGCGACGGTCCGCCGCGCGGCGCCCGGCGTCCGGCCGTCCGGTCGGTGCCTGCGGGTCCGATTTCGCCACCGCCGTCGAGATCGCACAGGAGCCTGTGATGGACGCCGTGTTCTCCGTACCCGAGCCGCACAACGAGCCGGTACGCACCTACGAGCCGGGCAGCGCCGACCGGGATCGGCTCCAGCGGCGGCTGACCGAGCTGGCCGCCGAGCGGATCGACCTGCCGATGACCATCGCCGGCGAGCAGCGGATGGCCGGCGGCGACCCGATCGAGGTGGTCCAGCCGCACCGGCACGCGCACGTACTCGGTGTCACCGGCCACGCCACCCACGACGACGCCCGCGCCGCGGTCAGGGCCGCCCGGGACGCCGCCCCGATGTGGCGGGCGCTGCCGTTCGAGGAGCGGGCCGCGATCTTCCTGCGCGCCGCCGAACTGCTGGCCGGCCCGTGGCGGGACACCCTCAACGCGGCCACCATGCTCGGCCAGTCCAAGACCGCCGTCCAGGCGGAGATCGACGCGGCCTGCGAGTTCATCGACTTCCTCCGGTTCAACGTGCACTTCGCCCGGGAGCTGCTGGAGGCGCAGCCGAAGTCGTCGCCGGGGGTGTGGAACCGGTTCGACCACCGTCCCCTGGAGGGCTTCGTCTACGCGGTCACCCCGTTCAACTTCACCGCGATCGCCGGCAACCTGCCCTCCGCGCCGGCCCTGCTCGGCAACACCGTGGTCTGGAAGCCGGGCCCGACCCAGCAGTTCGCCGCGCACTTCACCATGCGGCTGTTCGAGGCGGCCGGCCTGCCGCCGGGCGTGATCAACATGGTCACCGGTCGGGGCGAGGAGGTCTCCGACGTGGTGCTCGCCGACCCGGACCTGGCCGGCATCCACTTCACCGGCTCGACCAAGGTGTTCCAGTCGCTGTGGCGCACCGTCGGCGAGAACATCGCCTCCTACCGGGGTTACCCCCGGCTGGTCGGCGAGACCGGCGGCAAGGACTTCGTCGTGGCGCACCCCAGTGCCGACGCGGACGCCCTGCACACCGCGTTGATCCGGGGGGCCTACGAGTACCAGGGCCAGAAGTGCTCGGCCGCGTCCCGGGCGTATGTGCCCCGGTCGCTCTGGGAGGGCGGGCTGCGTGACCGGCTGGCCGCCACCGCCGACTCGCTGACCTACGGCGACGTCACCGACTTCCGCAACTTCGGCGGCGCGGTGATCGACGACAGGGCGTTCGCCCGGCACACCGCCGCACTGGAGCTGATCAACTCGGACGACGCCTGCCGGCTGATCGCCGGCGGCACCGCCGACGACTCGGTTGGCTACTTCGTCCGGCCGACCCTCTTCGAGTGCTCGGACCTGGCGCACGAGACCTTCACCACCGAGTACTTCGGCCCGATCCTCGGCGTGCACGTCTTCGACGACGCCCGCTTCGACGAGGTGGTGACCCAGGCCGAGTCGATCGCCCCGTACGCGCTGACCGGTTCGATCTTCGCCACCGACCGCCGGGTGGTCGACGCGGTGGCCGAGAAGATGCGGTACGCGGCGGGCAACTTCTACATCAACGACAAGCCGACCGGCGCGGTGGTCGGGCAGCAGCCCTTCGGCGGGGCCCGGGCCAGCGGCACCAACGACAAGGCGGGCTCCTGGCACAACCTGGTCCGCTGGATGTCGCCCCGGACGATCAAGGAGACGTTCGTGCCGCCGACCGACCACACGTACCCGCACATGGGCTGAACCGGCGACGGCCGCCGGTGGCGCGACCCCGCGTCACCGGCGGCCCACCCCGGCCCGTGCCGGTCGGGCCCACCCCGGCCCGTGCCATCGGCGGTGCCGGCCCGCGCCGGCCGTGCCCTGGGCGGTGTCGGGACCGGGTCGGGACGCCCGTTCGGTGGGCGGGGTGCGCTGGTGGGGTGCCCACCGGGACGGGTGGCGGCGGGCCTGGTCGGCCGTCCGGCCGGGCCGGCGACGCCGTCCGGCCGGTAGCCATCGATAGTCCTGGCGCCACTGTCGTCGGCCGACAGTGCACATTGGAAATCCTCCCGGGTGGCAAATCCGGAAATCCTGGACGCCGCGACGGCAAAGTGGCAGCTTAGAGGGCATGGCGGATTCCGGAGTCAACCCCACCGCGGCGGCCCTGTTGGGGCTGCTGCACGAGGGGCCGATGACAGGCGGCCAGTTGATGGCCGCCGCTGAGCGCCGACTGGCGCCGTACTGGTCGATGACCCGCAGTCAGGTCTACCGCGAGTTGCCGGTGCTGGCCGAGCGGGGTTTCGTGCGGCTGGGCAAGCCCGGTCCGCGGATGAGCCAACCGTACGCGATCACCGCGTCCGGCAAGCGGACGTTCTCCCGCTGGCTGGCGGAGAACCCCGGCCGGGACACCATCCGCAACCCGATCGCCCTGCGCATCGCCTTCGGTAACCTGCACTCGGCCAGCCAGCTCAAGAACCTCTACGCCTCGGCGAACGACTACCACACCGAGGCCCTGGCGTACGTCCGGGAACAGGTCAAGAGCGCCAAGAAGGAGGGCGACGACTACGACGCCAGCGCGTTGGAGTTCGCCGTCGCCTACCACAAGGCCGCCCTGTCCTGGCTCAAGAGTGCCCCGGTCGGCTGATCATCCGCGCTGGTCGGTGGTGTGACGTGAGCGGACCGCCGCACGCACAGTACGCTTGTCTGTCGTGACCGCTGCCGATTACGCCGAACAGCTCAAGGAACTCGACGCGACCCTGCGCAACATCGAGTCGGTGCTCGACCTCGACCGCCTGCGGGAGGAGAAGGCCCGGCTGGAGGAGCAGGCGTCCGCGCCGGATCTCTGGGACGACCAGGCCAAGGCACAGCAGGTGACCTCGCAGCTCTCGTACGTCAACGGCGAGATCAGCAAGCTGGGCAGCCTGCGCGCCCGCCTGGACGACGCCCGGGTCCTGCTGGAGCTGGCCGAGGCCGAGAGCGACTCCGGGGTGCTGGGCGAGGTCGAGTCGGAGATCGCCGGGCTGGGCAAGGCCATCCAGGAGATGGAGGTCCGCACCCTGCTCTCCGGCGAGTACGACTCCCGGGAGGCGCTGGTCGCCATCCGGGCGGGCGCCGGTGGCGTGGACGCCGCCGACTTCGCCGAGATGCTGCTGCGGATGTACCTGCGCTGGGCCGAGCGGCACGGCTACCCGACCGAGGTCTACGAGACCTCGTACGCCGAGGAGGCCGGCCTGAAGTCCGCCACCTTCACGGTGAAGGTCCCGTACGCCTACGGCACCCTGAGCGTCGAGTCGGGCACCCACCGGCTGGTCCGGATCAGCCCGTTCGACAACCAGGGCCGCCGGCAGACCAGCTTCGCGGGGGTCGAGGTGCTGCCGGTCACCGAGCAGACCGACCACATCGACATCCCGGAGAACGAGGTCCGGGTGGACGTCTACCGCTCCTCCGGCCCCGGCGGGCAGAGCGTCAACACCACCGACTCCGCGGTGCGGCTCACCCACATCCCCACCGGCATCGTGGTGACCTGCCAGAACGAGAAGTCCCAGTTGCAGAACAAGGCCTCCGCGATGCGGGTGCTCCAGGCCCGGCTGCTGGAGCGCAAGCGGCAGGAGGAGCAGGCGAAGCTCCAGGGTCTGAAGGTCGACACCACCGGCTCGTGGGGCGACCAGATGCGCTCGTACGTGTTGCACCCGTATCAGATGGTGAAGGATCTCCGAACCGAGCAGGAGACCGGCAATCCGTCCTCGGTCTTCGACGGTGAGCTGGACAGCTTCATCGAGGCCGGTATCCGCTGGCGCAAGCAGCAGCAACTCGCCAACGACGCTGCGTGATCGACCGTGGACGGGGCGCGTCATCGATCTACGGTTGACCGGGTGAATCGATGACGCGCCTCGCTTCGGTGGGGCGTGGCACTTGGCTCTGCGGTTACACCGCGTAGACTCACCACCCGTGATTCAGCTTGAGCAAGTGACGAAGACGTACCCGAAGGCGTCCCGGCCTTCGCTCGACAACGTGTCCGTCTCGATCGAGAAGGGCGAGTTCGTCTTCTTCATCGGGCCATCCGGCTCCGGCAAGTCCACGATCATCAAGATGCTGCTGCACGAGGTCAGCCCCAACAAGGGTCGGGTCGTCGTGAACGGCAAGGACGTCACCTCGATGCGTTCCTGGAAGCGGCCCCACTTCCGGCGTTCGATCGGGTGCGTCTTCCAGGACTTCCGGCTGCTGCCGAACCGCACCGCCTACGAGAACGTGGCGTTCGCCCTGGAGGTGATCGGCAAGACCAAGGCGGTCGCCCGCCGGGTCGTGCCCGAGGTGCTGGAGTTGGTGGGTCTCGGTGGCAAGGAGCACCGTTACCCGCACGAGCTCTCCGGTGGCGAGCAGCAGCGGGTCGCGGTCGCCCGGGCGTTCGTGAACCGCCCGCTGATCCTGCTCGCGGACGAGCCGACCGGTAACCTGGACCCGGACACCTCGATCGAGATCATGCGCCTGCTGGACCGGATCAACCGCACCGGCACGACCGTCGTGATGGTCACGCACGACTCCAACATCGTGAACCAGATGCGCCGTCGCGTGGTCGAGATCGAGAGTGGCCGCATCGTGCGCGACCAGGCCCGCGGCGTCTACGGGTGAGCCGGCGCTCCACCCCTGCCGTACACCCTGACGATCACCTCACGCCGGAGAGCCGGAGGAACACCCGATGCGGATGAAGTACGTCCTGTCCGAGGTACTGGTCGGACTGTGGCGCAACGTCACCATGACCGTCGCGATGATCATCACGATGGCGGTGTCGCTGACCATGCTCGGCGCCAGTGGCCTGATGTACAAACAGGTCGGCGACATGAAGGACCTCTACTACAAGAACGTCGAGGTCTCGATCTTCCTGAAGACCGAGGTCACCGAGCAGCAGCGCACCGACCTCGACGCCAAGTTGAAGGGCGACCCCCTGGTCAAGGAGGTCATCTACGTCAACAAGGACGAGGCGTACAAGACCTTCAAGGAGATGTACCAGGACGCTCCCGACCTGGTGAACGCCGTGAAGGCGGACCTGCTCCCCGAGTCGTTCCGGCTCAAGCTGGTCGACCCGGAGCAGTACAAGGACATCTACGACCAGTACAAGGACTCCGAGGGCGTCGACGTGATCGTCGACCAGAGCCGGCTGCTGGACAAGATCTTCAACGTGCTCACCGCGATCCAGAACATCGCGCTGGCCGCGGCGGTGGTGATGGCGATCGCCGCGCTGCTGCTGGTCGCCAACACCATCCAGGTGGCCGCGTACAGCAAGCGGCGTGAGGTCGCGGTCATGAAGCTGGTCGGCGCGTCGAACTGGTTCATCCAGGCGCCGTTCGTGCTGGAGGCGGTGGTCGCCGGCCTGGTCGGGTCGCTGCTGGGCCTGGTCGCGCTGATCGGTGCGAAGCAACTCCTGTTCAACGGGTCGCTCAAGGCGCTCCAGGGGCTGCTCTCGCCGGTCCAGTGGTCGGACATCTTCCTGATGTTCCCGCTGATGGCCGGCGTCGGCGGGCTGGTCAGCGCGGTGACCGCCTGGGTCACGCTCCGCTTCTACCTGCGGGTCTAGTCACCGTAGGGCTCTCCGTCAGGACCCTCCCGTGCCGGAATAAACGGCGCGGGAGGGTCCTTGTCGTTCGGGTAGCATGATCTCCGCTCGCCGGCCGGTCGGCCGGTGCGCGTACCGGAAGGGGGGTGGCGCCGGATGCCACGGGAAAAGGGTCGCAAGGTGGTCGCCTCCAACAGGAAGGCCCGGCACGACTACGCCATCCTCGACACCTACGAGGCGGGCATGGCGTTGACCGGCACCGAGGTGAAGTCGCTGCGGGCGGGGCGGGCCTCGCTGGTGGACGCCTTCGCCCAGGAGCGTGACAACGAGCTGTACCTGCACGGGATGCACATCCCGGAGTACACCCAGGGCACCTGGACCAACCACGAGCCCCGGCGGACCCGCAAGTTGCTGCTCAAGCGCCTGGAGATCGACCGGCTGATCGGCAAGACCCGCGAGGGCGGCCTGACCATGGTGCCGTTGCAGGTCTACTTCTCCGACGGCTGGGCCAAGGTGGAGATCGCCCTGGCCAAGGGCAAGAAGTCGTACGACAAGCGACAGGACCTCGCCAAGCGGGACGCCGACCGGGAGATCGCCCGGGTGTCGGGCCGGCGCGGCAAGGGAATGGACGACTGATTCGTCCCTTTCGTCCGGGTCGGCGCGCCGGCTCGGGGCTCGGGATGAAACCCGTTGCGGGAGGCGTTAGGCTTGTCGGTGCCGCCACAGGGGCGGCCGATCGAGGGGGTGACTGGTTTCGACTTCGTACGCAGCGACAGGGGAAGCGAGCCGAGGAAGCCGACGTCGTCTCGAGAATCGTTCGTCGGAAACCAATAAGCGCCAAGAACAATCGCGCTGACTTCGCTCTCGCCGCCTGAGGCGAGTAGTGAGTCTGTCGGCCTGGGAGCGCCTTCGACCCAGTTAGCCGGCATCAGCTAGAAGGCTGGCCAACCGGACCCGGTCGCGGGGTCCGTGCGGCGAGATCAATCAGCGACTGGGCCCGTCACACCAACTCGCTCGCGTGAGCGGTGGGGCCGAGTAGAGGCATAGCGAGCTGCGCTCGGAGAAGCCCTGACAAACCGGCGAAGGACCCGGGTTCGATTCCCGGCACCTCCACCACCTCGGGTGCGCCCCGGTCCACCGGACCGGGGCGCACAGTCGTATCCGGCCCCGGTTCGCGCGCCGGCCCGGCGGGTGGCCCGCGGAACCGGCCGGCGGTGGGCGGCGTCCTACTGGCATGCGTCGACGTCTCGCCCTGCTGGGCCTGCCCCTGGTGGTCACCGCGGTCGGCTGTGCCCCGGCCGGTTCTTCGCCCGGCGGCGGCCCGGACCACCGCTGGGCGGCCTTCGACCAGCGGGCCGGCGAGGTCGCCGAGGCGTGGCGGCCCGGTCCGGCCTGGTCGACCGGGTACGTGCCGTTGCAGGATGCCACGGTGCTCGTCGGCGACCCCGGCTTCACCCCGGACACCGAGGCCGCGTTCCGCGCCGGGTGGTACCGGGAGCAGGTCGAGGTGCCGGGGGCCACCCCCGCCGACGCGGCGATCCGTTTCCCGGACGGGGCCCTGACCGTGCCGCTGGTCAGCGCGACCGAGGCGTACCGGCAGCTCGACCAGGGTGATCCGCCGACCTGCGACGGGCGGCCCCGGGAGCCGCAGCGGCCCGGCCCGGACGGCGCGACCTCCACCCAGGCCGCGCAGCCGTGCGTCCCGCTCACCGTCACCGGGGTGCGGCTCGGCAGCGCCGAGGTCCGCACCAGTCGGGGGGTGGCCGACGTGCCGGCCTGGTTGTTCACGGTGGAGGAGCTGACCGCCCCGGTCGCCCGGCTCGCGGTGGACCCGAGCGCGGTCACCGCCGTGCCCGAGCCGACCGCCCCGACCTGGCCCGCCACCAACGGCGTGGTCGGCGCCGACCAGCTCCAGCGGGTGGACGGCGCCCGGCTCACCTACACGGTCGCCATGGGTGCCTGCGACAGCGGGCCCACCGCCCTGGTGCGGGAGCGCGACGACGTGGTGGTGGTCGGCGGTGGCGTGGTCCGGGGCACCGGCGACTGCGTGGCGATGGCGGTGTTCAAGCCGGTCACCGTGACGCTGAAGGCGGCGCTCGGCGGTCGCCCGGTGCTCGACGTCGGCACCGGTGCGGTGCTGACCCAGCGGAGCCGCTGAGGATCACAGGAGCCGGGGCACGTCGGTGCTGATCGGCGCGGGCAGCACCGTCGGCCCGTCGGCGCGCAACGCCTCGGCCAGCGCGTCGCCCAGCTCGTCGAGCGGGTCGACCACCCGGGTGGCGCAGCCGTAGCCCCGGGCGATCGCGGTGATGTCCAACCCGGGCAGGTCCAGTCCGGGTACCCCGGGGGTGGCCTTCAGCTCGGCGAACGCCTTGAGGATGGCGTACTGCTGGTTGACCGGGACCAGCACGACCACCGGCAGCCGCAGCCGCGCGGCGGTCCACAGCGCCTGCACCGAGTAGTGGAACGAGCCGTCCCCGATCACCGCGACCACCGGCCGGCCCCGCCCGGTGTCCCGCTCCGCCAGGGCGATGCCGACCGCGGCCGGCAGACCGTAGCCGAGCCCGCCGCTGGCCATGGTGAAGTACGACGCCGGTCGGGTCACCGGCAGCCGGCGGCGCAGCGCGGCCAGGTTGGACGGCGACTCCTGGACCAGCACCCCGTCGGCCGGCCAGTGGGCGGCCAGCGCGGCGAAGAGCGCGTCCGCGTCCGGCGGGTCGGCCGGCTCCGGCGGCGGTGGCGCCGCCCGGGGCTGCGGCGGCGGCCGGTCGGCCGCCGGGAGCAGGTCCAGCAGGGCGGCCAGGGTCAGCCCGGCGTCGCCGAGCAGGCTGTCGCCGACCGGGGCCCGGGCCGCCTCGTCCGGGTCGTCGGTGACGTGCAGCAGCCGGGCCCCCGGCGGCAGGTGGTCGCCGGGTACGTGCGGGTAGTAGCGGAACACCGGCGCGCCGACCACCAGCACCGTGTCGTGCCCGGTCAACTTCTCGGCCAGCGGGGCGATCGCGTAGGGCAGCACCCCCCGGTAGTGCGGGTGGTGCTCCGGGAAGGCGGCCCGCTCCGGCGCCGGGGCGGACCAGACCGGCGCGGCCAGCCGCTCCGCCACCGCCGCCGCCACCGGCCACGCCGTGGCCCGGTCCACCGCCGCCCCGAGCACCAGCACCGGGTTGCGGCTGGCGGCCAGCAGCGCGGCGAACTCCCGCAGTCGCCGGGGGTCGGGGGCGAACCGGGTGGACACCGTCCGCACCTGCGGCGGCGGGTCGGCCGGCTGGTGCCAGTCGTCCAGCGGCAGGGAGAGGAAGACCGGGCCCGTCGGGGGTTGCGCCGCCGTCGCGTACGCCCGCATGAACGCCGCCGGGATGTCCTGCGCCCGGACCGGTTCGTGGCTCCACTTGACGTACGGGTGGGGCAGCTCGGTCGCCTGCCGGCTGGCCAGCCGGGGCTCCATCAGCAGCATCTCCCGGCTCTGCTGCCCGGCGGTGACGATCAGCGGGGTCCGGTTGTGCCAGGCGGTGACCAGGTTGCCCATGCCGTTGCCGGTGCCCGGTGCGGTGTGCAGGTTGACGTGCGCCGGCCGGCCGGTGGCCTGTGCGTACCCGTCGGCCATCGCCACCGCCGACGCCTCGTGCAGGGCGTGCACGTAGTGGAAGTCGGCCGGGAAGTCCTGGAGGAACGGCTCCTCGGTCGAGCCGGGGTTGCCGAAGACCGTGGTCAGGCCCAGGGCACGGAGCAGGTCGTAGGTGGTCTCCTGGACGGTCGCCATCGCCCCCCGCCTCCGTGTCGCGGCCCGTGCCGCTGCCCGCCGGACCACGGTGAGCCGTCCCCGACCTGCCGAATCTATCCAGCAAGAGGGGACGACTCGGGTGCTTTGCCGCGTACCGGGCCGGTCGGGTGCCGGCGGGCAGCCGCTCAGGGCAGCGGGAACGGGGTCCTGATGCCGTCGAGGGCGTGCCCGCACGGGCAGTCCCGATCGGTCGGCAGCGCGGCCACCGCGTCCAGCAGCACTCCGCGCAGCCGGTCGGTGTTCTCCGCGAAGACCCGGAACACCTCCTCCTGGGTGACCGACTCACCGGCCTCGACCCCGGCGTCCAGGTCGGTGACGAGCGCGATGGAGGTGTAGCAGAGGGCCAGTTCGCGGGCGAGCACCGCCTCCGGGTGGCCGGTCATGTTCACCACCGTGCCGCCCATCGAGGCGTACCAGCGGGACTCCGCACGGGTGGAGAAGCGGGGCCCCTCGACCACCACCACCGTGCCGCCGTCCACCGCCGGCACGTCCCGGCCGGCCGCCGCGCCGAGCAGGGTACGCCGCCCCACCGGGCAGTACGGGTCGCCGAACTGCACGTGCACCGCGCCCTGGTCGTAGTAGGTCTGGGTACGACCGCTGGTCCGGTCGACGAGCTGGTCGGGCACCACGAACGTGCCGGGACCCAGCTCGGGGCGGAGCCCGCCCACCGCGCACGGGGCGAGCACTTGGCGCACCCCGAGCGCGCGCAGCGCCCACAGGTTCGCCCGGTACGGGATCAGGTGCGGCGGGTGGCGGTGGTCGCGTCCGTGCCGGGGCAGGAAGGCCACCGGGCGACCGCCCACAGCGGCGATGGTGACCGTGTCGGAGGGAGCCCCGTACGGCGTCTCCAGCTCGTGCTCGGTCGGGTCGTCGAGCAGGGCGTACAGCCCCGAACCGCCGATCACCGCGATGTCTGCCGTCGGACCCATCGAGCCTCCCGCATCCGCTCTCGATCACCTGTCGGTCAGACCTTAGCCACCGCACCGGGTGCAGGCTATGGTGCCAGGCATGGCGGTGAGAGCACGGATGGTCGGTGGTGCCCGGTTGTCGGACCCGGTGCACGGCTGACGATGTCCGAGACGCAGGGGGAGGGACCGGCGATCGGCGGTCGTGCCATGGAGTCGATGACCGGGCGGCTGCTGGTCGCGGCGCCGGGCCTCAAGGATCCGAACTTCGACCGTACGGTGGTGCTGCTGGTCGCCCACGAGGCCGGCGGGGCCCTCGGCGTGGTGCTCAACCGTGCCACCGAGGTTCCGGTCGCGGACGTGCTCGGCGACTGGAGCGATCTCGCCCGCCATCCGGCGGTGCTCTTCGAGGGCGGTCCGGTGCAGCCGGACTCGGCGATCTGCCTGGCCCGGATGCGGCACCCGATGCGGCGGCTGAAGGGCTTCCAGCAGATCTCCGGCGCGGTCGGCACCGTCGACCTGTCGGCCGACCCGGAGCAGATGCGGGACGGCATCGGTGGCATCCGGGTCTTCGCCGGCTACTCCGGATGGGGCTCCGGCCAGCTCGAACAGGAGATCGAGGACGGGTCCTGGTTCGTGCTCGACGCGCTGCCCGGGGACGCCTTCGTCGACCGCCCGGACGACCTCTGGCCGATGGTGCTGCGCCGGCAGGGCGGCATGATGGCGGCGGTCGCGCATTTCCCGCCGGACGTGGCGCTGAACTGAATCCGGGGGTACCCCCGCGAGATGACCATGCCGCGCGGCGTGTGTATAGTTCTCTCCGTGCCCGGGTGACCGGGACGACCGCAAGGGGCCGTGGCGCAGCTGGTAGCGCACCACACTGGCAGTGTGGGGGTCAGGGGTTCGAGTCCCCTCGGCTCCACCTTGTGTCTGTGCAGGTCAAGCGGCATTTCTCATTGAGGGATGCCGCTTTTCTTGATCTTTTGGTCACAGATTTGGTCGCAGATGCGCCCCACACTCGCCTCCAGGCGACAAGATCGACAAAGGGGCCGGGACCACGCTCTACCTGGTGTTTCATGTGGCTCGTGGTGCAAGAGCTTGCGGGAGTGAAAATGTGGGGCGTGATCACGCCGTGAAGGTGTCAGCCGAGTCGAGTTGAGCAACCTGTGTCAGATGCGGCTTTGCCCCCTTGCTCTCGATGGGAAAAGGTCGTTCCGACCCGCTTTGGCCAGAGATAGCCGGTGCCGCGAGAAGAGACCAGCTACACGGGCCGAGGGTGCCCTCGATGTCGAGGTACTGCCGCACGGCGCCGACCACCGCAGATGACGGCACGCCGGCTCCAGCGACGTTGAGGTGCACCGGGCTGCGTCCGGCCATTGACGAGAAGGCGCTCATCCGCTGATGCCTCCCACGTTGACGGGCGTTTTCTCGTCACTGGTCCACAGGTGCCTGACCGAGCTGAGCGCGGCGACCGAGATCAGGCCGAGGGCGACGAGACCGGCTGCCAGGCCCCAGGAGACCCGTGGGTCGGTCCTCGCCATGAGCGGCAGGAACAACAGGGGAGCAAACCAACACGCCGATGTTCACGCCGGCGGCATACAGGCCGATGTTGCGCGCCTTCAAGGCGGCGGAGACCGGCACGACGGTACTGTTCGTGACCCATGACATCGACGAGGCCGTGTACCTCCCCGACCGGGTGGTCGTGCTGTCCCAGGGCCCCTCCGTCGTCGTGGCGGACCTACCGGTAACCCTCGACCAGATCGCGACCAAGCAGACCCTGCTCTTCGGTGAACTCCGCGAGCACGTCTATTCCCTGGTCAATGGCGTCGCAGTGGCGGACCTCCCTGTCGGGAGAGCCGAGCTGACCGGCCGGCCGGGCCGCGCCGGCGCGGCCGGCGGCGGGACGGGCCTCTCGGGGAGGCCCGTCCCGCCGCCGGCGTCCCTGACCAGCCCTGCCGCTCAGGACGCACCAGGACCCGCCACGCGGGAAGGTCCCCTTCAGGGCATGGGAGCCGAGGCTGAACTGCGGACGAATTGCCTGCTTGGCGATCCCCCGAGGCGTTGGGGCGATAGCTGGCGGCTGTAGACCTGGATCAGGTCGTCGGTGTTCCGGAAGATGATGATGTAGGACGTTCCGTTGGGTCCGGTCACCGGTGTCATGGTTGGATCGGTCGCTGCGTTTTCGGCTTTATCGGGGTCAGGGTTCAACTGCTGCCACTGGCCCCAGCTCGACGATCCCGGCGCCGTTTCAAAGATGTGGTACAGCGTGTTGTCAGTTCCGCGAACGGCGATGGCGGTACGGCCGGACGGTGGGTCCAGAATGGTGTCGGGTGATCCGATGGCAGTGCGGCTTCCCACCTGTTGCCAGGTTGTGGGCCAGGTGCCGTCCAGGTTCTGGAACTTGGTCGAGATGTGACCGCTAGCGTTACGGATCACGATGCGCAGGCGATGCGCGGTCGAGAGCAGCACCGCCGGAATTCCCTCTGCAGTGCCACCTAGATCGGTCCAGCTCGACAGCGCGCCATCGGCGAAATACAGGGCTGTCTTTACCGTGCCGGTGGCGCTGACCGCCACCAGCCGAGCATCCTCGCCGTCCTTGACTACGGAAACTGTGCCGGTTAGGTCAGCGTCACCGAGGCTCTTCCAGAGGGGTGCTGCTCCTTCCTGACGATAGTTCCACAGCCGCCCGTCTGTCGATGTGTTTAACTCTAGGATATTGGATTTTAGGAGAATGGATGATTGGTGATGCTTCCAGGGAATGATGCCGCGCTTGCTGAGGCGGTAGACTCTCACCTCGCTCGGGGGCCTGTTACTGATGAGGTTGCCTACGCGGTCCAGCGGCGATTCCCTGGAGCCGTCGACTCTGTGGAGCGCTGGATTCGCGTCGCGGTAGCGGCATGCGACTGGGGTAAGGTCGGGCGTTTCGCGAACTTGGGCGCGAAATTGCATGCTCCCGGTCTCGGCCGGGTGATAATGGACCTGCTTGAGGCGAACCATGCTGGCCTCAATGAGGAGGATCTTGTTGATATCCTCGGCGAGGTAAGGGTGGTCGATGCGGCAGGTGTGATATTCCGAGTCGTCAAGCGTTCCCTTGAATCTGATGCTCCCGCCTACTGGTTATGCCAGAAGGCGATACTTGCCCTGAGTGAGCTTGAATCCGATGAGGCGAATCGGTATCTGTCGGAGATGACGACTGATTCGTGGCCAAGCCCGATTCGTTGGCATGCTGCAGTGGCGCTGTGTATCGAAGATGAACTCGGTTTCGACGAAGACTCGATGATGGCGTAAGTAATCCGATGTTCTGAGTGGAAGTTGTGTTGCGCCTGACAGCTAAGGTTGGCGAACACTGCCTTGATGGTTACCGCCATCGACCAAACTGAGTCGATACATTTTCGATGCCGAATCTCCGAGAGCGCTTGGGATGTGTGTTGGTCGGGTGTGTCGCACGGTGGGTGCGATCGATGAAGTGGACTCGGTCGGTAGATGGGTATGGACCGAGTGCGGCGGTATCCGTCCGATCTGACCGATGGCGAGGTGGCTGTTGACACGAATGCTGTGACAGATGCCTTGTCTGGTGCAAAGACTACTGCAGTAGATACCGCCTTGGCGGGACGTTCCCGGTCCTCTCGCCCACTGCTCATCGCGAACTACTCGAAGGCGGTCACTCGACAGATGCGATCGGTAATTGGTTGTCGGGGCGAGGAGGACGGCTTCCACCGGTGAAGGCATTGCATCCCTACAGGCTCAACTCAGAGGGATGTGGAAGGGAAAGTTATTTAATCCGATGATTGCCGACGATGATGCTTCGGTCCTACACTCGGCGATTCAGGATGGATTGTCGATCATTACAAATGATAAGAGATTTTACAAAATATTGAAAGGCTAGGATATTCAAGCGAAAGATATTGATTGTCGCTTGACGTTTGGCATACCTGTTGCCTTCAATTCAGTTCAAGAGGTAGCTTTGGGGGGCAGATGAATGCGTGACAGTGAACTTGATGAGATCGAAGAGTTGTGCTCTGCGGCCACTCCGGGCCCTTGGTTTGTCAGGACTTTGGATGACGAATCTGCCATGAATCTTGTTGCAGTGAGCACTGCTCCCGACACTGGTGCTGCGGAGAGGTGGCCAAACTTTGACTGTCGAGAAATAGTTGCCGCTACGTTGGTGCAGCATCCGCGTTACGTTGACTCTGCTGACGAGTGCTGGGACGAAAACGCCGCCTTTATTGCTATGGCGCGGGATTCTGTGCCGCGCCTTGTGGAAGAAGTCCGGCGCCTTCGGGCTTTGCTCACGAGTAAGGATCATTTTCAATGAAGTGTTTTCCGCAGTGCGTGTCAAATTATGCGTGTGGGATGTGCCGATTTGTTGACTCGGTAGCAGGGCAGGTATATGAAGTCATTCTGCGACGGGTCCGTGCGGCAGCAACGCAGTTCTGAATTTGGCCGGTGACGGTCGGCCCGCCAAGGCAACGGCATCCGACTGCTCTCGGTGTTCTTGCACTGCGGGTGGGACGCCGTGGCCGGTGAGCTGATCGCCGTCGGCAACATAATGCTCCCGGAGCGGCTACCTCATCTCACCTGGGCCGGCAGGCTGATGGGTCGGGGTGGCTCGTTTGTCCCAACAGCTTCACGGGCGACACGAAGGTCCTGATGGCCGATGGCAGCCACAAGCCTATCCGTGATGTGAATCTCGGCGACAGGGTTCTGGCCACCGACCCCACCACGGGGCGGACCGCGCCGCGAGTAGTCACCGCTCTGATCGTCGGCAGCGGCACCAAGCAACTCGTCGACATCACCGTCACCGTGGACGGCCCCCAGGGCAGCCGCGCCGAAACGATCACCGCCACCGCCGGACATCCCTTCTGGATCGCCGACCAGCACCAATGGCGCGAAGCCAAGGACCTCAAGCCGGGTTACACCTTCGAAACCGCCGACCATCGACCAGCAGCCGTAGCGGCCACACACCACCGCACCCAACCCGAGGTGGTACACAACCTCACCGTCGACACCGTCGACACCCTCCACACGTACTATGTGCTAGCCGGCAACACGCCGGTCCTCGTCCACAACTGTGGCGAGGCGGCTGATGATTTGCTGGACTTTGCGGATGAAGCTCTGAACATGGCTCCAGAAGTGCGCCCGAATGTTGCGACTAGTATTACCTCTGCGGACGGATCGCAAGTCAGGTTCGCCTACGCAACGGATACGCGGTCCGGAGTTATGCCTCCGCAAACCGCGCGAGCTGTGGCTAACTCAGGTCATCATGGTGGGTGTGGGGAAGTTGGGTGCGCTATTCAGTTCGAGAAAGCGGGTATTCCTCTTGAAGGATCGACATTTCAGTCGGTCAGGATCGGTGGAGGTGGCAGGGGTAACGCCTACCCGCTTGAGGACCACGGTAGCCTGATTGGCCCTTGTCCAGCCTGTCAGCGGTTCTTGCCCCTTATAGGTGGAAGAGGGTAGGCAATGTCACTTCCGTCGGAGCTGCGGGCAGCGCTACAGAACTTGCGCAGGATTCGTTCAGAAAGGCCGGTTGGTGATTGTGATCCAGAATCGTATGCCGTCTGGCGAGACCGGATTGCGGATGCCCTGGAATCGCTGTCCGCTGTCCTGTTGTATGACGAAGATCGTCGCAAGGCCGTTGCCGAATCGGTCGCGGCGCGCAATGAGGCGGCGAATATTCGAGCTAAACTGAATAAGCCAGCCTGACTTGTTGGTGATTTGTTGTGAGCCGGCGTTTCGGGCCCACCAAGTGCAAGCCGGAGCGATTACGCATGGTAGTGACCGACTATCACGGGATGCTGACGGGCGCTCGGGTTGCCGTCACGTTGCCGTCACGAGCTTGGGCAGTATGCGCACGTATCGATGTCCTCGGTGGCACGGATCGTCGCTGGCACGCCTTCCGGTGGTGTGCCGCGCAGCGGTGCGGCGTCGATCTGAAGAACCGGCCGTCGTGGGTGGTTGGTGAAGGGATCGTTACGGCCTCAGCCAACTGGGTTGATCTTGCTCTTGGTCGGTGGCATGGCCTTGGTGGACGTGTGCGCGGGGCCTTAACCTCGGTCTTTCATCTCGGTCCGCCTTGATGGGCGCTCTGAACAGCAAGGTCGGGTTGGACCATGGGGCAAGCCGGTTCCTCGACGGCGCGGACGGATTTGAGGGGCTCTCGTTCTGGCCTCGGGCGCTCGGCTTCCTCGGTAGCTCATCCGACACGGCGGCCCCCACACTCTACCGCGTCACAGAAGGTGTCACAGAACAAGATCAAAAAGCCGACATCGGCCGGCAGTGTGCGATATAAGCCGGCATAGCTGTAGACCTATATCCCCACTTCCTGGCAGGATTCGGCATAGCTGGATATTGATCGTGACAAGGATCACCTTTCTGGCAGTGTGGGGGTCAGGGGTTCGAGTCCCCTCGGCTCCACTTGCGTTTCTGCAAACAAGCCGGCATCAGTCATCGACTGGTGTCGGTTTTTTGTGGCCTCTGGTCGCCGTTGTGGTCCCACGACCGCCGCACACCGGTCCCTCCGGAAGGCCGGGAGAAGTGGCGGCGAAAGGCGTCCTCCAACTGCGGATTCGGGCCGTCCGGGTCGTTTGGCTCGGCTTGGGCGAAGACGTGCGGCGTACCGGTGCCGTCGAGCGGCGCCCGTGGTCGGTGGGACAATGGGTTCATGCCCCTTGACCAGGTACGCGACCTGATCGCTCGGCACGTCAGGCCGGATCTTCGTACGGCCATGGATGACGTGCTGATCTTCAAAGCCGACAAGCCGTTTCCCCCCAAGCCAACCACATATGGGAAGGTCTTCGCATTCGTCGCTCAAGGGACGAAACGCTTCGGACTCGGTGACCAGATTTACGAGTACCGGGCGGGGCAGTACCTCGTGGTGTCGGTGGACCTGCCGGTCACGGCGCACTTCAGCGCGGCGAGCCCGGACCAACCGGGGCTCGGCGTGGGGCTGACGCTCGATCCCACCGCCATTGCCGACCTGCTGCTGCAAGCGCCGGCCGACCTCGTGCCCGGCGGCGACGAGGGCGCGCCTTCCGGGCTGGCCATCAGCACGGCCTCCACCGAGCTGCTCGACGCGGTGTTGCGGCTGTTGCGGCTGCTTGACACCCCACGCGACATTCCCGTGCTGGCGCCGATGATCAAGCGCGAGATTCTCTGGCGGCTGATCACCAGCGAACAGGGCCCGGTCATCCGGCAACTCGGGCAGCCCGACAGCATTCTGAGCCACATCACCCGCGCGGTCCGTTGGATACGCGACAACTACCGCGAGCCGTTCCGGGTCGAGATGGCGGCACAGCAGGCGGGCATGAGCGTCTCGGCGTTCTACCGCAACTTTCAGGCGCTCACCTCGTTGAGCCCGATCCAGTATCAGAAGCAGATCCGGCTCCATCAGGCCCGGCTTCTGCTCGCCTGCGACGCCACGGACATCGCGGGCACCAGCCGCCTCGTGGGTTACGACAGCCCGTCGCAGTTCAGCCGCGAGTATCGTCGCCAGTTCGGTGCGCCGCCGAGACTCGACGCGATGCGTCTGCAACAGCCCGTGCTGGCGCCACTTTCCTGACGAACCGCCCGCACCCGGCTGGGGTGGTGCAGCCTGGCGTCGCCTGCCACCGGCCGGGGCGACTGGATTAGGCAAGAACGCGAGAGGATTGCCGATTCACTCGCATGCTGGCTCGTGTTTGTCTGGGGGGCAGGCAACGTGAGGTGTGTGTGGGTGAGATCGGGCTTTACGGTCGAGATGCTGAACTAGAGCAGCTTTCGACGTTTCTGGGGGAGGCGGGGCGCGGCGGCGGCGCGCGGCTGCTGACGGGTGAGCCCGGCGTGGGCAAGTCCTCGCTCATGGCCACGGTGGCGGAACGTGCCGTCGAGGACGGCATGCAGGTGCTGCGCGCCTCGGGGTCCGAGTTCGAGGCCGATGTCAGCTACTCGGCCCTCAACCAGTTGCTGCTCTCCGTTCAGGGTGGCATCTCGCGGCTTCCCGTCGGTCCGCGGGAAGCGTTGGAGGTGGCCCTGGGCTTCGGTGCCGGTACGGCGCCGGACGCCCTGTTGGTCTGCAACGCCACCCTTCTGCTCGTGCAAAGTCTGGCCGCCGAGGCGCCGGTGCTGCTTCTGGTCGACGACGTCCACTGGATCGACCGGGCCAGCGCGGTCGTTCTCGGCTTCGTGGCTCGCCGCCTGGCGGGTTGCCGGGCCGGTCTGCTGGTGTCGACGCGAACCGGCGCGGCCAGCTACCTCGACCGGCGCGGGCTGGCCGAGATCGTGGTGGCCCCGCTGGACGAGGCCGCCGCGGAGCAGTTGGTGGATGCCGCCTTTGCCCGGCTGCCGTCGCGGATCCGGCGGCGGCTGCTGGATCTCGCCCAAGGCAATCCGTTGGCGTTGATGGAGCTGCCGTCCACGTTGACGGGTGCCGTCCAGCGGGGGGCGGCTCCGGCCGAGGTCGTTCCGCTCAACGACCGGCTACAGGCGTTGTTCGCGACGCGCATCGCGGACCTGCCGGAGCCGACCCGACGGCTGCTCCTGCTGGCCGCCTACGAGGGCGCTGGTGACGTGCGGGTGCTGCATGCCGCCTGTGCCGACCGTGGCGGGTTGGCCGACCTGGCTCCCGCCGAGCGGACGCAGCTCGTGCATGTGGACGACGCGACCGCCCGGATCGCATTCCGACATCCGCTCATCCGATCGGCGATCGTGGCGATGACGACGCACGAGGAGCGGCGCACCGCGCACGTCGCCCTGGCCCGGGTGCTGGTCGACGACGAGGAGCGCCGGGCGTGGCACCTGGCGGCAGCCGCCGTCGCGCCGGACGAGGGCGTCGCGCAACTGCTCGAAACCGCCGCGCGTCGGGTCATGCTGCGCGGCGACGCGGTCGCCGCGATCGCCACCCTGGTGCGCGCCGGTGAACTGAGCGTGACCAGCGCCGACCGGGGCCGGCGGCTCGCCGAGGCCGCCTACATCGGCGCGGAGGCGGGCGGAACGACCGCGGACGCCCGCACCCTGCTGGCCGACGCCCGCCGGGCGATGCCGGACTCGACCGGATCGCTGCACGCGGCCAACGCCGCCGCGTTCCTGATGCTCAACGGCGAGGGTGACGTGAACACCGCGCACCGCCTGCTCGTCGGGGCCATCGAGACCGGCGACCACGGGTACCGCGCCGACGATCCGGCGTTGATCGAGGCAATGCACACCCTGCTGCTGTTGAGCTGGTACGGCAGCGCGCCGCAGTACTGGGAGCCCTTCTTCCGCGCGTTGCGGCGGCTGCGGCCGACCCCGCCGCCGATCCTCGCCCTGGCCAGCAGGACCTTTCCCGACCCCGTACGCACCGGCGGGTCCGCGCTCGCCGACACGGAAGCGGTTCTGGGCGCCGCCGCCGAGGAGACCGACCCCACGCGCGTCATGCGGATCGGCACCGCCTCGGTGTATCTGGACCGGCTCGGTGACGTCCGGGAAGGGTCGTGGCGGCTGGTGCGTCAGGGACGCGACGGAGCGGCGGCTCGCCGGCACATCGGCGCGCTGATGCACCTGTGCCTGGACGACTTCCTCATCGGCCGATGGGACGAGGCGCAGGAGTTGGCCTCGGAGGGTCAGCGGATCTGCGACACCGACGGCTTTCCGTTCTTCTCCTGGTATTTCTGGTACAACAGGGCGATCGTGGCGGCCGGGCGGGGCCAGGCCGACGAGGCGGGCAAGCTGGCCGACGAGATCACCAACTGGGCGCATCCCCGTGGGGTGTCGGCCGCGGTCCTGTTCGCCCACCATCCGCGTGCCCTCGCCGCCGCCGCGGCCGGAGACTTCGACGCCGCATACGTCCACGCCGCCGCGATGAGCCCGCCGGGGACGCTCGCCCCGTTCGTGCCGCACTGCACCTGGGTGGCATTCGACCTGGTCGAGGCGGCTGTGCGCAGTGGCCGGACGGTGGAAGCCCGGGCCCACGTCGAGGCGATGCGCACGGCCCGACTGTCCCGGCTGTCCAGCCGGATGGCGCTGATCCAAGCGGGTGCCGAGACCCTGGTCTCCGACGACCCCGAGCCCGCGGAGCGGCTTGAGCAGCTACTCGGCGGCACCGCCGTCGACCGGTGGCGGTACGACGCGTCCCGCGTACGGCTGGCGTACGGGGAGAAGCTCCGGCGCGCCGGACAGGTCACGCAGGCCCGGGTCCACCTGCTCGCCGCGCGTGACGGGTTCGCCGCGATGGCGGCCGGGCCGTGGCTCGACCGCGTGCACGGCGAGCTGCGCGCCGCGAAGTACCGGCTTGCCGACGCTCCCGCGCCCGGCGTGGCCGCGTTGACGGCGCAGGAGGCGCAGATCGCTCAGCTCGCCGCCAGCGGCCTGACCAACAAGGAGATCGCCGGCCGGCTGTTCCTCTCGCACCGCACCGTCGGCGCGCACCTGTACCGGATCTTTCCCAAGCTCGGGGTGACGTCCCGGGCCGGTCTCAGGGATGCCCTCTCGTCACCTCCTGATCACCAGTGATCTGCTCGGCCGGACGGTCCGGAGCAGACTCGGCGGCGAGCACGCGAGCCTGCGCCTCCTTGGCTTCGAGCAGCCGTTCCAGCAGGCGGCGGGTGGTCGGGTCAGCGTCGCCCAGCCAGCGCACGGCCTCCTGCAGGGTCTGGACGAGGATCCGCGCCGCCACGAGATTCTGCGTCACGATCCCGGTGAGGTCGCCGGCGGCGAAGGTCTGAAAGCTGATCCGTGACCGTCCGGCAAGGTGCCGTGGATCGTGGTCGGCGGCGAACCCGAGGTCGCGGATGCGGGCCGCCAGCGTACGGGCCCCGACCCGGTCGTCGTCGGCGCAGCCGAGCAGATAGTCGGCGACCGGCTGCGTCGACAGGCCCCGCACCAACAGGGCGTGGTGTTCGTACTGGAGCGACGACACGATCACGCTCGACAGCAGGACGTTGAGCAGCCCCGCCACCGCGCTCAGGTCGGCCCGATTCGACGGCGTGATCGGCCCGTCGTCCGGGTCGTACACCGCACGGTCGCGTACCTCGCGTCTGCGCAATCCCGGTTGTCCCGTCATGCCCCCATGGTCGGTCAGCCGACCGTCGGGCACATCTGTCAAACAACCTAACGGTCGGCGCTGAGGCGTGGGCCCGGCGGTGGCGTCGCCGGTCTCCGCGCGGACGTCGTCCAGCGGGCGTCGCCGGCCGTGACGTCGTCGACGGCTAGGTAACCGGCCGCCGCCCGGCGCTGACCTTGCGGTTGTATGACAGATGTGCCGCCCCGGTGTGGCGACGAGATTGGTTCTCGTCCTGAACGAGCACGACCCACCAGGGAGCACCCACCATGACCATCGGACACGGGTTCCACGCCACCTTGACCGCCAAGCCCGGCAAGGGGGACGAGGTCGTCGACCTCCTGCTCCACGCGCCGTCGCTGGCCAACGACGACTGCGTCGTGTTCCTGGTCGGCCGGTCCGCCGCCGACCCGGAGACGATCTTCGTCACAGAGGGCTGGACCAGCCCCGAGGCCCACAGCGGCTTCTTCACCAGTACGGCCGCGCAGACCCTGGTCGCCCGGCTCCAGACACTGCTGGCGGCCGAGTCGTCCTACACCGACGAGGTTCCCGTCGGTGGCAAGGCCGATTTCTGAGAGGGACGAACTATCGTGATCACCATTACCTCGCGTCCCGGCGTCGATCCCGAACTGGCGGCGCTGCTCGCCGAGATGCCGCTGACCTCCATCCAGAACGCCGACGCCCTCGCGCAGATGCGTCCATACTCCTCGGCTCCGGTCGAGCCCCTGCTGGACGGCCGTCCCATCGACCGCAGCGAGTTCGTCACCCGCGCTGACGACGGCGTGGAGATCGCGCTGTCGGTCTTCCGCCCGACCGGTGACCGCACCGCGTCCGCGCCGTGCGTCTACTGGATCCACGGCGGCGGCATGATCATGGGTGACCGGTTCGCCAACATCGACATCCCGCTGGAATGGCTCGACCGGTTCGGTGCCGTGGTCGTCGCCGTCGAGTACCGGCTGGCTCCCGAGGCGCACGGCGCGACGCTGGTCGAGGACTGCTACCGGGGCCTGTTGTGGACGGCCGAGCACGCCGACGCGCTCGGCGTCGACCCGAGCCGCATCATCGTCGCCGGGGCCAGTGCGGGCGGCGGTCTGGCGGCCGGGGTGACGCTGCTGGCCCGCGACCGGGACACCGTCCCGATCGCCGCGCAGATCATGATCTGCCCGATGCTCGACCACCGCAACAGCACGACCTCCAGCCGCCAGTTCACCGGCGTACCCAGTGTCTGGACGGGGCAGACGAACGAGTTCGCGTGGCGGTCGGTTCTCGGCGACCGGCCCGCCGGCGTCTCCGCGTACATCTCGCCGGCACTCGCCGAGGATCTGTCCAACCTGCCGACCACCTACATCGACGCCGGTACGGCCGAGGTCTTCCGTGACGAGGACGTCGACTACGCCAGCCGGATCTGGGCTGCCGGCGGTCAGGCCGAGCTGCACGTCTGGGCGGGTGGCGTCCACGGGTTCGACGCGCTGTTCCCGCAGACGCGCATCGGCGCCATCGCCCGGCGGGCCCGTACGGAATGGTTGGCCCGCACCCTGACCGACGTGTCCGCCGAGCGCGGGGACTGACGATGACCGTCGACCATCGCAGCCGATTCCTCCGGGAGTTCATCCGGGATCCGCTTACCGTCGCGTCGGTCGCGCCGAGCAGCCAGGCACTCGCCGACGTGATCGTCGCGTCGGTTCCGCTCACCGGCGACCCCGTCGTGGTGGAGCTCGGCCCCGGCACCGGAGCGTTCACCCAGGCCATCCAGCGGCGGCTGGCCGGTCGCGGCCACCACCTGGCCGTGGAGATCAACGAACGGTTCGCCGATCTGCTCGCCGCCCGCTTCCCGGGCGTCGACGTCGCCGTCGCCGACGCCCGCGACCTCCGCGAGATCCTGACGGTACGCGGGCTCGACCGGGCCGACGTCATCGTCAGCGGGCTCCCGTGGGCGGCCTTCACCCCCGGGCGGCAGGACGACCTGCTCAGCGCGGTCACCGAGGTCCTCGCCCCGCACGGCGCCTTCACCACCTTCGCGTACGCCCACACGCGGTGGATGCCGCCGGCCCGGCGGCTCCGGCACAGCCTCGGTGCGCGGTTCGAGGAGGTGGTACGGGGCCGGACGGTGTGGGCGAACGTGCCACCCGCGTTCGTCTACTCCTGCCGCCGGCCGCACCTGCCGGCGCGCCGGATGACGGCCGGGCTGGCGCCGCACCTGTCGTGGCACCGGCCCAGCCGGACGCCGCAGATCACCCGGCCACCGAACCGCTGACCGCAGACGGGGGCCACGCGTCGACCTCGCGTGGCCCCGTCGCCTCCCGGCTCGGGACCGTGAACAGACCGGCCAGCCCCACGAACGCGCCGAGCAGCGCGGCCAGCCAGTCGGACCACATGCGCGCATCCTGTGGCCGGCGGCGGCGCGGGCGGGGACCCGACTGTCTCGTCGCGGGCGTGGGGTCTGCCGGCGGCGACCGGACATCGTGCCTGGTTGCCGGGTAAATGGTGGTAATCGGGGCAAGCTTCTTGAAACTGCTCGGGTCCGGATGTGTCGCCCGCCGAGAACGGACCCGAATTTGATGGTTCTCCATCGGTTGCATGGCGGTTGTGTGACACCTCGCAGACATCGATCGACCTCATTCGGTCGAATCGGGCGGACCGGCGGTGCGATTCATGGTTCTCCGCCCGTTACTGCCCGATCCGGAGATCGATGAAGCGCTGTTGCCTCGACGATCGTCGCGCCCGTACGGTTCTCCCGATTTCGTGGCGGAGCAACGGGGGTAGCTGCCATGCAGCACGAGCGTGCGCACATCTTCGGTCGGTTCAATTCGAGCCCGTACCTCGGCTGGCTGCGCCGGCTGAGCCTGGTGCTGGTCGTGGCGTTCGTCGTCGGGATGACCGACGTCCCATCGCCCCGGACCGCGGCGGCGGCCCCGGCCGGGCAGGCCCCGGCGGCCGGGGCGACGTGTCCGCAGGACCGGATGAACGTGGCTTCGGCGGCGGTCGCCGCGAAGCTGTGCGGCGGCCCGGTGGAGGCCGTGGGGGAGCGGACCGAGACCACCCAGGTCCTGGTCAATCCCGACGGCACCCGCACCGAGCACCGGGCGCTCGCACCGGTGCGGGTACGGTCCGGCGGTGGCTGGCAGGACGTCGACCTGACCCTGGTGCCGACCGCCGACGGCGCGGTCGAGCCGCGGGTGCACCCCCGCAACCTGCGGCTCAGCGGTGCGGCACCCGGGTCCGGCGAGCACGAGATGGTGTCGCTCGGCAGCGGTGACCAGCGGACCAGCATCTCCTGGACCGGCGCGTTGCCGGCACCGGTGCTGGACGGCCCCACCGCCACGTACCCCGAGGTGATGCCCGGCGTCGACCTCGTCATCAAGGCCCGCGGTACCGGCTACGAGCAGTACTTCGTGGCCAGGGACCGGGCGGCGCTGCGGCGGGCGGCGAAGCTGACGCTGCCGATGTCGACGGGCAAGCTGACCGCCGCCGACGACGGCATGGGCGGCCTGACGTTCACCGACGCGAAGGGCCGTGCCGTGGGGCGGGCCCAGGCGCCGGAGATGTGGGACGCGACGGTGGCGCCCCGGTCGCAGGAGCGGGTGAACCGGGCGCCGGTCGGTCTGCGTACGGTCCGCAAGGGCGCCGGCCGGGCGCTGATGGAGCTGACCGCGGACCCGGACTTCGTCGCGCGTACGGACCTGACGTTCCCGGTGACGATCGACCCGCCCGCGTCGCTGCCGGTGGCGTTCGACGCGTTCGTGCAGAACAGCTACTCCAGCGACCAGTCCGGTGCGGACGAGTTGAAGCTGGGCCACGTCCAGGACGGCGGGTCGTTCACCGCCCGGTCGTACCTGCGCTTCGGCACGTCGGGGATCTGGGGCAGCCGGATCATGTCGGCGAAGCTGCGGCTGTGGAACTTCCACTCGTACTCGTGCGCGGCCGCGTCGTGGGAGGCGTGGCGCACCGACCGGGCGGACTCGTCGACGCGGTGGACCAGCCAGCCGACCGCGCGGGAGAAGGTCGGCACCTCGACCGAGACCAAGGGCTACAACTCGTCCTGCGGTGACGGCTACGTCTACGTCGAGGTCGGCAAGGCGCTCCAGTCGGCGGCCGACAACAGGTGGAACGACGTCACGGTGATGCTGCGCGGCACCAGCGAGACCGACTCCAAGAGCTGGAAGAAGTTCGACTCGGCCGAGGGCGCGCACCCGCCGGTCGTGTCCATCACCTACAACGCCGCGCCGGGCACGCCCACCGCCCAGGCCGTCGCGCCCTGCTACTCCTCGTGCGGCGCCGGAGCGCGGACCTCCGCGGTGCGCCCGACGCTCTCCGCGAAGCTGGCCGACGGCAACGCCGGGCAGGCGCTGCGGGCCGAGTTCGAGGTGCGGAACAAGGCCACCAGCGCGGTGGTCGCCACCTCCGGTGCGCTCGTCGGCAACCCGGGCTGGACGAACGGCTCGACCGCGTCCTGGCAGGTGAACGCGAACCTGGCCAACCAGACCGGCTACCAGTGGCGGGTACGGGCGAAGGACCCGTACGACGACGGCGCGTGGACCGGCTGGACCGACCTGACCGTCGACACCGACAAGCCGCTCGTGCCGTTCGTGTCGGCGACGATCTACCTCGACGACGGTCAGCCGCACGGCGGCGCCGGGCAGTCCGACACCTTCACCTTCACGCCGGCGTCGGGCACCGACGACCTCGCCGCGTTCGTCTACCGCCTCGACACCGACGCGTCCGCGACCACGGTCGCCGCCACCGGGGCGATCACCCGCAGCATCAGCCCGCCGGACGGCCAGCGCACCCTGACCGTGCAGGCGAAGGACCGCGCCGGCAACCTGTCCAACGCCAAGGTCTACTCGTTCTCCGCCGGCAACGCCGCGCTCGCGCAGCCGCTGGCCGGCGCCACCATCGTCAAGCGCACCAGGCTGCAGATCACCACGCCGGTGGCCGGCTACACCCGGGCCTACTACGAGTACCGGCGCGGGCCGGGCGGGGCCACCCTGCCGGTGCCGTCGGCGAACCTGACCTCCGCCACCGGTGCGCCGATCACCGCCACCGCCGCGTCCCCGGTCGTCCTCGCCACCCTCGACGGGCACGCGATCTGGACCGCCTCCGACACCCTGGGCGCGGTCGGCGGCGTGGTCGAGCTGCGCGCCCGCATTTACACGGCCACCTCCACGAGCCCTGTCTACGACACGCCCTGGGTCCGGGTCACCGTCGACTCCGGCGGCGACGGCGGCGCCACCGAGGAGATCGGACCGGGGGAGGTCAACCTCCTCACCGGCGACTTCGGCCTGAACGCCACCGACGTGGACGTGCTCGGGCTCACCGTCACCCGGGCCACGTCCTCCCGGACCACCACGGACGGCTGGCTGCCGATGCCGCAGAAGCTGACCGCCAACCAGCAGCAGGTCTCCACCGACCTCACCGGTTTCACCGTGCCCGCCTCCTCGACCGCCGTCCGTTCGACCGCCCGGGGTCAGGGCGACGTCACGCCGGTGGACTCGATCGAGATCACCCCGGCCGGGTCCGGCACCAGCACCAACGACACGTACGTGGCGGTCGGCGGTGACACCGGTGGGCTGCGGCTGGGCATGCAACCGGGTAGGACGTACCGGGCGACGGGTTGGATCTTCGTGCCCGCCGCCACCACCCTCGCGCCGCACAACGTCGAGCGCGGGCTGCGGATCGTCGGTTGGTACCGGACCGGCAGCACGTACACCCCGGTGGCGTCGTCGATGGCCGCGTACACCGAGGGCTGGCAGGAGCTGTCGGTCGACATGACCGTCCCGGCCGGCGCCACCGAGGCGCTGTTCCGGTTCTACAACGGCAACCTGACCGGCAGCGGCCGGAAGGTCTACTGGGACAACATCTCGGTCACCGAGATCGTCGCGCCGTTCGGCCCGTCCTGGAACGGCGGAGCCAGCGGCGGCGCGGCCGAGAGCGACTACACCACCCTGTCGTTCCCGTCGCCGTCGGTGGCCCAGCTCAGCACGATCGACGGGGGCTGGACCACCTTCTCCCGCAACGCCGACGGCAGCTTCACCCCGGAACCCGGCAACGAGGGCATGGTGCTGAGCCGGCCGGACTCCTCGACGTACCGGGTCACCGAGATCGACGGCGCGGTCAGCGAGTTCACGCAGCAGGCCGGGGTGTGGGCGGTCAGCAGCACCTGGACCGGTGAGGACAACTCCACCACGAAGTACGTCTACGACACCGGCGGCGGACGGCTGCTGCTGAAGAAGGTCGTCAACCCGGTCGAGCCGGGCGTGGACGACGCGAACGGTTGCACCGGCGGCACCCTGCCGCGCGGTTGTCAGGTGCTGGAGTACGTGTACGCCACCAGCACCGGGGCCGGACTGAGCCAGACGGTGTTCGGCGAGCACACCGACCGGGTGTCCGCGGTGCAGGTGTGGAACTGGGACCCGCAGGCGAACGCCGTCAACGCCGTCGAGGTGGCCAGGTACGCCTACGACGACCTCGGCCGGCTGCGCGAGGTGTGGGATCCCCGGGTCACACCGGCGTTGAAGACGGCCTACGAGTACGACCCGGCCGGCCGGGTCACGAAGACCACCCCGTCGGGCGAGCTGCCGTGGATGTTCGACCACGCCAACCCCGACGTCGACGCGGCGGTCCTGCGGTGGGACCTCGACGGCACCGCCACCGACACCTCCGGCGCGAACCGCCACGGCACCGCCACCGGCGTCACCTGGGGAGAGGCGAACGACCCGGGCAATCCCGGTGACCGGGCCGCGGTCTTCACCGGCACGGGCACCGCGCAGATCGGGGCCGCCGGCACCGCGCTGTCCAACACCGCCTCGTACACCGTCTCGGCCTGGGCCCGGATCACCGACACCACTGTCAACCGCACCATCGTCTCCAAGGACGGCAGCCGCACCAGCGGCTTCTTCCTCAACTACGTGGCCGCGGAGAACAGGTGGGCGTTCTCCCGCACCACGGCCGACACCGACAGCTCCAGCGCGCTCCGGGCCACCTCCAACCTGCCGCCGGTGCTGGGCCAGTGGACCCACCTCGCGGGCGTCTACGACACCGCCGCCGGGAAGATGAAGCTGTACGTCAACGGCGTGCCGCAGACCACCACCGCGGCCACCGGCGGCTGGAACGCCACCGGCAACTACGTGGTCGGCCGGGCGAAGTGGGCCGGCGCCAACACGAACCCGTGGGCCGGGAGCATCGACGACGTCCGGGTCTACGGTACGGCGCTGACCGACGCGCAGGTCGCCACGCTCGCCGGGGACGAGAACGGCGGCCGCCTCACCAGGGTGCGGCGGGCCGGCCTCCAGCAGGGCAGCCGGACGGTCACCGACGGCGAGACCACCGCCGGGGTGGTCTACCACGTCCCGCTGACCAAGGCGGCCGGTGGCCCGTACGACCTCAGCCACGCCGCGATCTCGACCTGGGGCCAGCGGGACCTGCCGGTCGACGCGACCGCGATCTTCCATCCGGAGGAGCCGCCCACCCGGCACCGCGCGTCGCCGTCGGTGCCCGGCGTCAACGGCTACCGGTACGCCACCGTGCACTACCTCAACGCCAACGCCCAGGAGGTCAACACCGCGGTACCGGGCGGACACATCGACACCCAGGAGTACGACCGGTTCGGCAACGTGGTCCGTTCCCTGGCGGCCACCGACCGGCTGCTGGCGCTGGGCACCCTGCCGGACGCGGCGACCAGCCTGGCCGAACTGGGCCTGCTCGACTCGGATCCGGCCACCCGCGCCCTGGCCCTGTCGACGGTCCGCAGGTTCAGCAGCGACGGCACCGACGAGGTGGAGTCCGTCGGGCCGACGGTGACGATGGTGCTCGAACGCGGCCTGGCCGACCCGGATGGCGCGGGGCCGCTGGAGGCGGTACCCGCCGGGGGCACGGTCATCGGCCGGGCGGCCAGCACCAAGGCGTACGACGAGGGCAAGCCGGACGGCGCGACGTACCACCTGGTCACCACCGAGACCCAGGGTGCCCGGGTGGACGGCTACCCGGAGGCCGACCGGCGCGTCACCCGGTACGGCTTCGACGGCCACCACGGGGGCACGTCCGGCTGGAAGCTGGGCACGTACACCAGCATGACCGCCGACGCCGGGGACGGCGGCGCGCAGGTCACCGCCTCCGGCGTGTACGACGCGTCCGGCCGGGGCCTGCGCTCGTGGGGCTTCGACTCCAGCGGTGACGATGCCCGTACCCGGGTGAACGTGTACTACACGGCGGGTGCCAACCCGCAGGACGCGGCCTGCGGCAACCGTCCGGAGTGGGCCGGGCTGGCCTGCGTCAGCCGGACCGCCGGGGCCGTCACCGGGCACGACCCGGCCCGGATGAGCGGTGACCTGCCGGTGCGCCGGGTCACCCGGTACAGCCGGTTCCGCGATCCCGAGGTGACCGTGGAGAGCACCGCCGGGGCCGCCCGCACCACCACCAACGGGTACGACGCGGCGGGGCGGATCGTCTCGGCGTCGATCACCGCCGACGACGGGGTGGCCGTCCCGACCACGACCACCAGCTACGACCCGGTGACCGGTGAGGTGGCGGAGACCCGGGCGGGTGGCACCGTCATCTCCCGGACCCGGGACCTGCTCGGCCGGATGAGCAGCTACACCGACGCCGACGGCGGGGTCACCACGCACGAGTACGACCGGTTCGGCCGCCCGGTCCGGATGAGCAACCCGACCGGCACGACGACGTACGGCTACGACCGCGCCGCGGAGCCGCGCGGCCTGGTCACCAGCGTCACGGACAGCGTGGCCGGAACCTTCGGCGCCGGGTACGACGCGGACGAGAAGCTGGTCCGCCTCACCTACCCGGGTGGCCTGACCCGCACCGACCGACTCGATGCCAACCAGCAGCCGGTGGAGCGGGTCTACACCCGCGACTCCGACGGTGCGGTGATCTACTCCGAGGCGGTGGTGGAGAACAGCGCGGGGCAGACCGTGCTCAACGACTACACCGGTGGCCGGGTGGCCTACTCGTACGACCGGCTGGGACGGCTGGTGCGCTCCGAGCGGGCCACCGACGGCGATGCCGGCTGCGTCACCAGGACGTACGGCTACGACGCCCGGACCAACCGGACCGCCCGCGCGACGTTCCAGCCCGGCGCGGACGGCGGCTGCCAGGACACCACCGCGTCGACCACCGAGCAGCACACGTACGACTCGGCGGACCGGCTCACCGACGCCGGCTACCGCTACGACGCCTTCGGCCGTACCACCGGCCTGCCGGGCGGGCTGTCCCACAGCTACTTCGTCAACGACCTGGTCCAGGGCCAGACGCTGGCGGACGCGCGGCAGCGGTGGACCCTGGACCCGGCGCTACGGGCGCGCGGTTTCAGCACCGAGACGCTGGTCGACGGGGCGTGGACGCCCTCCACGTCGAGGCTGAACCACTACGGTGACGAGACCGACGAGCCGCACTGGATCGGCGAGGACGCCGAGGGCGTCGTCACCCGCATGGTCACCGGCCCGGACGGTGACCTGGTCGCCACCACGTCCGCGACCGGCGACGTGCGGCTGCAACTGGGCAACCTGCACGGCGACGTGGCCGCCACCATCGACCCGGCGATGACCGAGCCCGAGCTGCACGACTACGACGAGTTCGGGGTGCGGGCCGAGGGGCAGAACGACGAGCGGTACGGCTGGCTGGGCGCCAAGCAGCGGTCGAGTGAGGCGTTCGGCGGCGTGGTCCAGATGGGGGTGCGGTTGTACTCGCCGGCGTTGGGCCGGTTCCTCCAGGCCGACCCGGTGGACGGCGGCAACGCCAACCCCTACGACTACTGCTCCGGTGACCCGGTCAACTGCGCCGACCTCGACGGCAAGCTGTGGGGCCGGATCAAGCGGGCGGTCAAGGGCGCGGCCAGCTTCGTCCGGAACAACCCGGCGCTGGTCGCGGGTACGCTGTCCATGTTCACGCCGCCGCCGTTCAATGTGGCCTTCGGTGTGCTGGCGGTGGGCTTCTCGGCCTACTCGGCCTACAACAACATCCGGGCCAAGCGGTACGGCGCGGCGGCCTTCGACCTGCTGGGCGCGATTCCCGGCGGCGGCAGCGCCTTCCGGGGCGTCCGGGCCCTCCAGGCCGGGTCCAAGGCGAGGAAGCTGGGCCGGGGCGTCAGCAAGTTCAAGTACCAGCGTGGCGCCCGTAAGGCGAAACGCGCCCACCTGAACCGCATGCACCGGTCGCAGTCGTCGTCGAAGCAGCACTGGCGGTCGTCGAACCGCTGGGGCCGGGCGGACCGGCGGTACGCCTACCCGGCGGCGGTCAGCTACACCGCCTGCAAGTACCACCGGTCGTGCAAGCGCCGGGCGAGCTGGATCTACTAGGGACGGGGTACCGAATGGATCTGCTGTCGCTGCCGGCCCGGCTTCTCGCCAGGCCGGCAGCCGCCGCGCTCGGGGTGGAGGGGGACACGCCGCAGGAGCGTGCCGCGAACCTGCGTGCCCAGCTCAACGTCACGGCCGACGACGACCTCGACCTGACCGACCGGCACCTGGCCCGGGCCGCCCTGTGGGGGGTCACCCTGGCCGTGCTGCTCCCCCTCGCGCTGGCCGGGTCCTTCCTGCTGTCCCGGGTCGGGCTGGGCCAGTCGGTCGCGGTGCCGATCCTCTGGGGGGTCGGGTTCTTCACGTTCTGGATGGCCTGCCTGCACGGCCTCAAGGCGATCCTGGCGTACCACCTGCTCGAAGGGCGGTGGAATCCACGCTCGCGGTGGTGGCGGGTGGCCATGTTGAGTCAGACGGTGGACGTGCTGGTCGCGCTGACCATCACCGTGCTGCTGCAGGTCCTCGTCGACTGACGCCGGCCGTGGGGGGGGGGGGGGGGGGGGCGGGGGGGGGGCCCGGGGGGGGGGGGGCGGGGCGGGGGCGGGGGGGGGGGGGGGGGGGGGGGGGGGGGGGGGGGCCTGGGTTCCTCCGCGGGTGGCCGGGGGGGCGGGCGTCCCCCACCCGGGGGGGGGCGGGGGCCCCCGCCCCCCCCCCCCCCGCGGGGGGGGCCCCCCCCGCCGGGGGCCCGCCCCCCGACGGGTCAGCGCGGGGTACGACGGGTCTTCGGCAGGTCGAACTGGTCGGCGGCCTTGCAGTCCTTCTGCCCGCCGATCGCGCGCGGGCCCAGCCGGTCCAGCTCCGCGCGGGCCCGGGTGCGGCCCAGGTTCCAGGCGTACCACGGGTCCGGCTCGGCGAGGTCGTCGTCGATCCAGCTCAGCGTGCAGCGGCGGACCCGGTCCGGCAGTCCGGCCAGGGCGGGCGTGGCGTCGGCGGAGAGCGCCCGCAGGTACCAGGCGTCGATCTTGCCGGTCTGCTCGTACCGGGCGATGTTGCGGCGGGCGGCGTAGTCCTCGGGGTTGAGCACGGCCAGGCTGAGCAGCATCACCACGGCCAGACCGACGGTGGCCCCGGGGATCCACCGTCCCCGCCAGCGCAGGCCGGCGGCCAGGAGCATCAGGAAGACCGCGCCGAGCAGCAGCTCGAAGGCCATCACGAAGATCCGCTCGCCAGTGAAGCTGTACACCTTCTGGTACGTGTACAGCCGGGACAGCGCCGAAATCACGATCACCACGCTGAGCGCGCTGAGCAGCCCGAGCAGGATCCGCAGCAGGGTGCGTTCGGCCGGCGTCTCCCGCCGTGCCCAGCGGCTGACCCCACCGAGCACCGCCAGGGTCAGCAGGGTCACCACCACCAACTGCCAGAACCCGCTGCGCGCGTACTCGGCGTAGCTCAGGCCGGCGGTGCGCAGGACGTGCCGCTGGCCGCCGAAGAGCACGGTGAACTGCACCGCGACGAAGCCGACGAAGAGCACCGTCAGGGCGGCGATGGCCGGCGCCCACTCCAGGGTGCCCAGTCGCCGCCGGCCCTCCCGGTCGACGGTCGACAGGTCCGGCGGCGCGGCCAGGGTGTAGGTGGCGGCGACCGCGATCAGGCCGCCCAGGGCGGCCAGGAAGATCCAGCGGAACACCGTGCCGAGGTTGATCTCGGGCACGATCGCCCCGAGGAACTGGGAGAAGGCGGCGTCGGCGGAGGACAGGAGCGGTCCGAAGACGAGTAGCACCACGACGGTGGCGACGACCGACCCGGCGACCCGACGGACCGTCCCGCCGGCACCGGACGACGTGACGTGCCGGCGTACCCAGGGCAGCCCCCGCAGCGCCGCGAACGGGGCCGCGACCATGCTGAACAGGATCGAACGGACCTGTCGCCCACCCACGATGGCCAGCGCCGCGCAGCCCAACGCCCCCAGCACGCAGAACGTCACCAGCCACCAGGCGTTGCGGAAGGCGAGCACGGACAGCAACGCCAGGGCGGCCACCGCCCAGCCGCCCCGGATCAGCCGGTCGGTGCGGGGCAGCGCGCCGGCGCTCGGCCGGACGGCGGCGACCACCCCGACGGTGAGGATCAGCCAGCCGAGGAACCAGCCGATGCCGGTGCGGCTGAGCGGGACGAAGAACGCCACGCCCAGCGCGCCGGCCAGGACCGCGGCCGGTACCGCCCAGCCGGTGCCGGGCCGGGGACCCGGCCAGCGGGTGCTGAGGAACGACGGCTGCGCAGGGCCCGGGGTCCAGGTGACCGGCGGGCCGCCCCAGTGCGCTGCCGGCGGCCGGCCGGGCAGCGGCGCGGACCCGGCCGGTGCGGCGGGCGTGGCGCCGGGGCCGGCCGGTGCGGCGGGCTTCGCTCCGGGGCCGGTCGGCGCGGCCGGGGCCGGGTCGACAGCGGCCGGTCCGGCGCCGGTGCGGGGGGACGGGATCGTGGTCGGCTGCCCCGCCGCGCCGGCCGCCGGAGCGGCCGTCCCGGCGGGAGCGGTCCGGGGCGCATCCGGGTCGGTCCGCTCGGTGGGGGTCGCCGCGTGGCCGGTGTCCGCCACGGCGGGCCCGGTGGGGCGTCCCGGGGCCGGAGTCGGTCCGGGCGGCTCGGGCAGGTCGGCGGTCCGGGTCGGGCCGGCCGGGGTGGGGCCGGCCGCGCCGCCGGCGGTGGGGTCGTCGGCCGGCACCAGGGGCAGGAAGAGCGCGTAGCCGAGGGTGCCGGCCGGGACCCGGACCGGGATGGCCCAGGCGGGTTCGTCGTCCCCGCCGGGCCACACCAGGGGAGTCATCCCGTCGATGGTCGGCACCGCCAACAGGTACGGCGTGCCGTCGGCGGGGGGCGTCCCGGGCGGCGGTGTGGTGGCCCCGGGAGAGTCTGGCGTCGGTGGCGGCTCTGACACGGCGCGCTCCTTGATCCTGGAAAGTGCGGTCACTGTAGAGCGAAGCGACCGTCGTCCGCCGCCCCGCGCCGGCCCCTCAGCCGGAAACGTCCGCCGTCGGGCGAATCCGCCCAGTGGAAACAGTCTGTGACCGCGACGCGGGTGGGCGGCCCCGACACCACGACGGAAGACCGACAAGTTCGCGGCCGGTCCGCCCCACGGTCGAACCTTTACCGGCCCGCGTCCGTACCTGTGGCGGGAGGTCCACGAGATGACCGCACGCCGAACGCTCGCCACCCTCGCGGCCGTCGCCGCGACCGTGCTGCTCACCGGTGTACCCGCCGCCGCGCACGGCGCGCCGACCAGTCCGCTGAGCCGTTCGGCGGCCTGCGGTCCGGAAGGTCCGCACGCCTCGTCACCGGCCTGCCGGGCGGCCGTCTCGGCCGGTGCGGCGCTGCGGGAGTGGGACAACATCCGGGTCTCCGGTGTCGACGGCCGGGACCGGGAGCGCATCCCCGACGGGGAGCTGTGCAGCGGTGGGCTCTCCGCGTACCAGGGGTTGAACCTGCCGCGCGCGGACTGGCCGGCGACGGAGCTGACCGCCGGGGCGAAGTTCACCTTCCGCTACCGGGGAACCATCCCGCACCGGGGCACCTTCCGGCTCTACGCCACCCGGACGGGGTACGACCCGCGTAGCCGGCTCGGCTGGGCCGACCTCGCGGCGCGCCCGTTCCTGACGGTGACCGACCCGCCGCTGCGCGACGGGTCGTACCGGCTCCCCGGGCGGCTGCCCACGGGGCTGACCGGGCGGCACCTGATCTACACGGTGTGGCAGAACTCCGACACCCCGGACACCTACTACTCCTGCTCGGACGTGGTGTTCCGGGAGGCCGGGGCGCGGGCCGCCACCCCGACCGGTGCCGGCCCGGCCACCGCCGCCGGGGCAGCACCGGCGGCGGCCGGGTCCGCGTTGTCGGCACCGGTGGAGAGTGCCGGCGTACCGGTGGCGTCGGTGACCCGGATCGGCGGTGGCAGTCTCCGTCTGGTGCTCGGCGTGGTGGCGGCGGTGGCCGTCCTGGTGGTGGTGACGGTGGCGACCCGGCGGCGTCGGCCCGCCACCGTTCCGCCGGGTCGTCCCTGCGGGGTACGCAACCACCGCGCCGGTCGCCGCCGGATCTGGTGACGACCGGCGCGGCGCGTCAGCCGAGCAGGCGGTCGATCTCGGTCAGCTCGTCGGCGGCGAAGTCCAGGTTGCGCACCGCGGCGACGTTGCCCGCCAACTGCGCCACGCTGCTCGCGCCGATGATCAGGCTGGTCATCCGGGGGTCGCGCAGCGCCCAGGCGAGGGCGAGCTGGGCCAGCGACTGCCCCCGGTCCTCGGCCACCCGGCCCAGCCCCCGGATGGTGGCCAGCTTCTCGTCGGTGACGTCGCTCTCGTCGAGGAAGACGCTGGTGCGTACCCGGGAGTCCGCCGGGATGCCACCGAGGTAACGGTCGGTGAGCAGCCCCTGGGCCAGCGGGCTGTACGCGATGCAGCCCGCCCCGACCTCGGCCAGCGTGTCGAGCAGGCCGTCGGCCTCCGTCCAGCGGTTGAGCATCGAGTACGACGGCTGGTTGATCAGCAGCGGGGTACCCAGGTCGCGCAGGATCGCCGCGGCCCGGGCGGTCTGCTCCGAGTCGTAGTTGGAGATGCCGACGTAGAGCGCCCGGCCGGAGCGGACGATGGCGTCCAGCGCGCCCATCGTCTCCTCCAGCGGGGTGTCCGGGTCGAACCGGTGCGAGTAGAAGATGTCGACGTAGTCGAGGCCGAGCCGGCGCAGCGACTGGTCCAGTGAGGAGATCAGGGACTTGCGGGAGCCCCACTCGCCGTACGGGCCGGGCCACATCAGGTAGCCGGCCTTGCTGGACACCACCAGTTCGTCCCGGTACGGCTTGAGGTCGGTGGCGAGCATCCGGCCGAACGCCTCCTCGGCGGCGCCCGGCGGCGGGCCGTAGTTGTTGGCCAGGTCGAAGTGGGTGATGCCCAGGTCGAACGCCCGGCGGACGATCTCGCGCTGCCGCTCGAACGGCCGGTCCGGGCCGAAGTTGTGCCACAGCCCGAGCGAGATGGCGGGCAGTCGCAGGCCGCTGTGCCCGCTGCGTCGGTAGGTCATCTGGTCGTAGCGGTCGTCCGCGGCGAGGTAGGTCACGACCCTGACCCTAGCGTCGCCGCCCGGCCGGCTGGCCGTGCGTCCGCCTCGGCTCCGGTCCGGTCCGGCCTTGCCGGCCCGGGGCGGGGTGCGCCGCACCGGGCCGGCAAGGGGTTCAGGACGCGGTGCAGGTGGGGGTGGGCGCGGGGGTGGCCGGGCCGGTGCCGGTCAGGCCGAGGGTGGTGCTCGCGCCGGCGGTCAGGGTGCCGTTCCAGCCGGCGTTGCGGGCGGTGACGGCGGTGCCCGCGCTGGTCAGCGTGGTGTTCCAGGCGCTGCTGACCGCCTGGCCGGTGGCGAACGTCCAGCGGACCGTCCAGCCGGTCAGGGTGGTCGGGCCGCCGTTGCGCACGGTCACCTCGGCCTGGAATCCGCCGGGCCACTGGTTGACCAGCTTCCAGGTGGCCGTGCAGCCGCCGGTGCTGGGCGTCGGGGTCGGGGTGGGGCTGGGGCCGGTGGGCGTGGGGCTCGGGGTCGGGCCGGTGGGTGTCGGGGTCGGGCCGGTGGGCGTCGGGGTGGGGCTGGGGCCGGTCTGCTTCCAGGCGCCCAGCTCGTCGAGGGTGAGCACGTGCGGGTCGTCCCGGTAGATCCGGCGCAGGAAGTCCGACGAGTTCGACTGCCCGTCGGTGAGGAAGTCGCCGGACCAGGTGACGAACCAGCTCCAGTCCGCCCGGTAGGCCCGGGTCAGCTCCGGGTCGGGAATCGAGCCCACCTCGCCGAGTGCGACCAGCTTGCGGTCCGCGCCGAGGGCGACCAGCTTGTCGTACGAGGCGCTGACCGGGCTGTGGTCGCCGGCGGCCGGGTACGAGTCGACGCTGAGCACGTCCACCACGTCCGCGCCGGGGTACCAGTCGGGGGAGACCGAGTTCCACACCCAGATCAGGTTGGTGAGCTGGTGGTGGTTGGTGAGCCGGTCGTACATCAGCCGGTAGAGCGCCTTGGCCGGGCCGGGGCCCCTGGCGCCCCACCAGAACCAGCCGCCCTCGGCCTCGTGCAACGGCCGCCAGAGCACCGGCACCCCGGCGTCGCGCAGCCGCTTGAGCTGGACGGCGATCGCGTCGATGTCCCGTACCAGCAGCCGGTACTCGGCGGAGGCCGGGTCGGCCATCGCCTTGGCCACGTCGAAGGTGGTGGCGTCGGTGTAGAAGCCGCGCCACCACTCCTTGCCGGGGGTGTCGATCAGGCCGCTGGGGGCGTTCCAGTGCCAGCAGAGGGTGACGATGCCGCCCCGGGCGTCCCAGGCCAGCGCGTTCTCCACCTCGGTGGAGGAGGTGCCGCGTTCGACCCGGCTGGGCGAGTAGTCCATCAGGTCGAGCCCGGCGATGGCGGGGGCCTTGCCGACGTTCTGTTCCAGCCAGCGGATGCCGCTCATGTCCTGCTGGCCGGAGAGGACGTCGGTGCCGTAGTGCGCGGTGAGGTAGCGCAGCAGGGCCCGGGCCGGCGGGTCGGCGTTCGGGTTGACCGGGACGGCGGTGACCTGGTGCGGGGGCGGGGCGGCGACCGGGGTGAGCCGGATCGCGTCGATGTCGTACCAGCCCCAGTTGCTGCGGATGGTGACGGTGTTGCCGCCGGGTCGCAGCAGCACCTTCCCGGCCGGCGCGGTGGCCCAGGTGGTGCTGGCGGCCAGCACCACGTCGCCGTTGCCGGCGCCGTTGAGCAGCAGGGACGCGGTCTTCTGCCCGTTCGGGGCGCGGTAGACCACGGCCAGCTCGTGCAGTCCGCCGGGGGAGTTGGGGATCGCGATGGTGACGCTGTCGTCGGCGGCGTCGAAGCCGGTGACGTAGCCGGTGCCGGTGTAGCCGCTGGCGGCGGTGTCGACGGTGACGCCGGTCAGGGTGCCGGTCTCGGCCTCGTAGACGGTTGGCGGGGCGGCTGCGGCCGGATGCAGCGGCCCGGCGAACAGCGGGGTGAGCAGCAGGAGGGCGGCGGCCGTGGCCAGCCACCGGGTACGGGGACGGTTCATCGGGGCTCCCGGTGCGGTGGGGTTGGAAGCGCTCCCACCATCGATCATTCCGAATATCTTTGTCAAGTTGGCGGCCTGCCCGGAACGGGCGTGCCGGCCCGCCGGGCGGGGTAGCTTCGACCGCATGCGCTTCGTCCCGCTCGACACTCCCAAGCCCATCTCCAAGATCGGTCTCGGCACCTGGCAGTTCGGGTCGAGGGAGTGGGGCTACGGCCCCGACTACGAGCGGCGGGCGGCCGACATCGTCCGCCGGGCGCTCGACCTCGGGGTGACCCTCTTCGACACCGCCGAGGTCTACGGCCTCGGCCGCAGCGAGCGGATCCTCGGCCAGGCGCTCGGCGCCGACCGGGACCGGGTCGTGGTGGCCAGCAAGATACTCCCGGTGCTGCCGCTCGCCCCGGTGGTGCAGCAACGGGCGGTCGCCTCGGCGGCCCGGCTCGGCGTCCGTACCATCGACCTCTACCAGGTGCACCAGCCCAACCCGGTGGTCGCCGACACCACCACCATGCGGGGCATGCGGGCCCTGCAGGACGTCGGCCTGGTCGCCGAGGTGGGGGTGAGCAACTACAGCCTGCGCCGCTGGCGCTTCGCCGAGGCCGCCCTGGGCCGCCGGGTGCTGAGCAACCAGGTCCGCTACAGCATGGCCGACCGCGCCGCCGAGGAGGAGCTGATCCCGTACGCGCAGCAGGCCGGCCGTCTGGTCATCGCGTACAGCCCGCTCGCCCAGGGATTCCTCTCCGGCCGGTACGACGCGAGGAACCCGCCGACCGGGGCCGTCCGCCGGGCCAACCCGTTCTTCCTGCCGGAGAACCTGGCCCGCGGCACCGCGCTGATCACCACGCTGCGCGAGGTGGCTGAGGCGCACGACGCCACCCCCAGCCAGATCGCCCTGGCCTACCTGCTGCGCCACCCCAACGTGGTGGCCATCCCCGGCGCGTCCGGGGTGGAGCAGATGGAGCGCAACGCCGCCGCCGCCGAGATCGACCTGACCGACACCGAGTACGCCGCCCTCGCCACCGCCGCCCGCCAGTTCCGGCCGGTCACCGGCCTGGCGGCGGTGCCGAGGCTGATCCGCGCCCGCGCGGGGAAGTGAGCCGACCATGGACGACATCACCGCGCTGATCCTGGACGACCACGCCGCCTTCCGGCGCGGCTTCGCCCGGCTCGACGACGCCCGCGACGACGCCGAGCGGCTGGCGATCTGGGAGGCGCTCGCCCTGCACCTCGACATCCACGCCGAGGCGGAGGAGACGATCCTCTACCCGCATCTGGTGCGGCACGGCGACGACGGCGCGGAGGAGACCGAGGACGCCATCGGCGACCACAACAAGATCCGCGACGCGATCGCCGAGTCGAAGCTGCACCCGGTCGGCTCGGACGAGTGGTGGGCGGCGGTGTGGAAGGCCCGCCGGGAGAACAGCGAACACCTGGCCGAGGAGGAGGACGAGGCGCTGCCCGACTTCCGCCGGCACGCCGCCGTCGAACTCCGCGCCGAGCTGGGCGCCCGCTGGCTGACCTTCTACGGCGAGCACAAGAACGGCCGGAACCTCCGCTTCGCCGACAAGGACCCGCAGCGGTACGTGGCGGAGCACCGCTGAAAGCGGGAGCGGCGGCGTGCCGGGCCGCGCTAGCGTGGGTCGGGTGACTGCGCCCAACCAGGTTCCCCCGGTCCCGCCCGCCGACCTGCCGGGCACGCTCGGCGCGCTGCGCGCCGCCGGGCACCGGTACCGGACCGTCAAGCAGGAACTCCGTGCCAACCTGCTGGCCCGGATGCGGACCGGCGAGGACCGCTTCCCCGGCATCGTCGGCTACGACGACACCGTGCTGCCCGAGGTCGAGCGGGCGCTGCTCGCCGGCCACGACATGGTGCTGCTCGGCGAGCGCGGCCAGGGCAAGACCCGGCTGATCCGCTCGCTGGTGGCGCTGCTGGACGAGTGGACCCCGGTGATCGCCGGGTCGGTGCTCAACGAACACCCGCTGCACCCGCTCACCCCGGCCGCCCGCGCGCTGGCCGACTCCGCCGGCGACGACCTGCCGGTCGGCTGGCTGCACCGGTCGATGCGGTACGGCGAGAAACTGGCCACCCCGGACACCAGCGTCGGCGACCTGATCGGCGACGTCGACCCGATCCGGATCGCCCAGGGCCGTACCCTCGGCGACCCGGAGACGATCCACTTCGGGCTGGTGCCGCGCACCAACCGGGGGATCTTCGCGGTCAACGAGCTGCCCGATCTGGCCGAGCGGATACAGGTGGCGCTGCTCAACGTGCTGGAGGAGCGGGACATCCAGGTCCGTGGCTACCAGTTGCGGCTGCCGCTGGACCTGTTCCTGGTGGCCAGCGCCAACCCGGAGGACTACACCAACCGGGGCCGGATCATCACCCCGCTGAAGGACCGGTTCGGCGCGGAGGTCCGTACCCACTACCCGACCGATCTGGACCTGGAGCTGGCCCTGGTCCGGCAGGAGTCCGAGCTGGTCGCCGAGGTGCCGGAGCACGTGCTGGAGGTGCTGGCCCGGTTCGCCCGGGCGGTGCGCGAGTCGTCCTCGGTGGACCCCCGCTCCGGGGTCTCGGCCCGGTTCGCGATCGCCGCCGCCGAGACGGTCGCCGCCGCCGCGCTGCGCCGCTCCGGCCTACTGGCCGCCGGCTCCGCCGCGTCGCCGGCCGCCGGCGGGGGATCCGGTGCCGGCGACGCCACGGTACGCCCGGAGGCGCCGGTGGCCCGGGTCGGTGACGCGGTGTCGGTGACCTCCACCCTGCGCGGCAAGGTCGAGTTCGAGAGCGGCGAGGAGGGGCGGGAGATCGAGATCCTGGCCCACCTGCTGCGGACCGCCACCGCCGAGACGTTCCGGGCCCGGCTGGCCGGGCTGGACCTCTCCGGCTTCACCGACCTGGTCGCCGAGGACACCGTCGTCGAGACCGGTGAGCTGGTCTCCTCGGCGGAGCTGCTGCGTCAGGTCGGCACCGTGCCGGGCCTGGCCAAGGTGCTGGACCGGCTCGGGATGGGCGACGCGCCCACCCCGGAGCAGGCCGCCGCCGGGGTGGAGTTCGTGCTGGAGGGGCTGCACCTGACCCGCCGGCTCGGCAAGGACGTCACCGAGTCGGGCCGGACCGTCTACGGCGGCCGGGACTGACCATGGCCGGCAACCGGTTCCGGTACGGCCAGTGGCGCGGCGGCCCCGACCCGCTCGCCCCGCCGTACGACGTGCGCGCCGCGGTGGACGCCGTCGGCGCGGAGGTGCTGGCCGGCGGCAGCCTGCGGGAGGCGCTGCGCGACCTGCTGCGGCGCGGCCCGGCGGGCCGGGGCGGCCTGGACGACCTGGCCGCCCGGGCCCGGCGGCTGCGTCGGGAGGCGCTGCGCCGGGGCGACCTGGACGGCCCGGTGACCCGTTCCCGGGCGCTGCTCGACCAGGCCCTCGCCGCCGAGCGGGACGCGCTGCGCGGGCGCGCCGACGACGACGCGCGGTTCGCCGAGGCGGTGCTGGACAACCTGCCCCGGTCCACCGCCCGCGCGGTGCGGGAGCTGGCCGAGTACCGGTGGACCAGCGACGAGGCCCGGCAGACGTACCAGCGGATCCTCGACGGGCTGCGCGGCGAGGTGCTGGAGCAGCGGTTCGCCGGGCTGCGGGACGCCGCCCGGGCGGCCGGTGACCCGCAGGTGCAGCGGCAGCTCGCCGAGATGATGCGCGACCTCAACGACCTGCTGGCCCGGCACGCCCGGTCGGAGGACACCACCGACGCGTTCGCCGAGTTCATGCGCCGGCACGGCGAGTTCTTCCCGGAGCGGCCGAACGACGTCGACGAGCTGGTCGACGTGCTGGCCCGCCGGTCGGCCGCCGGTGAGCGGCTGATGCGGTCGCTGTCGGACCGGCAGCGCGAGGAGCTGTCCGGGCTGATGCGCCAGTCGCTCGGCGACCGGCTGTCCGGCGAGCTGTCCGCGCTCGACGCCCACCTGCGGGCCCTGCGCCCCGACCTCGACTGGCAGCGCGGCGAGCGGGTCCGGGGCGACCGGCCGTTGGGCTACGGCGAGGCGGCCGGGGCGCTGGACGAGATCGCCGAGCTGGACGAGCTGTTGGACTCCCTCGACCAGGAGCATCCGGGCGCCACCCTGGACGACGTCGACGTCGACGCGGTGGCCCGGACGCTGGGCCGGGACGCGGCCGACGACGTGCGCCGGCTGCGGGAGCTGGAACGCGAGCTGCGCCGGCAGGGCTGGGTGAGCCGGGACGCCGACGGGCTGACGCTCAGCCCGAAGGCGCTGCGCCGGCTCGCCGGCACCGCGCTGCGCCGGGTCTTCGCCGACCTGACGGCCGGCCCACGCGGCCAGCACGACCTGCGCTCCGCCGGGGCGGCCGGCGAGGTCAGCGGGGCAAGCCGGCCATGGGAGTACGGCGACGAGCAGCCGCTGGACGTGGTGCGCACCCTCACCCGGGCGGTCCGCCGGGCCGGGCCCACCGTGCCGGTGCAGCTCACCGTCGACGACTTCGAGGTGGTGGAGACCGAGCGTCGGGCGTCGGCGGCGGTGGCGCTCTGCGTCGACCTGTCGTACTCGATGATCTCGCAGGGCCGGTGGGGGCCGATGAAGCAGACGGCGCTGGCGCTGTCCCACCTGATGGCGACCCGGTTCCCGCAGGACGCGTTGCAGATCGTCGGGTTCGGCCGGGAGGCGATGCCGTTGACCCAGCAGGAGCTGGCGGCGGTGGAGCCGGACATGCAGCAGGGCACCAACCTCCAGCACGCGCTGCGGCTGGCCGGCCGGCACCTGCGCCGTCACCCGGGGGCGGAGCCGGTGGTGCTGGTGGTGACCGACGGCGAGCCGACCGCCCACCTCGACCCGGACGACGGGCAGGCGTACTTCCACTGGCCGCCGCTGCGCGAGACGGTCGAGGCGACCATCCGCGAGGTGGACCGGCTGACCCGGGCCGGTGCCACGCTCAACCTGTTCCTGCTCGGCGACGACCCCGGCCTGCGGCGTTTCATGGACGCCGTCGCCCGCCGCTCCCACGGCCGCCTCTTCACCCCCGACCTGGACGACCTCGGCGAGTACGTGGTCTCCGACTACCTCCGCTCCCGCCACGGCCGCCACTGACCCACCCCCGGCGGTGGGGTGGGACGAAAGCCGCCCGTCCGGGTGATCCGGGCACGATAACGTGCTGGTCGACGGCGCGGTGCGGGGTTGACTGAGGGTGTGGAGAGCGGGGGGTTGCGGGGGGTCTATCGGGAGGTCCTCGCCGAGCTGGAGGCGGGCGGGTTCGGGGCGGCCGGGCCGGGGGAGTGGAGCGCGGAGCAGATCGTGGCGCACCTGGTCGCCAACGACGAGCTGATGGCCGAGACCACCGAGGCGGTGCTGGCCGGGTCGCCGTTCGCCTTCTACGACCTGGCCGGCGTGCACCGGCCGGAGCTGGACGTCCTGATCGCCGAGTGCGGCGGGCTGCCCGGGCTGGCCACCCTGCTGCGGGCCACCAGCCAGCGGCTCTGCGCGCTGGTCGACCGGCTCGGCCCGGCCGCCGACACTCCCGTCGAGACGCACCTGCGTGAGGGCTTCGACCTGGTCGTCGACGAATCGCTGCCCTGGTCCCGCACGCTCGACCTGCACACCCGCGTGCACCTGCCCAAGCACCTGGCGCAGCTACGGACGCTCCGTGACCACCCCCAGCCCGCCTGACAGCCCACCCGCCTGACAGCCCACCCGCCCCGCCCGGCCTCGCCGCGACTCGCTAGGCGTCGGGGTGGCGTACCACGTCAGGGGTGTGGCGGAAGGTGCGGCGGTAGGCGGACGGGGACACCCCGATCCGGGTGTGCAGGTGCTGGCGCAGGGCGGCGGTGGTGCCGAAGCCGGCCTGGCGGGCCACCTGGTCGACGCTCAGGTCGGTGGTCTCCAGCAGCAGCCGGGCGTGGTCGGTGCGCTGCCGGAGCAGCCACTGCGCCGGACTCAGCCCGGTCTCCGAGCGGAAGTGCCGGGTGAAGGTGCGGACGCTCATCCGGGCGTGCGCGGCCAGCTCCCGCAGCGCCACCGGTTCGTGCAGCCGCTGCCGGGCCCACTCCCGGGTGGCCGCGGTGCCGCTGGCCGGGGTCCGGGGCACCGGCCGTTCGATGTACTGGGCCTGGCCGCCGTCCCGCCACGGCGGCATCACGCAGCGCCGGGCGGACCGGTTGGCCACCTCGCTGCCGTGGTCGGTGCGGATGACGTGCAGGCAGAGGTCGATCCCGGCGGCCACCCCGGCCGAGGTGAGCACCCGGTCGGAGTCGATGAAGAGCACGTCCGGGTCGAGGTCGACGTCCGGGAACAGCCGGCGGAAGCGGTCCGCGTACGCCCAGTGGGTGGTGGCCCGGTGACCGTCGAGCAGCCCGGCGGCGGCGAGCACGAACGCGCCGGTGCAGATCGACATGACCCGGGCGCCCCGCCGGTGGGCGGACCGGAGCGCCCCGGCCACCGCCGGCTCGACCGTCCCGTCCGTCATCGGCGGGCCGCCGTGCAGGCCGGGCACCACCACCGTGTCGGCGGTGGCCAGCAGATCGAGGTCGTGGTCGGGGAGGACCCGGAAGCCGGCGGTGCTGCGGACCGGGCGGCCACCGGGCGTGCAGGTGTCGACGGTGTAGAGCGATCGCCGGTCGTCGGTGCGGGCGGTGCCGAAGACCTGGGCCGGGGTGCCCAGGTCGAGGCCGACCACCTCGTCGAGGGCGAGCACGGCGATCCGGTGCGGGACGGCGGTCATGGCCCGATTATTGCGTACGATGGCTTTCCGGCCACTCGTCCGACGGGCACCCGCCGCCGAGACTCGGAGCGTGACCCGACCCCGTCGCCTCCACCCGGCCTGGACCGTGGCCGCCGTCGCCTTCGTCGCGCTGGTCGGCGCGGCCGGTTTCCGTGCCACCCCGTCGGTGCTGCTGCACCCGCTGCACGCCGAGTTCCACTGGCCGCTGGCCACCATCTCCGCCGCCGTCTCGGTCAACCTGCTGCTCTACGGCCTGACCGCGCCGTTCGCCGCCGCGCTGATGGACCGGTTCGGCATCCGCCGGGTGGTGGCCGGCGCGCTGGCGCTGGTGGCGCTCGGCAGCGGGCTCACCGTCCTCATGACGGCGAGCTGGCAGTTGATCCTGTGCTGGGGTGTCCTGGTCGGGCTGGGCACCGGGTCGATGGCGCTGGCCTTCGTGGCCACCGTCACCGGGCGCTGGTTCGTCCACCGGCGGGGGCTGGTCACCGGGGTGCTCACCGCCGGTGGGGCGGCCGGCCAGCTCGTCTTCCTGCCGCTGCTGGCCGTGCTGGTCCGCGACCACGGCTGGCGTACGGCGGCACTGGTCGTGGCCGGGGCCGCGCTGGCGGTCGTACCGCTGGTGGTCTGGCTGCTCCGGGAACATCCGGCGGACCTGGGCCTGCCCGCCTACGGGGCGACCGAGGTGACGCCGCCGGCCCGGCCGGCTGGCGGGGCGGCCGGCCGCGCCGTCGGCGCGCTCGCCACCGCCGCCCGGACCCGCCCGTTCTGGCTGCTCGCCGGGGGCTTCGCGATCTGCGGCGCGACCACCAACGGCCTGGTCGGCACCCACTTCGTGCCGGCCGCCCACGATCACGGGATGCCGGAGACCACCGCGGCGGGCCTGCTCGCCCTGGTCGGGCTCTTCGACATCGTCGGCACCATCGCCTCGGGCTGGCTCACCGACCGGGTGGACAGCCGGCTGCTGCTCGCCGCCTACTACGGGCTGCGTGGCCTGTCGCTGCTGGTGCTGCCCGGCCTCTTCGCCGGCACCGCCGAGCCGAGCATGCTGCTCTTCATCGTCTTCTACGGCCTGGACTGGGTGGCGACCGTGCCGCCGACGGTGGCGTTGTGCCGGGAGTACTTCGGCACCTCGGCGGCGGTGGTCTTCGGCTGGGTCTTCGCCGCCCACCAGTTCGGCGCGGCTGCCGCCGCGACCGGTGCCGGCCTGGTCCGGGACCAGCTCGGCGACTACGCGCTGGCCTGGTACGTCGCCGGGGCGCTGTCGATCGGCGCGGCGTTGCTGTCGCTGCGGCTGCGTCGCCGGCAGCCGGTGCCCACGCCGGCCCCGGTGCCGGCCCCCGCCGCCCCGGGGTGGAGCTACCGGGGCTGACCGGTCAGCCGACGGTCCACTGCTGGCCGGCCGCGCCGGTGCAGGTGGCCTGCACCAGGTCGTCGCCGGCCCCGGTGCCGTCGTCGCGTACCTGGGCGCACTTGCCGGACTGCACGCCGACCAGCAGGACCGGGCCGGTGCCGACCGGAGTCAGTCGCCACTGCTGGTTGGCCTGCCCGTGGCAGCCGAACTGCTGGAGCTTCGCGCCGTCGTCGCCGCTGCCGCCCTCGACGTCCAGGCACTGCCGGTGCGCCGTGTTGGTGAGCGTCACCAGGTCCGGCGCGACGGGGTTGGCCACCCACTGCTGCTCCGGCCCGCCGGTGCAGACGGCCAGCTCGGCGGCGGCCGTCTCGCCGTCGCCGTCGGTGCCGACGCAGAGGCCGGAGGTGACCGCGCGGAACACGGTCGGTCCGGCGACCGCCGCCGGGGTGGTGGCCGCCGGGGTCGGCGACGGCGGCGGGGTGGTGGCGGCCGGCTCGGTGGCCGCCGGGGTCGGCGGGGCGGCCGAGGCGGGTGTCGGCGCGGCTGCCGGCACCACCGGCTGCCCGCCGCCGCCACCGAGCACGCCGGTGGCGAAGAAGACCCCCAGCAGTACGCCGGCCAGCCCGGCGGCCAGCGCGAACCGCATCAGCGGGTCGCGGGGCAGCCCGGGGCGGGCGGCCCGGCGGGCACCGTACACGGTGCCGGACGGGTCGTGCTGCGCATCGGGGACGGCCATGGGGGAATGGTGACCCACCGGGTGGCCCGAAGGCCACCCGGCCTGCGGCGTGGTGACTCAGTCGACGACCCGGACGTCCTTCCAGAACGCCACCCGGTCGCGGACCAGCTCCGCGTCGGGCTTCGGGTCCGGGTAGTACCAGACGGCGTCCGCGCTGGTCCGATCGCCGTCCTTCAGGCTGTAGTAGGAGGCGGTGCCCTTCCACGGGCAGACCGTCTCGGTGGTCGATTCGGTGATCAGGTCGTCGCGGAGGGTGTTGCGGGGGAAGTAGTGGTTGCCCTCCACCAGGACGGTGTCGTCGCTCTCGGCGACGACGTGGTCGTTCCAGACGGCTTTCGGCATGTCATCCACGCTACGCCCCGCGCCGCGCCGGTTCCCGTCCGGTGTCGCGGGTGGTGGGTCGGCGGGTCCGTGACGTCGGCGACGGTCGCCCCGAGGGTGATCTGAAATGGCCAGTTGGACGTCCCACCAGCAGGCCGGTTCGCGCGTAAGGTGATCTCATGCGCGCGCTGCGTGATCATGATCTGGCGGTGGACGCGCTGCGGCGGTCGTATGCCGCGGTGCCTCCCGGACAACCCGTGCGTCTCGCCAAACGCACCTCCAATCTGTTCCGTCCCCGTTCGGCCACCGCCAGCCCCGGGCTGGACGTCAGCGGCCTGGGCGGCGTCCTCTCCGTCGACGCCGCCGCCCGCACCGCCGACGTGCAGGGCATGTGCACCTACGAGAACCTGGTCGACGCGACCCTCCCGCACGGGCTGATGCCGCTGGTCGTGCCGCAGTTACGCACGATCACGCTGGGCGGCGCGGTCACCGGGCTGGGCATCGAGTCGACGTCGTTCCACAACGGCCTGCCACACGAATCCGTCACCGAACTCGACATCCTCACCGGCGCCGGGGAGATCGTCACCGCCCGCCCCGAGGGTCGGCACGCCGATCTCTTCGCCGCCTTCCCCAACTCGTTGGGCAGCCTCGGCTACGCCACCCGGCTGCGCATCGAACTCCAGCCGGTACGCCGGGCGGTCGCCCTGCGCAACGTCCGCTTCACCCGGTTGGCGGAGCTGACCGACGCGATCGGCGACGTGATCGCCAAGGGTGAGTGGGAGGGGCAGCCGGTCGACGCGATGGACGGGGTGGTGTTCAGCCCCGGCGAGGCGTACCTGGTGCTCGGCTCCTTCACCGACGACGTGGAGCAGCTCAGCGACTACACCGGCCAGGACATCTACTACCGCTCGCTGCGCCGGCGGGTCCGGGACGCCCTGGGCACCTACGACTACCTGTGGCGCTGGGACACCGACTGGTTCTGGTGCTCGGCGGCGTTCGGGGTGCAGCACCCGGTGGTGCGCCGGCTCTGGCCGTCCCGCTGGCGGCGCAGCGACGTCTACCACCGGCTGGTCCGGCTGGAGCACCGGCACCAGGTGGCCGCCCGGGTCGACCGCTGGCGTGGCCGGCCCGCCCGGGAGCGGGTGGTGCAGGACGTGGAGGTCCCGTTGGAGGGGACGGCCGACTTCCTGCGCTGGTTCGACCGCAACGTGGGGATGACCCCGGTGTGGCTCTGCCCGTTGCGGCTGCGCGAGCCCGCCGGGCCGGGCTCCAGTCGGGCCTGGCCGCTGTATCCGCTCCGTCCCGGGCAGAGCTACGTCAACATCGGCTTCTGGGGAACGGTGCCGATCGCGGAGGGTGCCGCGGACGGCGACGTGAACCGCTCGATCGAGCGGGCGGTGTCGGAGGCGGGCGGGCACAAGTCGCTCTACTCCGACGCGTACTACGACCGAGCGGCCTTCGACCGGCTCTACGGCGGGGAGACCTGGCGTGCCGTGAAGGACCGCTACGACCCGGACCACCGGCTCACCGGACTCTACGAGAAGGCGGTTGCACGAGAATGAGCCTGACCGACCGAGAACCGGGGGCGGCGAGCGCCCCCGCCGACCCACCGGCGGGAGGCCGCCGTACCGGACCGACGGTCGCGGACGTCGTCCGCGCCGTCACCGACCGGGATCTCCCGGTCCGCATCGTCGGCTACGACGGCAGCGCGATCGGCCCGGCCGACGCCGGGATCACCCTCGCCATCCATACCGAGCGGGGCCTGTCGTACCTGCTCACCGCGCCGGGCGACCTGGGCATGGCGCGGGCGTACGTCAGCGGCGACCTCGGGCTGGACGGGGTGCACCCCGGCGACCCGTACGAGGCGTTGCGGGTCCTCAAGGACGACCTGCGGCTGCGCGCGCCCTCGGTCGCCGAGGGGCTGGCCCTGGTGCGCGGGCTCGGCTGGGAGCGGCTGCTGCCGCCACCGGCCCCGCCGCAGGAGGCCCAGCCGCGCTGGCGGCGGGTGCTGGGCGGGCTGCGGCACTCCCGCTCCCGGGACAGCTCGGCCATCTCGCACCACTACGACGTGTCGAACGCCTTCTACGAGAAGGTGCTGGGCGAGTCGATGACGTACACCTGCGCGGTGTTCCACAGCCCGACCGACACCCTGGAGCAGGCCCAGGCGGCCAAGTACGACCTGGTCGCCAACAAGCTGGCGCTCCGGCCGGGGATGCGCCTGCTGGACGTCGGCTGCGGGTGGGGCGGCATGGTCCGGCACGCGGCCCGGGAATACGGCGTGCGGGCGCTGGGGGTGACCCTGTCGAGGGCGCAGGCGCGGTGGGCGCAGGCGGCGATCGAGCGGGAGGGGTTGACCGGGCTGGCCGAGGTGCGCCACCTGGACTACCGGGACGCCCCGCGCGAGCAGTTCGACGCGATCTCCTCGATCGGGCTGACCGAGCACATCGGGGTGCGGAACTACCCGACGTACTTCCGGGCGCTGCGGGACCGGCTGCGCCCCGGGGGCCGGCTGCTCAACCACTGCATCACCCGGGCCGACAACCGGGCCCCGCACCGCTCCGGCGCGTTCATCGACCGGTACGTCTTCCCGGACGGTGAGCTGGCCGGGCCGGGCCGGCTGATCAGCGAGGTGCACGACGCCGGGTTCGAGGTGCACCACGAGGAGAACCTGCGCCGGCACTACGCGCTGACCCTGGCCGGTTGGGGCCGCAACCTCGTGGCGAACTGGGACTTCTGCGTGGGTGAGGTCGGTCCGGGCACGGCCCGGGTGTGGGGTCTCTACATGGCCGGGTCGCGGCTGGGCTTCGAGCGCAACGAGATCCAGTTGCACCAGGTGGTGGCGACCCGCAACGGTCCGGAGGGGACGAACGACTACCCGCTGCGGCCGGACTGGACGCCCTGACCCGTCCGACGCGACGACGGAGAGCCGCGTCGGGAACGGCGCGGCTTTCGTCGTCCTCATTGACAAACAGATTTTTTACGTACAGGATTGTTTTTGCCATGAGAGACGTCCTGTACCTGGAGCAGATCGAGCAGGCCGAGACCCTGCTCAAGCCGCAGCGCGTCGACGTGCTGCGGCAGTTGGCCGAGCCGCGCACCTGCACCGAGGTGGCGGCCCGGCTGGAGCAGACCCCGCAGCGGGTCTACTACCACGTCAAGCAGCTCGCCGCGGCCGGCCTGGTCGAGCAGGTGGCCAGCCGGAAGGTGCGCGGCATCAGCGAGGGCATCTGGCAGGCGGCGGCCCGGTCGTACTGGCTGTCGCCCCGGCTGGTCGGCCGGATCGGCGGGCTGCGCCGGGCCCGTGACGAGCTGAGCCTGGGCTACCTGCTCGACCTGATGGAGGAGGTCCAGGCCGACGTCGCCGCGCTCGACCGGGCGGCTCCGGAGCTGCCCTCGATCGGGGTCTCCGGCGAGATCCGGGTGCCGGCCGAGCGCCGGCAGGAGTTCCTGCACGACCTGCAGTCGACGCTGCGGGACCTGTTCACCCGCTACGGCGGCGTCGAGGGCGACGCCTTCAAGCTGGCCGTGGCCTGCTATCCCAAGGGGGAAGACCGTGACTGAACCGTTGACGATCGGTGCCCGACTCGCCGCCCCGGTCGAGGCCGTGTGGCGGGCGCTCACCGACCCGGCCGAGCTGCGCGTCTGGCTCACCGAACACGCCGAGGTCGAGCTGCCCGACCGGTACGAGTTCTGGGGCCGGCACACGCCGGAGGGCGACGCGCCGCACCAGCGGCTGCTGTCCGCCGACGACCACACCCTGCGCGTCGCCTGGCTGCTCGACGGCGTGGAGACCACGAGCGAGATCCGGCTCAGCCCGGAGGGGGCGGACAGCACCCTGCTGACCCTCAGCCAGAGCCACTTCGACTTCGCCGAGGCGATGGACGGCAGCAGCATCCGTGGTGTCCTGCAAACCTGGTGGAGCCTGTCGATCGCCAACCTCGCCGCCCGGCTGGAGGACCGGCCGCTGCTGCCGAGGACCGACTTCACCTCCGCCGACCTGCGCGGCGAGCTGACCATCGCGGCGTCGATGGACAAGGTCTGGCAGTCGCTGACCGACTCCGCCCAGGCCAGCGCCTGGTTCGGCTACCCGATCGGCATCGAGCCCTGGGTCGGCGGCCGGTACGCCATGGGCGGCTTCGACGCCGGGTACGCGGCCAAGGTGATCGACCTGGAGCCCGGCCGGAAGATGTCGGTGGACTGGGGGCCGACCGGGATCAGCACCTGGGAGCTGGCCGAGTCCGGCGGAAGCACGAAGCTGACCTTCGTGCAGAGCGGCTTCGACGAGAGCCACCCGCCGTACGCGGCGTGGAGCGGTTCGGTGGCCGGCCTGGCCGAGCTGCGCCGCTTCCACGAGATGGACGACTGGAAGCCGATCTGGGTGGCCGAGGAGATCCGCACCGGCGCACCGTCGGCCTGAGCCCGACGCCCGGGGCACCCTCGTCCGGGGTGCCCCGGCGTGCGCGCCGTCAGCCGGGCGGGGCGAGGTCGGCGGCGCGGCGGAGCAGCGCGCGTCGTTCGGCGTCCGAGGTGACCAGGCCGGCGGCGGCCCGGAACAGCGCGGCGGCCCGGACCGGGTCGCCGCGCCGGGCGGTCAGCTCCGCCTCCGCCGCCAGGGCCGGCGGGTAGCCGTCCAGTGCCCCACGTGAGCGGGCCTCGGCGAGCAGGGCCAGCCCGGCCGTCGGGCCGTACGCGTAGCCGTGGGCCACCGCGCGGTTCAGCCCGATCACCGGGGTGGGCCGGAGCCGGAGCAACTCGTCGTACCAGTGGGCGATGGCCGCCCAGTCGGTGCGGCCGGCGTCCGGCGCGGTGGCGTGGCAGGCGGCGATCCGGGCCTGGAGGACGTACGGGCCGGGGCGGTCGGCGCGGGCCAGCACCGCCAGGCCCTCGGCCACGGCGGCGTGGTCCCAGCGGGACCGGTCCTGCTGGTCGAGGGTGAGCAGTTCGCCGTCGGCGTCCCGGCGGGCCGCCCGGCGGGAGTGCTGGAAGAGGAACAGCGCCAGCAGGCCGGCGACCTCCGGCTCGGCCGGCATCAGCGCGTCGAGCAGCCGGGCCAGCCGGATCGCCTCGGTGGCGAAGGCGGGCTCGCCGTCCGCGTCGTACCCCCGGGTGAAGAGCAGGTAGAGCACGGCCAGGACGCCCGGCAGGCGCTCGACCAGCGCGGGCCCGGTCGGTACCCGGTAGGGGACGCCGGCCGCGGCGATCCGGACCTTGGCCCGGGTGATCCGCCGGGTCATGGTGGATTCGCCGACCAGGAAGGCGCGGGCGATGTCGGCGGTGGGCACCCCGGCCACGGTCCGCAGGGTCAGCGCCACCCGGGCCTCCAGCGAGAGCGCCGGATGGCAGCAGGTGAAGACGAGTCGCAGCCGGTCGTCCACCATGTCCCCCTCCGGGCCGGCCGGGGCCGGGTCGGTGAGCAGCGCCAGGTCGCGGAGCCGGCGACGTTCCACGGTGGCCCGGCGCAGCACGTCCACCGCCCGGTTCCGGGCGGCCGTCATCAGCCAGCCGCCCGGATTGCCGGGTACGCCGTCGTCCGGCCAGCGTTCCAGCGCCGCCGCCAACGCGTCCTGGGCACAGTCCTCGGCGAGCGTCCAGTCCCCGGTGACCCGGATCAGCGCGGCCACGATCCGCGGGTACGCCTCGGCACCCGCCACCGCGACCGCGCCGACCGGATCCGGCATCCCGCCCGCGTCCGGCGGATCCGACGCCCCGCCCGGGTCGACCGGGTCGACCGGTCCGGTCACCGTCAGCGGTCGACCAGGGGCCGCAGTTCGAGCCGCCCCACGTAGGCCATCGGGTGGTTGCGGGCCACCTCGATCGCCTCGTCCAGGTCGGCGCACTCCAGCAGGTCGAAGCCCACGATCACCTCCTTGGTCTCGGCGAACGGGCCGTCGGTGAGCAGCAGCTCGCCGTCGCGTACCCGGACGGTGGTGGCCGCCGACGGCTCCGCCAGCCGGCTGCCCATCAGGCGCTGCCCTTTGCCGTCGCGCTCGGCCACCCACCCGTCGATGTCGGGTGCGGCGTCCGGGTCGGTGTCCGGCGCGGTGTCGGTGCAGACCAGCATCATGTACTTCATCGTGGTGCTCCTCGGTGTCGTGGTCCTCAACAGCGTGACGAACGGCGGACCCGCTTTCGGACAGCCAGCCGTGGGAATTCCGTCCCGGAACCGGCCGGCGAGCGTTGACCCCGTGATCTTCCCCTCGTGGCCGGCCGGTCACCAGCGGTCCGTTCTAGGCTGAGCCGGCCGCGAAGAACGGGGGAATCGTGCGCAACCACCCGGCCGTCGTGCTGGTCGCCGTCCTGCTGTCCACCCTCTCGCTGCCGATCTCGCTGACCGGCGCGTCGGTCGCCCTGCCGGAGATCGGCCGGGACCTCGACGCCGGACTGGCCGGCGTGCAGTGGGTGGTGAACGGCTACAACGCCACCTTCGCCAGCTTCATGCTGGCCACCGGCGCGCTGGCGGACCTGCTCGGCCGACGCCGGGTCTTCGCCACCGGGGTGGCGCTCTTCGCCGGCTCCGGGCTGCTCGGCGCGGTCGCCGGGAACATCGTCCTGCTCGACCTGCTCCGCGCCCTCGCCGGAGTCGGCGCGGCGGCTGCCGCGACCAGCGCCTCGGCCATCCTGGCGCACACCTTCACCGGCCCGGCGCGGGCCCGCGCGTTCAGTGTCTTCGGCACCACCATCGGCGTGGGGCTGGCCTTCGGGCCGTCCATCGCCGGGCTGCTGATCGGCACCTTCGGCTGGCGGGCCGTGTTCGCCGCGCCCGCGCTGGCCGCCCTGGTGGTGCTGGCGCTGACCCCGCTGCTGCCCGAGTCCCGGCAGCCGCACGCCGGTCGGATCGACACGCCGGGAACGGTCACCTTCACCGGCGCGCTGCTGCTGCTCATCTTCGGCTTCGTGCAGGGTCCCGAGCTGGGCTGGTCCGCTCCGGTGATCGTCGCCGCGTTCGTCGGCGCCGTCGTGCTGCTGGTGCTCTTCGTCCGGGTGGAGCGGCGGCGGGCCGAGCCGATGTTCGACCTGGCCCTGCTCGCCAGTCCCCGGTTCGTCGGCATCTGCCTGGCGGCGGCGACCGTCGTCGCGGTGCTGGTGCCGCTGCTGGTCTACCTGCCGTCGTACCTGACCACGGTGGTCGGGATGGGGCCCGGCGCGGCGGGCGCGACGCTGATCCTGCTGACCGCGCCGACGCTGGTGCTGCCGCTGCTCAGCGGGGCGATGACCCGGCTGGTGCCGGCCCCGGCGGTGATCGTCACCTCGGTCGTGGTGGTCGCGGTGGGGGCCGGCTGGGCGACGATCCTCGGTCCGGGCAGCAGCACCGCCGCGCTGGCCGGCCCGCTGCTCACCATCGGGGTCGGGGTGGGGCTGTCGATCGGGCTGCTCGACGCGCTCGCCATCGGCAGTGTCGCCCCGGAACGGGCGGCCACCGGCGCCGGCATGATCAACACTGCCCGGCTGGCCAGCGAGACGGTGGCCATCGCGGTGGTCGGCGCGGTGCTCGCCAGCACCACCGCCGGCCGGCTCGCCGACCCGGGGTTCACCGGCGGGCTGCACACCGTGCTCTGGGCGATGGCGGTGCTGGCCCTGCTCGCGGCCGTGGTGACCGCCCTGCTGGTCCGCCGCGCCCGGGTGCGCCGGCCCCAGCCCGCCCCGCCGGCCTGAACCCACCCGGCGGGCCGCCACCCAGGTCCGGCCGCCACCCCAGGCCCGCCGGCCGCCACCCACGCCCGCCGGCCCAGCCGGGTCGCGGGCTGAGCCTGCCGGCGGGGTCGGTCGGGGCGGCTATCGTGGCCTGTCGTGACGAGCACCGCGCAGCGCCTGGCCGAGATCCGGGGCGACGCGCCCCCGAAACGGCACAACGCCCGGACGATCGCCGCGCTCAGCGGGAACCCCGGGTGCGCCCGTCGGGCCGTGCTGGACGGCGCCGGGGTGGACAAGCCGGCGCTCGCCGAGCGGGTCGGCTTCCCGGCCCGGTTCGGCCAGTCCCGGTTCGCCATCACCCGGGGCAACGCGTTCGAGGCGCAGGTCAAGGCGGACGGCGGGGCGGAGCTGCTGCGGCTGGTCGCCGAGCGGCTGGGCGTACCGGTGCCGGAGCGGGCCGGCTGGACGGACCTGGGCGGCGCGGACGACCTGCCGGACCGGCGCGAGCGGTCCCGGGTCGCGCTGACCGCCGGCGGGCCGGAGGCGGCGCTGTTCGACCATCCGCTGCTCGGCCTGACGGTGGCCGGTCAGCGGGTGCACCTGGAGCCCGACCTGGTGGCCGCCCGGCTGGGCGGCCGGTTCCACGTGGTGGAGATCAAGTCGTTCCCGGTCGTCGACGGTCAGGCCGATCCGGCGAAGGTGTCCGCCGCCGCCATCCAGTCGGCCGTCTACGTGCTGGCCCTGCGGGAGCTGCTGGCCGCCGAGGGCCGGGACCCGGAGTCGGTCTCGCCCGACGTGGTGCTGGTCTGCCCGCGCGACTTCGCCAACCGGCCGGTGGCCAGCCTGCTCGACGTGCGCAAACAGTTGCTGGTGCTGCGCCGTCAGCTCGACCGGATGGCCCGGCTGGACGACCTGCTGGCCGCCGTGCCGGCCGGGTTCACCGTCGACCCGACCGTCGACCCGGCGACGCTGACCGCCGCGCTGCGTACCGTGCCGGCCCGCTACGCGCCCGAGTGCCTGGCGAGCTGCGAGCTGGCGTACTTCTGCCGGGACGAGTCGCGGGGGCAGACCGGCGCGCTGGGCCGGCCGGTCCGGGAGGCGCTCGGCGGCCTCGCCGAGGTCGCGGAGGTGCTGGCGCTGGCGGCCGGCGAGCGGGTCGCCGACCCGGCGCGGGAGGAGGCCGCCGCGCTGCTGCGGGCCGCCGCCCGGCTGCGCGCCGACGCCCTCGCCGGGAACCCCGGGTGAGTACGCTGCGCGCGCTGGCGAAGGCGCAGGCCCTCGCGGCCGGGGTGGCCCAGCCGGTGGCCACGGTCCGGCACCTGCACCTGGCGGAGCGCCCGCTGGTGCTGGTGCCGCTGGCGATGGCCGGTGAGGCGCACGCCCCGCTCGCCGCGCTGGTCGGCACCGCCCCGGACGATGCCCGGCTGCTGGTCGTGCCGCAGCCCCGCAACCGGGACCAGCGGTTCCGGTTCGTCGCCGAGTTGGCTGGGATCGTGCTGCCGTACCTGGACGGCTTCCGGGGCGTCTCGGAGGCGGTGCCGGTGGACCGGGGTCGGGACGTCCGGTACCGGTACGTCGACGCGCCGCAGCTACTGGTGCCGAACCCGGCCGGGGTCATCTTCCTGCGGCTGCTGGGCCGGTCGACCCGGTTCCGCCGGCCGGACGGCGAGTACCCCGTGCACCCGGCCGTGCCGCTGCTCGGCCGTTGGCTGACCTTCTTCGCCGAGCGGGCCGAGCATCCGGGCTCGTCGGCGCTGGTGGCGCTGACCGACGCGCTGACCCTGCACTGGGCGACCGGGCAGAGCGCGGTGGAGGACCTGCACCTGCCGGCGCTGCTCGGCTGGGTCGACCCGCCGGCCGGGCGGTCCGGTGCCGAGGCCGCCGCCCGCGCCGAGGATCCCCGGGTCTGTCCGCCGGCCGGGCCGGCCACCGACCCGGAGTTCGACAACACCGTGCTCGCCCCGGCGATGGCCGGGTACGCGGCGAGCGCCGACGACCCGGCCGCGCGGCGGGTCGCGTACGCGGAGCTGGAGCGGGTGCTGCGCGGGCAGCTCACGCCCACCTGGGAGCTGATGTGGCGCGGCGTCGGGCTGCTGCGCGCGCTGCCGCCCGGTGCCCGGGTGGCCGGCCGGTGGGACGGCGACCGGGACGCGTTCACCGGTCACGCCGAGCACCTGGACGCGGGGGGCGGGCCGCAGCCCAGGCGCGACGGCGCGGTGGCGGCGGCCGTCCGGCTGCACCGGCTGGAACGCGCGCTGACCTCGTACGCGGTGCAGCGTGCCTACGACGACCCGTTGGTGATGGCGGAGCACCGGCTGACCGGTGAGGCGTTCGTCGGGGACGTCACGCTGGCGGACCCCGGGCGGGTGGACGACAGCGGTAAGCGGCCGGTGCTGCGGCCGAGGATCCAGGTGGTGACCACCGAGCCGGTGCGGGTGCCGGTCGGGGCGACGCTGTGGTCGACGGCCCGGCCGGCGCAGAAGGCGAAGGTGGTCTTCCTGACCCCGGCGGCGGACGGCAAGACCGAGGTGGTGCTGGAGCTGTCCGGGGGGATGGGCCGGGGGCTGACCGCGCCGCCGGGGACGGTGCCGGAGGCGGGGGAAAGGCTCTGCCTCACCACCCTGTCGGACGCGTTCCTGCCGGTCGGGGCGTTTCCTGCGGCGGAGGAGACGCCGTGGACGCACGGCGGCCCGCCGGTCCGCGCCGCCGACGGCACGCCGCCCGAGGTGGACGGTGACCCCGCCGAGGAGTGGACCTGAGCCGGTGGGAGCGCGCCCGGCGGTCGGATACCTGACGGGCCGACCCTGGCGGCCGACGGTACCGCTGGCTACGCTTCGATGGTTCGCCGTCCCGTGGCCGGTCCTCACCGTCGAGGTGCGCACAGGAGAGAGAGCCGGAGCGATCACCGTGCTGCCCCAGGACGCCGCCTCCGTGGCCGGCGCACCGATCCGACCGCTCCGTGTCCACCGGGTGGCGGCGGTCGTCGCGTCGGCGGCCGTCCTGCTGGAGCTGGGCTGGCTGGTCGCGGCGCTGCCCGGGGCGGCCCTGGCCAGCGACCTCACCGCGACTGCGGTGGCGGGCTGGGCCACCGTCGCCTGCACCCGCGCCGCCCGCCGGCACCCCGCCGCGCTGCGCCGGTTCTGGACGCTGCTCGCGGTCACCATGGGGCTCGCCGCCGTCGGCCGGCTGCTGTGGACGGTGGCCCGGCTGGGCGGCGGGGAGCTGCCGCACACCCCGCTGGTCGGGGCGGTCTTCGGCGCCGGCATCGTCACCGGCACCGCCGCCCTGCTCTGCTCGCTGTCCGCCCCGCGCAGCGTGGTCGGCCGGGCCCGCACCGTGCTGGACGGGGTGATCGTCGGGCTGGCGCTGATCCCGATCGGCTGGGTGGTGGTGTTCCGTGGTGTCGCCGCCGCCCACCTCGCCGATCCGGTGCGTACCCTCGGCCTGCTCTACCCGATCATCGACCTGATGCAGCTCACCATCCTGGTGGCGGTGGCCGGGCCGGGCCGGCCGGTGTGGCGGCCGTTGACCCTGATCGGGGCGAGCCTGGCCACCCGGGCCGGCGCCGACGCGGTCTACGTCTCGCTCGCCGCGCACGGCAGCTACACCCCCGGGAACCCGATCGACGTCTGCTGGCCGTTGAGCTACCTGCTGATCGGCATCGCCACCACCTGGTCGCCGCCGCCGTCCTACGACGGCGCGGAGGAGGTCGGCGAGTCCCCGCTGCCGCCGTGGTGGCGGGTGGCCCTGCCGTACCTGCCGGTCGGTGGGGCGATCATCGCGGTGGTGCTGGCCAGCCGGCCCACCGGGCAGACCCCGCCGCTGATCTTCGTGGGCATGATGACGCTGCTCGGGGTGCTCGCCCTGCGCCAGGGGCTGGCCGCCAACGAGAACCTGCGGCTGGTGGCCCGGCTGCGCCGGCTCGCCTACACCGACCAGCTCACCGGGCTGCCGAACCGGCTGATGTTCAACCGGCGGCTGCGCGGGGCGCTGCGCGACGGGCCGCCGGTCGCCGTCCTGCTCCTCGACCTGGACGGCTTCAAGCAGGTCAACGACCGGTTCGGGCATGCCACCGGTGACGCCCTGCTGACCACCATCGCGGCCCGGATGCGGGCCGCCGTCGACGGCGACGGGACGATCGCCCGGCTCGGCGGCGACGAGTTCGCGGTGCTGGTCGACGGCGACCGGCCGATCGCCCCGGAACGCCTCGCCGAACGGCTGCTCACCGCCCTGCAACCCGCCCCGGGCGAGGAGGACGGCGGCGTCCACCCGTCGGCCAGCATCGGCATCGCCGAGTACGGCCCGCAGCACACCTCCCACACCGACCTGCTCCGCGACGCCGACATCGCCATGTACGCGGCGAAGGCCGCCGGCAAGTCCGCGTACCGCACCTGTACCCCGGCGCTGCGCGAGTCGGCGGTGACCCGGGCCGAGCTGATCGCCGACCTGCGCCGGGCGGTCGACGAGCAGCAACTGCACCTGGAGTACCAGCCGATCGTCGACCTGGCCACCGGCGCGGTACGCAGCGCGGAGGCGCTGGTCCGCTGGCGGCACCCCCGGCTCGGCCTGCTCGCCCCGGCGGCGTTCCTGCCGCTGGCCGAGGAGACCGGGCTGATCGTGCCGATCGACCGCTGGGTGATCCACGAGGCGTGCCGGGCCGCCGCGACCTGGCGGGACCGGGCCCCCGAGGCGACCGTCGCGGTCAACATCGCCGCCGCGCACCTGCGCCGTCCCGACCTGATCGCCACCGTCACCGCGGCCACCGCCAGCGCCGGCCTGGCGCCCCGCGCGCTCACCCTGGAGCTGACCGAGTCGGCGCTGATCGACGGCAGCGAGTCGGTGCTGGAGCGCCTCGCCCAGCTCCGTGAGCTGGGCATCCGGATCGCCATCGACGACTTCGGCACCGGCTACTCGTCGCTGAGCTACCTGCACCGCATCCCGGCCACCGAGTTGAAGATCGACCGGTCCTTCGTGGCCCGACTGGACTCCGACGCGCGGGCGTACGCCACGGTGGAGATGGTGACCCGGCTGGCCGGGGCGTTCGACCTGGCGGTGGTGGCCGAGGGGGTGGAGACCGAGGGGCAGCACGCGGCGGTCACCGCGATCGGCTGCGTGCACGGCCAGGGTTACCGCTACGGCCGCCCCGGTGGGCTGGCCGCCCTGCACGCCCGGTCCGCCGTCCGCTGATCCCACCGCCCGCCGGTCCGCTGTGCGCCGCTCCCGCTCGCCGGCGGTCCGCTGTTCGCGGCTCCCCCTCTCCGGCGGTCCCGCCGTCCCGGGGAATTCCGGGTTGACCCTCACGCGGCGGGAGGCGGGAACGTTGGTTCCGGAAGGGAGGGAACCATGGCGTACACGGTGGGTCAGGTGGCGCGGGCGGCCCGGGTGACGGTCCGCACGCTGCACCACTACGACGAGATCGGGCTGCTCTCGCCCGGCGGGCGGACGGCGGCCGGCTACCGCCGCTACGACGACGCGGACCTGGAGCGGTTGCAGCACATCCGCTACTACCGGGAGCTGGGGTTCCCGCTGGAGGAGATCGCGGCGATCCTCGACGACCCGGCCGCCGACCCGGCGGCGCACCTGCGCCGGCAGCACGAACTGCTGACCGGGCGGATCGGGAAGCTCCAGGAGATGGTCGCGGCGATCGAACTCGCGATGGAGGCGAGACGGATGGAGATCAGATTGACCCCGGAGGAGCGGTTCGAGGTGTTCGGCGACTTCGACCCGGACGCGCACGCGGAGGAGGCGGAGCGCCGGTGGGGCGGCAGCGAGGCGTACCGGGAGTCGCACCGGCGGGCGGCCGGCCACTCGAAGGACGACTGGCTGCGGATCAGGGCGGAGCAGGAGGACTGGAACCGGCGGTTCGTGGCGGTGCTGGCGGCCGGGGCGTCGGCGGACTCGACGGCGGCGATGGCGCTGGCCGAGGAGCACCGGCAGCTCATCGTCCGCTGGTTCTACGACTGCTCGTACGAGATCCACACCGGGCTGGCCGACATGTACCTGGCCGACCCCCGGTTCACCGCGTACTACGAGGCGATCGCGCTGGGAATGGCGGCGTACCTGGCCGAGGCGATCCACGCCAACGCGATCAGCCGGGCCTGAGCGGGAGCCGAGGGTGCCGCCGCCGGCCCGCCGGGGTGGGCAGGCGGCACCCATCCAGCGGAGGTGACCGGCGGGCGGTGGGGCTAGGCTGGCCGGACGCTCTGTCATCAGCGTCGATCGGCTTGCCGGCGGGCGCACCGTACCGGGGAGACGTCCGTGAAGCACCCGAAGCTGGCTGCCGCCGGCGTCGCCCTCGCCGCGCTGCTGGCCGTGGGCGGCTGCACGTCGGACGCCGGTGACCAGCCGACCCCGGCCGCCGACGGCACCGCCACCGGGCCGGCCGCCGACGCCGAGCCGGCCGTCGTCCTGGCCGCCGCCGCGCGGAAGGTCGACGAGCAGTCCTACCGGCTGACCGTCAACGACGGCGCGGCCGGCGACGGCACCACCCTGGTCTGGGACCCGAAGGGCCGTCGGGGGCTGGAGACCACCTCGCTGGCGGTGGCGAACGGCAAGGTGACCATCGAACGGCTCACCACCGGGGCCGACGTCTACGTGAAGGTGACCGCCCCGGACCGCCGGGTGCCGGTCTGGGACGGCCGGACCTGGTGGCACATCGGCACCGCCGGCAAGGCGTCCACCGCCGCGACCGCCGGTCTGGACATGACCCGGGTGGCCAGCACGTTGAGCGCGTCGGGCACGTCCCGGCGCACCGGGGAGCGGGCCTACGCCGGCACCCTCGACCTGCGGGGCCGTGCCGACGTGCTGGGCAAGGGCGTCGACGGGGTGCTCGGCGACCGGGCCGCCGCCGTGCCGTTCACCGCCGAACTGGACGGGCAGGGCCGGCTGGTCCGCTACCGGCTGGAGGTGGCGGCCGAGCAGGGCCGCACGGCGGCGCTCGACCTGACGTACGCGGACTTCGGTCTGCCGGTGTCGGCGGAGAAGCCGGCGGCGGAGCTGATCGGCGAGGACCCGCCGGGCAACATCCCGGGCGTCTGACCGGCGGGACCGCCACCAGGCCGGGGCCGCCACGGGTCGACGGGTCACCGCCGTTTCATCCACCGATCGGGTGAAACACGCGCATTGCCGGTTCCGCCACGCCCATTCCCCTGTTAAGCCGTACGACACCCCGGTTGGTGGCTCGCGCGGCGGAGGGATCGGCGTGGCGATGACTGATTCGACGGGTACCACCTGGCGTTACACCTGGGCACGGCGGCAGAACGAGCGGCGGCGACGGTCGTACCGCGACGCCGAGCGGGCATGGCGACGCCGCGACGACGAACTGCGGCGACTCCGTGGCCTCGCCGTCAGCCTCAGGGGATCGGCGGCGGCGGGCGGCGGCCTGCCGTTGGCGCTCAGCCCCGGTGAGGCCGTCCTCTGGACGATGCCCGGCACCCAACTGGTCGAGGTGCGACACACGGGGGTGCTGCCCGCCCCCGACCTGGTGGTCGAACCGGACCTGCCGCCGCTGCGCCACCGGCTCCCCGACGGGGTCCGGGTCACCGACGCCGGCATCGCGGTGGTCACCAACCGCCGGCTGGTGCTGGTCGGCGGGCGCGGCCGGCGCGACTGGGCGTACGGGAAGATGACCGGCCTGTCCCACGACCCGGCGGCCCCGGTGACGCTGATCGGCGTCCTCGACCGGCGGCAGACCTCCGGCCTGCTGCTGCCGCAGGCGGCGGCGGCCGAGTTCCGGTTCGTCCTCACCCTGGCCTTCGCCGACGCCATCGAACAGCGGGCCGTGGTGGTCGCCCAACTCGACGACCTGATCGCCGAGCACGCCGAGGCCGCGCCGTTCCGGCCGGCCATCGCCACCCCCGGGCAGGCCCGGATCAGCGGCCGGATCCCCGGCGGCCGGCGCACCGTCGCCGTGGTCGCCGCGCTGACCCTGGCCGTGCCGGCGGTGCTGCTCGAATCCGACCCGCCGGTCACCCCGGAGGTGGCGGTGGCCGCCACCCCCGCCGCCGCGCCGTCGCGCACCGCGAAGCCGTCGCCGTCGCCGCGCCGGCCGTCCCCCTCGCCGTCGGTGGTGCGGGAACGGCGCTGCGGGGCACCCGCCAACCCGCTGGGGTACGACTACTGCGGGGGCGAGCGGATCCGCAAGCCCGATCACCGGGTCTGCGACTGGTTCGACTGCGTGCCGCAGTTCTGGGCCGGGCGTGGCTACCTGGTGCAGTGCGCGGACGGGGCGGTGAGCCTGACCGGCGGCCGGGCGACGGCCTGCGCCGGGCACGACGGCGTGCGCCGCACCGTCCACTCCTGACCAGCCAGCCTGACCGGCCGGCCGGCCGGGCGGTCGGCCGGGCCGGGCGATCGGGCCGGGTGATCGACACGGGTTCGGCGAAGTGGCGGTATCAGGACCAGCCCGAAACCGCCACCTCGCCGAAACCGTGTCGATCACCGGCGCGGGGCCCCGGGCGGTAATGCGCTCGCCCGCCTCGTGGGCCGCGGCTACCGTCCGGGGCATGTCCCGCACCGTGACCCTGGTCCTGGTCGACTGCGCCGGCCGGCCACTGGGCACGCTGCCGGCCTTCGACGTGCCGGTGCCCTGGTGGCAGGACGCCGCAGCGGTCGTCGCCGGGGCACGGCAGGCACACGGCGTCGAGGTGACCGTGCTGCGGTTGCTCGCCGGGCAGGGCAGCACGCCGCCCGGCGGCCAGGTCAGCTACCTGGCGGAGGCGGCCGGCCCGGTGGGCGTACCGCTGCGGCCGGTGGAGGTGGCGGGCCTGGCGGCGCATCCGCTGCGCGCGCCCTACGCGGAGCCGGGCGGGCCGGCGGCGAGCCTGGCCTGGGCCACCGGGCAGCTCGACCGGCTCGGCCGGCCGGCGACGGAGGTGACGCAGCAGCGCACCTGGAACCTGTCGGCGATCTGGCGGCTCGACGGGCCACACGGCACCGCCTGGCTCAAGCAGGTACCGGCGTTCTTCCGGCACGAGGCGGCGGTGCTGCGGCAGTTGCGCGACGAACCGGCCACCCCGACGCTGCTCGCCGACGACGGCGACGGGCGGATGCTGCTCGACCACGTGCCGGGGGAGGACCGCTACGGCGCCGACACCGCCGAACGCGACGCGACCGCCGCCGACCACCACCCCCTCCAGGTACGCGCGGTGCGCGCCACCGACCAGCTCGTCGCCGCCGGGGTGCCGGACCTGCGCGGTGCCGCCCTGGCCCGGTGGACCCGGTCGGCGCTCGCCCCGCACGCCGCCGACGGCCAGCTCGCCGGCCTGGACGACCGACTCGACGAGGTGGCCCGCTGCGGGCTGCCGGACACCCTCGTGCACGGGGACCTGCACCCCGGCAACGTACGCGGCGACGGGCAGCGGCGGACCATCATCGACTGGGGAGACTCCTTCGTCGGGCACCCGGCCTTCGACATCCTCCGGCTGACCGAGCGGCTACCCGCCGAGCCAACCTCCGCCCTGCTGGCCGCCTGGTGCGCGCGCTGGCGGGCCAGCGTGCCCGGCTGCCGGCCGGAGCGGGCCGTGGCGCTGCTTCGGCCGGTGGCCTGGCTGCGGATGGCGGCGGTGTACGCGACGTTCCTCGCCGGCATCGAGCCGAGCGAACGGGTCTACCACGCCGACGACGTGCCGGACTGCCTGGCGCGGGCGGCAGCCGAGGCAGACTGACCGTCACTCCGGCGCGTGGCAGACCGCCTCGACGTTGTTGCCGTCCGGGTCGCGGACGAACGCGCCGAAGTAGGTCGGGTGGTATTCCGGCCAGACCCTCGGGGCGTGCAGCACCTCCGCCCCGGCGGCCACCGCGGCGTCGTGGAACGCCCGGACGGCGGCCCGGTCGCGGGCGGTGAAGGCGATGTGCGCCTCGTGGCCCTCACCGGGTTTCGTCACCGGGCTGAGCCAGAAGTCGGGCCGCTCGGTGCCGTAGCCGACCACGTCGCCGAACTCCATCATCCGGCGGGCGCCCAGCGGGGCGAGGACGGCGTCGTAGAAGGCGAGGCTGGCGGGGATGTCACGGGCCTGGATGCCCAGGTGGTCGAGCACGGCGGTCTCCCTCGATGTGGTTGCCGGATCAGGCTAGAACCGGACTACGACACTCTGGTTCGTCCACCGGCTCCGGCACGGCCGAGCCGTCATGCGGCGATGGTCCGGGCGGCGGCGTACATGTCGGCAGGCAGTGGGTGGGTCAGCTCCCAGACGATCCGCATCGGCCGGTCCCCGCTGTGCTTCCGGTACGTCATCGGCCCCGCGTACAGGTAGGCGGGTGCGCCCAGGTCCCGGTCCGGCACCCGGGTCTCGCGCACGAACAGGTGCACCGTCGACCCCCGCTCCGCGTGGTGCACGTACCGCCGCCCGGTCGCCGACACCGCCGACGTGGTGCTCTGCGACTCCCACTGGAACAGCCGCTCGGTGATGGCCCGGTCGGCGTACATGGTGGTGGGAGAGTAGTGCTGCGCCGACTTGACCAGGGTGACGAAGAAGAGGTCCGCCTGTTCGGATTCCAGCCACTTCACCCCTTCCCGCAGCGACCCGGGGTTGGCCATCCCGAACGCCGCGCACGCCTCGTTGCGGCTGTACCGGGCGTGTACCCGCAGTGCGCCGACGGGTGCGGTGACCCGGTGGATGCGGTCCCGCAGCACCTCGGTGAGCTGGCGCAGTTCTACGCAGCGCGCCGGCTCCGCCCACAGCCGCGCCAGCCGCTCGCCCTGCGAGGTCAGCGGGGCGTTCGGCCCCCACAGGTCGAAGTGCAGCAGGTGCCACAGCCGCCCGTCCGGCGGTGGGTCACCGGCGGCGACCCGGGCCAGCAGGTCGAGCCGGTCGACGTCGTCCAGGTGCAGCATCCGTCCGATGGCCCGGCCCAGCTCCCGGTCGTCCGCACCGGCGGTCGAGGTGTCCAGGCCGGCGAGCCGCCGCAGCCCGGTCCATCCGCCGACCGAAGCCGATCGGTACACGTCCTCCACCTCAAGGCCGGTCTCCCGCAGGAACCCGGCGAGGTCGACGTCCCCGAGCTGCCGTAGCTCCGCGACCAGGCCCTTCTTCGAGGTCGGCAGGGCCGCGCGCAGGTTGCCGAGCACGATGTCCTTGGCGACCCGGTCCAACTGGACGTGGCAGCCGCTGGGCAGCGACGGAAAGTCCTGCTCGACCGCCGCCGTGATGGCCCGGCGGCTGACCCCGGTCAGCGCCCGCCACCGCAGGTCGAAGCGGAAGTTCGCGTGCTGCCCGCCGATGAAGTCGAGCACCGTCAGGCAGGGCTTGTCGTCGTCCAGGCGCAGCCCACGACCGAGCTGCTGGAGGAAGATGGTGGCGCTCTCGGTGGGCCGCAGCATCAGGATCGTGTCGACCATCGGCAGGTCGACACCCTCGTTGAACAGGTCGACGGTGAACAGCACCCGCAGCTTCCCGGCCTTGAACTCCCGCAGCAGCGCGTCCCGTGCCGCGCGGTCCGCCCGCGAGGTCACCGCCGCCGACGGTACGCCGTGCCGGGTGAACCAGGCGGCCATGAACTCGGCGTGCCCGATGCTCACGCAGAACCCGAGCGCCCGCATCCGCCCCACGTCGACGGTGTCCTGGGCAGCCTTCAGCACCATCCGGGCCCGCGCGTCGTTGCCGGTGTAGACGCCGTCCAACTCCGCCGGGTCGTACCCCTGCCCGCGCTTCCACCGCAGGTGCGACAGGTCCACGTCGTCGTGCGCCCCGAAGTACTGGAACGGTGCCAGCAGTTGCCGCTCCAGCGCCTCCCACAGATGCAGCTCCACGGCCGCGCGTCCGTCGAACCACCGCCGCACGTCGCCGCCGTCGGCCCGGTCGGGGGTCGCCGTCAGCCCGAGCAGTACGCGTGGCCGAAGCCGCTCCAACAGCCGGGCGTACGTTGGCGCTTCCGCGTGATGGAACTCGTCGACGATCACCATGTCGTACGCCTCGGGGTCGATTTCCCGGCGGTGTAGCGACTGGATGGAGGCGAAGACGTGCGTCCAGTCCTTCGGCACCTGGCCGCCCACCAGCGTCTCGCCGAAGCTGCCGTCCCCCATCACCTGCCGGAACGTCGACATGCTCTGCCGGAGGATCTGCTCCTGATGGGCGACGAAGAGCAGCGAGTCGACCTGCCCGGCGCGGCGCAGCCGCCGGTAGTCCAGGGCGGCGACGATCGTCTTGCCGGTGCCGGTCGCCATCACCACCAGGTTGCGGTGCCGCCCGTGCACCTGCCGCTCCGCGTCCAGGTCGGCCAGGATCTCCGCCTGGTACGGGTACGGCCGCACATCCAGGTTCGCGATCCGCGTCGGTGCGTCGGTGGGGCGCTCCCCGCTGAGCGCCTGCCGGAGCCGGTCGGCGTCCCTGCCGGGGTCGTAGTCCTCGAACGCCGGGTCGTTCCAGTAGTCCTCGAAAGTGGCGGTGAACGTGTCGATCACGTGCGGCTGCTCGATGTTCGAGATCCGGACGTTCCACTCCACCCCGTCGACCAGCGCCGTCCGCGACAGGTTGGACGAGCCGACGTACGCGGTGGTGGTGCCGGTGGCGCGGCCGAACAGCCACGCCTTGGCGTGTAGGCGGGTCGTCCTGGTCTCGTAGGAGACCTTGATGTCGGCACCCAACTCGGCGAGACGGTCCAGGGCGCGTTGGTCGGTCGCGCCCAGGTAGGTGGTGGTGATGACCCGGAGCCGACCGCCGCGCTGGATCAGCTCGCGGATGGCCGGTTCGACGATGCGCAGGCCGTGCCACTTGATGAACGCACAGAGCAGGTCGACGCGCTGCGCCGAGGCCATCTCGTGGGTGACCTCGTGGCCGATGCGCGGCTGGTGCCTGCCGTTGACCAGCAGCGCGCCGGTGGAGAGCGGGGTGGTGGGGCGCTGCGGGAAGGCCGGTGGTGCGGCAGGGGGTGTCGGTGGGGCGGCGATGGCGTGCAGCAGGTTCCTGGCGTCGGCGACGTGGTCGTGGTGGTCGGTCGCGGCAGGGCTGAGGGTGGCGATGGCCTCGGCGATGCGGTTGGTCAGGTCGACCTGACGGCGGAGCTTGTCGTCGCCGTTGGGGACGGCTTGCAGGGCACGGCTGACCAGGCCGGCAACGTGCCGGGTCAGCGGGTGGTGGGAGTCGGCGGGGTCCAGGGGGTGGTGCTGGACGTGGGCCGGGTCGAGGTGATGGAGATGGGTGGCGAGCTGGCGAGTGATCAGGTGCTCGTAGATGCCCCGCTCGTAATCCGTCACCCAGGTAAGTTAGCTGCCTCGGCCGGCTGTCACAGACCTGCCTGTGCTGGTGCGGCCCAACGCCACATTCCCTGGGAACTCTGAACCGCCAGTGCGATCGGGAAGTGTCTGTCTCTTGTGCCGCTCGGTCGAATCCCCATCGAGCTGAGCGTCGGTTAGGCCATGCCTGTGTCCCTGCCTGGCCTGGTGAGATCGACGAATGGTGTCCAGCGTAGGTCATGGTCGTGATCCCGCACCGATTGGAGACGCTTGGCGAACTCGGCGGCCACGTGCGCCGAGGTGGCCAAGAGTGGTACCGCAGCGGCAATCATCTTTAGTTCGCGGGCATCGCGGAGAATAGGCCAGCACGGGTCTGCGGTGACGTCGAAGCCGTAAGCATCGGCCAGAGCGCGGTGTAACCCTGAGCTTCCGAACCGGGCCTCGCCCACCGCGACCGCTACCAGATCAACCTGCCACGGGCCGAGGCACGTGGCGTCGAAGTCACACATCACGGCCCGGCCCGATGGCTCGCGAAGCAGGTTGCCGACGTGGGCATCCCCATGGATGAGCTTCCGGTCGGTGGTCCCGTTGAGCGCGGTGATCGGAGCGTCGAGGCGGTCGCACCACTCGATCAGGAAGTCACGGTCGCGACTATCAAGCCCCTCTGCGTCAGCCAACCGTCGACGTGCGTCGCCCACCGGATCCCACACGGGAAGCGGGAAGCGGGGAAGGGCGAGAGTGTGCAGCTCGCGTAGCACCAGGCCGAGGTCTTCGACCGTTGGTGCGGGCGGCTGTGGCGGAACGTATCGCCATACGGAAGCGGACATGCCACCGACCACGACCTGCCGATCGACGTTCGGTGCCAAGCGGATCGTCGGCGCGTCGATCTCGGCGAACCAGTGCGCAAGACCAATAACCTTCGTTACCCGATCGCGGAGGTTATGGGTGCGTGCGATCCGGATGACGATCCCCGCCCGGGGGAGGGCGAAAACGGCATTGTTGGTCAACTGCAACAACTGAGCGTCCTGGACGGGGAGCCCCAAACCCGTGGCGACTGCCCGCATGGCTTCGGTCATCGCTTCCGCAGAGAAACGGCCACTCACGCTGTTGTCCACGAATGAGCGGCTGGGCGGCGCTCGAACTCGGTCACCTCATGCAACGCTGACCCAGTCACCGGCTCAGCCCGCAGCCGATCTCGGAGGCGATCGACTTGCCCGGCGGAGGACGTCGACCACTGCCGGCCATCGTTCCGCCGCCATCTCGTCGTCGGGGCGGGGAAGTGGGCATCGTGGAAGACGACTCCCGCCGCCTGGTGCCGCCGGAGGCGTCCGGCGTCGGCGGGGTGGGCGGCAAGCGTCGCCTCCACGCGGGGGAGTCCGACGAATTCGCCGATGCGTTCCGCCGGCGGAGCGGCGCAGACCACGAGATGCATTGTTTCGGTCAACCTTTCATGCCCGCAGTATCATCCGCGTGTAGGACTACTCAGACCACATCCTCGACGGTAACCAACTGTCCAGCGCCGATGAACCGGCGTGCTACCAGCAGGCCTGCGTCGTGGGCGGCTTCGCCGCCATGGCTGCCACACGCATCCACGACCAGCCAGGGGTTGAAGTTTTGCTCAAAGGCGTCCACGGCCGATTTCAGCACACAGCTTTCCGTGGCGATTCCGCAGAAGACCAGATCCGTCCAACCCTCGCGCTCCACCAGCGCTGTCCCCTCTGGTGAGAAGTACGAGTAGATCCTCTTGTCGATGACTCGTTGCGCCCGACCTGCGTGCAGGGACAACTCCGGCACGATCTCTGTCTGAGGTGGACCCTGTAGGGCGGACCAGTGGATCAGCCGCTCGAAGGGCTCCCGGCATAGTTGTGGTAGCGGGTGAAGACCACCGGCCGTCCGGTCGCCTCCCAGCGGTCGACCAGTTCGACCACCTTGGGGATGACGCGCCGGCTCCGGTCGTTGATGAAGCCGTTCTGCATGTCGATGACGATCAGGGCGGCCCGCGTCTCGATCATGTGCTGAGGTCGCCAATCAATCCTGTGGTGTGGCCGCGCCGACCAGCGTCAGCATCTGTTCAGCCGGGCCGGGAGCGATGCCAAGGGTCACGGACGAGTGAGGGCAGTGGGCTGCTTCGATCACGGCCGATGACATGGCATCGGCCTCCCGGGCGATCGCCGTTCCGCCTGTCATCTCCCACGATTGCCGGGTCGAGTTAGGACGTCGTATAGGGGAGCACCGCTCCAACTCGGCTGGAGCTTGGCGACCTTTTGCCAGCCCCATGAACGGTAAGCCGCCTGAGCGGCGACATTGTCCGGCTCAGCGAGCAGAGTCGAACGCTCCTCGGCCCGGTTGCTCAGGAGTTCGTAGTGCAGCGCCCTACCGACGCCCCGATGCTGCCAGGCCGGATGTACAAGAAGCTCGCTTAGCGCGAAGGTGCGCGTCCCGTCCTCCTCCGTGAAACCGGCCGGGGCGGGTTGCTTGATGCCACCCCACCATCGCGTCTGCGCAGACAACGGGAATCCGTAGGTGTATCCCACCAGCTCGCCTTTGACCGTCGCCGTGACCAGATCCCACCCGGAAGACTGCATGTGTCCCGCGAGTTGTCGGCGGTAGCGGTCTTCACTGTGGAATTCACTGCCGCCGGGGTAGACCTTTAGGTAGAGGGCTACAAGCTCATCGACGATTCGTTGCGCCTGGCCGGCATCGTAATGGTCTAGCTGTGCGACTGCAGTCATAGCCTCACCGTCTGATCGTATGCGTCCATGAACTCGCGGGTCACCGAAGTCGCCTGCCGATGTTGCCCGACGTTCCTCCGAACCTGTGCCAGCAGTCGGTTCACTCGTCCCGAACTCATCTGGCTCACCGCGAGCAGTGCGTCCTGGCCGTGTTGGGCAGCTCCGTTGACATCTCCTTGGCGGTACATGGCGTCAGCGAGTTGGACCGTGTAGTAAGTCTGGTTGCGCCGGAAGACAGGGGATGGGCTCGTCGTGATTGCTCGAAACGACTCGATGGCACAATCGGGCCTGTTCAGAGCAAGGTAGGACAGGCCCGCGATGCCATTCAATTCCTGAGCAGTGACGAACTGAAGGAACGGAAGGTCGTCTTCATCGGTTCCGCGCTCGAAGGCGTGCTTGGCCTTGGTCAGCTCGCGGTTGAAACCACTCCCATCCCGTAGTGCGGCATAGGCGCGGGCAGTGCGCAGGTGTAGCAGGGTAGTCAATCGAGGCGTGGCCCAACCGATGGATGCCCGAAAAGCGGCGTCCGAGCAGTGTAACGACTCGCTCGGTCGGTCGTCCCGGATCAGCAACATGGAAAGGCAGGCCAGGGCGCCCACCTCGGCCTGCTGGTCGTCAGCCATTCGGGCGCGGGTGATGGCTTCGTTGAGGTAGGGCCTTGCCTCCGGCCGCCGATCGGCGTCTATTGCGAGCCAGGCGGCCTCGACGGAGAGGTCTGCCAGTGCGCTTTGGAGGGCGTTGCCCACCTGCCTGCTGTAGGTAGCCTTCGCCGCCCAGAGGGACATCCGGGCGTGTACCTGCATGGCTACGTCGCATAGAGAGTCGGCACCGACCGCCGCATCGACCCGTCGCAACTCCTCGACCAACGAACTGGCGAAGTGCACATGCTCCAACTCAATGCTCCTGGGAGCGTCCGACTGCGTCGACAGCAGGCCGAGGTAGCCGGTCGCGCCGATCCCCGCGAGCGCGGCCAGTGTGTTGAACCGTCGTCGGTCCGTGGTGCCACCCCCGGTGCCTGCCGTGACGGGTGCTCCGGCCGCAGCAGCTACCTCGCTGCCGATCCTGCTTGATTCGCTGGCGATACCGCTACGACTGGCTAGGCGTCTGCGGCCGGGCAGCTCGAACCACAGGTGCTCGGCAGGTATTCGTAGGAGTTGCGCCCAGTATGTAAGCCGGTCCAGGTGCACCAGCGGCGGCCCGTTCTCCACTCGGCTCAACTGCGCCTGCGTGATTCCCAGCCATCCCGCCACCACCGCCTGCGGGAGCGGGTGCCGCCCGTGGTACGGGTGGCAGCGGTATGCCCGGATCACCCGTCCGAGATGCCGTTCGGCAAGCGCCTGCCGTACCGGATCGTGCTCCCAGAAGGAAGCTGGCACCACCGGTGGTGCGCCGAGCCGGTCCCGCTCGGCGGCCTGGCAGGGCGCGCAGCGTCCGGTGCCGTTGTCGCGGGCGAGGCGCCCGCCGCACCGTGGGCAGTTCGCGTGTGTCACCGGCAACCTCGCCATTCGCGGGCGCTTGCGTCCGAAGTCGAGCGTAACCATTCAACTCGCTCTGTCGAGGATCGGTATACGTAGCGCGCATATCGAGGACGCTCCCGCTCATGTCCCGCCGGCCGGATGGCCTGCCCGCCGGAGGGTGTCGACCACGACCGCCCATCGGTCGGCCGCCATCTCGTCGCCGGGGGGCGGAGGAGGTCGCCGTCGTGGAAGACAACGCCCGCCTCCTGAAGCAGCCGGACGTGTCCGGCGTAGGCGGGGTGGGCGGCGAGCGTCGCCTTCACCCGGGGAAAGACGTGGATCGGCAGCCCGCTGCCGACCGCCTCGTTGAGGATCCCCAGCGCAAGGGTGTCGCTCGCCCCCACCGCCCACTTGTTCACCGTGTTGAAGGTGACCGGGATGACCAGCATCGCGTCGGCGGGCGGGTGCGGCTCAGCACCCGTTGATCGTCCATGCCAGCAGTGTCACCCATCCCCGATTGTCGGGCGTGAGTAGTCGAACGGATGCGCGGGGTGCATGCCACGCACGATCACCGCCACATAACGGAACCCCTGGTCAGCGGCGATTGTCGACCCCATGGCCCGGGGCGGGTGCGGGGTTCCCGGGCTGCGTCGACCCGAACGACGCAGACCCGTCCCCGCCCGCCCCGGCCCCACTCCACCCTCCGCGACGTCCAGGGGCGCAGACACCATGAGTATCGCCGTAGCAGACTTTCCCGTCTCCATTCCGGTCACCGACGAGGACCTGGCCTACGCGGTCAGGGCCGTCCGTACCCACGTACCCGAATCCTGGCCGGCGGGGTTCCTGTGCCGCAGCGAGCGGGTCCCGTACCCGTGCCGGCTGGCTCGCTGGGGTGTGGCCACCCTGGCGGCGGCCGGCCGGACGGGGCAGGCCGGATGAGCGTGACGTCGGAGGAGATCGTGCGCCGGTGGCTGCGGCTGGTGGTGGCGGATGCGGAGCTGTCCCCGTACCTCGTCGGGGTTGATCTGGATCGGCTCACCGCGCACCTCACGGCGAGCTTGACCGCCGCGCTCGTCGGTGAGCCGACGGACGCCTGGGGTGGGCTCGGCCTGTCGGAGGCGCAGCGTCGGCGGGTCGGCGACTACCTGGTCGGGGTGTGCTGGGCGGGCGACCTGTCCGACGAGCGGATCGCCCAGGTGCGCCGGGCGGTGGGGCCGTGAGCGACGCCGACGACCTGCGGGTGGCGCTTCCGGGCCGGCTCTCCGCCCCCGACGCCCCGCTGCTGCTCGCCGCGCTGCGCCAGCTCGCCGTCGACGCGGAGCCGGCGGCGCGGGCCGCGCTGCTGACCGTGCTGGGCCACGCCTACCGCCGGTACGACCTGCTGCCGCACGCCGCACCGATCGGCGAGCTGGCCGGGGTCGACATCCCGACGGAGGTGATCCGGCAGGCGGCGGCGCGGGCCGGCGACGGCGCGCCCTGGCGGCCCGCCGAGGTGGTCGCCCACGACCGCCCCTGCGACAGCGTCGCCATCCTGACGGTACGTCCCTGGCGGCGGCTGCCGTACCGCCCCGGCCAGGCGGTACCCGTCAACACGCCGCGCCACCCCGGCCACTGGCGCTGGTACTCCCCGGCCAACAACCCGCGCCCCGACGGCACCGTCGAGCTGCACGTCCGTGCCGTCGCCGCCGGCACCGTCTCTCGCAGCCTCGTCCACCAGGTACGCCCTGGCGAGTTGCTGTGGCTCGGCCCGCCCCGCGACACCGGCCTGCACCTGCGCGACGGCGACCTGCTGCTGGCGGCCGGCGGCACCGGGCTGGCCCCGCTGCGTGCCCTGGTCGAACAGGTCGCCGCCGCCCCCGCCGGCCGCCGGGTCACCCTGGTCGTCGGCGCCCGCACCTTCGTCGAGTTGTACGACGCGATCGCCCTCGACAAGCTCCAGTGCGCCCACGACTGGCTGACCATCGTGCCCACGTTCTCCCACGACCCGCACGCCGAACCCGCCGAGCAGGGCGACGCGATCACCCTCGCCGTCCGCCACCATCAGCCCCACCATCAGGTGTACGCCTGTGGCCCGCCCGCCATGGTCGACGCCGCCCGCCGCTGGCTGACCGTCGCGGGGGTGCCCGAGGATCGTCTCCACCTGCCCGGTCCGGTGGCCTGGTGATGGGGGTCTACCGCAGCGCGCACGCCCTGGCCGGCCCGCTCACCCCCGAACAGGTCCGCGCGGTGGCGGTGCCCCTCGCGCCCCGCCACCGGCGTGGCTACCGGACCGACGAGGTCGACGCCCTGCTGCACCGGCTCGCCGCCGAGCCCACGTCGGTCACCAGCCTTGCGCCCACGACGCTGTCCGCGACGAGCCGTCCGGCGGTCAGGATCGCGGGCAGGTTGTCGACGTGGGTGAAGTGCATGATCAACGCTCGTTCGGGTGGACGCTGCCGGACCATGCCTCAGTCCAGATCGCCTGGGTCGATCCCGGATTTCCTCCGGCATGCTCGCCGGATTGGTGGAGGTGCCACTGTGCGGCGGCGTGAGCCTGCTTCTGGGCGCGTACCTGTCGCTGGTGCCCGCTGCATCTCGTTGAGGATGCCCACATCGGTCCTATGTGTAGCGAGGGATGGTGGAGTCGACACCATAGCCACCGCGCGATCGGTCGGACACCCTGCGCAACGGTCGGTCGCCGCTCTGTCGGCGGTGAGTTGAACGCTTTATCCCGGATAAGGGGTTTTCCATTGTCAGATCCTGAACAGGAAGCGGTAGGGTGCCTGGCGATCGTGGGAGGTGACGTCGATGATGCTCGGGCTGGAGGTGCCGCCCGCCGTCGAGGCGGAACGGGTCGTCACGGCTGTCCTGGCCGACCTGCGCTCCGGGGACCACCGTGGCGTGGTGGTCGACTCCCCGCCCGGGGCCGGCAAGTCGACTCTCGTCGTCCGCGCCGCCGTCGAGCTGGCCGCCGCCGGTGAGCCGCTGATCATCGTCGCGCAGACCAACGAGCAGGTGGACGACCTTGTCGACCGGCTCGCCCGGAAGGCCCCCGAGCTGCGTATCGGCCGGCTGTCGGCGACCGACTACCAACCGTCCGAGCGGGTCCGGGGCCACCACACGGTCCGGGTCGCCGCGAAGGTCGCCGACCTGGGTGGTCCGGCCGTCATCATCGGTACGGCCGCGAAGTGGGCCACGGTCACCGAGGGTTGCTGGCCATGGGCGATCGTGGACGAGGCGTACCAGATGCGCTCGGACGCCCTGCTGCGGGTGGCCGGCAGGTTCGAGCGGGCGCTGTTCGTGGGTGATCCCGGGCAGCTCGACCCGTTCTCCACCGTCGAGACCGTACGGTGGACCGGCCTGACCTGGGATCCGATGCAGGCGGCGGTGGCGGTGCTGCTGCGCCACAACCCGGAGCTGCCGGTGCACCGCCTGCCGGTGTCCTGGCGGCTGCCGGCGTCGGCGGCGTCGGTGGTCGCGGCGGCGTTCTACCCGTTCACCGGTTTCCGGGCCGGCACCGGCCCGGCCGACCGGGCGTTGACGCTCACCGGACCCGGGCCGGGCGACGCGCTCGACGCGGCGGTGGAGTTGGCCGCCGCCACCGGCTGGGCGCTGCACGAACTGCCGGCCCGGCACACCCTGCGTACCGACGCGGAGGCCGCCTCGGCGTGCGCCGCCCTCGCCCTGCGGGTGCTGGACCGGGGAGCGGTCGCCGTCTCCGAGCACGCGCCGGCCGGGACGCCGGTCACCGCCGACCGGATCGCCGTGGGCGCCGCGCACCGCGACCAGGTCGCCGCGATCCGCGCCCACCTCGGCGAGGCCGGGGCGGGCATCACCGTGGACACCGCCAACCGCCTCCAGGGCCGTGAGTACGACCTGACGATCGTGCTGCACCCGCTCTCCGGCCGACGGGACGCGACGAACTTCCACCTGGAGTCGGGCCGGTTGTGCGTGCTGACCTCCCGACACCGGCACGCCTGCCTCGTGGTGGCCCGCGCCGGCATCGGTGAACTGCTGGACGCCCACCCGTCGACGGAGTCGGTGCACCTGGACGTGCCGGTGAAGTTCCCGGACGGCTGGGCCGCCAACCACACCATGCTAACGCATCTCGGCGCGCGGTGAATTGCGCTCAGGAGTCGGAAGCTTTGATCGGGTTCAATTGCCGCCGTATGGAACTTCCATCTGATTGCAGCCTGAAGATCCGGCCCGAACTGGTCGGTTTGGCGACAGGAATGACGAGCCTCCGAGCCTGGTGATCAGGAAGAAACATTTCCTATCCTGGTCGTGGCGGAGAAGTTTATCTATTTCTTGTCGCCGCTCCGGTGGCCGCGCCGGGGTTGCCGCCTTCCGTTCTGCGCGCTAACACCGCGAGGTGCCGAATGGTCTTGTCCCACTCCTTCCGTATCGGGCTCGCCGCCGCGCTCGGCGGGCTCCTGACGATCCCCGCAACCCCCGGTCCGGCAGTGGCCGGCGTCGTCGCGCCCCGGGCGGAGGTGGCGGCCTACCTCGCCACGCATCCCGGCGGCCTCGCGGTCAACGACAACGAGATCAGCTACGGCGGTGGTGCCCTCGTCGTCACCCTGCGGGCACCCGAGCGCGACTACGCCGTCGCGGACTGCCCGATGGGGTGGTACTGCTTCTACGAGCGACCCAGCTTCGGCTACCCCCGGGGCAAGCTCTCCACCTGCGGCCGACAGAACCTGGCGACCTGGCAGTGGCAGTTCCGGGTCGAGTCGGCCCACTACAACATGGGCAGCGGCTCGGTCACCTTCTACTACTACGACACCGCGCTGTTCAGCATCGGCGCCGGCAACCGGATCCGATCCGACGCCGCGCCCTACCGGAACTGGGCCAACTACGTCGGGCGGTTCTGTTAGGAACCACCGGCTCCCCGGGGGTCGGCGCACCGCCCGCCCGTCGTCGTGGCCGTCCTGGTGCCGGCGAGGAACAGGTAGTAGCTGAGTGCCGAGTCGCCCGCTCCGGTCGTCTCGTGGCTGAGCAGTCTGCCGCTCTTCTCGTCGAAGGTCAGGGCCTCCCGGCGTCCCTCGCCGTCGTCGGCGCTGATCACGTGTCCGAACCGTTCCGCCCGGTCGGGGTACCTGCCCCGGTAGGTGATCCCGGGCGTTTCGGCGAGCAGGCGGAGTAGGGCGGCGCGCTGGCGCGGGCCGAGCGGGCGGTACCGGTGGAGCTGCCCGACCAGTTGCAGGAGGCCGGCGGCGTTGTGCAGTTCGGGCGGCCCCTCGCCGCGCAACTCGACGAAGTACGCCCGCAGCCCGGCCGGGTCGTCCGGCGGGCTCGGCGGGACGTCCATAAGCTCGTTCGCGGCGTAGTCGGTGACGGTCGGCCTGCCCGAGCGGCGTCCGTCGACGTTGACCACGGTCCGGCGGCCGGACCGCTGGGCGGTCCACCACAACCGCTCCTCCTGGTAGCGGCCCAGGTCGTCGGAGTGCGGCTCCAGGTCCCTCGGCGACCACACGTGCAGGCAGGTGAACGTGTACCTGCCGTTGGCCGTCGGCTCCGGTAGCTCCTCGACGACCTCCGCGAGCTGCTGGAGCTTCACCAGCGGACCGGCGTTGCCGACCGGTGACGCCTCCTGCGGCGTACCGCCACTCGACTCCTCAGCCGGCTCCCTCGGGCCCGGGGGAAAAGTCCACCCCTGCGGTTCGCGCTCAGCCGTGCTACCGGGCAGGGCCAGGGACGCCAGGCAGGAGCAGAGGACCGCGACGGCGAGCCGGGCGAGCCGTCCCCTGCGCGGCGTGCCGTCCTGGACGGGCGGAGGGAACGGGCGGGTGGTCATCCCCCGCCGAGGATGCGGGATCCGCCCCGACCAGCCCGGGGTGGGTTGGCGCAGCGCGCTGTCCGGCGGGTGCGCGGTGATGGTGGACACCCGTCGGCCCGTGGCCGGACCGGTGGCCGCCACCGGGTCGTGTCGGAACCCGGGCAGCGACGGCCCGGATCGGGGCGCGAGTGCCGACACCCGGTGCCGGCCCGGCCGGGCCGGCACGACGGTCGGCTCCGGCGCATGCGAATACCCGGACACGACCACCGGGTGGGCGGGCCACACCCCGCACCACGGCGACACCTCCTCGTCGGTGGGGAAGTGCCTCGCGCCGGCCGGTGCGGGTGACATCGGGGGCGCGGGCAGCGCCGCGACCGCGTCGGACGGGGTGGGTGTGCACGTGGGAAGCAGTTCCTTGCGGCACGCCTCCGCCGCGTGGGCAGCCAACCGGAGGCACCACCGGTGGCCGGCGTCACCGAGGTTGTCGAAGGTGGTGCAGACGATGGCTTGGCCGACCAGCGAGAGTAGCTGCTGGACCCGCCACTCCAGCTTCCAGTTGCCGGCCCCGGCGTACGCCATGCCCGCCTCGTGGGCGATCCTGATCAGCTCGGTGAGTTCCGGGGGCAGCGACTCCGACGGCGGGCCTTCGGGTGCGACCAGCAGGCGCAGCAGCGCCTCGGCCTGGTCGCTCGGCAGCGGGTCCCGCGACGACCCGTCCTTGCCCGGCGTCGGCGCCACCCACCGCAGTAGCGTGGTGAGGAGCAGGAACACCGGGTCGCGCGTCAGCGGCGCCCGGTCCTCGTAGGCGCCCAGGTCGACCAGCCAGAATTGGCTGGGGTCGACACCGTCACCGACGGCGGCGACGAGAATGTTGCCGCCGTGCAGGTCGCCGTGGGAAAAGCCGTGGACGTGGTCCAGCGGGGCGGAGCCGAGAGGAGCGTCACCGCTGGTCATCCGCAGCGGGTTCGGCAACACCGTCCCGTCGACGTCCAGCCAGTCCGCGTCGAGGTCGGCCACGCCCAGCCGCTCCGCCCGGACGCGGGCCTCCGGCAACGCGCCGGTCACCGCCAGTTCGCGCCGGAGGTAGTCGGCGACCGTGGTGGGGCTCGTCGGCAGCCCGTCACGCTGGGCCTCGCCCCGGCCGTTCCAATCCTGTAGGAGGGCCGCCACCACCTTCCCGAAGGACTGGACGAGGGCGTTGCCGGTGAGTTCGCCCAACTCCTTCACCCGGTCGCCGCCGTTGGCGACGTCCTGGAAAGTCAACCAGCGGCCGTCGCTCACCGGGTGGCAGCCGTGGTGCGACTCGACCAGGTGACGGTCGGCGAAGCCGGGGGAAGCCTTCCGGGCCAACCGGTGGCGCGCGACCTCGTCGGTGTCCGGCGCCGCCGGCAGGACCTTGACGAGCAGTTTGCGGCTGCGATCGCGTTGCAGCTCGTCGGGGGTGGTGATGGCGACGGTGAACAGGAACGCCTCCGTGTGTCCCGCCGCGCGACGGGCGTTCGACACTTTCCCGGCCCTGCTACCGCGTTTCCTGGCCCACTCATCGAGCGCGGCCGTTACCTTGCTGTCCTGCACATGCCCTGCGAGGCCGGCGTCGGGACCCTGGTTCATCGTCGTCGTTGAACCTTCTGCTGCGAGGGGTGGAGCGGGTGAGGGCGACCTGATGTGCCGCCGGGGAATGGGTACGTGGGTGCACGCGGGACTGAAGCTACCGCAAGTCGCACCGAAGCCTTCACTAATTCGCGTGTCAGCGAAAATGCCTACTTAGCGGTAGCTATCCGATCACTTCAGGGTGTCGTCCGGCTACCTCCCGTCACATCTAGCGGGCTGGATATAGACTCGGTCACCGAACCGGGAGGTCGATGTGACCGAGCGTACTGATTCTCTGCTCAGTCGGCAGAACGATCCGGAGATGATGTCGTTGCTGCGGGCCATGTCGGTCTGCCACGCTCGCGCCCAACGGCTCGACGGCCTGCGGATGTGGATCTCCATAGGAGTCGGGGTCGCCGGTGCGGTGGTCGCCTTCACCGGCGTGTCGGGGACAGCGGTCACCGCCGTCGGCGCGCTCTGGGCAGTGGCCAACGCCGTCGGGCTCGGCTCCTGGTCCAATGGGCAGATCCGGCGGGCGGCCACCCTCCAGGAGATGTTCGACGTGGACCTCTTCGGACTGCCGTGGAACACCGTGGCGGTCGGGGAGCGGATCAGCGCACACGAGGTCAGCCGCCTCGACCGTGCCTACCGGGGCGGGGAGCGCTACCTACGCGACTACTACGAGGTACCGCCCCTGCCCACCCCGTACGACGTGCTGGCCTGCCAGCAGCAGAACCTCGGCTGGGGTGCCCGGCTCCGCCGCCGCTACGCCCACGCCGTGCTCGCCGGGGTGGCGGTCTGGGTGCTGCTCGGGATGGTCTTCGGAGTGGTGGCCGAGCTGACCGTGGCGCAGTTGCTGCTCCAGTGGTTCGTCCCGTCCCTGGGTGCGCTCCTGTTCGGCGTGGAGATCTACCGGGGTCAGCGGGACGTCGCCGTCGACCGGGACCGGGCCATGGCGATCCTGCAGAGCTGCGTCACCTCGGCCGTGCGACGAAACGACACCCCGTCCGCCGCGACCGAACTGCTGACGGTGGCCCGCCAGGTCCAGGACGTGATCTTCCATAGTCGACGGGGGCAGCCGAGGGTGCCCAACTGGTTCTTCCGCCGGTTCCACGCCGCCGACCGGGTCGACTTCCAGTCCGCTATGACCCACCTCGCCGAACTGCTCAACGCGCCGGCCCCGGTTGCCCGCCTCGACGCCTGACGGGTCGACCCGCGCGGCCCCTGCCGCCGCGTGCCTGATCATCTCCGCCTGGCGGCGGCTGGGGCTGACCGACGAGCAGCACTGGCGGGTGCTAAATGCCTCGCCGCCGTGCTCTGGGGCCTAGATCTGCCGGTCGACACGATCGTCGCGGCCCAGCGCGTCGCCGCCGGTGAGGCCCACGGATGACCCGGCCCGCCCGTCAGTCTGGCCGGCGGGCGGGGCCGACATCGGGTCGTTGTCGGTGCTGGCTGCTTGAATGGGCGCCGCCGACACCGAGGAGGGGCAGGGATGACCGAGGTACGCATCGCCCGCTGGGACGCCGACGACCTGGATCTGCTGCGCCGGCTCAACGCCCCGGAGATCCGCGACCACACCGGCGGTCCGGAGACCGACGAACAGGTAGTCGCCCGGCACGAGCGATACGTACGCGGCCCCGGCCCCCGCAGCGGCCACATGTTCACCGTCGTACTGCCCGACGGGCGCAAGGTCGGCAGCGTCGGCTACTGGGAACGGGTCTGGCACGGCGAGCCGGTCTACGAGATGGGCTGGGCCATCCTTCCCGCGCACCAGGGCCGGGGCCTGGCCACCGCCGCCGTGCTGGCGACCGTCTCCGACGCCCGCGCCCGGGGCCAGCACCGGTGGGCGCACGCCTACCCGTCGGTGGACAACCCGGCCTCCAACGGGGTCTGCCGCAAGGCCGGCTTCACCCTGCTGGGCCCTACCGAGTTTGAGTACCCGCCGGGCCGGCTGATGCGCTCCAACGACTGGCGGTTCGACCTGACCGCCCCGCACTGAGCGGCCCGGCCGACGACGGTCACCACCTCACCAGGGCAGCAGCCCGTACGAGTCGTCGGCGGCGAGGTGCCCCCAGAGCTGCCCGCTCGGCCCGTCCGCCGGCAGCGTCGCCAGGTGCACGCTCACGTCGGCGCCCTGCTCGGCGGTGCGGTACCCGGCGTGGCCGTTGAAGTCCGTCGCGCAGTAGCCCGGGTTCGCCGCGTTCACCAGGACCGGAGTGTCCCGGAGCTCCTTGGCGTACATCGCGGTGACCATGTTCAGCGCCGTCTTCGACGACGGGTACGGCACCGAGGTCAGCGGCCACAGCGGGCTCTTCGGATCGGTCAGCGAGGCGATCGAGCCGACCTCGCTGGAGACGTTGACGATCCGCCCGGCCCGCGCGCGCAGCAGCAGCGGCAGGAACGCGTTCGTCACCGTCACCACCGCGAAGACGTTCGTCTCGTACACCTCGCGCAGGGTGGCCAGGGTGGTCTCGCTGGGCAGCGCCGACCCGTCCGCCCGGACGATCCCGGCGTTGTTGACCAGCACGTCGAGCCGGTCGTACTCCTGCTCCACCCGGTGCGCGGCGGCGGCCACCGACTCCGGGTCGGTCACCTCCAGCGGCAGCGGGTGGGCGTCCGCACCGCCGTCGCGCAGCGCCGCCACCGCCGCCGCGCCCCGGTCGGCGTCGCGGGCGCCCACCAGTACCGTCATGCCCCGTGCGGCGAGCTGCCGCGCGGTGGCGTACCCGATTCCCCTGTTGCCCCCGGTGACCAGGGCGAGCTGCGTGGTCGTCATGCGTCGAGCCTGCCGGCGGATCGGCGGGCGGGGGAGAGACCGGCGGAGGCTGGGACCAGCGGTACCACCCTGGGCATCCGCCGCTGCGGCAGGCTGGACGCATGACGTTGCGCCGGGCCGAACTGGCCACCTTCCTGCGCAGCCGCCGCGCGAAGCTGCGCCCCGCCGAGGTCGGCCTCCCCGACGGGGTACGCCGCCGCACGCCCGGCCTGCGCCGCCAGGAGGTGGCCCAGCTCGCGGGCATCTCCGTCGACTACCTCATCCGACTCGAACAGGGCCGGGGCCCGCACCCGTCCCGGCAGGTGCTGGCCGCGCTGGCCCGGGCGCTGCTGCTCAGCCGCGACGAGCGGGAGTACCTGTTCCGGGTGGCCGGGGAGAGCCCGCCGCCGGTGACCGGCCCCAGCGGGGAGGTGGCCCCGGGGGTGCGGCACCTGCTCGACGCGATGACCGAGACCCCGGCGTACCTGGTGGACGCCGCGTACGACGTGCTGGCCTGGAACCGGCTGGCCGGGTACTTCGTGGGGGAGCTGCCGGTCGGGGACCGCAACATGATCCGGTGGATGTTCCGGCAGCGTGGCCCGGAGCTGCCCTGGACCGATCCGGAGCTGCTCCGCTTCGCCCGTGACTCGGTGGCCGACCTGCGCGCCGCCTACGGCCGCTACCCCGGCCACCGGGTGCTGGTCGACCTGGTCACCGAGCTGCTCGGCGTCTCGTCGAGCTTCGCCGCCCTGTGGGCCGAGCACGACGTGGCCGACCGCCGTCCGGTGGTCAAGCGGGTGGCCCACCCAAAGCTGGGTCCGCTGGAGTTCGAGTGCCGGGTGCTGCTGGTGCCGGAGAGCGACCAGCGGCTGATCGTCTACACCGCCGCGCCCGGCTCGCCGACCCGCGAGGTGTTCCGCCGCCTCGGCGAGCGGGTCGCCGGCTGAGCCCACCCGACCGTGGTCGTGCTGCCCTACCTGGAGTCCGCGCCCCGGACCGGGCGGAGCGGAGTCCGCGTTCGGGTCCCGCTCCGCCCGGTCGCGCCGCTCAGCCGGGGACGTAGTCGAAGACGTCCGGGTTCGGGCCGCGCCGGCCCGCCTCGCCCCTGTCCAGGCTGCTGATCCGGTCCATCGCCGCGTCGTCCAGGGTGAAGTCGAAGATGCGGAAGTTCTCCTCGATCCGCTTCGGGGTGGTCGACTTGGGGAAGACGATGTCGCCGCGCTGCACGTGCCAGCGCAGGGTCACCTGGGCGGGGGTACGGCCCACCTGCTCGGCGATGTCGACGATCGTCGGGTCGTCGAGCACCTTGCCCTGGGCGATCGGCGACCACGCCTCGGTGACGATGTTGTGCTCCCGGTCGTACGCGCGCACCTCCTCGTTGGCGAGGTACGGGTGCGCCTCGACCTGGTTGACCGCCGGCACCACGTCCGCCTCGGCGGCCAGCCGGGCCAGGTGGGGCACCTGGAAGTTCGACACCCCGATCGAGCGGGCCCGGCCGTCGCGCTGGAACTCCTCCAGCGCCTTCCAGGTGGAGACGAAGTCGCCGTCGTAGCGGGTCGGCAGCGGCCAGTGGATGAGGAACAGGTCGATGTAGTCCGTCCGCAGCGCGGCCAGCGTCGACTCGAACGCCTTGCGGGCGTCGTCGGGGCGGTGGAAGCCGTTGTTCAGTTTGCTGGTCACGAAGACCTCGGCCCGGTCCAGGCCGGCGCTGCGGATCGCCTCGCCGACCTCCGCCTCGTTGCCGTACATCTCGGCGGTGTCGATGTGCCGGTAGCCGACCTCCAGCGCCCGGCCCACCGCCTCGGCGGTGTCCTCCGGCTCGATCTGGAACACCCCGAAGCCGAGCTGCGGGATGGTGTTGCCGTCGTTGAGGCTGATGTCGGGAACGGTGTTGGCCATGTCGGCTGTCTCTCCCCTCGTCCGGGGTGCCCGCCGACTGGAAACGCTTCCCCGCTGTGCCGGGCACCTGTCACCGGATTCCTCTACCCGCTCGGGCCGCCTCCTCACGGTGCCCGCAGGGGTGATCTGCGACCACCGCCCGGGTCGCCGGGAGTTCACCGACTGTTGGCTGTCCCGTTGGTCCACCGGTGCTACCAACGACCTTGATCGGCCCGAATGTGGGGTCTTCCACCGAACGGGAGCGGGGTTGAGGTGCGGGCCACGAGGTTCACGGCGCTGGCCGTGATGACGCTGGTGCTGGTCGCCGGCTGCACGAACGGGAAGGGCCCCGCCGAGCGGCCCGGCACGCCGGCCACCGGCACGTTGCGGATCGTCGCCGGCAGCGAGCAGGAGAGCGTCGTCGACACCATCGTCAAGCCGTGGTGCGCGGCCCGGCGCTACACCTGCGAGGTGACCTTCAAGGGGTCGGTGGACCAGGCCCGGATGCTCGCCGGCGGCAGCCGCGACCAGGACGCGTACTGGTTCGCCTCCAGCGTCTTCCTCCAGCTCGGCGACCGGGCCAACGCCCTGCGGGACGTCCGCCCGATGTTCCTCACCCCGGTCGTCTTCGCCGCCTGGCGCTCGGAGATGACCCGGCTCGGCTTCGCCGGCCGCACCGACGTCCCGATCGCCGACATCCTGCGCGCCGTCGAGTCCGGCGAGACCCGGGTCTGGATCACCAACCCCACCCAGTCGAACTCCGGCGCCACCGTGCTCCTCGGCTTCCTGAACCACTTCGCCGGCAACGGCCCCGGTACCCCGCTCACCCAGCAGCAGCTCGACTCGCCCGCCGTCGAACAGGGCGTCACCCGGTTCGTCAAGGCGATGGACCAGACCCCACCCTCCACCGGCACCCTGATGACCGAGTGCCTGGCCCGCCCCGACCAGTGCCGGGCCATGTTCACCTACGAGGACCTGGTCATCGAGAAGAACGCCGAGCTGGTCCGGGCCGGCCGGGAACCGCTGCTGGTGGCGTACCCGAGGGGGTCGCTGGCGGTCAGCGACGCGCCGCTGGGTTTCCTGCCGCACGACGGCAACGACGGCGCCCGGCGGATCTTCACCGAGTTGCAGGACCACCTGCTCAAGGACGCCGACGCCCAGGCCGCGCTGCTCAGGCTCGGCCGCCGGCCGGCCGCCAGCGTCGGGCTCAGCCTCGACCGGCCCGACCCGGCGGTGTTCAACCCGCAGTGGGGCATCCAGGCCACCATCAACGAGCAGGGCATCCAGTTCCCGCCCGCGCCGGTCATCCAGGCCGCCCTGGACCGCTACCAGACCCGCTACCGCCGGCCCGTCGCCGCCTGGTACTGCCTCGACGGCAGCGGCTCGATGGGCGAGAACGACGGCTGGACCGGCATCCAGGCCGCCGCCGGGCAGATCTTCGACCCCGACCAGGCGGCACTGAACTTCCTCCAGACCCACCCGCAGGACAGCACCACGGTCGCCATCTTCAACGGCGGCCTCACCGGCGGCAGCCCGTGGCAGGTCCAGGGCGACGACGGTGTCGCGCTGCGCGACCTGGCCGGCAGGGTCACCGGCTACCGCCCCGACGGCGGCACCAACATGTACGCCTGCCTGAGCGCCGCCGCGCAGGCGCTCGCCGGGCCGCAGCCCGACGACCGCAAGCGGCTGGTGGTGCTGATGACCGACGGCCAGTCCAACTCCCGGGACCGGGCCGCCGCGCTCGCCGCGCTGCGGGCCGCCGGGGTGCCGGTGGTGGCCATCGCCTTCGGCCGCGACGCCGACCCGAGCCAGTTGCAGGAGGTCGCCGCCGCCACCAACGGCACCTTCGTCCGGCAGGACGACCTGGTCGCGGCGCTGCGGCAGGCGGCGGGGTACAAGTGAGGCACCGGTTCGCCGCACCCGTGGCGCTGACCGTGGCGGTGGCCGCCTTCGCCGGGGTCTTCGCGGTCACCGGCAGCCTGCTCTGGTCGCCGCTGCTCGCCGCCGCCGCCGCGCTCGGGCTCTACCTGATGCTCGACGACCGCACCGCCGCGAAGGTCGACCGCGACAGTTACGCCGACGACGCCCGCGCCCGGGTCGAGGAGGCGCTGCGGGTGCTGCACGGCATCGAACGGCTCAGCCACGACGTCGCCCGGCCCGAGGCCCGCCGCGCCCTGGCGGATTCCTGCCGGTACGTCCCGGAGCTGTTCGACCGGGTACGGGACCGCTCGCCGGACCGTCTCTACTCCACCGCCGCCCAGGTCGGTGGGCACCTGCGCAGCCTCGACGGGGTGGTCCGGCAGTACCTGGACATCCAACGCCAGCCGGTGCTCTACCGCGACCCCGAGCGGCTGCGCCGCGACGGCGAGGCGGCCTTCCGGCGCTTCGCCGACTTCGCCCTGGACAGCGTCCGGCTGGTCAACCAGGGCGAACTCGCGCAGTACACCGCCAACCTGGACACCGTCGCCCCGCCGAGCCTGCCCGACCTGGGCCGATGAATGGAGTCACGTTGAGATTGCCGAGCATCCGGTTCCTGATCGGACTGGTCACGGTGCTCGTCGTCTGCGTCACCGCGGCGGTGCTGTGGAAGCGGTCGGCGGACACCCCGGCCACCGCCGGCCCGCCCACCACCGTCACCTGTGTCGGGGGCTCCGAGAAGTCCGAGCTGATGGCCGACGCGGAGGTACGGCGGATCCTGCGCGACGACCACCGGCTGGTGGTCGCGTTCCAGCCGCTCGGCTCGTACGACCAGGTGCAGTTGAGCACCGACGAGATCAAGGCCCGCAGGCTGGACTGCCTCTGGCCGTCCAGCGCCAGCGCGCAGGGCGTCTTCGAGGCCCAGCACCCCGGGGCGTTCCCCGACTACCGGGCGGAGAACGTGCTCCAGTCACCGGAGGTCATCTACGCCGGGCCACGGGGCACCGACGCGCTGATCCGCAAGGGCATCGTCCAGCGTCGCGGCGACCGGTACTTCGTGGTGGACCTGAAGGGCCTGCTGCTGGAGCACGTGGTCCGGCGCGGCACCTGGGAGGCGCTCGGGGCGGCCGACCTGCGCGGCCCGATCACGGTGGCCAGCACCGACCCGACCAAGTCCAACAGCGGCTTCACCCTCGCCCAGCTCCAACTGAACATCATCGCCACCCCGGACGGCTTCTCCGCGCCCAGCCTCGCCCAGGCCCGTCGGGCGCTGCCGACCATGCGGGCCCTGCACGACGCGCAGGGCCTCCAGTCGCGCAGCTCCGAATCCGGGTTCAGGGAGTGGCTCACCCAGGGCGGCGAGTTCAAGGCACCGCTCTACGCCGGCTACGAGAACCAGATCATCCAGCAGGTGGCGCAGAGCGGCGACGGCAGCACCGCGCTGCTCAAGAGCGTCCGGGTGCTCTACCCCGACCCGACCATCTACAGCGACCACCCGGTGCTCGCCCTCGACCCGGCCGCCGCCCGGTTCGCCGACGCGATGAAGGACCCGAAGATCCAGGAGATCGCCTGGAAGCGGTACGGCTTCCGCTCCGCCACCCAGGTCGGCGCGAACGACGTCGCCGACTTCCCCGGCATCGGCCTGGCCGACCAGATCCGTACCGCGCCCGCGCCCGCCGCCGACGTGACGCTCGCGCTGCTCGCCTGCATGAAGAACGCCACCACCTGCGCGTGAAGGGGACCCACGTCATGACCGAGGGACTACAGATCGACTTCGGCAGCATCGTCGGTGGCCCGGCCGACCCGCCCGCCGGTGCCGCCGATGCCGCCATCACCACCGCCCTGGCGGCCACCGCGCCCGCCACCGGGGCCGAGGCGGCCTCCTTCACCTGCCGGGAGCTGCTCACCCCGGCGCAGCTCGGCCAGGCCCGACAGGCCGCCCGGCAGCTCTACCCGACGATGCTGACCAACACCGAGGCCCTGGCGAGCTTCGGCAACCAGGCGCTCGACGAGGTCAACACCCAGGTCAGCCGGATCTTCCGGGAGGTCGGCCGGGTGGACATCCCGGAGCTGACCGGCATCATGCACGAGATCAACGATCGGATGCGCAGCTTCCGGCGCCGGTACGACCCGAGCGACCCGAGGGTGCGGGAGACCTTCACCAGGTTCTCCGACGCCGTCCGGGGGCTGTTCCGCAAGGGGCGGGACCTGCTGGAGATGCTGTTCGAGGAGGCGCGCACGGTCGAGCAGCAGCTCGACCGGGTCGCCGGGCAGCTCGCCGACAAGCAGCTACAGCTACGCCGCAACGTGGTGCTCTGCGACGAGCTGTACAAGGCCAACGAGGCGGCCATCGGCCAGCTCGTCGGCGCCATCGCGGTGATGGAGCTGATCCGCGACGAGGCGCTGGCCGACGCGCGGTCCATCGTCGTCACCCCTGGTGCGCCGGACGAGCGGGACCAGCGGGAACGGCTCTCCGTGGTCACCGAGTTCATCCAGGCCATCGAGGTGCGGGCCAACGAGTTCCAGCAGCGGCTCTTCGTGGCCTGGTCCACCTCCCCGCAGGTCCGCAACATCCGCACCCTCAACTACGGGCTCGGTCAGCGGTTGGCGCTGCTGATCAACCTGACCATCCCGACGATGAAGCTGACCATCGCCCAGTGGGCGCTGCTGTTGCAGGCCAGCCAGGCCGCCGACATGCAGCAGGTGGTCGCCGACGGCGCCAACGACGTGCTCTCGGCGTACGCGGCGGCGTCGAGGACGGCGGTGCCGCAGATCGCCCGGGCGATCCAGACCCCGACCATCCGTCCGGAGACCATCCTGGAGGTCGCCGAGTCGATCGACGCGCAGGCCCGGGGGATCGAGGAGGCGGTCCGCTACGGCCAGCAGAAGCGGGCCGACGTGGTCGGCGCCATCGTCACCGCCAACCGGTCCATGTCGGAGTCGTCGGAGCGGCTCGGCCGTACGGTGGTGGAGCTGGTCAGCCGGGCCAAGGAGCCGGTCGCGCTCCCGACCGGCCCGCAGTTGCCGGCGGCGGTGCTGGAGCAGGCCCCGGCGGTCGTCCCCGCGCCGCGCTGACCGGTCGGTGTCGCCGGCGCGGGTGGCCCCACGCCGGCGACTGCCGGGCCGTCAGCCCCAGATGGCGGTGGCCCACTCCGGGTGGTCGACGAACGGGTTGCGGTTGCCCTGCCAACGCTCGTAGATGCGCTGGTTGCGGCGCTGCTCGAAGGCGTCCGGCGGGTCCTGCCGGTTCCACTGCAGCAGCACCGACAGCCGGCCCAGGTACGGCGCGCTGCCGTTGGCGACCGAGTTGTTCATCTCCAGGTTCGGCCAGCCGTCCTCGCCCTCGTACCGGATCGCCATGTACATGATCATGCGGGCGACGTCGCCCTTGACCGCGTTGCGCGGCTCGAACGAGTCGGCGTCGGTGTAGCTACCGGGGGCCTCGGAGACCGCGCTGCCGCCGGTGTCGAAGTCCTTGTTGCCGCGCGACGAGTTGACCGACACGTCCTCCGGGCGGAGGTGGTGCACGTCGGTGCCGGGGCCGGTGGCGGTGCCGAAGTCGCCGTGCGACTTGGCCCAGACGTGCTCCCGGTTCCAGTCGTTGACCCCGCCGCCGTTGGTGGTCTTGCTCTGCGACCGTCCGCTGTAGATCAGGATCACGTTGTTGGCGTTCCCCGGGTCCTGGTCGGTGTCCTTCAGCGCCTCCCAGACCTGGTCGTAGGTGAGCTTGGTCTGGGTCTTGATGATCGAGTGCAGCGAGTTGCGCAGCGCGCTGCCGGTCTTGCCGACCGCGCTGGCGTAGTACGTCTGGTCGTACGGCCCGGTGGAGCCGGTGGGCGCGGGGGTGGGCGTGGCGGACCCGGTCGGCGTCGGGGTGCTGCCGCCGCCGAGGCTCATCGCGGTGGGGCTCTTCAGCCCGCCGTGGCTGAAGTAGGCGGTCAGCGTCCCGGTCGCGGTGACCTGCTTGCCGCGTAGCGAAGGGTTGCTCAGCAGTCCGAAGGTGTCCCGGTAGGCGGCGGTGACCTGGACGTAGAGCATCCGGCTGGTGCTGGTCTCGGTGGCCGTGTCGGCGAGGGCGATGGCGGTGTCGGCGGTGTAGCCGGAGGTGATCACCGTGCTGGTGGCGGTCGGCTGGCCGATCACGTAGCCGGTGACGGTGGCGGTCCGGCCGTCCTGGGCGGCGAGGGACTGCGCCACGGTCAGCGGGGCCGCCGCGGACGCCGACGTCGCGGCCACCGCCACCGACGTCGCCAGGGTGGCGGCGAGGGCCAGCGCGGTGACCAACCGCCCGGATCTCGGGCGGGTGATGCTCTTGGTATTCATGGTCGGCGATATTAACGGTACGGACCCGGCCGACGGGAGGTCAGCCAGGTGAATTTCCGTCCACCGGCACTCCGGTGCCGGCCTCGAAGAGCACCGGCCCGGGCCGGGCCTGCGGCGTCACCGCGGCCGGTGGTGCCGGAGCACGGCACGGCGTACCGCTGCCGACCGGAAGGGGGCCGGGACCGCCTGGTCCCGGCCCCCTCGTCGCCTCACTTGGCGAGCGGCTGGCCCTGCTTGTCGCGGAACGCGCCGACCAGGATGATGATGAAATCGATGAACGTCCAGATGCCGAGGCCGCCGAGGGTGATCAGCTGGAGGACGCCGGTGCCCACCTTGCCCACGTAGAACCGGTGCACACCGAGCACACCGACGAAGAAGCAGAGCAGCAGGGCGACGACCCAGGACTTCTGGGTGGTGACAGGAGCGGTCACTGCGGTCCTTTCTCAGGTGGAGACAGCCGCGGGAGCCTATCGACCGCCCTGGGACCACACAAGATCGAAAACGGTAGCTCCGACCGTACGGATGAGCCGGTCGGGCCGGTCAGGCCGCCGCCATGTCCCGCAGGGCAAGCACCGACTTCCAGTTGCGGGTGGTCGCCACCACGCCGAGCTGCTTCTCCAGGTACGCGTTGGTGAACCTGGTCCGACCGTACCCGCCGTCGGGGAAGTGCAGGTGGACCTCCCGACCGACCACTGTGAACTCCACGTTCTCGCCGCCGGGCACCCGTAGCGCGGCCACCGTCGCCGCCGCCGGCTCGGCCGCCAGGAACGCCACCAGCAGCCGGGTCGGGTCGTCCTGCCGGTCGGCGTACGGGCTGCCGTCGGCCACCGCCGCCAGCTCCGCCGCGCTGCGCACCAGCACCGGCACGGTCAGCCCCAACTCGTCGGCGACGGCCCGGGCCAGCCCCGCCGCCAGGGCGTCGGGGTCCCGGGACGGGCTGCTGAAGACCAGGTTGCCGGACTGTAGGTAGGTGCGTACGTCGTCGTGGCCCAGCCCGGTGCCGAGGCGGCGCAGGTCGGCCATCGCGAGTCGGACGGATCCCACGTTCACCCCGCGCAACAGCCCCACGTACCGGGTCATGCCGGCCTCCTTCGCGATCTGTGCCGGTGGCGCCGGCCGGACGCGACCGGGCGACCGACCCTCCGACACCGTCTCATGCCACCATCCCCGGTCGCAGTCCGACCACCGGGGACGCGCTGCCGGCGCGGGTTCAGAGCCGGCGGATCGCGGTGGAGGCGAGCCGGAACCCGACCGTCCGCTCGACCAGCCGTTCCACCAGGTCCGCCTTGCGCAGGCCGGCCACCCCGCGCAGCCCCAGCCGGGTCGCCAGCGCCCGCAGGTCCCGGGCCGACCAGGGTGACAGGTACGCCGTACCGTCCCGGCGGTGGTCCATCGCGGCGAGCGCCGCCACCGCCGCCTCCGGGTCCCCGACCGGCGGGACAGTCCGGGCCGGCGGGACGGTCCGGGCCGGCGGGGCGGTCCGGGCCGGCGGGACGGTCCGGGCCGGCGCGTCCCCGGCCGGCTCCACCGGGACCACGGCCAGCCGGGCGCGGCCCTGCGCCAGCGCGGCGACGTCCCCGGCCGGCAGTCCGGCCAGCAGCTCCGCGACCCGGGCCAGCACACCCGTCGCGAGGGTCCCGTCGGTCACGCCGCCACCTCCCGGGGTTGCAGGTGGGCGATGAACTCGGTGGTGATCTGGCGCAGCTCCTCCTGCACCACCGGCGAGGTGACCCGGTGGCGCAGCACCACCGGTACGCCGCGCGGCGTGTTGGCGGCGAAGAGGGTGATGTTCTCCCGCAGCGCGGTGGGGAAGACCGGCAGGCCCAGCGCCCGGACCTGGTCCAGGTAGCCCTGGTGGGCGGCGATCGGCCGCTGCGACGCCAACTGGATCATGGTGAACACCACTCCGGCGATGTCCGGGGCGACCTTGTGGTGGCGGCGGATGGTGGCGAAGCGCCGGGCGTCGGCGTTGTACCGGTCGACCAGTTCCCGGACGCTGCCGCAGAGGTGGTCGATGCCGAGCGTGGACAGGTAGTCGGCCTTCGCCGGGATGAGCAGGTGGTCGCTGGCGATGACGGCGGACTGGGTGACCACGTTGAAGTTCGGCGGGCAGTCGATCAGCACCAGGTCGTAGCCGTCGAGCGCCGCGTCGTGCAGGCCCTCGGCGAGCGCGCCGCGCACCCGGAACAGCTCCCGGTCGTAGTCCTCGCCGTCGGCCACGCCCCGGGCCAGCGCCAGGTCGATGTCGGCCAGGCCGAGGTGCGAGGCGATCAGGTCGAGCCGGCCGGCCCCGGTCAGGTGGGCGTTCGCCGGGCCGGGGGAGACCACCAGCTCGCCCAGGGTAACCGCCGGGGTGTCCCCGCGCAGCCCGTCGTACCAGCGCTTCACGGTGCGCCCGTCGCGCAGCCGCTCCCGCCAGTCGTCCGGGTCGTAGAAGCTGAACGTCAGACTGGTCTGCGGATCGAGGTCGATCAGCAGCACCTTCATCCCCCGGTTGGCCAGCTCGGCCCCGAGATTGGCGGTCACGGTGGTCTTGCCCACCCCGCCCTTGTAGTTGATCACGGACACGACGTACACCGACGGCACCTCCCCAGAGGGGGAACCGTAGCGGCCCCGGCGAAGTCTGACCATCCATGATGTCCGGTGGGCCGGTCACGGTCCGTGACCGGAAGTCGGGGTCGCCACCGCCGGCACCGGGCTCGCCGCCCTGGTCGTGGCCGGTCGGCCTGACCGGGCCGCCGCACCCGTCGGTGGCAGGGGGTGTGGGCCCGGTCACTCGACGACCGGCAGCACCACCTCGTTGCGGCGCAGGAACCACGGCTTCCACGGTGGGTCGAAGCGGGCGTACCGGATGGCCCCGGACGGGGTGAGGCCGGCGGCCGTGACCGCCCGGCCCAGCGCGGTGGCCCGCTGGTCGAACGCCCGGTCCGTCCAGCGCCCGCCGAACCGGACCGCGGCGGCGAGCTGCTCGGGGATTTCGCGGATGACGATCCGGGGATCCTCCGGCTCGGGCACGGTGGCGGTGCTGAGGCTCGCCGGCAGCACGAACCGCACCAGCCAGCAGTCGGGCCGGTCACCCTCCACCTGGACGACGGGCGCGGTCATCGCGATCCTCTCCGGCCCGGCCGGCTCCTGCACCACCGGCGCGGTCATCCCCACCGCCCGGCGGGACCGGTTGGCCCCCGAGAGGTACGCCGCCAGCGGCCGGAACGCCTCGTTGCCGGCGGTGGAGAAGGTCCCGCCCACCCGCATCTCGGCGACCAGGTGGGCCGGGTACCGACGCAGCTCGAAGCCGGGGTGCTGGCCCAGCACCCGGTACGGCTGCTGCTCGGTCATGGGGCACGCTCCCGCTCCGAGGGATCTCCTCCACCGCCACGCTACCGCCCGTCCGGGGTTTCCTCCCGGGGAAGCGGAACCCGCCGCCAGTACTGCCGCTTCCCGTCGTCCCGGATCACCACCCCGAGTCGGGCCAGCTCGCCGCGCAGCTCCCGGGCGTCGCGTCCCCGGTTCGCCTCGACCGCCCGCTGCCGGGCCCGCAGCAGCGGGTCCGCCCCCGGCGGCAGCTCCGGCAGCCCCTCCACCCACCGCCGGTACGTGTCCCGGTGCGGGTCGGCGTCCTGCCACGGCCAGCCGTGCTCCTGGAACGCGTCGCGCAGCCGCCGCCGGCTCAGGTCGGACGGCTCCCGGGTCAGCTCCTCGCCGCCCGCACCGAGCAGCACGAGGTCCTTGCGGTCGGTGAAGGCGGCGGCCACCGACCGGCGGGACAACTCCCGCCCGGCGCCGTCGCGGTGCAGCCGCACCCCGGCCCGATCCACCGTGACGATCAAGCGCTCCCGGGTGCCGACGTGCGCGACGAGCAGGCCGGCCAGTACGCCGAGCGTCACGCCCCCGGCCACCGCCCGGTGGTACGGCAGCCCGGCGACCAGCTCGAACCAGCCCTGCACCGGCGCCCAGGGCAGCCCGGCCACCCAGTCGGAGACCAGCGTCAGCAGCCAGCCCGCACCGGCACCCAGCAGCGGGAAGCCGACCCACATCACCACCAGTTCCCCGACGTCGCCACCGACCACGGTGGCGGCGCCCGGCTCCCTCGCCCGCATGGTCAGGACACCTCCCGCCGCAGCGTGCGCACCAGTCCGGCGGCGAGCGGGGCGGCCACCCAGGCCAGCAGCGACACCCCCAGCCGGGCCCACTGCCCGGCGGTCACCTCGGGGCCGAGCAGCGGCTCCATCGTGATCGAGGTGTCCAGCCAGCGGGCCGTCCCGCGCAGCGCCTCGATCATCGCGCCGAGGATCCCCCACACCATCGGCAGCAGCAGGTACGTCACGATCGCCAGCGGGGTGTTGAGCAGCAGCAACCCGAACGCGGCCCCCAACAGCACGTTGGCGACCTGGAACACGGCGGCGTGCCCGGCCAGGGCCCACCCGAAGTTCCAGTCACCCGCCCCGCCGGTGGCCCTGGACAGCAGCGTGCCGACGGCGGCGACGGCGAGGCTGACCAGCACCGACGCCAGCGCGGCGAGCACCACCGCGGCGAGCTTGGCGAGCACCACCCGGTCCCGGCGCGGCACCAGGACGAACGTGGACAGCGCGGTGCGCTGGGACCACTCGGCGGTGATCGACAGGATGCCCAGCACCGGCAGCAGCAGCCCCACCGGCAGCAGCGACGCGGTGAAGAACTGGGTGAAGGTCTGCTCGGCGTCGTCGACGAAACGCAGTTGCAGCACGACGATCGCGGCGGCGATCAGCCCGATGGTGGCCAGCAGCCAGCGACCGGCCCGGGTGTCGGCGAGCTTGCGCAGCTCCACCCCGGTCAGCCGGGCCAGGGACGGCCCGGGCACCGCCGGGCGGACGGTGCTGGCGGGTGCGGTCGCGGTGGTGGTCACTGCCCGGCCTCCTTCGTGCTCGCGCCGGCGGTCAGGGTGAGGAAGAGCTGTTCCAGGCCACCGCCGCCGGCGGGGCGCAGCTCGGTCAGGACCAGGCCGGCGTCGGCGGCGGCCTGGCCGACGGCGTCGGGCTCGGCACGGACCACGTACCCGCCGTCGGTGCCGCCGGTGGCGGCCAGGCCGGCCCGGTCGAGGGTGAGCCGCAGGGCGTGCGGGTCGCGGGCCCGGACCAGGGTGCCCGCGCCGGCCAGCAGCTCGTCCTTGCCGCCCTCGGCGACCACCCGGCCGCCGCCGATCACCACCAGCCGGTCGGCGACCGCCTCCACCTCACGCAGCAGGTGGGAGGAGAGCAGCACGGTGCCGCCCCGGTCGGCGAAGTCACGCAGCAGCCCGCGCATCCAGAAGATCCCCTCCGGATCCAGGCCGTTGGCCGGCTCGTCGAGGATCAGCACCCGGGGGTCGCCCAGCAGCGCCAGCGCCAGGCCGAGCCGCTGCCGCATCCCCAGCGAGTACGCCCCGACCCGCCGCCGCGCCGCCACCGGGTCCAACCCGACCCGGTCGAGGACGGCGGCCACCCGCCCGGCGTCCACGCCCATGGTCGCGGCGGCCAGGGCCAGCGTCTCCCGTCCGCTGCGGCCGGCGTGCTGCGCCGAGGCGTCCAGCAGGACGCCGACCTCCCGCCCCGGATTGGGCAGCTCCCGGTAGGGGCGGCCGGCGACGGTGGCTCCGCCGGAGGTCGGCCGGGTCAGCGCGCAGACCATCCGCATGGTGGTGGACTTGCCGGCCCCGTTCGGGCCGAGGAACCCGGTCACCGTGCCGGGCTCGCAGCGGAACGAGACGTCGTCCACGGCGGCGTGCGGGCCGTACCGCTTGCTGAGGTGCTCGACTGTGATCATGGCGTCGAGCCTGCCGGGGCCACCCGGTCGGGCGCTGCGGCCGGTGGTCGAGAGTCGCCGCTACCTCGGTCTACCGGCAGGGCTCGACTTTGGTAGCTGTCGGCGGATCGTCCCACTTCCTAGCATGGACGGGTGAGCGCCGCCGTCGTACCCGACCATCCCTGGCTGCTGCCGGGGGCGCTGGCCCCGGCGACCCGGCCGGTCCGCCGTACGCCCCGGGACTGGCTGGTCGACGTCGTCGCCGTCCTGCTCTCGCTCTGCTGCGTGATCGTCACCTTCGACGACTCGCTCCGGCCCGAACCGCAGTTCGCGCTGAACCACGGCCCGCCCTGGCTCAACGAGCTGGACGCGCTGCTGGGCCTCGGCGTCAGCGGAGCACTCTGGTTGCGCCGGCGCTGGCCGGTCGGGCTGGCGGTGGCCGTCCTGCCGCTGGCGTTCTTCTCGGTCACCTCCTCGGCGGCCCTGCTGATCATCCTGTTCACGGTGCTGGTGCACCGGCCGCTGCCGGTGGCGGCGACGCTGGTCGGCGTGCACCTGCTGGCCGCGCCGGTCTACACGCTGATCCGCCCCGACCCGACCATGTCGTTCTGGGCGGCGATGGTCTGGACGCTGGTCATCGTCGGCACGATGGTGGCCTGGGCGCTGTTCGTCCGGGCCCGCCGACAGTTGGTGCTGTCGCTGCGCGAGCGCGCCCACCGGGCCGAGGCCGAGCAGCAGCTCCGCGTCGACCAGGCCCGGCAGTTGGAGCGCACCCGGATCGCCCGGGAGATGCACGACGTGCTGGCCCACCGGATCTCGCTGCTCAGCCTGCACGCCGGGGCGCTGGAGTTCCGGCCGGACGCGCCACCGCAGGAGGTGGCCCGGGCGGCCGGGGTGATCCGGGACAGCGCGCACGCCGCCCTCCAGGACCTCCGCGAGGTGATCGGGGTGCTCCGCGCCGGCACTGCCGACGCCGACGCCGCGCCGGAACGCCCCCAGCCCACCCTCGCCGACGTGCCCGCGTTGGTCGCCGAGTCCCGGGCCGCCGGGGTCCGGGTCACCCTGGCGGACGAGGTCGCCGACCCGGCGGGCGTCCCGACGGCGGTGGGGCGCAGCGCGTACCGGATCGTGCAGGAGGGGCTGACCAACGCGCGCAAGCACGCCCCGGGCGCGGCGGTCGCCGTCCGGCTGGCCGGCGGGCCGGGAGAGGGGTTGACCGTGCAGATCCGCAACCCGTGGCCGGTGGGCGGGCCGACCGGGCCGGCCCTCCCGGGCGCCGGCACCGGGCTGGTCGGCATCGCCGAGCGGGTCAGCCTGGCCGGCGGACGACTGGAGCACGGCCGGGACGCCGCGACCGGTGACTTCCGGCTCGCCGCCCGGCTGCCGTGGCCGGTGTGAGCGACGTCGGGGACGCCCCGGTGCGGGTGCTGATCGTGGACGACGACGCGCTGGTCCGGGCCGGGCTGTCGATGATCCTCGGCGGGGTGCCGGACGTCCGGGTGGTCGGCGAGGCGGCCGACGGCGACGAGGTGCCCGCCGCCGTCGCCGGGTGCGCGCCGGACGTGGTGCTGATGGACATCCGGATGCCCCGGGTGGACGGGCTGGCCGCCACCGAGGCGTTGCGGGCGCTGCCGCACCCGCCCGAGGTGCTGGTGCTGACCACCTTCGACGCCGACGAGCAGGTGCTCCGGGCGCTGCGGGCCGGCGCGGGAGGTTTCCTGCTCAAGGACACCCCGCCCGCCGAGATCGTCCGGGCGGTGCGTCGGGTCGCGGCCGGTGAGGCCACCCTGTCACCGGCGGTGACCCGCCGGCTGATCAGCCACGTGACCGCGGGTCCGCCACCGGGCCCGGATCCGCGCCGGGACCGGGCGCTGCGGCTGCTCGGCGGGCTCACCGCGCGGGAACGGGAGGTGGCGCTGGCGCTCGGCCAGGGCCGGACCAACGCCGAGATCTCGGCGGAGCTGTTCATGAGCGTGGCGACGGTCAAGGCGTACGTGTCGCGGCTGCTCACCAAGCTGGCGTTGAACAACCGGGTCCAGGTGGCGCTGCTGGTCCACGACGCGGGCCTGGTCTGACGGTGAGGCTGGCCACCGGACCCGGCCGGCGGATCTGTGCACCGCCCCGGGCGGATTGAACCGCCGCCGGTCACCGTCCGTACCACTGGCCGAGGATGCGCTGTGGCGATTCAGCCGCATCGCTGCCGAGCTGCGGGAGGCCTGCCGTGCGAGTTGGTGAGCAGTCGACGGATCCCATCGATCAGATTCTAGGTGAGGTGCCGGTACCCGCCCCGCTGACGCCCGAGGACGTCCGACTCGCGGTGCGGTCGGTGGTGGTGCACGCCGCCGAGGAGTGGCCCAACGGGCCGCTGTGCCGCAACGACGGTGCGTCGTACCCCTGCCGGCTGCACCGCTGGGGGCGGCGGGTGCTGGAGACACACGGGCTGAACGAACGCCAGATCGACGCGCTGATCCGGCACGGCAACCCGTTCGTGCACGTGCCCTTCCCGTTCACCTACACCACTCCACGGTCCGGCCCGGTGCCGGCCCGGAGCACGCCGACCGCCGGCCACCCGGTCCGGGGGCAGGCCGCCCGGCCCGCCACGCCGCCGACCCGGCCCACCGGGTCGGCGATGCGGTCCGCCGCGCCGGGGCTGCGACCCGGCCTGCCCGGTCGGCCGGTGGCACCCCCCGCCACCGCGCCGCGCTGGCCCCGGGCGAGCTGAGCGGGGGTACGTCCGCCAGGCTCGGTCGGGTGCCCCCGGGGCCCGGCCCGGCCCCAGGGTCCCGCCGGGGCCGGGCCGGGCCCCGCCATGCCGGGCGCCGAGGGTGATGTCGCTTCGTGACCCGGACCCGGTAACCTCGGCGCCGGCCGACCTACCCGGGAGGTGGACGTGGCGCGGGGCGGGGTCTTCTGCGTCGAGGGGCAGTGGCACCGCGACCTCAACGAGCGCGGATCCGTGCTGCCCACCCTCGAACTGCTCGAACGGCTCGGCCGGATCCGCTACATCCACAAGGACGCCGCCACCCGCGACGAGCTGTTCTACTTCCTCGACCGCTGGCTGCTCAAGCAGTACGCCGACCACCGGGTGGGTTTCTTCGCCATGCACGGTGAGCCCAGCCGGCTCTGCCTCACCGACTGGGACTCGGTCGAGCTGGCCGACGTCGCCGAGCGGATGGCCGGCCGGTGCGAGGGGCGGCGGCTCTACTTCGGTAGCTGCTCCGTGCTGCGCGCCTCCGACACCGCGCTGCGCGACTTCCTCGACGTCACCGGAGCGGCCCTGATCTGCGGTTTCACCCGCGAGGTCGACTGGGTCGAGTCGGCCGCCTTCGAGACCGTGCTGCTCGACGTGCTCGCCAACGGCCAGCGGCACAACGCCGCCGAACTGCGGATGGGCTCGGCGCACTGGGCGCCGCTCGCGGCGTACCTCGGCTTCCGGGTGATCTATGCCAACGGCCGGGCCTGGCGGCCCGCCGCCCGGCCCCGGGTCCCCGCCCAGGGCGTGCCGGGCCGGGTCGGCGGCCGGCCCCGCTGACACCCGCCGGGCCGCCGGCCGGGCGGCCTGGTAGAACCGGGGCATGGCACGCAGCATCGCGAGCAACACCCGGGTCGACCGGGACGCCCTGATCGAGTTCGTCCGCCCCCGGCACCGGGTCATCCTGATGACCACCCGGGCCGACGGCCGGCCGCAGTCCTCCCCGGTCGCCTGCGGGGTGGACGCCGCCGGCCGGCTGGTGATCTCCACCTATCCGGAGCGGGCCAAGGTCACCAACATCCGCCGTGATCCCCGGGTGTCGGCCTGCGTGCTCTCGGACGACTGGGACGGCCCCTGGGTGCAGGTCGACGGCGTCGCCGAGGTGCTCGACCTGCCCGACGCGCTGGAGCCGCTGGTGGAGTACTTCCGCAGCATCTCCGGCGAACACCCGGACTGGGACGAGTACCGGGCGGCCATGCTGACGCAGGGCAAGTCGCTGATCCGGGTCACCGTCGACGGCTGGGGGCCGATCGCCACCGGCGGGTTCCCCGCCCGGCTCGCCGGCTGAGTCAGTACGCCGCCGTGAAGCGCATGTTCTCGAAGCGCGGGTCCTCGATCTCGTCGACGACCGCCACGGCCAGGTCCTCGTAGGTCAGCACCGAGCGTCCCCGGTCGTCGGTGACCGGGTGCTCGGTGCCGGTCCGGTACCGGCCGGTCCGTTCGCCCGGGTGGACCTCCAGCGGCGGCGGCGAGACGTACGTCCAGGTCACCCCGTCGGCCGAGGCGCGGTACAGGGCCAGCGCGTCGGCCTGGCCCAACGCCGCGTCCCGGTACTCGTCGGGGAAGTCCGGCTCGTCGAAGTACGGGGTGCCGGCCGGCGTCAGCAGGGTCGCCCCGCCACCCACGTGGATCAGCCGGGGCGGGTCGGGCAGGTCCCGCAGCACCGTCACCAGGTTCTCCGCCGCGTCCCGCCAGAGCGCGCGCTCGCCACCGCCGACCGCCACCACGGTCACGTCGGCGTCCGCCGCCAGCTCGGTGACGCTGCGCGCCGAGGTGACGTCCCCGGTCACCACGTGCACCCCGGCCGGCAGCCAGGTGACCGACTCCGGGCGGCGGACCGCCGCGGTGACCCGGTGTCCCCGACCGGCCGCCTCGGCGACGATCCGCGAGCCCGCGGTGCCCCCGGCGCCGTACACCACCACGTTGCTCATGCCGTCCAGGCTATGGACCGGCCCCGCCGCGCGTCGGCGGAACGGCTCAGCCGACCAGCGCGGCGTAGACCAACTGGCGCAACTGCGAGCGCAGCGGGTAGGCGCTCGACGGCATGAGCTGGGTGAACAGCAGGGCGGTGAGCTCCTCGGCCGGGTCGACCCAGAACGCGGTGCTGGCCAGGCCACCCCAGTAGTACTCGCCGACGCTGCTCGGCACCCGGGCCGGCACCGGGTCCTGCACCACGGCGAAGCCCAGGCCGAAGCCGATGCCGTCGAGCACCGTCTCGGCGAACCCCTCCGGCTCGAACGAGGCCAGGTCGCCGCCGCCGGGCAGGTGGTTGCGGGTCATGTAGCGCACCGTCCGGGGCCCGAGCAGCCGGACGCCGTCCAGCTCGCCGCCGCGCAGCAGGAACTGGGTGAACCGGTGGTAGTCGGCGGCGGTGGAGACCAGCCCGCCGCCGCCGGAGAACCACTCCGGCCGGGTCAGCGCGGCGGCGCCGATCCGGTCGGCGCGGAGCGTCTGGCCGGTGGTCGGGTGCGGGGTGTAGAGGGCGGCGAGCCGCTTCGCGTCGGCCTGGTCGACCCAGAACCGGGTGTCGGTCATGCCCAGCGGGGTGAGGATCCGCTCGGTGAGGAACGCGTCCAGGCTCTGCCCGGAGATCACCTCGACGAGCCGGCCCAGCACGTCGGTGGAGACCCCGTAGTTCCAGCCCGTGCCGGGCTGGAACAGCAGCGGCAGCTTCGCCATCCCGGCGGTGGCCCCGGCCAGGTCCAGCCCCGGCGGGACGCCGAGGTCGTAGCCGGCGGCCCGGTAGAGCGCGTCCACCACCGAGGTCTGCGCGAAGCCGTAGGTCAGCCCGGAGGTGTGGGTGAGCAGGTGCCAGACCCGGATCGGCTCGACCGCCGGCACCGTGTACGCCTTGACCGCCGAGCCCTTGTCGAAGACCCGGACGTCGGCGAACTCCGGCAGCCAGCGGCTGATCGGGTCGTTCAGCTCGAACCGGCCCTCCTCCCAGAGCATCATCGCGGCGACCGAGGTGATCGGCTTGGTCATCGAGTAGATCCGCCAGAGGGTGTCCTGCTCGACCGGGGCGTCCGCCTCGATGTCGCGCAGCCCGTGGACGGAGGAGTGGGCCACCTCGCCGCGGCGGGTGACCACCACCTGCCAGCCGGCGAGCCGTCCGTCGTCGACGTAGCGGCCGAAGTGTTCGTCGATCCGCGCGAGCCGCGCGGGGTCGAAACCGATGCGGTCCGGGTCGGTGCTGCGTGCCACGCTCACCCTGCCGAAACTACTAGTCGGTACGGGCCGGCGGAAGGCCGTCGGGATCGTCGTCGGGTGCCGGGGCGGGTCACCGGGTCTGTCGGTCGCCCCGCATAGGGTGGGGCGATGCCGGAGATCACCGAGGACGAGACGTTCCGCCACGTCGACTGGTACGCCGAGGAGCTGGCGGATCGGCAGTTCGTCCGCTGCGTCTTCCAGGACGTCGATCTCACCGAGGCGGTCAGCCGGGGCGCGTCCTTCACCGGGTGCACGTTCGGCGGGGTGTCGTTCAACGCGTCCCGGCACACCGACTCGGCCTTCGTCCGCTGTGTGTTCCGCCGGTGCAACCTCTTCGAGGCCGAGTTCACCGGCTGCAAGCTGGTGGGCAGCACCTTCGACCAGTGTGAGCTGCGTCCGCTGCGGGTGGCCGGCGGCGACTGGTCGTTCGTGGCGCTGCCCGGTGCCGACCTGCGCGGGGCGCACTTCGCCGACGTACGGATGCGGGAGGTGGACCTGACCGGGGCGAACCTGACCGGCGCGACGATGACCAGGGTCGACCTCTCCGCCGCCCAGCTCCACGCGGTCCGGTTCACCCGTGCCGACCTCCGGGGCAGCGACCTCACCGCGCTGGATCCGACGGCGGTCGAGCGGGCCGGCGCGGTGATCGACGCGGAGCAGGCGATCGTGCTGGCCCAGGGGCTCGGGTTCGAGATTCGCTGACCGGTCCGCCGTGACCGGTCCCGACCGTTCGCCGCTGAGCTGGGCGGACGCGACCGGTGGGACAGTTCCGTCACTACCGCTTGGTAACAAACTGGAAACGCCCACCCGTTCGCATATGGCGCATCCCGCCGTCGAAATGAAAGCGTGACAGCGTCCACGCCGCGACCGCACCCCCTCCCCGACCGGTCGCGGGCGTCGGGCGGGGGAGTGGGACACGTGAACGAGGAAGAGACCTGGCGGATCGGGCCGGGCCCGGCGACGCGCAGCGCGCAACGGCGGGAGACCCGGCGGCGGCAACGCCGCCGGTGGGCGGTCGAGGCGATGGCCGGTCTCGCCTGCCTCGCCGTGCTGGTGACCTACCTGGGGTCCGAGCCGGAACCGACGCCGCCCGGCGCGGACGCGGTGCTGCCGGCCGGCGCGCCCACCATGGCCGGCCACCCCACCGGCGCGGCGGGGCTGGGCGAGCCGGCCGGGGCCGGCGCCGCCACGCCCGGCCTGCGACCCCGGGAACGGACCCCGTCGCCGGCCGTCCCGCCGTCGCCCACCGCGTCGCCGACCGCACCGCCCGCCCCGCCGACGCTCAGCGTGACCCGGGTCGAGGTGCCGGCCCTGGTGGACCTGACCGCCCTGGGCGCCCGGGACTGGGCGCACTGGGGACTCGCCGGCCCGGACTCGCTGGTCCGCAAGCGCGGCGGCACCGGGGAGATCCGGGACGAGGGCGGCCGGGGTGGCCGCGGCCGGTACGACACCAACCCCGAACTGTTCGGCTGGCGGGACGGCTCGTCGGTGCCGGCCGTCGACGGCACCCCGACCGGGGTGTACGCCTGCGGCGTCGGCAGCGGCTTCGCGCTGGCCGTGACGGGCAGCGGCGAGCTGCGCACCGTGCACCTCTTCGCCGGGCTCTGGATGGCCCGGGGGCGGCTCGACGTCCGGCTCTCCACCGGCGGCCCGACCAGCACCGTCCGGCTGGAGGACCCGCACACCAACCACACCGCCCAGTTCGTCATCCGGTTCCGGGTGCCCAGGGGTGAGCGGCTCCTGGTGAACTGGACCACCGAGAAGACCTTCGACGGCTGCGGCAACGTCGGTCTCCAGGCGGTCGCGGTGCGCTGAGCCCTTTGCTCGCTGCCGGGGTGAATGTCGGGGTAGCGTGAGCCCGGCGACGCCCACGATCGACCGGAGGCCGACATGTCGACCAACGAGCAGGTGCTGGACAGCCCCCAGGGTTGGGTGGCCGACCACATCCAGCGGTACGTCGAGACCGGCGGTGCCGAGGGGCACGAGTGGCGGCCCGGCGTCTGGACGCTGCTGCTGACCACCCGGGGCCGCCGCAGCGGCAAGCTGCGCCGCACCGCGCTGATCTACGGCCGCGACGGCGACGACTACCTGGTCGTCGCCTCGCAGGGCGGTGCGCCGCAGCACCCCGCCTGGTACCTGAACCTGCTCGCCGATCCGGCGGCGGAGGTGCAGGTCGGCGCGGAGACGTTCGCCGTCCGGGCGCGTACCGCCGAGCCGGGCGAGAAGCCCCGGATGTGGCGCACGATGACCGGGGCCTGGCCGGCCTACGACGAGTACCAGACGAAGACCGACCGGGAGATCCCGGTGGTGGTGCTGGAGCGGCGCTGACCGCGAAGGGTGATCGGCGCCGCTGGTCCGGCGCTGCAGATCAACGAGGGCGTCCTGGGGTATCTCGACGGGATTCAGTCCACTCTCGACCCCTACCAGCCGCACCGCCGGGCTCAGCAGACGATCGGCTTGACCCAGGAACACTCCCGCCCCTCGGGTGCCCGGGGGGCCTCGGGCGCCACCGGCGGCGTCACCCGGGCCGACCCGCCGCCCGCCTCGTGGTACGACGCCAGCGCGATGGCGATCTGGTCCTCCAACCCCTTGACCGAGGCGGCGAGGTAGCTGTTCAGCACCACCGAGAAGGCCAGCAGCCGGCCGTCGGCGTCGGTGGCGTAGCCGGCGAGGCTGGACACCCCGGTCAGGCTGCCGGTCTTGGCGTGCACGTTGTTCGCCGCCGGCGTGCCGCGCATCCGGCTGCGCAGGGTGCCGCCGACGAACCGCTCGGCGTTGCCGGCGATCGGCAGGGCGGCGTACCAGGTGTCGAACCAGGGCTCCCGGCGGACGGCGGCGAGCAGGGCGACGAACTCGTCGGCCGGGATCAGGTTGCGCCGGGACAGCCCGGAGCCGTCCCGCTGGCGCAGGGTGCCGGTGTCCATGCCGGTGTCGGCGACGTACTCGCTGATCGCGGTCAGGCCGGCCGGCCAGCTACCGGCACCGGAGATCACCCGGCCGATCTCCTTGGTCAGCACCTCGGCGTGCCCGTTGTTGGAAAGTTTGAGGAAGGGCACCATCAGCTCGGCGAGGGTCATCGAGTCGTGCCGGGCCACCGGGGCGGCGTCCGCCGGGGTGGCCCGGCCGAGCACGGTCCGGCCGAGCAGCCGCACCCCGTGCCGGCGCAGCGCGTCGCGGAAGACGTCGGCGGCGTACCCGGTGGGCTCCCAGACGGTCAGCCAGTCGCTGGCCGGCGGGTCGCCGACCGCGATCTGGCCGGTGACCACCACCGTGTTGCCGCCGTGCTCCCGCTCGAAGGAGATCGTCGTCTCGCCCACGCCGACCGTCTCGGCCCGGTTGTCGATCCGCAGGTAGCCGTTGGGCGGGGTCATGGTGACCACCGGCTTCGTCCCGGCGGCGGTGGCCGGGGCGGCGTGCACGATGACGTTGCCGGCGTCGTAGTCGGTGTCCGGCGCCACGGTCAGCGCGGAGACCTGCGCCGCGTAGTAGTACGACTCGTCGTCCCAGGTCCAGTCCGGACCGAGCCGGTCGGCGTCGTACCGGGTGTCGTCGGCGACCAGGTTGCCGGTCACCACCCGTACCCCGTCGGCGGCGACCTCGGCGGCGAGCGCGTCGTAGTCGGCGGCCAGCATCGTCGGGTCGCCGCCGCCGCGCAGGTAGAGGTTGCCGGAGACGATGCCGGCCCGGCGTCGGCCGTCGGTGTGCACGTCGGTGGTGAACCGGTGCCCGGGGCCGAGCAGTTCCATGGCCGCGGTGGAGGTCAGCAGCTTGGTGGTGGAGGCGGGCACCAGCCGGCGGTCGCCGTTGCGGTCGTAGAGGGTCCGGCCGGTGGTGGCGTCCACCACGACCACCCCGGCCTGCGCCCCGGTCAGGCGCGCGTCGGCGAGCACGGCGTCGATGGTGGCGTTCAGCCGGACGGCCGCCGGGGTGGGTGACCCGGCGGTGGCGGGGAGCGCGCCGGCGGCGGCCGCGGTGGCGGCCAGCGTCACCAGCGCCAGCGTCCGGGGAAAGAGACGATGATGCATGCGCCGACGCTGCCACGGAGATTTCCGCCAGGCAAGACCCTGGCGCGAAGGTTTTCTCCGTGCCGGTGCCCTTCGGTGCGGTCAGGCCGGGCTCGGGGCCGGCGGGTTCGGCTTCTCCGGCTCACCCCGGTAGCGCGGGCTCCGCTTGACCAGCAGCGGGGCGACCAGCGCGGCCAACGCCCCGCCGAGCAGCGGGAAGACGATGAACACCCACAACTGCCGCAGCGCCGTCCCGCCCTCGAAGAGCGCCGGGCCGAACGACCGGGCCGGGTTGACCGACGTGCCGTCCAGGGTGATTCCGACCAGGTGCGCCGCGGCGAGCGCCAGACCGATCGCCAGACCGGCGAAGCCGGCGTGCTCGACCCGGGTGGTCACCACCAGCACCACCAGCACGAACAGGAACGTCAGTACGGTCTCCAGCACCGCCGCGCCGCCCCGGTTGATGTGCACGCCGTAGCCGTTGGTGCCCAGCGCACCGGTCTGGTCCGCCACGCCGCCCCAGCGGACCAGCCCCCAGATGACGAAGCTGGCCACGGTGGCCCCGACGAACTGGGCGACCCAGTACGCCACCGCGCCGAGCGGCGAGATCTTGCCGGAGAGCAGCACCCCCAACGTCACCGCCGGGTTGATGTGACTGCCGGAGAGCGGGCCGATCACGTACACCATCGCCAGCATGACGAAGCCGAAGGTCAGCGCCACGACCACCACCCCGCCCTGCACGCGGGCGAAGACCGCGCTGCCCACCCCGAAGAAGACCAGCAGCAGGGTGCCGAGGAACTCGGCGGCATACCGTCTGACGTCGTCCATCCGTCCAGCGTATGGGCGTAGTGGGCGCTGAGAAGGGGAAACGTGGGACGCACCCCGGCCGGGCCGACAGATCCCGCTCTATTTGACGGACGCCCGCGCAACGGGCACGGTGGGTGGGGAGGGCCGCGCGATGCGCCCCGATTCGCCCGGCGAGCACCGGTTCGCCGCCGGGGGCGCGTACCTGTCGTCGCGCGAGGTCCCGATTCCCGAGAATCCCGAGGAGTTCCGCCATGCTCACCATGACCGACAACGCCGTGCTGGTGATCCGTGACCTCGCCGCCCAGCAGGACGTCGCCCAGGACGGTGGGCTGCGCATCGCCGCCGACACCGAGGCCGGCTCGCTCACCATCGAGCTGGTGCCCGAGCCGGTGCAGGGCGACCAGGTCGTCGACACCGAGGGGGCCCGCATCTTCCTCGACGCCGACGCCGCCGAGCTGCTCAACGACACCTCCGTGGACGCCTCGGTGGACGACGAGGGCGTGGTGCAGTTCGGCTTCACCGAGCAGGACTGACCCGGTCAGCCGGCCCGCCGGCGTTCCCCGCCCCGGTGCGGGCGCGGGAACCGGCCGTGCCCCTCGCCGCCCGGCGGCGGGTCGGGACCACGGCCGCCGGCCGGCCCGGTCAGCGCCCCGAGCACGTGTGCCAGGTGGTGCGACGTGCTCCACGCCGTCCGGTTCGCCGGCGAACCGGCACCGGCCACCCGGCGGGCCCGACGCAGCAACTCGTGGTCGCCCCAGGAGAAACCCGCCCCGGTCGGCGGCCAGTACGGCGCGGTGACCAGGGTGCGGCACAGGTCGGCGAAGCGCTCGTCGCCCCGGCCGCCCCGGCGCGACCAGCGGTAGATCCACCACCCGCCGTCGGCGGTGTACCGCACCGTGGGCAGCCGGTCGGCCGGCTCCGCCCCGCCCGGCGGCGCGGGGACGACCCCGTAGTCGCCGTACCCGACGCCCAGGTCGGCGAGGCGTCGCCAGAGCAGCCAGTCCCAGCGGTCCAGCCGTACCGGCTCGTCGGTGGGCAGCCGGGCCAGCGAGGGCGGCATCCCGCCGGCCGCCACGGTCACCGTGCGCCAGGTGAGCCGGCGACTCCAGTCCAGCAGCCGGCGCACCCGGGGCTCGACCGTGCGCAGGTCCGCCGGGCAGCACACGTCACCCGCGTCGACCAGCAGGTCACACTGCTCCGGGACCAGCCCGGCGTGCCGCCACACCCGCTCCACCGCCGTGGTGGTCGCGTCCGGGCCGGCCCGGTCCTGGTTGACCCGCAGCCGGACCACCGCCCGCCCGGTGTACGCCCGGACCGCCGCGCCGTGCGCCACCAGCCGCCGGTCGGTGCCGGCCAGCCCGATCACCGGCACCACCGGTACGCCCCAACGGACCAGTTCGCTGCCGGGGTCGTCGGGCAGCGCCGAGACGTCGACCGCCGGCACCAGCCCGGCGGGCAGCCGACCGAGCAGTTCGGGCTGGCCGGTGTCGGCCGGGGACACGTCGAGGATCGGGGCGATCAGGGCGGCCGTGGCGCTGTCGAGATGACCCAGCGCTTCCAGCTCACCCCGTCGGCTGGCGAGGATGGGGCGGTAGACCGGTTCCGCCACCCGACCCCCGAGGGCGGGCGCCATACCTCAATCTACCGAGGCGTCCGCCCTCGCCACAGGGGTGAACGGCCCCCGTGCTCCCGGTTTCCGGCCCGGGGAACCGGGTCCCATGCCCGGGATTCCTGCCGGTGCGACGGGCGGGACCGGCGTCCACATCGGACGCCAGGCCGGTCCGGGCTCAGCGGTCGTCCCGGCCTCCACCGTGGTCGTCGCCCGACTCCCGGGTGCCCCCGTGGTCGTCGCCCGGCTCCCGGTCCCCGCCGTGGTCGTCGCCCGGCTCATGTCCGGCCCGGGTCGTCGTACCGGACCGGTCGTCGCCGGCGGACCGGTCGTCGCCGGACCGGTCCCGCTCGGTGCGCAGCACCACGCCGGTCAGCCGGTCGACGTGCACGTCCCACCCGGTCGCGCCGACCAGCACCTCGACACTCCACACCGGACGGCCGTGCTCCTGCTCGGCCTCGACCTCGACGACCCGTCCGCCGCCCACCGCCGCGCGGGCGATGGTGCCGGCCCGGGCCCGGTCCACCCGCCCGGCGTCGGTCGGCGTCGGCCCGGCCGACGTCGGGGCGTCGTCCGTCGTCGAGGTCGCCTCCGGGGTCGGGGCGTCGTCCGTCGCCGTGCTCGCCACCGCGACGGCGTCCGTGCGCCGGTCGGCGGCGGTCGCCCCGAGCGCCGCCCCGGTGAGTGCCAGCACCGCGACCCCGCCGGCCGACGCCAGGATCAGAGAGGTACGTCGCATCGTCTCCACCTTCCCTCGTACCGCGTTCGTCTGTCGAAGTCGAGGATCCGCCGGGGACGGCTAGCGGCGCGCTGCGCGAACGATAAGGGACGGTTGGGTCGGCGGCGGGCCGAGCCGCAGCCGTACCACCACGCCGCCCGACGGGCCGTCCGCGACGTCGAGCCGGCCCCCGGCGGTGTGCGCCGCCCGGCGGGCGATGTCCAGTCCGAGGCCGGTGGAGCCGGCGCCGCTGGCCCCGCGACGCAGCGCGCCGGCCGGTAGGCCCGGCCCCCGGTCGGCGACGGTGAGCAGCGCCCCGGCCCCGTCCGGGGCGAGCCGCACGGCGAAGGGGGTGCCGTCCGGGGTGTGCGCGAAGACGTTGCCGAGCAGGGCGTCCACCACCGCCGCCAGCTCGTCGGCGGCCAGCCCGACCGGGAGCGGGCCGGCCGCCAGGTCCAGGTCGACGGCCCGGCCGGTGTCCTCGGCGAGCACCGACCAGAACGCCACCCGTTCCCCGACCACGGCAGCCGCGTCGCAGGCCACCGGCCCGTCCGGGTCGGCCCGTCGCCGGGCCTGGCTGATCAGACCGGTGACCGCCCGTTCCAGGCCGTCCACGGCGGCGGTGACCCGGGCCGCGTCGTCCGGGTCGCGCAGGGACTCGGCCTCCAGCCGCAGCGCGGTCAGTGGGGTACGCAGCCGGTGCGACAGATCCGCCACCTGCTCCCGCTCCTCGCGCAGCAACACCTGGATCCGGCCCGCCAGGTGGTTGAGCGCGCCGGCCACCTCGCGTAGCTCGGCCGGCCCGGCCGGGGTGACCCGGGCGTCGAGTTCGGCGCCGGCGAGCCGGTGCGACACGGCGGCCAGCTCGCCGATCGGCCGGACCAGGGTCCGCGCCAGCCGGTCGGCGACGGCCAGCCCGGCGGCCACCAGCAGGGCACCGAGCAGGGCCAGCACGGTCCAGGCCCGGCTCACCCCGGCACCCAGCTCGGCGCGGGAGACCAGGGTGCGGATCACCGTGGTGCCGTCCGTCCGGCCCTGCACCGCGATCACCACCTCCCGGCCGGCGGCGGACTCCGCGGTCAGGCTCTGCCCGCGGGCCGCCAACTCCACCGCCGGGGTACGCGTCGCCGGTGTGCCCAGCACCGTGCCGTCCGGCAGGAACACGCTGACCGGCCGACCGGACTCGGCGACGAGCTGCTCGACGGTGAGCCGGACGGTGTCGGGGTCGGCGGTGCCGACCACCGGGACCAACGCCTGCGCGTCGGCCGTCGCGCGGACGGTGGCCCGGTCCTCGGCGACGGTGCGCACCAGCAGGGCCAGCGGCACCAGGAAGGCGATCAGGGTGAGCGCGCTGACCGAGGCGACCAGCAGCGCCAGCCGGCGTCTCACCGGTCCGCGCCGGGTGCGGTCAGCCGCACCCCGACCCCGCGCACGGTGTGCAGGTAGCGGGGCTGTTGGGCGCTCTCCCCGAGCTTGCGGCGCAGCCAGGACAGGTGCACGTCGACGGTCTTGTCCGCGCCGCCGTACGGGATCCGCCAGACCTCGGTGAGCAGTTCCCGTTTGGTCACCACCTCACCGGGCCGGCCGGCGAGGTGGTGCAGCAGGTCGAACTCGCGCGGGGTCAGCTCCACCGGAACGCCGTCCAGGGTGACCTGCCGGGCACGCGGGTCGACGCGCAGCCCGCCGACCACGAGGGCCGGTTCGCCGCCGGGCCGGCCGGGGCCGCCGCGCCGCAGCACCGCCCGGACCCGGGCGTCGAGCTGGGCGGCGGTGAACGGCTTGACCACGTAGTCGTCCGCGCCGGCGTCGAGCAGCCGGACGATCTCCCGCTCGTCGTCCCGGGCGGTGGCCACGATGACCGGTACGGCACTGACCGCGCGCAGCATCCGCAGCAGCTCGCCACCGTCCAGGTCGGGTAGCCCGAGGTCGAGCACGACGAGGTCGGGACGGTCGTCGAGGGTGTGCCGGAGCCCCTCCATCGCGGTCGACGCGGCGGCCACCGCGTGCCCCCGGTCGCGCAGCGCCCGGACCAGCGGGGTGCGGATGGTCAGGTCGTCCTCGACGAGCAGCAGACGGGCCACGGGTGCAGGCTAGTCCGGGCCGACCGTCCGGTGGCCGGGCACAACCTCGGCTTAACCTTCCGCTGGGCCTGGCACCACCCGGGCTGGGGCAGACTCGGGGCATGTCCCGACGCCCGGTCCTCGCCGTCGCCGGTTGGCTCGCCGCCGCTGTCGTCGCCCTGCTGGTCGGTCTGGGTGCGATCCGGCTGGTCGGCGAGAGCATCACCGGTACGCCCGGCGGGGTGCGTAGCCAGGACGAGGTGCTGCGGGCGTTGGCCTCGCCGGTTCCGTCCGGCCCGACGGTGGCCGTCACCGCGCCACCGACCACCGGCGCACCGACGGCCACTCCCGCCGGGACGGACGCCCGGCGGTTCTTCGCCACCACGGGTGGTACCGCGGTGGCGGAGTGCACGCCGTCCGGGGTGTGGCTGGTCTCCTGGGCGCCGGCCCCGGGCTGGCGGGTGCACGAGGTCGAGCGGGGGCCGGACGAGCGGGTCGAGGTCCGGTTCACCGGCCCCGGTGGGGAGGACGAGCTGAAGGTGCGCTGCGCCGGCGACCCGGCCCGGCCGCAGCGCCACGACTGACCCGCGTTTCACCAGCTCAGGGCGTTTGTTGTCGAATGGCAAGTGTCGGCATGCGGACAGCTACCCGAGTGGTTGCGGCCGGTGTACCCGGCATAGCGTCGAAAGCAGAGACCAGGCCGATCGGCGCGGATCGTCCCACCCCCCGCCTCATCGCTGCTGGTCCAGGAGTGGCCGGCAGGCAGGAGCACCACCATGTCCAGCACCGGTTCCCGGCGCCGCCCGGCCACCCAACCCGCTCCCGGTCGAGACGACGTGGCACTGGCCGACGCGGAGATGGCCACCGACCGGCAGGTCGGCCTGCCCACCTCGGCCCGGGTGCTCTACGCCGTGGTGCACGCCAACGGCACCCTGGTCCGGGGCCTCGGGGCAGCTTCCGCCAGCCGGCTCGCCACCGGCATGTACCAGGTCGTCTTCGACCAGGACGTGAGCGTCGCCGGTTACGTGGGCACCATCGGCCTGGCCGGCAGCGTCGGGCTCGCGCCGTACGGCTGCATCGCCGTGGTGGGGCGGACCGGGATCCCGAACGGGGTCTTCGTCAGGACGTTCACCACCGACGGCAGCCTCGCCGACCGCCCCTTCCACCTGGCGGTCCTGGCCTGAGCCGCGCCGGGTGTGCGGTCCGCCGGCCGGGCCGCAGACGGGTGCGCGGCGCCGCACGACCCGGGGGTCGTCCGTCGCCGCGCTCCGACCGTCTCCCACCACCGCAGCCATCCGGCGGTACGCCAGCGGGGACCTGGCTCGACCGGCGTCTCGCGTCGGTCGAACTCCTCGATCCCCGTTCCGGTGGCGGACAAACCTCAGTCGGGTGAGGAATTCCACCATCTGCGGGTTGCGGCGTGATCTGGTGTCCCGCCGGGTATGAGCGCGTCATGGAGCATTTCACGATCGCGACGGTCGCCCAGCAGAGCCCGGACTTCCGCCGGGTGCTCTGGACCGGCGAGCAGACCCAGTTGGTGATCATGACCATTCCGCCCGGTGGCGAGATCGGCGCGGAGGTCCACGAGGGGATCGACCAGATCCTGACCTTCGTCAGCGGCACCGGCGAGGCCCGGGTCGGCGGGGAGACCCGGGAGGTCGCCCAGGGTGACCTGGTGGTCGTGCCGGCCGGGACGAAGCACAACTTCGTCAACACCGGCCCGAACCCGCTGGTCCTCTACACCGTCTACGGACCGCCGGAGCACGCCGACCAGGCCGTGCACCGGACCAAGGCGGAGGCCGACGCGGCGGAGGCCGCCGGCCAGGACGAGCCGCCCACCTCCTGACCGGCCCCGCGCCCGCCGGCCGTCCGTGCCCGCCGGTCGTCTTGTGCCCGCCGGCCCGGTGCCCGGCGGCCGGTGAGTCGGTCTGAACCGGCGTGCGTCGGGTATCCGGCGCGGGTGGACCAGCCGGCGATCTCCGACTACGCGTTCCTGTCCGACTGTCGCTCCGGCGCACTGGTCAGTCGGGACGGGTCGGTGGACTGGTGGTGCCCGGACCGGTTCGACGCGCCCTCGGTCTTCGGCCGGCTGCTGGACCCGGCGGCCGGGCACTGGCGCATCGCGCCGCTCGCGCCGGGCCGGGTGGAGCGGGCGTACCGGCCGGACACGCTGGTGCTGCGGACGGTGCACCACACCGTGGAGGGCAGCGTCGCGGTCACCGACGCGCTCGCCGCCGAACTGGGTGCCCGGGGGCACGACCTGGGGAAGAACTCACCGGCGGTGCTGCTGCGGGTGGTCGAGGGGCTCAGCGGCCGGGTCCGGATGGGCCTGGACTTCGTGCCCCGACCGGAGTACGGCCTGCTCACCCCGTACCTGCACGAGCGGGAGGACGGGTCGGTGCTGGCCGCGGTGGGGCCGGTCACGCTGACCCTGCGGGGTGGCGGGACGCCGCTGCGCGCCGGTCGGGACCGGGTCCGGCAGGAGTTCGAGGTGTCCGCCGGGCAGCAGGTCGGCTTCGACCTGGCGTACGCGTCCACCTACGGTGACCCGCCGGTACGGCTGGACCCGCCGACCGCGCTCGCCGAGACGGTGCGGGCCTGGGAGGCGTACCGGGAGTCCCACCGGTACGACGGGCAGTATCCGGCGCAGGTCCGGCACAGCGCGAGCGTGCTGACCGGCCTGACGTACGCCCGCAGCGGCGCGGTGGCCGCCGCGCTGACCACCTCGCTGCCGGAGCGGATCGGCGGGGACCGCAACTACGACTACCGCTTCTCCTGGCTGCGCGACTTCTCGATGACGATGCGCGCGCTCTGGGTGGCCGCCTGCCCGGACGAGGCCGACCGGCTGTTCGCCTGGGCGGCCCGGTCGATCGGGCGGGTGGGGGACGACCCGGTGCCGGTGCTGTTCGGGCTGGAGGGCGAGCGGGACCTCTCCGAGCACGAGTGCGCCCCACCGCGGGGCTACGCGGGCAGCCGGCCGGTGCGGATCGGCAACGACGCCTGGCAGCAGCGGCAGCTCGACGTGCCCGGCCAGGTGATCTCGGCGGTCTGGCGGCTGCACGAGTACCTGGGTGAGACCTTCGAGGTGGAGTTGCGGGAGATGGTGGTCGGGCTGGCCGAGCAGGTCGCCGCGACCTGGCGGCTGCCGGACCGGGGGATGTGGGAGACCCGGGACGTCGACCGGCACTACGTGTCGTCCAAGGCGCTCTGCTGGGTGGCGCTGGACCGGGCGGTCGCGTTGGCGCCCCGGCTCGACGGTCAGGCGGACGTCCGGCGGTGGGCGGCGGCCCGGGACGAGATCCGGGCCACCGTGCTGCGGGAGGGCTGGAACGACCGGGTCGGCGCGTACACCGGGGCGTTCGGGTCGACCGAGCTGGACGCCTCGGCGCTCTTCCTGCCCATCGTGGGCTTCCTGCCGGCCACGGATCCCCGGATGCGCTCCACCATCGAGGTGGTGGAGCGGGAGTTGGGCACCGAGGAGGGTCTGGTGCGGCGCTGGAGCACCGATCCGGCGGGTTTCGTGCTCTGCTCGTTCTGGCTGGTGGAGTGCCTGGTGATGGCGGGGGAGCGGGCGCGGGCGCGCGGGCTGTTCGAGCGGGTGCTCGGGCACGCGAACGACGTCGGGCTCTTCGCCGAACAGGTGGACCTGCGGACCGGGGCGCAGTTGGGCAACACCCCGCAGGCGCTGTCCCACATCGGGCTGATCAATGCGGCCTGGCGACTGACGGACCCGGCCACGGCCTGAGATCGTTTGCGATCCTGCAACACTCCTGCAACCGCCAGGCATTGACGGTGATGTGTCCCCGGTCATAGCCTCGGACGTAGGAAAGCCCTTTCCTAGACATGTCTTCCCTGATCATCCCGCTGTCGGGACCGGTGCCGGCGGGACGCACCACAGCACCGCGCCGGCCCGCCGTCGTGCCCACACCTGGCGAGGCGGGCGGTCGCCGCACCCCCACCACCATCCTCCGAGGAGGGCAACCCCGTGCGCATCAGCTCCGCAAGACATCGACGTCCGATAATGCTGGCGGTCGGCGCCGGCGCCACCGCGGCCGTGCTCGCCGCCGGCATGGGCACCTCGGCCTTCGCGGCCACCGTCTTCTCCGACAACTTCGCCGACGGCGACGCGGCCGGCTGGTCCAAGTCCGGCGGCACCTGGGCCGTCTCCGGCGGCGTGCTGAGCCAGTCCAACTCCGGCAGCGAGCTGGCCCGCCAGTTCGCCGGCGACACCGGCTGGACCGACTACCAGGTGCAGGCCCGGGTCCGGCCGGACGCCTTCGGCTCGTCCAGCGGGCTGGTCGGCCTCGCCGCCCGCTCCGGCAGCAGCACCAAGATGTACCGGCTGGCCCTGCTCGGCTCCGGCCGGGCCGAACTCCAGGCGGTCAACGGCAGCCAGGTCACCGCGATCGGCTCCGCCTCGGTCGGGGCCGGCACCGGCACCTGGTACACCCTGCGGATCGAGGCCGCCGGCAGCACCATCCGGGGCTTCGTCAACGGCACCCAGATCGCCGCCGGCAGCAACAGCCTGGCCGGCTCCGGCCGGATCGGCCTGGTCACCGCGTACGCCGGTGGCAGCTTCGACGACGTGGCGGTGGACACCGGCGGCACCACCCCGACCACCCCGCCGCCGACCACCGCGCCCCCGACCAGCACCCCGCCGCCGACCACCCCGCCGCCGACCACCGCCCCGCCGACCACGCCCCCGCCGACCGGAAGCTGGCCGACCCCCACCTCCAGCGTCAAGGTGGACGCCACCATCCAGGTCTCCAGCAGCGGCCTCGACGGCGGCATGAAGCGCTACTACGGCATCGGTGACGGCGGTCAGTCCGAGAGCCAGGACCCGATGTTCGTCCTGGCCGCCGGGGCGACCCTGCGCAACGTGATCATCGGGGCGCCGGCCGGTGACGGGGTGCACTGCGAGGGCAACTGCACCCTGGTCAACGTGTGGTGGGAGGACGTGGGCGAGGACGCCGCCACCTTCCGCGGCGGCACCACCTACACCGTCGACGGCGGCGGTGCCCGGTCCGCCAGTGACAAGGTGTTCCAGCACAACGGTGGCGGCACCGTCTACATCAAGAACTTCCGGGTGGAGTCCGCCGGCAAGCTCTACCGGGGCTGCGGCAACTGCTCCACCTCGTACCAGCGGCACGTGGTGATGGACAACGTCACCGCCACCTCCACCAAGGTGCTCGCCGGCATCAACACCAACTGGGGCGACACCGCCCGGTTCAGCCGGATCACCATCCTCAACGACCCGAGCCGCAGCACCCGGATCTGCGTCAAGTACCAGGGCGTGCCGAAGGGCAGCGAGCCGACCGAGATCGGCGAGGGCGCCGACGGCGTCAACTGCTTCTACTCCGCGTCCGACATCACCTACCGGTAGACCCCACCACCAGCGGTGCCCCGCGGACCCGCCGTCCGCGGGGCACCGGCAGCATCAGAGCACGGGTACGCCGGAGACGTCGATCGTCTCCGGGTACTTCAGCCCCGCCCCGGTGTTCAGCACCACCACCCGCTCCCCGGCCCGGATCCAGCCACCGGACCGCAGGTACCGGGCGGCGGTCAGGCAGGCCGCCCCCTCCGGACAGAGCAGCAGCCCCTCCCGGGCGGCGAAGTCCCGCAGGTCGGCCAGGATCTCCGCGTCGTCGACGGCGAGCGCGGTCCCGCCGCTCTCCCGCAGCGCGTCCAGGATCAGCTCGTCGCCGAGCGGGGACGGCACGGTGATCCCGAAGGCCACCGTCCGGGCGTCCAGCCACGGCCGGGCGCGCTGCTCACCGGCGGCGAACGCCCGCACGATCGGCGCGCAGCCGGTGGACTGCACGGCCACCAGCCGGGGCAGCTTCTCCTCGACCCAGCCCAGCTCGCGCAGTTCGTGCATGGCCTTGTGGATGCCGATCAGCCCCACCCCGCCGCCGGTCGGGTAGATGATCACGTCGGGCACCTGCCAGCCGAGCTGCTCGACGATCTCGTACCCCATGGTCTTCTTGCCCTCCAGCCGGTACGGCTCGCGCAGCGTGCCGGCGTCGAAGACCGTGCCGGCGGAGCCGGCCACCAGCTCGGCCACCCACCGGCCGGCGTCGCTGATCAGGCCGTCCACCAGGCGCAGGTCGGCCCCGGCGGCCAGGCACTCCCGCCGGCAGATGGACGGCGCGTCCAACGGCATGGCGATCGTCGCGCCGATCCCGGCGCGGGCCGCGTACGTCGCCCAGGCCGCACCCGCGTTGCCGTTGGTGGGCATGGCGATCCGCTCGACGCCCAGCTCCCGGGCCCGGCTCACCCCGACCGCCGCGCCCCGAGCCTTGAACGACCCGGTCGGGGTCAGCCCCTCGTCCTTGACGAGCAGATCCGGGATGCCGATCTGGTGCCCGTACCCCGGGGCGCGCAGCAGCGGCGTCCAGCCCTCGCCCAACGTGGTGACGTGCCGCTCGTCGGCCACCGGCAGCACCTCCCGGTAGCGCCACAGGTCGGCCGGGCGCAGCCCGAACCGCTCCGGGGCGACCGCCGTCGCCACCGCGGCCAGGTCGTAGCGGGCCAGCAGCGGTGAACCGCAGTCGCAGAGGTTGGTGGGCGTGCCGGCGTCGTGCTGCCGGCCACAGCGGGGGCAGTCCAGGTGGGTCAGGTACACGATGCTCCTCGCCGTCGGCCCGGGTCGATGCTCGGCCAGCCCGGTACGGGAGGCGGGGTGCGGGCCGCGTCCCGTTTGCGCCGGTGCTCCGCCAGCCGGTCAGCCACACCGGCATTCTGCGGCATTCCGGCTCGGTTCGCCGGTTGCCGCGCATGCCCCGGCGAACGCGGGTAGAACCGTTGTCATGGACATCGACCAGCCCACCGTCCTGCTCCCCGGCGACGTCCGGATGCCGCTGCTGGGCTTCGGCACCTGGCAGGCCACCGGCCAGGCCGGGTACGACGCCGTGCTGGCCGCCCTCGACGCCGGCTACCGGCACATCGACACCGCCACCATGTACGGCAACGAGGAGGAGGTGGGCCGGGCGGTCAGGGAGAGCGGGCTGCGCCGGGAGGATCTCTTCATCACCACCAAGCTGCTGCCCGACCGGGTGGGCCGGGAACGGCAGACGATCGAGGCGAGCCTGCGCGCCCTCGGCACGGACCACGTCGACCTCTGGCTGATCCACTCGCCGCCGTCGTCGCCGTCGGACAGCCTCCTGATGTGGCGCGAGCTGCTGGCCGCCCGGGACGGGGACCTGGCCCGCGCGGTCGGGGTGAGCAACTACCGCACCGCGCAGCTCGACGAGCTGATCCAGGCGACCGAGGAGAACCCGGCGGTCAACCAGATCCGCTGGAGCCCGATGCTGTACGACCGGCAGCGGCACGCCGAGCACCGGGACCGGGGCATCGTGCTGGAGGGCTACAGCCCGTTCAAGAGCACCGACCTGGCCGACCCGGTGCTGACCCGGATCGCCGCCGCGCACGACGTCGCCCCGGCCCAGGTGGTGCTGCGCTGGCACATCGACCACGAGATCGTGGTGATCCCGAAGTCGGTCACCCCGGACCGGATCCGCGCCAACGCCGACATCTGGAACTTCTCGCTGACCGCCGAGGAGATGCGCGACATCGACGCGCTCGGGAGCTGATCCCGGCGTGCCCGGTGGCTGCCGATCTCGGTGGGGGGTCCGGCCGGACCGCGGGTGGGGGCGTGACCCGTCGGGTCACGCCCCCAGCCGGCTACGAGCGGAGGTCAGCCCCGGGCGCAGGCGACCCCGTTGAGCGAGAAGCTGGTCGGCGACGAGTAGCCGCCGCTCAGCGTCCCCTGGTAGCCGAAGCTCGCCGTACCGCCGGGCGCGATGGTCCCGTTGAAACCGACGTTGCGCGCGCTCACCGCTGACCCGCTCTGGGTGACGGTGGCGTTCCAGGCGTTGGTGACCTGCTGCCCGGCGGGCAGGGTGTAGGTGAGGTTCCAGCCGTTGACGGCGCTGGAGCCCCGGTTGGTGATCGTCACGTCGGCGGTGAAGCCGTTGTTCCACGCGTTCGCCGTGTACGTCACCGCGCAGCCGCCGTTGTTCGGCGGCGTGGTGGTCGGCGGCGGCGTGGTGGGGGGCGTGGTGGTCGGGGGAGCGGTGGTCGGCGGGGGCGTCGAGCCGCCGGTGTTGACGCTCTGCGAGAAGCTGGTGACGGCCAGCCCGGTGCCGCCCTGCCAGGGCTCGAAACCGGCCTGGACGCTGGTCAGGTACCAGTCGTTGGTGATCGCGCCCCGGTTGCGGGTGTCGGCGATGAAGTCCAGGACGTCGAAGCTCAGGCTCGGGATCGGTGCCGGCGCGACGTACGAGATGACGTTGTTGCCGCCGTTGTTGCCGCGCCACACCTCCCAGCTCCGGCCGGCCAGGTTGGCGTTGCCGACCGGGGAGCCGATCGGCTGGATCGGGCCCTGCCGGTTGAACCAGATCATGATTTCCATCTGGTTGACCCCGTCCCGCTTCGGCGACGGGTCGAGCCAGATGTCGTAGGCGGCGTCGTAGGTCGCGCCGCTGACGTAGGTGTAGGAGATGCTGCTCGGGGCGCTGCTGATCGACTTCACCTGGACCGGCAGGTTGGTCCCCGGCGAGCAGTTGGTGTAGTGGCAGCCGACGAAGATCGACGGGTACGACACCGGCGCGCCGTTGGTCGGCGCGGAGCCCTGCTGGCTGGTGATGGCGAACCCGGTGCCGGTGACGTTGATGCACTGCTGGGCGGTGGTGCCCCAGCGGTTGTTCTGTACCACGTACCGGCCGCCGATGACGGTCGAGCCGTACTGCTCGCAGATCTGGGTGTCGGCGGAGGCGGTGCCGCCGAGGGCGACGGCGACGAGGGAACCGGCGGCCAGGAGGCCGGCGGCGGCGAGGGCCCGCAAGGGACGCTTCATGATGCTCCTTGGCTTCGGCGCGGGGGCGCCGGACGGGTCGGTGGACCCGGCCGGGAGCGCTCCCAAGTTCCCCGACACATTTACATGCTTGAAACTCCGGCGCAACTGGATCGGTTCAGTGGACGGAAGATTACGTCCACATCCGTGAACTTCGTTCTACCGGTCGGGTGCCAGCAGGGCGCGGGCCGTCCGTACCTGGACCGCCGCGTCCCGCAGCGCCGCCGCCAGCCGGTTCCGCGCCTCCGGCCCCAGTCGGTCCACCGGCGCGGCCACCGCGATCGCGTCCACCGCCGGCTCCCGCAGCGGTACGGCCACCGCCACCGCCGCCAGCCCCGGGCTGCACTCCTCCCACTCCTCGGCCCAGCCCCGCCGCCGCACGGCGGCCAGCTCGGCGCGGAGCGCCTCCGGCGTGGTGACCGTCCGTCCCGTCGCCGCCCGCAGCGGCCACTGGAGCAGCCGGTCCACCTCCGCGTCGGTCCGGGTGGCGAGCAACGCCTTGCCGGCCGCGGTGGCGTGCGCGGGCAGCCGCCGTCCCACCGCGCTGACCGGCCGGACGATGTGCGCCGAGTCCCGGCGGGCCAGCAGCACCACCGACCCGCGGTCGAGGCGGTAGAGCTGCGCGGTCTCGCCCGAGTACTCGGCCAGCCGGTCCAGGGTCACGTCGTAGAGGGCCGCGGTGTCGGTGCTGGCCAGGAACGTCGCGCCGACCTCCAGGGCCCGCAGCCCGACCGAGAAGCGCGTCCCGGTGGGGTCGACGGCCACCCACTCCCGGTCCAGCAGGGTGCGCAGGATCGCGTGCAGGCTGCTCTTCGGGATGCCCAGCGCCCGGCTCAGCTCCACCGGCGACCGGGGACCCGCCGGGGCGGCCAGCGCCTCCAACACGTCCAGCGCCCGACCCGCCGACTTGACCGACCGGTACGACTCGTCCGTCGTCACGTCGTCACTGTAGTGAGCGGGGCGGCGGACAGGCGATAGCCGTCCTTCGATCGAACGGGGTTCAGCGGACTGGACAACTTTCTGTCCAGTACGGAGCACGCCGGTCGGCCGGACCGGCTGCCCTGGTGCGCCCCGAACGCGGGGAGTAGTGTCTTGCCTCCAACGCGTGCCGATCCCCTCCGGAGGCGTACACCACCATGGGTGGCTCCCCCCTGCGCATCCTCGTCGTCGGCGCGGGCATCGCCGGGCTGGCCGTGGCCCGGGCGCTGCGGATGGTGGGTCTCCGGCCGGACGTGACCGAGAAGCTCCCCCCGAACGAACTCGCTGACACCGGCATCTACCTGCCCGGCAACGCCGCCCGGGCGCTGCGCCGGCTGGACCTGGACGGCCCGGTCCGCCCGCTCGGGCAGGTGATCCACCGCCAGCGCTTCCTGGACGCCGCGGGTGACCCGCTCTGCGAGGTGGACCTCGACGCGCTCTGGGCCGGGGTGGGCGAGTGCCGGGCGCTGCCCCGCCGGGACCTCTACCAGGTGCTGCTCAGCGGCGCGGGGGGTGCGGTCCGGCACGGCGCCGAGGTGAGCACCGTCGAACTGCTGCCCGCCGGGGTGGCGGTCACCTTCACCGACGGCACCGGCGGCGAGTACGACCTGGTCATCGGCGCCGACGGCCCGCGCTCCTCGGTCCGCGCCCTGGCCGCGCTCGGCGGACCGCCCCGCCCGGCCGGCCAGGTGGTCTACCGGGGCGTGGTGCGCGACGGCCCCGACGTCGCGGACTGGACGGCGCTGCTCGGGCAGCGCGCCGGCTTCCTCGTGGTGCCGATCGGCGCCGGGCGGCTGTACTGCTACGCCGACGAGGCCGGCACGGAGGCCCCCGCCGACCCGGTGGCCCGGCTGGGGGAACTCTTCGGCTCCTACGGCGGGCCGGTGCCGGCGGTGCTGGCCGCGTGGCGCGACGTCCAGGCCGGGGTGACCGACGAGGTCGAGCTGGGTCGCTGGCACCGGGGACGGGTGCTGCTGGTCGGTGACGCCGCGCACGCCACCGCGCCGACGCTCTCCCAGGGGATCGCGATGGCCCTGGAGGACGCGGTGGTGCTCGCCGAGTCGCTCCGGGCCGCCGGCAGCGTCGAGGCCGCGCTGATGGCGTACGAGAGTCGCCGTCGGCCGCGTACCCGATGGGTGCGGGACCGGACCCGGGACCGTAACCGCACCCGCGACGTACCGCCGGCGCTGCGCGACCCGTTGCTGCGTGGACGGGGCGGACGGATCTTCCGGGAGCACTACCGACTCCTGGTCGATCCGCTCTGAGCGCACGCGGTGGCCGGACATCGTGCCAGACCACCCCGAGCGGCGCTGCCACCTGCCGGGGACTAACATCCTTTCGGATGACGGCCCGCCGATAACCAGCGCGTGCCGAGCGGGACAACCGAGAACCGGAGGCCATTCGTGACCACCGTCGCACCCAAGCCGGTCGTGACCCGGCCCTGGCCGGTCCGAGAGCCGGTCAAGGGGTCGGCCATCGCGCGGCTGCTGCGCACCACGGACGCGAAGCAGATCGGGATCATGTACATGGTCACCGCGTTCGTGTTCTTCATGATCGGTGGCCTGATGGCCCTGATCATGCGAGCCGAACTGGCGCGGCCGGGCATGCAGTTCCTGTCGCCGGAGCAGTACAACCAGCTTTTCACCATGCACGGCACGATCATGCTGCTGTTCTTCGCGACGCCGATCGTGTTCGCGTTCGCCAACTACGTCGTGCCGCTGCAGATCGGCGCGCCCGACGTCTCCTTCCCCCGGCTGAACGCCTTCGCCTACTGGCTGTACCTGTTCGGTGGCACCATGGCGACCGCCGGCTTCATCAGCCCGGGCGGCGCCGCTGACTTCGGTTGGACCGCCTACACCCCGCTGAGCACCATGGAGCACTCGCCGGGCGTCGGCGCCAACATGTGGGTGGTCGGCCTGGCCATCTCCGGTCTGGGCACCATCCTCGGCGCGGTCAACCTGATCACCACGATCCTGACCCTGCGCGCCCCCGGCATGACCATGTTCCGGATGCCGATCTTCACGTGGAACATGCTGGTCACCAGCCTGCTGGCGATCCTGGTCTTCCCGCTGCTGGCCGCCGCGCTCTTCGCGCTCGCCGCGGACCGCCTGCTCGGCGCCCACGTGTACGACCCGGCCACCGGTGGCCCGATGCTGTGGCAGCACCTCTTCTGGTTCTTCGGGCACCCCGAGGTCTACATCATCGCGCTGCCGTTCTTCGGCATCATCACCGAGGTCATCCCGGTCTTCTCCCGGAAGCCGATCTTCGGTTACAAGGGCCTGGTGGCCGCGACCATCGCCATCGCTGCCCTGTCGATGAGCGTCTGGGCGCACCACATGTTCGCCACCGGCCAGGTGCTGCTGCCGTTCTTCAGCTTCCTGAGCTACCTGATCGCGGTGCCCACCGGTATGAAGTTCTTCAACTGGATCGGCACCATGTGGCGGGGCCAGATCACCTTCGAGACGCCGATGCTCTTCGCCATCGGCTTCCTGGTGACCTTCCTCTTCGGTGGTCTGACCGGTGTGCTGCTGGCCAGCCCGCCGCTCGACTTCCACCTGCACGACTCGTACTTCGTGGTGGCGCACTTCCACTACGTGCTCTTCGGCACCATCGTGTTCGCCGTCTTCGCCGGCATCTACTTCTGGTTCCCGAAGATGTTCGGCCGGATGCTCGACGAGCGCCTCGGCAAGATCCACTTCTGGCTGACCATGATCGGCTTCCACACCACGTTCCTGGTGCAGCACTGGCTGGGCAACGAGGGCATGCCCCGCCGGTACGCCGACTACCTGCCCGGCGACGGCTTCACCACGCTGAACATGATCTCCACGATCGGCGCGTTCATCACCGGTATCTCGACCCTGCCGTTCATCTGGAACTGCTGGAAGTCGTACAAGAGCGGCCCGGTCGTCGAGGTCGACGACCCGTGGGGCCACGGCAACTCGCTGGAGTGGGCGACCAGCTCGCCGCCCCCGCTGCGCAACTTCGACCGGATGCCCCGGATCCGCTCCGAGCGCCCGGCCTTCGACCACAAGTTCCCGGAGCTGGCCGCCGGTCACAGCCTGGCCGGCCCGCCGGAGGGCGGTGCCAAGCCGCTGACCAGCGAGGCCAACGGTGGCGCCAGCTACCAGGAGGACACCGCCGGCAACCTCGACCAGCGCTGACCCCGTACCGACACCGCCGCCGGGCGCCGCACCCCACCAGGGGTACGGCGCCCGCCGCCGTCTCACCGACCTCCACCCGTGTCCCGACAGCTCCGTGTCCCGGCACCTTCCGGCACCTCCATGCCCCGGCAGCTCCGTGTCCCGCTGGCTCCGCGTGCGTGGTGTGCGCTGGACACCGTGACGACGGAGAGCGGCACGTGCCACCCCCGGTTGAACACGGACAGTAGCGGCTGTCGGGGTACTGAGTACCGGTGCTACGACCGCCGCCTGGCCAGGCTTGGTCGAGGTGACCGGCGGGTCGCGTTGGCTCGGCCAGGCGTGGTCCGCGCTCGGTCTAGCGGGCCCGTGCTCGGCGTGGCGTTGACGTTGGCGTGGTACCAGTTGGCGTGGCGTGGCGTGGCGTGGCACCGGCATGGCGTGGCGTGGCGTGGCATCCGGCGTGGCGCGATGTGGCGTGGTGCCGGCATGGCGTGGCGTGGCGCTGGTTGCGCTCGTCTGCGGGCCCGGGTGAAGGGCGGGTGGTGCTCGGCCGGGCGTGGTCCTGCCCTGGTTCGACAACGAGCGTCGGGCACTGGGGCAATCCAGTCGTCGGCTCGTGCATCAGCCCTCGTGGGCGCTGACCTGTCCCTGGTCCGGTGGGGCTCAGGTAGTGGAGGGTGCCAGCGTGGCGGCGGCAAGCTCGGTGCTGGCGCCGAGCTTGGTGCCGGTGCCGGTGCCGGTGGGGCTGGGATCGGGGTCGGGATCGGGATGGGGGTCGGGGTCGTGATGGGGGTCGGGGGCGGGGTGGGTGGGGGTTTGCCGGCGGTGGCGCAGTTCCAGCGGGAGTACCACGAGGGTCACCAGCAGGCCGACCGCGCCGGTGACGGCGAAGCCCCACAGCGGCAGTGAGGCGTCGATCACCGCGCCGGCCAGCGGTGCGCCGAGCGCGATGCCCACCGTGGCGGCGGAGCCGTGCAGGCCCATCGCCTCGCCGCGCACACTGGCGGGGGCGAGCCGGCTGACCGCGTCCGAGGTGGCCGCGATGGTGGGGGCGCAGAGCGCACCGGCCGGGAGCAGGGTCAGGCAGAGCAGCCACCAGTGGCCGCCACCGAGCCCCACCGGGATGGTGCAGAGGCTGAGCACGGCCGCCAGGACCAGCGGGGAGAAGGAGCGGCTGACCGCCCCGTACGCGAAGCCGCCGACCAGGGACGCGACCGCCCAGACGGTGAGCACCGCGCCCGTCCAGCCGACCTCGCCGCCGGCCCGCAACAGGGCGACCACCGCGACGTCGGTGCCGCCGAGCACCAGCGTGGCGGCGGCGGTCACCGCGAGCACGGCGAGCAGGCGCGGGGTGACCCACTCCCGCCGGGGCACCCGGGGCTGCGGCCCGACCGGTTCACCGGCGCTGCGGGTGGGCGGGTTGAGCAGCCAGAGGGCGATACCGGAACCGACGATGCCCACGCCGACCGCCCACAACGTGATGCGCGGCGAGACGGCGGTGGCCAGCGCCACGGCGAGCGCCGGCCCGACCATGAAGGACAGCTCCATCGACATGGAGTCCAGCGCGTACGCGGGGCGGCGTCGGTCGGCCGGCACCAGCGCGGCGATCGACTGCCGGATCACCGAGAAGACCGGCAGGGCGAACAGTCCGGCGACGAACGCGGCGGGCAGCAGCACCGGCAGGCTCAGCATCGGGGCACTCGCCCAGAAGAGCGCCTCGACGATGGTGGTGACGGCCAGCACCGGGCGCAGGCCACGCCGGTCGACCAGCCGGCCGAGCAGCGGTGAGCCGAGCGCCGTGCCGACCGTCGACGCCGCGCCGACCAGGCCGGCCGCGCCATAGCCCCGGCCCAGTTCGAGCACCACGAAGAAGGTGAGCGTCACCCCGGTCGCGGTGAGCGGGATGCGGGCCAGCACAGCCACCAGCAGCAGGGCCCGCAGGCCGGGCTGGGCGAGGGCCTGCCGGTAAGGCGTCAACGTCATGATGCTCCGTACCTCCGGCGGCCATCCTCGGCCCGGCGTACGACATCGGCAAGCGATTACCGGCTCAAGCGGCCGTGATCACAGGCTCCCCGCGCATGGTCACCCCGGCGCCGTCCATCGCCCGCAGCGCCACGTCCAGGGTCGCCGAAGCGACCGCCGCCGTCAGGTCGAGCAGTACGGTGGTGGCGAAGCCCAACCGGGCGGCGTCCAGCGCGGTGGCCCGGACGCAGTGGTCGGTGGCGATGCCCACCACGTCGACCCGGTCCACGTCGTGCCGGCGCAGCCAGTCGGCCAGGCACTCCCCGCCCTCGGCGTACCCCTCGAACCCGGAGTACGCGGCGGCGTGCTCGCCCTTGTGGAAGATCGCCTCGACCCGCTCGGTCACCAGCTCGGGGTGGAACTCGCTGCCGGCGGTGCCGACCACACAGTGCCGGGGCCACGACTCGACGTAGTCCGGTGGATCGCCGAAGTGCGCGCCCGGATCGACGTGGTAGTCCTTGGTGGCGACCACGTGGTCCCAGCGCTGCGGTTCGGCGGTGAGTAGCCGGGAGATGCCGGCGGCGACCCCCGCGCCCCCGGCGACGGCCAGCGAGCCGCCCTCGCAGAAGTCGTTCTGCACGTCCACGATGATCAGTGCGTTGGCCATCGGAGCGCCCTTCCTCTCAGCTTGCCGGTACGACGGTGACCGGGATCGCCGGGTCTCCGGCGGAGAGCTTCAGCCCTTCCCAGGGAATGGAGATGAGGCACTGCCGCAGGTGCTCGCGGGACGCCTCGATGTCGGGCAGGGCGACCGGTTCGCCGTCCACCACGAAGGAGCGCTGGAGCAGCCGGTCGTTGGGCTGCCGGTCCGGTACGCCCTGGGAAACGATGATCTCGTCGGTGGCGGTGCCGGTGGGCTTGTGCCGGCGTACCGCCACCTTCCGGCCGCCGATGGTGGCCTTGTGCTCGGAGCGCTTGACCACCGGCCGCCCCTCCACCTCGACCAGCTTGTAGACCAGGCCGGCGGTGGGTGCGCCGGAGCCGGTCACCACGGCGGTGCCCGCGCCGTACATGTCGACCGGCTCGGCGGCGAGCGCGGCGATGGCGTACTCGTCGAGGTCACCCGAGACGATGATCTTCGTCTCGGTGGCGCCCAACGAGTCGAGCAGTTCCCGGGACTGCTGGGCGATGACCGCCAGGTCGCCGGAGTCGATCCGGACGGCCCGCAGCTCCGGCCCGGCCACCTCGATCGCGGTGCGGATGCCCTGGCTGATGTCGTACGTGTCGACCAGCAGCGTGGTGTCCTTGCCCAGCGTGGCGACCTGCGAGGCGAACGCCGTCCGCTCGTCGTCGTGCAGCAGGGTGAACGCGTGGGCGGCGGTGCCGGCGGTGGGGATGCCGTAGCGCCGGCCCGCGGCGAGGTTGGAGGTGAAGCGGAACCCGGCCAGGTAGGCGGCCCGGGCCGCGGCGACGGCGGCCTCCTCGTGGGCCCGCCGGGAGCCCATCTCGATCAGGGCGCGCCCCCGGGCCGCGGTGACCATCCGGGCGGCGGCGGCGGCCACCGCGCAGTCGTGGTTGAGCACGGACAGCGCCAGCGTCTCCAGCACCACGCACTCGGCGAAGCCGCCGGAGACGGTGAGGATCGGGGAGCCGGGGAAGAAGAGCTCGCCCTCGGCGTACCCTTCGACGTCGCCGGTGAAGCGGTAGTTGGTCAGCCACTGGGCGGCCGACTCGTCCACCACTCCGGTGCGGCGCAGGAACTCGACCTCCTCGGCGTCGAACCGGAAGTCCTGGATCATCTCGACCAGTCGGCCGGTGCCGGCGACCACCCCGTATCGACGCCCGGCGGGCAGCCGCCGGCTGAACACCTCGAAGGTGCAGTGGCGGTCGGCGGTGCCGTCCCGCAGGGCGGCGCTGACCATGGTCAGCTCGTAGTGGTCGGTCAGCAGCGCGGGGCGAAGGGTGCTCACCATCCCAGCCTAGAGTTCACGTCGGTGTGCCGTCGTCGTGGCCCGGGATCGCCCGCAGCGCCGCCCGCAGCTCGGCACGGCCGGTGATGCCGAGCTTGCTGTAGACCCGCTGGAGGTGGTTCTCCACGGTTCGGGTCGACAGGAACAGCCGCCCGGCGATCACCCGGCTGGTCACCCCGGCGGCGGCCAGCACGGCGATCTCCAACTCCCGTTCGGTCAGCGTCGGGCGCAGCGCGTCCAGCGCCGGGGTGCGGATCTGGTCGCAGCGGGCGAGCAGGGCGGCCAGCAGTTCGTGCGCCGCTCCGGCGGACGTCGACCGTTCCCGCCGCAGCTCGCGCAGCGCCGTCGCCGTCGCGTCGGCGGCCCAGACCGTCAGGTCGAGCTGCGCGAAGCCGTCGGCCACCTCCAGCAGGGTCGCGCCGTCGCCCGCGACGGTGGCCCGCGCGCACCGGGCGAGCAGCGGCGCCAGCATCCCGTCGATGGACTCGGAGAGCTCGGCGAGCCGTTGCGCCACCGTGCGCCGGCTGCCGTCGGTGCAGGTCGGCCCGACCGGGGCGGCACCCTGCCCGAGCCGGACCAGGTCGTGCAGGACCAGCACCTCGTGGCCGGCGAAGCCGTCGGCGCGCAGGCGGTCGGCCAGGTCGGACAGGTGTTTGGTCGCGCCGGGCAGGTCGCCGCAGACCACCAGCACCGCGCCCCGGGCCTGCTCCAGCCACGGGTAGAGCACCGCCATGCCGGGGGCATGGGTCCGGTCGGCCTCGGCCATCGCGTCGGCCGCGGTGGCGGCCTCGCCCCGGAGCGCCGCCGCCTGGGCCCGCTCGGCGTGCGCGAGCCCGGCGTAGACCCGGCTGGTCGCGAGTACCGCGCAGGCGTCGAGGCTGGCCTTCAGCGCGTCGCCGCTGCGACCGCGCAGCCGCGCCGCGTACGCCTGGAGGATGGCCAGGTAGCCGGTGCCGAGCCGGAAGTCCCCGGCGCCGGCCAGGCCGGCGAACTCGTCCGCCACGATCGCGTCGATGCCGGCCAGGTCGCCGGCGAGTGCCAGCCGGGTGCCCCGGGCCAGCTCCATGGCCAGTTGCAGGTACGGCATGTCGGAGCGCCAGTTCGGCGCCTCCGCCTCCACCCGGGCGATGGCCACCGCGCTGCTGGCGAACCGCCCGCGTACCGCGTCGACGTGGGCGATGGTGGACCGGGCCAGTTCCCGGGCCGCGATGCTGGCCGCCGGGCGGTCCAGCACCGACCGGCCGAGCCGCAGCGCGGTGTCGGCGTCCAGCCCGTGCAACCGCATGATCGCCTCGAAGGCGCGGACCCGGGCCTGGTGTCCCGGGTCGGTCAGGGTGCCGCCGGCCGCCGCGATCTCGTCCACCGTGGACCGGTGGCTCAGCCCCCAGTAGCTGACCATCCCGCGGACGGTCAGCCAGCGGCTGCGCCGCTCGTCGTGGGCGATGTCGCCGGACACCGCGTCGAGCACCCGGATCGCCTCGTCCGGCCGGTCGCCGAACATCAGGATGGTGGCGAGCAGTTCGGCGGCGTCGAAGCCGCCGTCGGCGTCGAGCGCCGCGCGGGCCAGCCGGGTCGCCAGGGGTACGTCGTACCGGGTGAACGCCTGGACGGCCGCGCCGAGCAGCAGCGCCGGATCCTGGGCGGTGCCGGAGTCCAGTCGCCACACCGCCACCCGCAGCAGGTCGCCCCGGCGGCGGGCGCCGACCAGTTCCAGCCGTTCGGCCAGGTGGGCCTGGAGGCGGCGGGTCCGGCTGACCGGGCAGCGCCGCCGGATCACCTCGCCGTAGAGCGGGTGGGCCAGCCGGACGTCGACCCGCCGGTCGTCCTGGACCGCGGTGATCAGGCCGCGCTCCTCGGCGGTCTCCACGTCGGCCGGGTCGGCGGCCTGGTTGAGCAGGTGCAGCCCGAGCGGTTCGCCGAAGGCGACCAGTTCGACGACCGCCCGGACGCCCGGCTCCAACTGCCCGATCCGGGTGTCGATCAGGTCGGTGAGGCTGGGTGCCAGCTCCAGCCGGCCGGTCCACCGCCACACCCCGTAGGTGCGGACCAGTTCCCCGCCGGTGGCGGCGGCCAGCACCAGCTCCCGCAGCAGCAGCGGGTTGCCGGCGGAGAGCCGGAACAGCCGCTCGGCGGAGCCGGCGTCGACCGGACCGTTCAGGATGGCGGCGAGCAGGCCGGTCGTCTCGGTCGGGCCCAGCGGGGCCAGTTCGGCGTGCTCGACCAGGTCGTCGGTCCAGAGCGCCCGGATCGGCAGCGGGATCTGCTCGCCGTTGCGCAGCGTCCCCAGCACGGTGGTGTTCTCGGCCCGGGCGAGCAGGTGGACCAGTGCCGCCGAGGGCGGGTCGAGCAGGTGGGCGTCGTCGATGGCGAGCACGATCCGCCGCCCGGCGGCCTGCTCCTGGAGCACCTCCACACCCCAGCGCAGCACACCGGCGGGGGAGAGGCCCTGCGGCTGCTCGGCGGGGAGCACCGGGGCCAGCCCGCCGAAGGGCAGCGCCGCGGTGGCCGTGCTGGCGGCGACGAATGACAGCGCGTACCGATCGGTGGGCAGGGCGGCGACGCCCTCCCGCAGCAGCCGGCTCTTGCCGATCCCCGCGCTGCCGCTGAAGAAGAGCCCGCGTCCCTCGGCTCCGTCCACCGCCGACAGCAGGCGGTTGAGTTCATCCGTTCGGCCGACGAAACTCCACCGACTCATCCGTGCAGCATATCGACGGAAGTCCGTCCGAAGGGGCTTCGTCACGCTGCGAAGTTGAGTAGTGTCGCAGTTACTGCTGAGTATCCGAGATGTTCCACCGCAGACCGGCACGGCCCGTAACCTTCCGGCATCCGGATGTGATTGTGCCGGATGTCCACGCGGGTGCGGAAGCGGTGCCCGCCCCTGACCCGGAGGCCGCCGAATGAAGCCCGGTTCAGTTCCCGGGGTCGATGTGCCCGATGACGTGCCCGACGAACCGGAGGCCGTCGAGTTGCCCCGCTGCGGCCCGCTGCCGGCCCGCCTCGGCGTCACCGAGCCCGGCCCCGACGAGTCGCTCGCCGTGGTCGCCGCCGGCCCCGCCGGGGCCGCCCGGCGCGAGGTGCTCGCCGCCCTGCTCGGCGTACCCTCCGGGATGCTCGGCGTGCCGGCGGGAAGCTGCCTGCTGGTGCGGCACGCCCGGGTCGCCACCCGCGCCGCGTACGTGCCCGGCTACCGCCAGCCGCACTCCTACGGCGCCGACCAGGCGGCGGCCGGCCCGGCGTTGGCCCGCCCGCCCCGCCGGGTCGAGCTGAGCCTGCCGAAGCCGCTGCTGCGGCACTTCGCCGTGCTCGACACGCCGGACACCGACGTCCTGGGCGCGGCCGGCGGACGGCTCCTGCTGGACGCGGTGGGCCGCGCCGGCGCGCTGCTCTTCGTGATCGGCGCGGATCAGGTCTTCACCGCCGCCGAGCTGCACCTGCTCGCCGAGGTGGCCCAGGCGCGGCGACCGGTCTTCTTCGTGGTCACCCCCGGCGTGGGTGGCTGGGCGGCAGCGGAGGGCGTGGCGACGGACGGCACGGGGGTGTCCGTCCCCGCGACCCGGAGCGCCTCCCGGGCCGAGGTGCCGGTCGACCCGGTGGCGGTCACCGTCGAGGCGCACCGGGCGGCGCTGCTGGCCGCCGTGCCGGCCCTCGCCGAGGCCCGCTGGTATCCGGTGCACCAGGCCGAGCACCCGGCCCTGCGCCGGGCGCTGGTGGGCTGGGCGGCCGACGAGGGGCTGCGCCGGGCGAGCCAACAGCCACCCGTACTGCCCGGCGCCCACGGCCGGGTGACCGTGACCGCCGATCCCCCGCCGGTCGACTGGGCGGACCGGTTGGACCGGCAGACCCGCTCCTGTGCCCGCAGCATCCGCCAGCATCTCGCCCTCGAACTGGCCGCCATCCACCTGCGCGCGGTCCAGGAGATCGTGTTCGGGGTCGGTTGCGCGGGGCTGCCGCAGCTACTCGACCGGGAGCTGGAGGCGTTGTCCCTGCTCGCCACCGCCCAGCAGGACCAGGCCGTGCACGAGATCCTCGACGAGGCCGCCGCCCGGGTGTTCGGCGCGCCGCTGGCCGAGGGCGTCCGCCGGCGGATCGTCGCGGCGGTCCGGTGGGGCCTGGCGGACCACCCCTCGGCGCGGGAACTGGACCGGGTGCTCCTGGTCACCAGCACGGCCGGGGTGGCGGGGCTGCCCGGCATCGGTGCGATGGACGCGTTGGCCGGGCATCCCGGCGCGGAGCGTGCCGAGGTGCTGCCGCCGATCAGCATCGCGCTCTCCGGCGGCTGCTGGCAGCACTGGCGCAGCCCGGGCAACGACGACCCGAACGGTGCCCGCTCCTGGGCCCAGCGGGCGCTGCGCGAGGTCGAGCTGGAGTTGTCCCGCGACGTGTCCCGGCGCTTCGACGCCGTCCGGTTCTCGCTCGACGGGGTCCTCTCCGACGCCCTCGACCACGGCATCCTGCTCGCCTGATCGACCGACCGTCTCCGTGCGCATCCCCACCGCATCCTCGTCCCACCCGGTTTCCGCAGTTCGGGAGGGTGATCCGGGCCGCCCCGGCGTTCCGGTTCATCGGATCGGCGCTTCCGGTGGCACGATGGAGGGCATGGCGGCTCCACAGGTTGCACCGGTCGAGACGCCGGACACCGACGACGTGCCGGTCGCGGACCGGCAGTGGGTGACGATCGTCTGGGACGATCCGGTCAACCTCATGACGTACGTGACCTGGGTCTTCCAGAAGCTGTTTGGGTACAGCCGGGAGAAGGCCGAGAAGTTGATGCTGGACGTGCACCACAAGGGTCGGGCGGTGGTCTCCAGCGGGGCCCGGGAGCGGATGGAGCACGACGCGTCGCAACTGCACGCGTACGGGCTCTGGGCGACGGTGGACCGGTCGTGAGCATGTTCCGCCGCCAGGGCGGCCGCTACGTGGCCACGTTCGCCGTGGACGAGGTGCGGGTGCTGCGCAAGGTCGCCACCGAGGTGGTGGGGCTGCTCACCGACGGCTTCGACCACACCGACCCGGTGGTCGGCCGGCTCTTCCCCGAGGCGTACCCGGACGACCCGGCCGGTACGGCGGAGTTCCGCCGGTACACCGAGGGTGACCTCAAGACCGCCAAGATCGACCAGGCGGGGGCGATCCTCGCCGCGCTGCCCGACGAGGCCGGCGGCGAGGTGCGGCTGGACGCCGAGGCGGCCGAGGCGTGGCTGCGCGCGCTCAACGACGCCCGGCTCGCGATGGGCGTCCGGTTGGAGATCAAGGACGGCACCGACCTGGGTGAGGAGCTCGACGACGCGGTCGCCGCGGATCCGACCTCGTCCCGGGTGTTCCAACTGTCGGTCTACGCCTACCTGGGTTATCTCCAGGAGTCCCTGCTCAACGCCCTGATCGACTGAAGTGTGACGGTCGCCGCCTCGCCGGGTCCGGTGGGTGGGCGCTAGGCTGGTCGGCGTGCTGAGCATCGACCGGTCGATCGTCGAGGCGATCGTCGTCCACGCCCGCCGGGACCACCCGGACGAGGCGTGTGGCGTGGTCGCCGGTCCCGTCGGCAGCGACACCCCGACCCGGCACATCCCGATGGACAACGCGGCCCGCTCGATGACGTTCTACGAGTTCGACTCGATGGAGCAGTTCCGGGTGTGGCGGGAGATGGACGACCGCGACGAGGAGCCGGTGGTGATCTACCACTCGCACACCGCCACGGAGGCGTACCCGTCCCGTACGGACGTCTCCTTCGCCGGTGAGCCGGGTGCGCACTACCTGCTGGTCTCCACCCGCGAGCCGGGCACGGAGGAGATCCGTTCCTTCCGGATCGTCGACGGCGTGGTGACCGAGGAGCCGGTGCGGATCGTGGACGCCGGGGTGGACCCGCACGCCGTCCAGTCCTACATGTTCGGGCAGAGCCCGGCGACGGTCGACTACGAGTGTTCCGGCCGCTGACCTTCAGCGCCGCACACCGTTCCCGTCCGTCACCGAGGCACATCCGATCAAGGAGCACGACGTCATGGCCATCGAGGTTCGCATCCCCACCATCCTGCGCAGTCACACCGGCGGCGCGAAGGTCGTCGAGGGCGCCGGGGACACCCTGGGCGACCTGCTCGCCGACCTGGACTCCCGGCACGCCGGCCTGCGGGGCCGGCTGGTCACCGACACCGGCGCGCTGCACCGGTTCGTCAACGTCTACGTCAACGACGAGGACGTCCGGTTCCTCGGCGCGCTGGACGCCAAGCTCAGCGACGGCGACAGCGTGACCATCCTGCCGGCGGTGGCCGGCGGCGCGTTCGGCTTCGCGGCGGCGGCGGCGATCGCCTCGCACGCCGTGTCCCGGCGCGCGGCCGTCGCCGCCCGCTGAGGCGGCCGGCATGGCGCGGTACGACAGCCTGCTCGACGCGTGCGGTGGCACCCCCCTGGTGGGGTTGCCCCGGCTCTCGCCGACGGTGCCCGACGGGGCACCGCCGGTGCGGCTGTGGGCGAAGCTGGAGGACCGCAACCCGACCGGCAGCATCAAGGACCGGGCGGCCCTGTTCATGGTCCGCGCGGCCGAGCAGGCCGGCCGGCTCCGCCCGGGTGACACCATCCTGGAGCCGACCAGCGGCAACACCGGTATCTCCCTGGCGATGGTGGCCAAGCTGCGCGGCTACCGGCTGGTCTGCGTGATGCCGGAGAACGTCTCCACCGAGCGGGTCCAGTTGCTCCGGATGTACGGCGCGGAGATCATCTTCTCGTCGGCCGCGGGCGGCTCGAACCAGGCGGTCGCCACCGCGAAGCAGATCGCCGCCGAACACCCGGACTGGGTGATGCTCTACCAGTACGGCAACGAGGCCAACGCCCGGGCGCACTACGAGACGACCGGGCCGGAGCTGCTGCACGACCTGCCCACCATCACGCACTTCGTGGCCGGCCTGGGCACCACCGGCACCCTGATGGGCACCGGGCGTTACCTGCGGGACAAGGTCGAGGGCATCCAGGTGGTGGCGGCTGAGCCGCGCTACGGCGAGCTGGTCTACGGCCTGCGCAACATCGACGAGGGTTACGTCCCCGAGCTCTACGACGCCACCGTGCTCCACCGCCGGTTCTCCGTCGGCACCCGGGACGCGGTCCTGCGGACCCGGCAGTTGGTGGAGGTGGAGGGCATCTTCGCCGGCTTCTCCACCGGGGCGATCCTGCACGCCGCGCTGGCGGTGGCGCACGAGGCGGTGCGGGACGGCCGTCGGGCCGACGTCGCGTTCGTGGTCTGCGACGGCGGCTGGAAGTACCTCTCCACCGGCGCGTACGGCGGCACGCTCGCCGACGCCGAGGAGGCCCTGGACGGTCAGCTCTGGGCCTGACGCCCGGTCACGGACCGGCCGGTCGACCGCCGGCCGGTCCCGTGGGTGTCACGTTGATGACAACTTCCAACAGATGATTCTTGCCTCGCCGTAGCTGCGCGTAGGCTGCGCAGCGTGGCGTACGCGTCGGTAGAGATCATCAGCGATGCTGACACCGGCGTGTCGACTACGGTCGGTAATCGCGGGGCAACCGGATGAGGCTGACCGTGCTGGGCTGCGCGGGTAGCTTCCCCGGTCCCGAGTCCCCCTGCTCGGCCTACCTCGTCGAGGCGCAGGGCTTCCGTCTCCTGGTCGACTTCGGCCCGGGCTCGCTGTCCACCCTCCAGCGCTACGCCGGGCTGCACGCCCCCGACGCGATCCTCCTCACCCACCTGCACTGCGACCACATCCTCGACGCCGCGTCGTACGTGGTGGTCCGGCGGTACGCCCCGGACGGCCCTTGCCCGCCGCTGCCGGTTTACGCGCCGCCGGGCGCCCCGGACCGGCTCGCCGCCGTGTACGGCCAGGACGACGGCACGATCGAGGACGTCTACCAGTTCTACGGCCTCCAACCGGGCACCTTCCCGATCGGCCCGTTCACCGTCACCGTCGACCGGGTCAACCATCCCGTCGAGACGTACGGGGTGCGGCTGGAACACGACGGCAAGGTGCTCTGCTACTCCTCGGACACCGCCCCCTGCGACGCGCTGCTGCGGCTGGCCCAGGGGGCGGACGTCTTCCTCTGCGAGGCCAGCTACCTCGACGGCGTGGAGAACCCGCCGGACCTGCACCTCACCGGCCGGGAGGCGGGCGAGGCGGCCACCAAGGCCGGGGTCGGGCGGCTGCTGCTGACCCACCTGGTGGTGGCCTGGGGCAGCGAGTCGCACACCGTCGCGTCGGCCGCCGGGGCGTACGCGGGTCCGCTGGAAGTGGTCCGGGCCGGCGCCAGCTACGACGTCTGACCGGCCCGCCGGCCGGTCGCCGATCCACCGGTGCGGATTCGTGCGGTACTGTTCGCCGCCGCGTCGCCGGCCCGTCGACTGGCGCACCGCTGCCGCCCGCACGGTGGCACCATGCGGATCGCCATCGTGACCGAGTCGTTCCCGCCGGATGTCAACGGTGTCGCGCACTCGGTCGTCCGTACGGCGGAACACCTGGTGGCCCGGGGCCACCAGCCGCTGGTCGTCGCCCCGGCCCCGCCCGGCGCCCGGCGGCGACCGGTGGACCGGCAGCCGTTCCCGGTGGTCCGGATCCCCAGCGTGCCGCTGCCGCGCTACGGCGGTTTCCGGCTCGGCGTGCCGGGCGCCCGGCTGGCCGCCGCGCTGCTCGCGCACGACCCCGACGTGGTGCACCTGGCCAGTCCGTTCGTGCTCGGCGCGCGGGCCGCGACGCTGGCCCGGCGGCACGGGCTGCCGACCGTCGCCGTCTACCAGACCGACGTCGCCTCCTATGCCCGCGCGTACCGGGTGGGCTGGGGCGAGGCGGCGGCCTGGCGGCGGCTGCGGGAGATCCACAACTCGGCGCACCGCACCCTCGCCCCCTCCACCCGGGCCGCCGCCGACCTGATCGCCAACGGGGTGCAGCGGATCTGGCTCTGGCGGCGCGGGGTGGACGCCGACCGGTTCCACCCCGACCGGCGGTGCGCCGCGCTGCGCCGCTCCCTCGCCCCGGACGGCGAGGTCCTGGTCGGCTACGTGGGACGGCTGGCCCCGGAGAAGCGGGTTGACCTGCTGTCGGCCACCTCCCGGCTGCCCGGCGTCCGGGTCGTGGTGGCCGGTGACGGGCCGGTCCGCCGGCAGTTGGAACGGGCCCTGCCCCGGGTGCGCTTCCTCGGCGTGCAGCACGGCGAGGCCCTGGCCCGGCTCTACGCCAGCCTGGACGTCTTCGTGCACACCGGCCCGCACGAGACGTTCGGGCAGACCGTGCAGGAGGCGGCGGCGAGCGGACTGCCGGTGGTGGCCCCGGCGGCCGGCGGCCCGGTGGACCTGGTCGAGCCGGGCGTGACCGGGCTGCTGGTGCCGCCCGGGGACGCGGACGCCATCGCCGACGCGGTGGCCGCGCTCGCCGCCGACCCGGACCGGCGGGCCGGGTACGGGGTGGCGGCCCGGCTCGCCGTCGGCCGGCGGAGCTGGAGCGCCGTCGGCGACGAACTCGTCGGGCACTACGAGGCGGTCCGGCTGGCCGCCCGGTCCGCTCCGTCGACGGTCGGCCTCGGCCTCCCGGCGACCGGCCGGCCGATCGTCCCGTGACCGGCGGTGGGCTGCGGATCGTCCGGCTGGCGAACTTCGTCACCGGCCGCTCCGGCGGGCTGCGTACCGCCCTGCGGCACCTCGGCGAGGGCTACCGGGCCGCCGGGCACGACCCGGTGCTGGTGATCCCGGGGGAGCGGCCGGGGGTGCGCCGGCATCCGTGGGGGACGGTGGTCACCCTGCCCGGCCCGGTCCTGCCCGGCAGCGGCGGCTACCGGCTGCTGACCGCCCGTCGGCCGGTGGAGCGGCTGCTGGACCGGCTGGCCCCGGACCGGTTGGAGGTCTCCGACCGGTCGACGTTGCGGTGGACCGGCGGCTGGGCGCGGGCGAACGGCGTGCCCGCGGTGATGGTGTCCCACGAGTGCCTGACCGGCCTGCTGGGCCAGTGGCGGCTGCCGCCCGGCCGCGCCCGCGGCCTCGCCGACGGGCTGAACCGGCGTACCGGCGAGGCGTACGACCGGATCGTCTGCACCACCCGCTGGGCGGCCGAGGAGTTCACCCGGATCGACGCACCCGTGGAGGTGGTGCCGCTCGGCGTGGACCTCGACACGTTCCACCCGGACCGGGCCGACCGGGCCGGGCGCGAGCGGTACGCCGACGACACCGAGGTGCTGCTGGTCCACTGCGCGCGGCTGAGCACCGAGAAGCGTCCCGACCTGGCGGTCGACGCGTTGGCCGCGCTGCGCCGGGCCGGCGTGCCCGCGGTCCTGGTGATGGCCGGCGACGGGCCGTCCCGGCGGGCCCTGGCGGCCCGGTCGGCCGGGCTGCCGGTCCACTTCACCGGCTTCCTGCCCGACCGGTCGGCGGTCGCCACGCTGCTCGCCACCGCCGACGTGGTGCTCGCCCCGGGGCCGGTGGAGACGTTCGGCCTGGCCGGCCTGGAGGCGCTGGCCGCCGGCACGCCGGTGGTGGTGAACGCGGCCAGCGCGCTGCCCGAGGTGGTCGGCGCGGCCGGGGTCGCCGCCTACGGCACGCCGACGGCGATCGCCGACGCGGTCGTCCGGCTGCTGGACCGGCCGGCGGCGGCCCGGCGGGCGGCGGCCCGGGCCCGCGCCGAGGAGTTCTCCTGGCCGGCCTCCGTCACCGGCTTCCTGCGGGTGCACGGCGTCGGGTCGGGCCGGTCGACCCCGGCCGGGGAGCCCAGGGCCACCGGCTGAGGAGACCGCGGGACTGGTCGATCACCGCACCGCATAGGGTGCAGGCATGGCGCGACCTGACGGGCGGCGGCCCGACCAACTCCGACCGGTGACGTTGACCCGGGGCTGGAGCACCCACCCGGAGGGCTCGGTGCTCGTCGAGTTCGGTGGCACCCGGGTGCTGTGCACCGCCAGCGTGACCGAGGGGGTGCCCCGCTGGCGCAAGGGCTCCGGGCTCGGCTGGGTGACCGCCGAGTACGCGATGCTGCCCCGGGCCACCAACACCCGCTCCGACCGGGAGAGCGTCCGGGGGAAGATCGGCGGGCGGACCCACGAGATCTCCCGACTGATCGGCCGGAGCCTGCGGGCCTGCGTCGACCTCAAGGCGCTCGGCGAGAACTCGATCGTGCTCGACTGCGACGTGCTCCAGGCCGACGGCGGCACCCGTACCGCCGCGATCACCGGCGGCTACGTCGCGCTGTACGACGCGGTGAGCTGGCTGGCGGCCCGCAAGTCGCTGGCCGGCAAGCCGGAGAAGGTGATGCACCGGTCGGTGGCCGCGGTCAGTGTCGGGATCGTCGCCGGGGAGCCCCGGCTGGACCTCTGCTACGAGGAGGACGTCGCCGCCGAGGTGGACATGAACGTGGTCTGCACCGGTGAGGGTGACTTCGTCGAGGTGCAGGGGACGGGCGAGGCCGGCGTCTTCTCCCGGGCGCAGCTCGACGCCCTGCTCGACGTGGCGTCGTTGGGCTGTCTGGATTTGGCCGAGGCTCAGCGGAAGGCACTGGCATCGTGAACAAGGTCCTGCTCGCCACCCGTAACCGCAAGAAGCTCGTCGAGTTGCAGCGGATCCTCGACGGCGCGCTGGGCGCGCACCGGATCGCCCTGCTCGGCCTCGACGACGTCGAGGAGTACCCGGAGCTGCCGGAGACCGGCCTCACCTTCGGCGAGAACGCCCTGATCAAGGCGCGTGAGGGCTGCCGGCGGACCGGCCTGCCCACCATCGCCGACGACTCCGGGATCGCGGTCGACGCGCTCAACGGCATGCCGGGCGTGTTCAGCGCCCGCTGGGCGGGCCGGCACGGCGACGACCGGGCCAACCTCCAGCTCGTGCTGGACCAGATCGCCGACCTGCCCGACGACCACCGGGCGGCGTCCTTCGTCTGCACCGTCGCGCTGGTCCTGCCCGGCGGCAAGGAGCACCTGGTCGACGGCCGCCAGGCCGGCCGGTTGTTGCGCGCCCCGCGCGGCGAGGGCGGCTTCGGGTACGACCCGATCTTCCTCGGTGACGGCCAGGACCGGACGAACGCGGAGCTGACGCCGGCGGAGAAGGACGCGATCAGCCACCGTGGCAAGGCCCTGCGCGAGCTGGCGAAGTTGGTCGCCAAGGTGCTGCCCACCGCCTGACGGAGCCCCGGTGGCACCGTCAGGTCGGCGCGGGCGGCGGTGGGGTCAGCGCAGCGGGCCGACCTCCCGTTCGATGGCGGCCCGCAGCTCCGGCCCGGCCAGCACCGAGCGGGCCGCCTCCATCACCGGGGCGAGGAAGACGTCCGGGCCGGGCTCGCCGGCGATCGTGCCCAGCGCGGCCACCGCCGCCCGCCCGGCCGGCGACGGCGTCAGCGGCGCGCGGAGCTGGAGCCCGCGTACGGCGGCGAGCAGCTCCACGGCGAGCAGGCTGGTCAGGTTGTCCAGCACGGTGCGCAGCTTCTTGGTCGCCGCCCAGCCCATCGAGACGTGGTCCTCCTGCATCCCGCTGGTGGGCAGCGAGTCGACCGAGGCGGGCGCGGCCAGTCGGCGGTTCTCCGCGACGATGCCGGCGGCCGTGTACTGGGCGATCATCAGGCCGGAGTTCACCCCGGCGTCGGGGGAGAGGAACGCCGGCAGTTCCCGGTTGCGGGTCACGTCGAGCAGCCGGTCCACCCGGCGTTCCGCGATCGCGCCCACCTCGGCGGCGGCGATGGCCAGGTAGTCGGCGGCGAAGCCGAGCGGCGCGCCGTGGAAGTTGCCGGTCGACTCGACCCGCCCGTCGGGCAGCACCACCGGATTGTCCACCACCGAGCGCAGCTCCCGACCGGCCACCGTCTCGACGAAGTCGAGCGTGTCCCGGGCCGCGCCGGCCACCTGCGGGGCGCACCGCATCGAGTACGCGTCCTGCACCGCGTGCGCCAGGTCGTCGCGGTGCGAGTCCATCACCCGGGAGTCCTGGAGCAGCCGGTGGATGTTCGCCGCCGACGCGGCCTGCCCCGGGTGCGGGCGGATGGCGTGCAGCTCGGGCAGGAACGGCCGCTCCGAGCCGAGCATCGCCTCGATGGCCAGCGCGGCGGTCACGTCGGCCATGGCGAGCAGGTGCCGGGCGTCGTGGATCGCCAGCAGCAGCATGCCGAGCATGCCGTCGGTGCCGTTGATCAGCGCCAGCCCCTCCTTGGCGGCCAGCGCGACCGGTGCCAGCCCGGCCCGGCACAGCGCGTCGGCGGCGTCGATCCGCTCGCCGGCCGGGCCGAGCACCCAGCCCTCGCCGAGCAGCACCAGCGCGCAGTGCGCGAGCGGGGCCAGGTCACCGGACGCACCCAGCGACCCGTGTTCCGGCACCCACGGGGTGACGTCGTGGTTGAGCAGGTCGACCAGCGCCTGGGCGACCAGCGGCCGGACCCCGGAGCGGCCCAGCGCCAGCGAGCGGACCCGCAGCACCATCATCGCCCGGACCACCTCGCGCGGCATCGGCGCGCCGATGCCGGCGGCGTGCGAGCGGATCAGCGCGTGTTGCAGCTCGGCCCGGCGTTCCGGGGCGACGAAGGTGTTGGCCAGCGCCCCGAAGCCGGTGGAGACGCCGTACACCGGGCGGCCGGCGGCCTCGATGCCGTCCACGATGGACCGGCTGGCCGCCATCGCCTCGACGGCGGCCGGGTCGAGGACGACCGTCGTGGTGCCCCGCGCCACGGCGAGCACGTCGGCGGGGGTGATTCCGGTGGGCTGGATGGTCACAGTCGACATTGCGGCACTCCGTTGTGCAGAACCTGGCGGATCAGTGGGACACCTGGCCGGTAGGCCAGGTGCAGGTGGGACGGGGCGTCGAGGATCATCAGGTCGGCCCGGGCGCCGGGCCGCAGCACCCCGACGTCGTCGCGGCGCAGCGCCCGCGCGCCGCCGGCCGTCGCGGCCCACACCGCCTCCGCCGGGGTCATCCGCATCTCGCGTACGGCGAGCGCGACGCAGAACGGCATCGACGAGGTGTACGACGACCCCGGGTTGCAGTCGGTGGCCAGCGCCACGGTCGCCCCCGCGTCGAGCAGCCTCCGGGCGTCGGGGTACGGCGACCGGGTGGAGAACTCCGCCCCGGGCAGCAGGGTGGCCACGGTGGCCGCCCCCGAGCCGTCGGGCGTGGCCGAGGTGGCGAGCGCCTCGACGTCGGCGTCGGACAGGTGGGTGCAGTGGTCGACGCTGGCCGCGCCCAGCTCCACCCCGAGCCGTACGCCCGGCCCGGGGCCGAGCTGGTTGGCGTGCAGCCGTACCCCCAGCCCGGCGGCCTGCCCGACGGTGAGGATCGCCCGGGCGTGGTCGGCGTCGAAGGCGCCCCGCTCGCAGAAGACGTCCACCCAGCGGGCGTACGGGGCGGCGGCGGTGAGCATCGGCCCGCAGACCAGCCCCACGTAGTCGTCGGCGCGGCCGGCGTACTCGGCGGGGACGACGTGCGCGCCGAGGAAGGTGGTCTCGGCGGTGAACTCGGCGGCGATCCGCAGCGAGCGGGCCTCGTCGGCGACGGTCAGGCCGTACCCGCTCTTGATCTCCATGGTGGTGGTGCCCTGCCGGACCGCCTCACCGCGCAGCCGTTGGACGGTGGCCCGCAACTCGTCGTCGCTGGCGGCCCGGGTCGCGCCGACCGTGGTACGGATGCCGCCCCCGGTGTACGGCTCGCCGGCCATCCGGGCGGCGAACTCGGCCGCCCGGTCCCCGGCGAAGACCAGGTGGGCGTGGCTGTCCACGAAACCGGGCAGCACCGCGCCGCCCTCGGCGTCGATCCGCCGGTCGGCGGCCGGCGCGTAGCGCCCCGGGCCGATCCAGGCGACCCGGCCCTCCTCCACCAGCAGGGCGGCCCCGCGCCGGATGCCCAGCGGCCCGTCCTCGCCGGCCCCCGGCACGTTGGTGACCAGCTCGGCGATGTTGTCGACCAGCAGGCTGCTCACGCCGTGCCTCCCGGAGCGGCCGGCAGTGCCCGCGGCGCCCACCCGGCGCCGCTACGCACCGGTCACCGCCGCGATCGACGCGCGCAGCTCCGCCGGTACGTCCACGCTCACGTGCCGGCCGTCGCGCACCACCTGCCGGCCGTCGACCACCACGTGGACCACGTCGGCGGCGGTGGCCGCGAAGAACACCCCCACCGGTGGCACCCCGGCCGTCCGGGGGCTGTCGAGCCGTACCGTGACCAGGTCGGCCCGGTCGCCCACCGCGAGCCGGCCGGCGTCGGCCCAGCCCAGCGCGGCGTGCCCGGCGACGGTGGCGGCGTCGCGCAGCTCGGCGGCGGTGAAGTGCCCCCGCCGACGGGTGCGCAGCCGCTCGTCCAACTCCACCGCGCGGGCCTCCTCGAACAGGTCGACCACGGCGTGGCTGTCGCTGCCCAGGCTGAGCGGGATGCCGGCGTCGGCCATCCGCCGGGCCGGCCCGATCCCGTCGGCCAGGTCCCGTTCGGTGGTGGGGCAGAGGCACACGCCGGTGCGGTGCTCACCGAGCAGGGCCAGGTCGGCGCTGGTCGGATGGGTGGCGTGCACGGCGGTGACGTTCTCGCCGAGCACCCCGCGCGCGGCGAGCAGCCCGGTCGGGGTACGGCCGTGCGCCGCGCGGCAGGCGTCGTTCTCGGCGGGCTGCTCCGACAGGTGCACGTGCAGCGGCGCGGCGTGCCGGTCCGCCCAGCCGGCGACGGTGCCGAGCTGTTCCGCCGGCACCGCGCGCACCGAGTGGATCGCCGCCCCGACCCGGGCGTGCGGGCCGGCCGGGTGGAACCCGTCGACCCGCGCCGCCCAGCGCGCCGCGTCCCCGTCGCCGAACCGGCGCTGCGGCCCGGCCAGCGGCTCCCCGTCGACGGTGGCGGTCAGGTAGCAGGTGTCCAGCAGGGTGATCCGGATGCCGGCCTGCGCCGCCGCCTCGACCAGCGCCGCGCTCATCGCGTTCGGGTCGTCGTACGGGGTGCCGTCGGGGCCGTGGTGCAGGTAGTGGAACTCGCCGACGCAGGTCACCCCGGCCAGGGCCAGCTCGGCGTAGGTGGCCCGGGCCAGGGCCAGGTACGAGTCCGGGTCGAGCCGGCCGGCGACGTCGTACATGACGTCGCGCCAGCTCCAGAAGTCACCCCGGCCGCCGTGGGTACGCCCGCGCAGCGCCCGGTGGAAGGCGTGCGAGTGGGCGTTGGCCAGGCCGGGCAGGGTGAGCCCGGCCAGCGGTACCGCGTCGCCCAGCACGTCGACCCCGGCGGTGGGCGCGGTGCCGCCGGTCAGCGGCGTGAGCGCGGTGATCCGGCCGTCCTCGGCCTCGATCAGCACGTCGGGTGTCGGCTCGGCGTGGTCGGGCAGCCACGCCTGTTCGGCCAGCCAACGGGTCAGTGGCATGCCAGCTCCTCCAGCACCCGGGCCAGGGCGGTCACCCCGGCGGCACAGTCCGCGTCGGTGGCCGACTCGGCGGGGGAGTGCGACACCCCGGTCGGGTTGCGGACGAAGAGCATCGCGGTGGGCAGGTGCGCGGCGAGCACCCCGGCGTCGTGGCCGGCCCCGGTGGGCAGCACCGGCGCGGCCAGCAGCGCCGCCAGCCGGTCGGCCAGCCCACCGTCGAAGGCGACCAGCGGGGTGGCCGACTCCTCGGTCACGGTCAGCTCGGTGCCGTCCCGCCGGGCCCGCTCGGCGGCCTTGGCCCGCACCGCCTCGACCAGGCCGTGCAGCGTCTCCGGCTCGGCGGCCCGGGCGTCCAGCCAACCGGTCACCCGCGACGGGATCGCGTTGGTGGCGTTCGGTTCCACCGCCACCCGGCCGACGGTGGCGTGCGCGCCGCGCAGCCGGGCCTCCTTGTTGGCCGCCAGCACGGTGAACGCGTAGGTGAGCATCGGGTCGCGGCGGTCGGCCATCCGCGTCGTACCGGCGTGGTTGCCCTCGCCGCGCAGGTCGAAACGCCACCGGCCGTGCGGCCAGATCGCGCTGGCCACCGCGACCGGCGCACCGGCGTCGACCAGCGCGCGACCCTGCTCGACGTGCAGCTCCACGAAGGCGGTGAACCGGCCGAGCAGCGCCGGGTCGGCGCCCGCCGGCCGGTCGCCCAGCGCCTCGGCGAAGCTCACCCCGGCCGGGTCACGCAGCCCGGCCGCGCGGTCGGCGTCGATCTCGCCGGTGAGCAGCCGCGACCCCAGGCACGGTACGCCGAACCGGGCCCCCTCCTCCTCGACGAACGCGGCCACCACCACCGGCCGGACCGGGGTGACCCCGGCGGCCCGCAGCTCGTCCACGGCGAGGTACGCGCTGACGAGGCCGAGCGGCCCGTCGTACGCCCCGCCGTACGGCACCGAGTCGAAGTGGCTGCCGGTGAGCACCGCGTCGCCGGCGGCCGGGTCGCCCCACCAGGCGAACAGGTTGCCGTTGCCGTCCCCGGCGACCGGCATGCCCCGCCGGTCGGCCTGCTCGCGGAACCAGTCCCGCAGCCGCAGCTCCGGCTCGGTCAGCGCGTACCGCAGGTAGCCGCCGCTGTCGGCGTCCCGGCCGACCGGCGCGATCTCGTCCCACAGCTCCCGGAACCGGGCGGCCAGGTCGGTCACGCCGGGCCCTCCGCCATCGGCACCCGGACGCCGGTGCGGTCGGCGACCTCGCGGGCGGTGTCGTAGCCGGCGTCGACGTGCCGGATGACGCCCATCGCCGGGTCGTTGCTGAGCACCCGTTCGATCTTCTGCCCGGCCAGCGCGGTGCCGTCGGCGACGCACACCTGCCCGGCGTGGATCGACCGGCCGATGCCCACCCCGCCGCCGTGGTGGATCGACACCCAGGACGCCCCGCTGGCCGTGTTGACCAGCGCGTTGAGCAGCGGCCAGTCGGCGATCGCGTCGGAGCCGTCGGCCATCGCCTCGGTCTCCCGGTAGGGGCTCGCGACGCTGCCGCAGTCCAGGTGGTCCCGGCCGATGACGACCGGCGCGGTCAGCTCACCGGCGGCGACCATCTCGTTGAACCGCACCCCCGCCCGGTCCCGCTCGCCGTAGCCGAGCCAGCAGATCCGCGCCGGCAGGCCCTGGAAGGCGACCCGGTCACCGGCCATCCGCATCCACCGGGCCAGGGACTCGTTCTCCGGGAACAGGTCGAGGATGGCCCGGTCGGTGGCGGCGATGTCGGCCGGGTCGCCGGAGAGCGCCGCCCACCGGAACGGGCCCTTGCCCTCGCAGAACAGCGGCCGGATGTACGCCGGCACGAAGCCGGGGAAGTCGAACGCCCGCTCGTACCCGCCCAGGCGCGCCTCGCCCCGGATCGAGTTGCCGTAGTCGAAGACCTCCGCGCCGGCGTCGAGGAAGCCGACCATCGCCTCGACGTGCTTGGCCATCGAGGCCCGCGCCCGGTCGGTGAACTCGGCCGGCTTGGCCGCCGCGTAGTCCCGGGCGTCGGCCGGCTCCACCCCCTCCGGCAGGTACGACAGCGGGTCGTGCGCGCTGGTCTGGTCGGTCACGATGTCGATCTCGACGCCGCGGGTCAGCAGCTCGGGGAAGACGGTGGCCGCGTTGCCGACCACCCCGACGCTCAACGCCCGCCGGTCCCGCTTCGCGGCGAGCACCCGGGCCACCGCGTCGTCCAGCGAGTCGGCCACCTCGTCCAGGTAGCGGTCGTGCACCCGGCGGTCCAGCCGGGTCCGGTCCACGTCCACGATCAGGCAGGCGCCGCCGTTCATGGTGACCGCGAGCGGCTGCGCCCCGCCCATCCCGCCGCAGCCGGCGGTCAGCGTCAGCGTGCCGGCCAGGCTGCCGCCGAACCGCTTGGCGGCGACGGCGGCGAACGTCTCGTAGGTGCCCTGGAGGATGCCCTGGGTGCCGATGTAGATCCACGAGCCGGCGGTCATCTGCCCGTACATGGTCAGGCCGAGCTGTTCCAGGCGGCGGAACTCCGGCCAGGTGGCCCAGTCGCCGACCAGGTTGGAGTTGGCCAGCAGCACCCGGGGCGCCCACTCGTGGGTGCGCATGACGCCGACCGGGCGGCCGGACTGCACCAGCATCGTCTCGTCGTCGCGCAGCTCGGTCAGCGTCCGCACCAGCGCGTGGTACGACGGCCAGTCCCGGGCGGCCTTCCCGGTGCCGCCGTAGACGACCAGGTCGTCGGGGCGCTCGGCGACCTCCGGGTCGAGGTTGTTCATGAGCATCCGCAGGGCGGCCTCCTGCGGCCACCCCTTCGCGGTACGGGTGGTGCCACGGGCGGCGCGGACGGGCTGGTGCATGGCGTACTCCTCTCAGCCGAGGAACAACTGACGACGGGCGGCGGACGACTCGAACGCCTCCAGGCGGGTCTGCGTCTGGATCGGGGCGGCGTCGCAGATCGCCTGGAGGACCACCATCGCCAGGGTCATCGGGGCGGTGTGCAGGTCGAAGACGAGGTCGGTGCCGACGGCGGCGGGGAGCACCAGCTCGGCGTACTCGGTGGCGGGGCTGACCGGGGAGTCGGTGATGGCGACGACGGTGAGGCCGGCGGCGCGGGCCTCGCGCAGCGCGTCGAGGGTCTCCCGGGGGTAGCGGGGCAGCACGAAGGCCAGCAGCGCGGTGGCCCCGGACACGGCGGCCTGTTCGAGGCGGTCGGTGAGCAGGCTGCCGCCGTCGTCGAGGACCCGGACGTCCGGGTGCACCTTGGCGGCGAAGTAGGCGAAGTAGGCGGCCAGCGGCGCGGCGGCCCGCAGGCCGAGCACCGGCAGCGGTCGGCTCGCCGCGAGCAGCCGGCCGGCGGCGCCGATCCGTTCCCGGTCGGCCAGCTCCCCGGCCAGCCGGTCCAGGTTGGCCATCTCGGCGCGTACCGCGAGCTGGAGTTCGTTGCCGTCGTCGGGGTGGCCGTCCGGGCCGGCGGCGGTCAGCTCCCGCAGCCGGCGGCGCAGCGCGGGGTAGCCGTCGTGGCCGAGCGCCACGGCGAACCGGGTCACCGACGGCTGGCTCACCCCGGCCAGTTCGGCCACCTCGGCCGCCGACAGGTACGCCGCGGCGGCGGCGTGCTGCACCAGGCAGTGCGCGATGCGCCGCTGGGTGGGGGTGAGCCGGACGCCGTGGAACAGGTCGAGCACCCGGTCCGGGTACGCGGCGACGGCTCCGTCATTCATGCCGAGACTCTATGCATGAAAACTTTCATCAAGCAAGCGCGCGCCATCACCGGATCCGCTCCGGACCATGTCGTGACCCTGCCCGGCCCGGTGGTGACGTCGGGTCAGCCGCCGGCGCGGGCGATCTCCGTAGCCGCGTCCCGCCGGACCGCGTCGTAGAACGCCCTGCACTTCTCCTCGTCGGCGAAGACCACGCTCTCGCTGCCGACCCGGCCGGTGCCCCGGGTCGGGCTGGTGAAGAAGGCGAGGTTCCCGCCCCGCATGCCCCGCAGCTCGGTCGCCATGTCCAGCAGCGACATCTCCCGGTCGACCGAGACCGACGCCGAGGCCGCCCGGACGAAGTCGTTCAGCCGGCCCGGACTGGTCAGGATGCCGCCGGTGGCCGCCTTGTCCAGGATCGCCTTGATCACCTGCTGCTGGTGCCGGATCCGGGCGAAGTCGCCGTCCGGGAACTGCTTGCGCTGCCGGGCGTAGTCCAGCGCCGTCTCGCCGTCCATCGTCTGCCGGCCCGCCCGGAAGGTGCGCTGCGGCGGGTGGATCGAGGTGAAGTCGCGGTCCACGGTGATGTCCACCCCGCCCAGCGCGTCGATGATCTCCTTGAAGCCGGCGAAGTCGATCACCGCCACGTGGTCCACGTGCACCCTGGTGAACTCCTCCACGGTCTGCACCATCAGCGGGATGCCACCCCAGGCGTACGCGGCGTTGATCTTCGCGTCCCGGCCGCCGTGCCCGCCGTCCCCCGACCGGGGGACGTGCACCCAGGTGTCCCGGGGGATCGAGACGAGCTGCGCGCTCTTCCGGTCCTTCGGCAGGTGGGCCAGGATGATCGTGTCGGTGCGCGAGCCGGCGGTCCGCTCCGGGTCCCGGGAGTCGCTGCCCAGGATCATGATGTTCGTGGCGTCCCGGGCCAGCACCGGCGGCCGGCTCTCCTGCGGCACCCGCGTGAAGGCGTCCACCCGCTCGACGTCCTTCTCGACCGAACGCAGGTAGAACGCGCCCGCGCCGACCCCGCCCGCCCCGAGCAGGGCCAGCACCAGCAGGGTCACCAGTACGATCCGGCGACCCCGCCGGCGGGGCCGGGACCGCGCCACCTCGTCGGACCGGACCGGGGCTGTCTCCGAGACCTGCTCGCCTTCTGGCATGCGCGCATGTTACTGAGCGTCAGTCAGTCCGGGCAGCCCGCGTACGACCACGGCCGGCCGCCGAAGGGTTCCCGTGCGCCGACGTTCAGCCGCTCGTCACCTGCGACTGGTAGAACCCTCGGCGTGGACGCGACGAAGCTGCGCCGGGCCATCGCCCGTACCCCGCTGGCACCAGTGGCCGCCTTTCCCAAACGGCTCGCCCGGGTCGCCCGGCACGACGCCAAGGTGCTGCGTACCTCGACGACGTGGCTGTTCACCTCCCGGGAACACCACAACTACACCTACGAGCTGACCCGACTCAGCCGGCAGCACCTGGCCTGGCTCGTCAGCGTCGTCTGCGACGTCCCGGTGGCCCAGGTCCGGGGCTACCTCGACGAGATCGAGGGCGACGCGGCGCTGCGCCGGCACATCGAAGAGGCCACCGCCCGGTCCGCCCGCCGTGGCCTCGCCGACCGCCGGGTCCACTACGCGCGCCGGGTCGGCTGGTATGCCATCGTCCGGGCCACCCGCCCCGCCCACGTGGTGGAGACCGGCACCGACAAGGGCCTCGGTAGCTGCGTCCTCGCCGCCGCCCTGCTGCGCAACGCCGCCGAGGGGCACCCCGGCCGGCTCACCTCGCTGGACATCAACCCGGAGGCCGGCTACCTGGCCCGCAGCGCACCCTGGTCCGACGTGGTCGACCTGCGGGTCGGCGACTCCGTCGCCGCGATCACCGCCCTGGACCGGCCGGTGAACCTGTTCCTGCACGACAGCGACCACAGCCGCGAACACGAGCGGCGCGAGTTCACCGCCGTCGAGCCGAAACTGGCCCCCGGCGCCGTCCTGCTCACCGACAACGTCACCACCACCGCCGTCCTCGCCGAGCACGCCGAACGCACCGGCCGGCGCTTTCTCGCCTACCGGGAGACGCCGCTCGACCACTGGTACCCCGGCGACGGCATCGGGGTCGCCTGGTGAGGCTGACCGCCAGCCACACGTACCCGGTCAAGGGCTGCCACCGGCTCGACCACGACGCCGTCGCCGGGTAACCGGGCGGCCAGCGCGTCCTCGCCCGGCACCGCGACACCGGCCGGAAACTCCGCTCCGGCCGGCCCTCGCCGCCACGGAGCCGGGCGGGTGACCGTCGGCGACCAGGTCACGGTTGAGCGCCGACTCCGACGGGCGGGCCTTGTCGCCGGCCCCGGTCCGGATCGATGATGGCCGGAGCGCCTCACGTCGACAGAGGAGTCGAGATGCAGGTGATCCACCACCCCCGCGTGGCCTGGGACACGGCCCGCCTGATCGTCGCGGCCGTCCCCGACGACGATCTCTTCGCCTGGCTGTGCGCCGAGGTCGGGGAGCTGCTCGGTCCCGGGTACGAAGACTCCCTCCGGGACACCCACCGCCGGCTGCGCCCCCCGGTGGCTCCCGACAACGCCCAGCTCGAAGCCGGCCGCTGGCGGGTCCGCCTGGAGGAGTTGCTGCGCAGCCGGCCGGAGATCGCCGAACCGTTACGGTCGCTCACCGTGATCGCCTCCGGGCTGCACCGCAACCGGCTCGGCTAACCGCCTTAGCTTTGGCTTAGCCGCCTTGTCCCCGGCCCGGCCGGTCCGGCAACATCGACCGGCGTGACCGACGGCAGCCCTCCCCACGACCCCACCGACCGCCCCGGACCGGGCCGCCGCCGGGCCCCCCGCTCCGGTCGGCGGCGATTGCTGGCCGCCGGGGGTGTCGCCGCGCTCGCCGCCGTGCTCGGGCTGAGCCTCGCGCTGCGCACCGGCGCCGCCCCCGCCTGCGCCGCCCCGCCGGTCGCCCGGGCCGCGCCGCTGGCTCTCGCCGCGCCGCCGTCGGTGGTCGCGCCGCTGGCTCTCGCCCCGCCGCCCTGGGTGGTCGCTCCCGTCGCGCCGCCCTTGGTGGTCGCGCCCGTCGCGCCGCCCTGGGTGGTCGCGCCCGTCGCTCTCGCCGCGCCGCCGTTGGTGGTCGCGTCGGTGGCTCGCGCTGCGCCGCCGTTGGTGGTCGCGCCGCTGGCTCTCGCCGCCCCGCCCACCGGCACCGCCGTCCACAAGGGAAAGGCCACCTACTACGACTCGAAGGGCGCGGGCGGGAACTGCTCCTACCCGTCCGCCCCGGCGAACCGGCTCTACGTGGCGCTGGGCCCCACCGAGTACACCGCCGGCGCCGCCTGCGGGGGACACCTCGACGTCACCGGTCCCCGGGGCAGCGTCCGGGTCCTGATTATGGACCAGTGCCCGGAGTGCCCGCCCGGCCACCTCGACCTCTCCCGCGAGGCGTTCGCCCGGATCGCCGACCCGGTGCAGGGTGTCGTCAACGTCAGCTACCGGGCGGCGGTGGACCCGCCGTTGCCCGGCCCGCTCACCTTCCGGATCAAGGAGGGCGCGTCGCAGTACTGGTTCGCCGTGCTGGTCGCCGAGCACGGCAACCCGCTGCGCTCGGTGGAGGTACGACAGGGCTCCGGTGCGTGGCGCGCGACCGCCCGGCAGGACTACAACTACTGGCTGGTCGACTCGGGCGCCGGCCCCGGCCCGTACGCCCTCCGGGTCACCGACGTGTACGGCCACCGGGTCACCGCCACCGGCATCACCATGTCCCCCGGCCGGGTGCAGCGCGGCACCGTGAAGATGTACGGCGCTGGCGGCGCACCCGTCGCCCAGAGCGTCCCGTCCACCCGGCGGCCCTCGGCGCACCCCAGCGCCACCCCGAGCCGACCGCCGACCGCCTCGCCGTCCCCCGCCACCAGTGGGTCGGTATCGGCCCTGCTGGACGCCCCCGCCCCGACCTCCTCCCCACCGACCGCGGCGCAGGCCCCGACGGCGGCCTGCACCCCCCACCCCTGACCCCCCACCCCTGACCCCCCACCCCTGACCTCCCACCCCTGACCTCCCACCCCTGACCCCCCACCCCTGACCCCCCACCCCTGACCCCCCACCCCCGGCCTCCGCGCGCCCGGCCCTGGCCGGGCGCCCGTCGTCCCGTGCCATATCGGGGATCTGGCGGGGTAGGGGCCAGCGGGATAACGCCACCTCGCCGAACCGGAGTCGATCAGCCGGGCTCGTCGGCGACTGGCACGACCCGGTGCGGCGGTGGTGGACGCGGTGGCGGGCGTTGGGCCGGCGACGCGCGGGGCCGCTCGGTCGCCGTCATCGGTTGCGGGGGCGGCGGTGTCCCAGCGGCGTTTCCAGGAGGCTTCGGGCGCTGGTCGCGGAGTCGGCAGATGCCGGCCGCGCCGTCGGTGGATGTCGGCCGGGCGGTGGGTGGATGTCGGCCGTGCCGTCGCCGGATGTCGGGCGGGCCGTGGGTGGTGCCGTCGGGTCAGGCCGGGGTGTCCAGGTCGCGCCACATGAAGATCTCGTCGCGGTCGTCGCCGGCCGCCACCCGGAGCGCGCCGGGCAGTCGGCCCACCTCGCGGTAGCCTAGCCGGTCGTAGAAATTCTCCAGCCCCAGGCCGCCCCGCACGGTCACGTGCAGCGCCTGCCAGCCCAGTTCCGGGGCGCGACGCGCGGCCTCCCGCATCAGGGCCTGGCCGTAGCCGCGCCCCTGGGTGTCGGGGTGCACCATCACCCGCTTGAGGGTGCCCCAGTGTGGCTTCAGGTGGAACTGGTTGTCGGCCAGGACCAGCACCGCGACCGGGCGGTCGCCGGCGTAGCCGACCAGCAGCCGGTCCGGCCCGTCGGTGACGGCGGCGAAGGTCGCCTCGGCGACGGGGCGTACGTCGGCGGTGGTGACCGGGGCGACGAAGCCGACCGCCCCGCCGGCGTTGGTGACGTCGACCCAGAGGTCGACGATTCGTTCACGCAGGTCGGGGCTGAGGTCGGGGTCGAGGACGAAGCGCAGACTCACGCCGGCAATCCTGATGCCTCAGCGCGGCGTGAGCCCGCGATCGTGATGCGCCTGACAGCACCGTGGTGCGGGAGAGGGGACTTGAACCCCCACGTCCTTTCGGACAATAGGACCTAAACCTATCGCGTCTGCCATTCCGCCACTCCCGCTCGGGTCAGAGTTTAGAGCGTCGCGCGGCAACGGTGGGAACTGCCGCCCGGCGGAGGATGTTCGACACCGTCCCATGGCTGACGACGCACCGTCCGTCGGTCGCTCTTCGGACGAGTTCCGCGAGCCTGCGTGGCCCCAGGTCGGGATGGGCCAGGGCAAACCCGAGCACGGTGTCGTGGTGGATCGAGCCCGGTGCGCGGCGGGCGGGCGGCGTCAGGGTGCCCGTCGTGGCGAGTCGGCATCGGAGCCGGGTCACCTGGTTGCGGTGGCAGCCGATCCGTCGTGCGGCCTCGCTGGGGCCGATGATGCCGGCATCCACCTGTCTGATCAGCTCGGTCGCCTGCTCCGCTGCCGACGGTGCCGGCGGCGGCATCGGCGGGGCGGGTGACGCTGCCGGTTGCGGCCGGCGAAGGTCGACGTCTGGCTGTGACAGTTCGGACAGAGTAGGGGCAGGTTCGGCGGCCGGTTGTCGAGGAAGTCACCGCTGACGTGGTCGACGTGCAGGACCAGTGGCCTGCCCCGCCAACGTGGTCCGGTGCGGCACTCCTCGCACTCCTCCGGCACGCCGATGTCGCGTAGCGCCCACTTCAGGCGGCTGCCGGGCGTGCGGCGGGAGCCGGCCGGCAGCCGCCGCAGCAGTTGGGTCGAGGTGGTCCGCCGCCCGGCCGGACGGCCGGTGAAGTGGGACGTGTCAATGCCAAAGCGCCTCAACTGTCGGCTGAGGTGGGCGTGGGACCCGCCATTCAGGGGCACGCCGAGCAGCCGCAGCACCTCGGTGACCGAGTGGGCGGTGGCTGCCGCTTCGGCGAGAAGCTGGGGTGGGTGCTTGTATCGGGCCAGGTGCGGACCGTAGTGGCCCGGTGTGACGGTCTCAGTCGAGCCCGAGGTCCCGGCGCAGCTTGGCGACGTGCCCGGTGGCCTTGACGTTGTAGAGCGCCCGCTCGATCTTGCCGTCCGGGTCGATGACGAAGGTGGACCGGATCACCCCGGTCACCGTCCGGCCGTACAACTGCTTCTCGCCGTAGGCGCCGTACGCGGTGAGCACCGCCTTGTCGGTGTCGGCGACCAGCGGGAAGGTGATGGCGTCGCGTTCCCGGAAGGTGGCCAGCTTCGCCGGCTTGTCGGGGGAGATGCCGACCACCTCGTAGCCGGCGGCCTGGAGGGAGCCGAGCGAGTCGCGGAAGTCGCAGGCCTGCTTGGTGCAGCCGGGGGTCATCGCGGCCGGGTAGGCGTACACGATGACCCGGCGACCGCGCAGGTCGGCCAGGGAGAGCGTCTCGCCGGTGTCGGTGGGGAGGGTGAAGTCGGGGGCGGGGTCGCCGGGGGTGAGGCGGTCGGGCGCGGTCATGGCTGCGACCCTACCGCCGGGGTGGGACACGGCGGCCGACCCGCGCCGGTGGTTGCCGCCCCGGGTCGCCCCGGGTGCGTCGGCGACCTGCCGTCCCCCCGGAGTGCACGTGATCGACACCATGCGTTGTTGCCATGTCTTGGCAACAACGGTGTTCGGGAAATAGGCTGAGCGCGCCGGTGGACTGGGAGGTCATGTGGATACCCTGGCGATGCACATCTCGAACGGGATCATCAACGGTCCGGTGGCGGGGATCTTCGCGGCCGTCGCGCTCGCCGCCCTGACCTTCTGCGTGCTGCGCGGTCGGCGCGACCTGGACGACCGGCTGGCACCGATGGCCGGCCTGGTCGCCGCGTTCATCTTCGCCGTGCAGATGCTCAACTTCCCGATCTTCACGGCCGGTGTCTCCGGCCACCTGCTCGGTGGCGCGCTGGCCGCGCTGCTGGTCGGCCCCTGGGTGGGCGCGCTCTGCGTGGCGGTGGTGCTGATCGTGCAGGCCCTCGTCTTCGGTGACGGTGGGGTCGCCATGCTGGGGCTGAACATCACCAACATGGCGCTGCTCGGCACCGCCGCGGCGTACCTGCTGATCGCCGGCCTGCTGCGGGTGCTGCCCCGTACCCCCACCGGGCTGGCCGTGACCGCGTTCGTCTCGGCCCTGGTCAGCGTGGTGGTCGCGGCCCAGGGCTTCGTCGTCCAGTACTGGCTGGGTGGCACCACCGACCTGGGCGGCAACATCACCGGCCTGGCCGGCACGATGGCCGGCGTCCACCTGCTGATCGGCATCGGCGAGGGGCTGATCACCGCGACCACGGTGGCCACCGTCGCCAAGGTCCGGCCCGACCTGGTGTACGCGCTGCGCGCCCTGAAGCCGGTGCCCGCGCCGGCTCCCGTCCCGGCTGTCGGAGGTGTCCGGTGAGGAAGCGTTCCTGGGGTTTCGTGGCGGTCGGCCTGCTGGTCGCCCTGCTGCTGGCCGGTGTGGTCAGCAACTACGCCTCGGCCCACCCGGACGGCCTGGACTCGTCGCTGCTCAACGGCTGCACGGTGAACGCCGACGACGAGATCACCGGCGGCTCCTGCCCGGCGCAGCGGTCCAGGGACCACGAGCTGGCCGACAGTCCGCTCGCCGACTACGGCATCCGGGGCGTGGACAACGGCTTCCTCTCCACCGGCCTGTCCGGGGTGGTCGGGGTGCTGCTCACCTTCGCGCTCGGCGGCGGTGTCTTCTGGCTGCTGCGTCGGCGCAGCCCGGCCGGGACCGACGACGCCCCACGCGCGGACCGGCAGCCCGCCGGCACCGCCGGCTGAGGGGGTACGACGGTGGGTGCCGGACACCTGCACGTGCTCTACCGGGACACCTCCTCCCCGGTGCACCGGCTGGCGCCCGAGGTGAAGATCGTCGCGATGGTGCTGTTCACCGTCGCGGTGGTGGCCACCCCGCGCGAGGCGTTCTGGGCCTTCGGCGGGTACGCCCTGCTGGTCGCCGCCGTGGCCGGGCTGGCCCGGGTCGGCCCGCGCTGGCTGCTGCTCCGCGCGACGATCGAACTGCCGTTCGTGCTCTTCGCCGTCGCCCTGCCGTTCCTCGGCGCGGGCGAGCGGGTCGACGTCGCGGGGCTGAGCCTGTCGGTGGACGGCCTGTACGGGGCGTGGAACATCGTCGCCAAGGGCACCCTCGGCGTGCTGGCGTCGCTGCTGCTGGCCGCGACGACCACCACCCGGGACCTGATCGTCGGCCTGGACCGGCTGCGCTGCCCGCAGATTCTCACCCAGATCGCCACCTTCATGCTGCGCTACCTCGACGTGCTGGTCGGCGAGGCCCGCCGGATGCGGGTGGCCCGGGTCTCCCGGGGCGACGACCCGAGGTTCCTGTGGCAGCTACGCGGCTTCGCCGCCGGGGTGGGCGCGCTGTTCCTGCGGGCCTTCGAACGGGGCGAGCGGGTCTACCTGGCGATGGTCTCCCGTGGCTACACCGGCCGGATGCCGACGGTGTGGCAGGGGGCCGGCGCGGCCACCGCCGGGCAGTGGGTGGCGGCGGCCACCGTGCCGGTCGTGGCGGTGACCATCGCCGCGACCGCCGTCGTCCTGACATGATCGGGTACGTGCAGACCGCTGTCTCCCTGGACGTCCGTGGCGTCCGGTACGCGTACCCGGACGGCCACCTCGCCCTGCACGGGGTGGACCTGACCGTGCCGCGCGGCGAGCGGGTGGCCCTGCTCGGCCCGAACGGCGCCGGCAAGACCACGCTGGTGCTGCACCTCAACGGCATCCTCACCCCGACCCAGGGGTCGGTGTGCGTGGGTGGGCTGACGGTGTCGCGGGACCGGGACACCCTGGCCGAGATCCGCCGCCGGGTGGGCATCGTCTTCCAGGACCCGGACGACCAGCTCTTCCTGCCCACGGTGGCCGAGGACGTGGCGTTCGGCCCGGCCAACCTGGGGCTGCGCGGGGCGGAGCTGGCCGCGCGGGTGGACGAGGCGCTGACCGCGGTGGGGATGGCCGAGCACCGGGACCGGGCCCCGCACCACCTGTCGTTCGGCCAGCGCCGCCGGGTGGCGGTGGCGACGGTGCTGGCCATGCGCCCGGAGATCCTGGTGCTCGACGAGCCGTCGTCCAACCTGGACCCGGCGGCCCGGCGCGAGCTGGCCGAGATCCTGCGCGCCCTCCCGGTGACCCTGCTGATGGTCACCCACGACCTGCCGTACGCGGCGGAGCTGTGTGAACGCTCGGTCATCCTGGACGCCGGCCGGATCGCCGCCGACGCTCCCACCGCCGACATCCTGACCGACCCGGATCTCCTGTCCCGTCACCGCCTGGAACTCCCCTACGGCTTCACCCCGCACCGCTGACCCCACCCTGCCCTCCCCGCGATCGTGCCCGCCGGGCGGGCGGCGAGGTAGGGGCGGTTCAGCCGCCGGCACGCCCGGGCCTGCGGGGTCAGGTGCGGGTGGCCTGGAGGGTGGCGGTGCGGGAGGCGGCGTGCAGGCGTAGCACGCCGGCGCCGACCGCGCCCGCCCCGGCGACCAGCACCACGGTCAGCAGGAGCCGGGCGGTGGTGCCCGACCAGGGCACCGGGGCGACCGCGCGGGACAGCACGGTCAGGTTGGCGAACCCGACGAAGAGGGCCAGGCAGGCGCCGGCCAGCGCCAGCGCGAAGTCGGCGGCGGGCCGCCGGGCCAGCGCGTAGCCGCCCGCCGCCAGCGCGCCCAGCCCGGTCAGCATCGGCCAGACCTGCCCGGCGAGCAGCCCGAGGAGCACCCCGCCGACACCCTCGGCACCGGCGTCCAGCTCCCGGCCCACCACCATGGCGACGGCCGCCACCCCGCCGAGCGCCAGCACCGCGCCGACCGCGCGCAGGGCGCGCGTACCGCCGGGGGAGCCGGCCGGTAGCAGTCCGGCCGCCCCGACCACCAGGAAACCGAGGGCGGCGGCCACCCACCATGGGTACGGATCCGGCGGCGGCACCCAGTCGAGGGTGCCCCGGATCTCCACCGGCTCGGTGCCGTCGCGCAGCGGCACCGCCCAGTCGCGGACCCGGTGCTCCCGGGCCGGGTCGGCGGCGACCTGGGCGGGCACCCCGGACTCCCGCCACCGGGTGCGCTGGTCGTGCCAGCGCACCCGCTGGTCGTCGGCGACCTTCCGCCACTGCGGTGCCGCGGCCGGGTCGGCGGCGGCGGGCAGCGCGGTGTCGCCGGCCAGGGTCCGGTTCAGGTACGTGGCGGGAGACCGGGTGTTCTCGTACACCCCGCCCGGCCCGATCCGCAGGTACGGCTCGCCGGAGTAGCCGAACACCTCGACGTCCCGGCCGGTGTGGTTGACCAGTTCCAGCCGGGCGCCCGCCTCGACGGCCCGGACGGTCAGCCCCGGCCGGGCCGGGGTGAGGCCGACCACCTTGGTGCGGTAGTCGGTGCCGTCCGGGGCGTCCGCGCCGTGCGCGTACGCCGGGGCGGCTGCGGTGAGCAGGCTGACGAGCGCGGCGGTGACGACCAGGACGGCCCGCCGCAGGGGTGGCCGGGTCACTTGCCGGCCGCCTCCACCGCCGCGGTGATCCCCTGCGGGGTGCGGTCCGCCACGACCGTGCCGTTGACCTTGATGGTCGGGGTGCCGGTGACCCCCGACTTGCTGGCGTCGTCGGTGACGTGCTCGGTCCACGCCCGGTACGTGCCGCCGTTGACGCAGGAGCCGAAGTCGTCCCGGTTCAGTCCGACGCCCGCCCCGATGTCGACGAGCTGGTCGTTGCTGAGCCCGGCACTGCCCTCGGCCGGCTGCTGGGCGAAGAGCGCGTCGGTGAACTCCTTGAACTTGCCGCCCTTCGCGGCGCAGCCGGAGGCGGCCGAGGAACGGGTGGAGTACTCGGTGGTGGAGAAGCGGTTGAGGTAGGCGACCGGGTGGAAGACCACCTTCGCCTTGCCGTCGGCGACGAGCTGGTCGACGGTCGCGCCGCTGGTCTGCTGGAACTGCTTGCAGGCCGGGCAGAGGTAGTCCTCGTAGAGGTCGATGGTGACCGGTCCGTCGCCCAGCACCACGCCGGTGCCGGCGTCGTTGGCCCCGGGCGGGGCGGTGAAGGTGTCCGACTTCTGGCTGGAGTAGACGTTCCAGCCGATCAGGCCGGCGACCAGCAGCACCAGCACCGCGCCGACGGACGTCCAGAGGGTCCGCCTGCGCCGCTTCTCCCGGGCGAGCTGTTCGCGGACCACCCGCGCCGCCTCGTTGCGTCCCTTGCGACTACTCATCGTCGTCCTCCACGGGTGGTTCGCCCGCGAGCCAGCCGTCCACGGAGAACGGGGTGCGGGGCCAGATCAGCAGGAAGCCGGCCAGCGCCAGGAATCCCAGGTCCCGGAGGATCTCCGGGAGGTAGCTCGGGGCCTGGCCGGCGGCGAGCTGCCCGCCGCTGCCGAAGCACCCGCAGTCGATGGCCAGCCCCCGGGACCAGGCCGAGGCGATGCCGGTGACGAAGACCACCAGCAGCGCGACGGAGACGACGGCGATGAGCCGGGTGGCCAGGCCGAGCAGCAGCAGCAGGCCCAGCGCCAGCTCCACGAAGGGCAGCGCCGCGCCGATCACCGTCGCCGCCTCGTACGGCATCACCTGGTACGCGTTGACGGCCCGCCCCGAGGCGGCCAGGTCACCGACCTTGGCCCCGCCGGCGACCAGCCAGACGGCGGCCAGGCCGAGCCGGGCGGCGACGCCCAGCCAGGGGCGGACGAGGGGCCAGCGGCCGGCCGGGGTGCGCTCTGCGGTCACGGTCATTGGTCGTCCCGTCCGGTCCGGAAGTTCCATGCCTCAACCGGCCAGCGCGTCGCCGACCGCGTCGACCAGGTCGGTGCGGGCCCGGGCCACCCGGGAGCGGATGGTGCCCACCGGCACCCCCTCGACGGCGGCGGCCTCGGCGTACGACAGGCCGAGCAGTTGGGTGAGCACGAACGCCGCGCGCCGCTCGGCGGGCAGCCGGTGGACCAGGTCGGCGGCGCCGAGCTGCCCGGCCGGGTCCGGGTGGGGCCGGCCGGTGTGCGCCTCGGCGGCCAGCCGCTCGTCGAGCCGGCGGCGGCGGACCACGGTGCGCAGGTGGTCGGCGCAGGCCCGGCGGGCGATGCCGAGCAGCCAGGTCCGCACGCTGGACCGGCCCTGGAAGCCCGGTAGCGCCCGGAACGCCCGCAGGTAGGTCTCCTGGGTGAGATCGTCGGCGCTGTCCGGGTCGACCAGCGCGGCGGCGAACCGCCACACCTCGACCTGGGTGGCCCGGACGAAGGCCGCCTGGGTCGGCGGGTCACCGCCGCGGGCGGCCAGCGCCCACCGGGTCGCCTGGTCCTGCCCAGCGTCGGCCGGCGGGCCGGTACGGCCGGCGGCGGCGTCGCGCGGGGCGGGGATCACGACAGATCAGGCTACGCGGCGGAGCTGTGGTGGGCAGGGTCCTTCGGCCCTTTCCATGGCCCCGCTCACGTCGGGAACTTTTCCCCGCCCCGGCCCGACTACCTGCTCATGACGTGCGACGACGTACGCGAGGCGCTGTCGGCGCGACTGGACGGCGAGGACCCACTGGTCCCGGTGACGACGCTGGACGCCCACACCGACCGCTGCCCCGGCTGCCGCTCCTGGCTGGCCTCGGCCGAGCGGGTGACCCGGCTCACCCGGCTACGTCCGGTACGGGTGCCGGACCTCACCGTCGGGGTGCTGGCCGCGGTCGCCGCCGACCCGGTGCTGGCGGGCCGGGCCCCGGCGGCCGTGCGGGCGGCCCGCCGGCAGGTGCTGCGGGTGGCGGTGGCGGTGGCCGCGGTCGCCCAGCTCGCCATCGCGTTGCCGATCCTGCTGGCCGGTCTCGGGGTGGCGACGGACCCGCACACCAGCCGGGAGATGGCCTCCTTCGACGTCGCGCTCGCGGTGGGGTTCGCGCTGGCCGCCTGGCGGCCGGAGCGGGCCCGGGCGTTCCTGCCGGTGGCCCTGGTGCTGGCGGTCTGCCTGGCCGCCACCAGCGTGGTCGACATCGTCAACTCGACGACCGCGCTGGTGCACGAGGTGGGCCACCTGGCCGCCGTGGTCCAGGCGGGGCTGCTCTGGGCGTTGGGCCGGGTCAGCGGGGACGCCGACCGGCGGTGGTCGCCGGCCGTCGCGGTGGGCCGCGGATGAGCCGGTCCGCCGCGGGGCGGCCGGGTGGGCGTACGGGGCTCCGGTCAGCGAGCATGTCGGGATGAATGCTGTCGATCGCCGTTGGCTCGCCCGGGTGGCCGCCGCCGCCGGCCTGCTGGTCGCCCTGGTCACCCTGCTGCTCGCCCCGGCCGGGCCGGCGAGCGCCCATGCCGTGCTCTCCAGCAGCAGTCCGGTGGCCTCGGCGGTGGTGCCGAACGCCCCGTCCGAGGTGGTGCTGACGTTCAGCGAGTCGGTCCGCCAGGTGACCGGCAAGATCCGGGTCATCGCGCCGGACGGCTCCCGCGCGGACCGGGGCGAGCCGCGCTTCGAGGGCTCCGTGGTGACCATCGGCGTGGACCCGTCCGGGCCGCGCGGCACCTACCTGGTCAGCTATCGGGTGATCTCCGCCGACAGCCACCCGGTCTCCGGGGCGTTCACCTACTCGGTGGGCGCGCCGTCGTCGCCGCCGACCGACTCCGGCTCGGACAGCCGGGCCGACCCGGTGGTCGACGTGGGCGTGAGGGTGGCGAAGTACCTGGGGTACGCCGGGTTGCTGCTGGTGGTGGGGCCGGCGCTGGTGCTGGCCGCGCTCTGGCCGTACCGGCTGTCCCGGCGGGGTCCGGGCCGGCTGCTCTGGGCCGGCGTGGGGTTGCTCGCCGCCGCCACCGTGGCCGAGGTGTGGTTGCAGGTGCCGTACACCGCCGGTGGGGGGCCGCTGGACGTCACCGGGACGGGCTTCTCGGAGGTGCTGGGCAGCACCTACGGCACCGCGCACCTGGTCCGGCTGGGTCTGCTGGCGGCGGCGGCGTTCCTGCTCCGCCCGCTGACCAGGGGGCCGGTCGGCCGGACCGACGGGATCATCCTGGCCGTGCTCGGGGCGGCGGGGCTGCTCACCTGGCCGCTGGCCGGGCACCCGGCCGCCTCCCCGGCGCCGGCGGTCTCGGTGCTGGTGGACGCGGTGCACCTGGGCAGCATGGCGGTCTGGCTGGGCGGCCTGACGATGCTGGCCGGGTTCCTGCTGCGCCGGGCCGACGAGCGGGAGCTGGGGGCGATCCTGCCGATCTGGTCCCGCTGGGCGGCGCTGGCGGTGACGGCGCTGCTGCTCGCCGGCACCGTGCAGGGGCTGATCGAGGTGGCCAGCATCCAGGCCCTGACCGACACCACGTACGGGCGGCTGCTGCTCGCCAAGATCGGGCTGTTCGTGTTGGTGCTGGCGGTGGCGGCGTACTCCCGGCAGTTGGTGCGGCGGCGGACGGCCGCGGCCCGGCCGGTGCCGGTGCGCCGCGCGGTCTGGGTGGAGCTGGCGATCACCGCGATCGTCCTCGGCGTCACGGCGAACCTGGTGCAGACCCCGCCGGCCCGCACCGCCGTGGAGAACGGGGCCGGGGCGCAGGGCGGCTACTACTCGACCACGTTGACCAGCCCGCTCTACTCGCTCCAGGTGGAGCTGGACCCGGCCGAGCGGGGCAACAACTCGATGCACCTGTACGCGTACACGCCGGACAACCGGCCGCAGCCGGTGGCGGAGTGGAAGGCCACCGCGGCGCTGCCCTCGGCCGGGATCGAGCCGATCGACATTCCGCTGCTGAAGCTCACCGACTACCACGCGACGGGGGAGATCAACCTCCCGACGACCGGGGAGTGGCAGTTGCGCTTCACGGTCCGTACCTCCGACATCGACCAGGCCACGGTGACCGCCACCGTGCCGATCAGGTAAGAAGGGCACTCCATCAGATGATCCGTCTCCGGCGCTCCGCAGCCGCTGCCGCGCTCACCCTCACCGCCGTCGCCGCCACGGTGCTCGGCTTCACCGGGCCCGCAGCCGCCCACGTCTCGGTCAATCCGAAGGAGGCGACCCAGGGCGGCTACGGCCGGTTCGCGTTCCGGGTGCCCAACGAGAGCGACACCGCGTCCACCACCAAGGTCGAGGTGGTGTTGCCGGAGAACGCCCCGGTCGGTTCGGTCTCCACGATGCCGGTGCCGGGCTGGACGGTGGCGGTGGAGAAGCGCAAGGTCGACCCGCCGATCGAGGTGCACGGCAGCCAGCTCACCGAGGCGGTGTCGAAGCTGACCTGGACGGCCACCGGCGACGCGGCGGTCAAGCCGGGCCAGTTCCAGGAGTTCCCGGTCTCGATGGGCCCGCTGCCGCAGGTCGACCGGATGGTCTTCAAGACCCTGCAGACCTACTCCGACGGCAACGTGTCGCGCTGGATCGAGGAGCCCACCGCGGGCGGCGAGGAGCCGGAGAACCCGGCGCCGGTGCTGACCCTCGCGGCGGCGTCCGCGTCGCCGTCGGCAGCGGCCGTCCCGGCCGCCGGTACGGCCCCGGGCGACGACGGTGACGACGACGCCGACGGTCCGGGGACCGCGCTGGGCATCGCCGGTCTGGTGGCCGGGCTCGCCGGGGTGGTCCTCGGCGGCCTGGCGTTCGCCCGGACCCGGCGGGAGCCGACGGCGAAGAGCTGACCCGTTCCACCCGCACCGGCCCGTCGGACCCGCTCCGGCGGGCCGGTCGCCGTCGGGGCGTGGTCCCGGCCGATATCCGCAGATCAGGACGGTCGCGTCGGTAAGGTCGGCCGGGTACTCGGTCACCGAAGGAGACGGAACGGATGCGGTTCGTGCGGGCGCTCGCCGGAATGTTGCTGTTGGTCGTGGGGATCCCGACGCTGCTGGCGGGGGGAGCCCTGTGGACGGTGACCCGGCACGCCGACCCGGACGGCTCGTTCGCCGCCCGGGTGGAGCCGGTGCGCACCACCGGCCAGGCGGTGCTGGTCGACGACGTCGACGCGCTGCTGCGGGCCGAGGCCCCGTTCACCCGGCTCGGCCACGCCCGGCTGCGGCTGGAGGCCCGTACCGGGGACGGGCCGGCCTTCGTCGGCTTGGCCCCCACCGACGAGGTGCGGCGCTGGCTCGCCCCGGTCCCGTACGCCACGGTCGACCGGCTGGCGCTGGCCCGTGGCCCGCTGCCGGTCCGGCTGACCGGGCCCGCGTCGACCGCCGCCGGCACCGTCGCGGTGGAGCAGCCGTTCTGGGTACGCCAGGGAGTCGGCGCGGTCGAGTGGAGCCCGGCCGAGCTGGCCGGGCGGCGGCTGAGCCTGGTGGTGCTGCGTCCCGACGGTGGTGCCGGACTCGACCTGCGGCTGCGCGCCGAGCTGCGGGCCGACTGGTTCCGTCCGCTGGCCTGGGGGCTGCTCGGCGGTGGCCTGCTGCTGGTCGGGTCGGCGGCCCTGGTGCTGCTGCGCCCGGCCCGGCCCCGGGAGGTGGTCTTCGTGGTCGAACCCGATCAGGTCCCGGTGTTGGCCGGCCGGCTCGGGGTCAGCTCGCTGAGCGGGCTGGGGCAGCGGCGTCCCGACGCGCAGCGGCAGCTCGTGTCGGTGGGGGCCGGCGATCGGGCGGCGATCGGCCCGGCGCTGCCCCGCCGGCCGGCCAGCCTGGCCGACCTGCCGCCCTGGCCGCCGGAGCGTCCCGACGGGGCGGTCCGGTCCGCCGGGGTGGACCGAGCCTCGGCCGGCACGGCGGAGTCGGGCTGAGTGTCGGCCGGTACGGCGGAGTCGGGCTGAGTGTCGGCCGGTACGGCGGAGTCGGGCTGAGTGTCGGCCGGTACGGCGGAGTCGGGTGCGGCGGGCCGGACAGGCGACGGCCCTCCGCGCTGCCGACGCGGAGGGCCGTCTCACCGGGGGATCGGTGCGCTGGAGGTCGTGACCGACTGGAACCAGATTAGCGCCTTAAGTCGCGGAAGGGAATATCTGTCCATTTAGTGCGACTATCCGGTGATCGGGCGCGGTTCCCGTCGTACCGGGAGCGTCACCAGCAGCAGCAACGCCAACAGCACGTACGCGTTGCGCAGCAGGAACTCCCACGGGGTGTCCGTCCGCGCGGCGGCGACCCCCCAGTCGTAGAACGAGACCACCCCGTAGACGATCACCAGGCCGACGACGGTGGCGAAGGTGAGCAGCCGTCGCCGTCGCCGGGCCCCGGCCACGGTCGCCGGGTCGGCGTCGAGCGCGGCGTCCACCAGCAGCACCACCGCCGGCACGAACCAGTAGATGTGGTGGGTCCAGGTGATCGGGCTGACCAGGCCGCCGACCAGCCCGGTGAGGGTGATGCCGGTCAGTTCGTCGCCGGCGCGGGCGGCGCGGGCCGCCCGCCACAGCCCGTACCCGAGGACCACCGCGACCAGGGCCAGCCACAGTAGTTGGTTCGGCCGGGCCGGCGCGTCGATCCGGCTGAGCAGCCCGAACAGGGACTGGTTGCCGGTGTAGTCGGTGCGCCCGACCCGGTTGGTGGCCCACAGCTCGTGGGTCCAGAACCGCCACGAGTCGCGGGGCGCCACCGCCGCCGCCAGCAGCGTCGCCGCCGCCGCCGTCACGCCAGCCACCGCCGCCGCCCGCCACCGCCGGGTCACCACCAGGTAGACGATGAAGATGCCCGGGAAGAGCTTGAGCGCCGTGGCCAGCCCGACGGCCACCCCGGCCCAGCGCCGCGCCCCGGGTACGGCGAACAGCAGGTCGGCCAGGATCAGCACCACCAGCAGCATGTTGATCTGCCCGAAGGTGATCGTCTCCCGGGTGCTCTCCACCGCGAAGACCAGCAGCACCGCCACGGTGAGGGCGAACGTCCGGTGCAGGCCGTGCCGCTCGATCACCGGCGTCACCAGCCAGCGGGTGGTGACCACGACGGCGACGCAGGTCAGCGCCGTGAAGATGACGATGGTCAGGCCCAGCGGCAGCACCGCGAACGGCCGCAGCAGCAGGGCACTGAACGGCGGGTAGGTGAAGTACAGCTCGCCCTGCACCCGGTCCGGTTGCACGTAGTCGTAGAGCGGGTGGCCGGACGCCCACCAGTCCATCGCCCGCATGTAGATCTTCAGGTCGAAGAAGTCGTGCACCAGGCCGGGCAGGTAGAGCACCGGCAGGACGGCGGCCAGCGCCAGCACCGTGACGACCCGGCGGACCGTACGGCTCCGCTGGTCCTCCGGGGCGACGGCGGGTGGCGCGACGGATTCGGCTGGCACGGGGAAACCCTAGCGGTCCCGCCCCCCGACAGTGCCGAGGCGCGGGCACCTGGGCTGCGCGTAGTCTGTCCCGGTGGCTGACCTTCTCGTCTGGATCGACTGTGAGATGACCGGGCTCGACCTCGGCAACGACGCGCTGATCGAGGTCGCCGCGCTCGTCACCGACCCCGACCTCAACGTGCTGGGGGAGGGCGTCGACGTGGTCATCCACGCCGACGAGGCCGCCCTGGCGGCGATGCCGGAGATCGTCCGCACGATGCACGGCAAGTCGGGCCTGACCGAGGAGGTACGACGCTCCACGGTCACCCTCGCCGAGGCCGAGGACATGGTCCTGGAGTACGTCAGCCGCCACGTGCGGGACCCACGCACCGCGCCGCTGTGCGGCAACTCGATCGCCACCGACCGGGGCTTCATCGCCCGGGACATGCCCCGCCTCGACGCCCACCTGCACTACCGCATGATCGACGTCTCGTCGATCAAGGAGTTGTGCCGGCGCTGGTACCCCCGGGTGTACTTCGGCCAGCCGCAGAAGGGGCTGGCGCACCGGGCCCTGGCCGACATCCGGGAGAGCATCCGGGAGCTGGAGTACTACCGGCGTACCCTCTTCGTACCGCTGCCGGGGCCGGACGTGGAGACGGCCAAGGCGATCGCCGCAGAGCTGTAGGGCGGTCCGCGCCGGGTCGGTGGAACCCGCTGGACGGACCCCGGCGGGGTGTGGCTATTATTAGTCCGCACCCGCCCGGGTCGACCGGTGCGGAAGGCATGGTGGCTGTAGCTCAGTTGGCAGAGCACCGGGTTGTGGTCCCGGTTGTCGTGGGTTCAATTCCCATCAGTCACCCGGAAAGTGGATCTCGTCCACCGCAGCTCAGGCCCCCTCGAAAGAGGGGGCCTGACGCGTTGTGGGGGACGTTGTGGGGAGTTCGTCCGGGTGGCCCGGCGGAACCGCCGTCGGCCCCGCACGCGCGATGGCCCCCACCGGGCGGCGGGGGCCATCGTCGTTCCCGGTCGGTCAGGGCGTCGGCTCGACGCTCGGCTCCGGGGAGGCGTCGTCCGCGCCGGGGGTCGCGTCGGTGCCCGGCTGCCCGGCGTCCGGGTCGTACGGCAGGGCGCTGCCCTTGACGTAGTCGTCCCAGCTCATGTTCCAGTCGGTCCAGCCGTTGCCGTTCTGGAGCTTGCGCTCGGTGCCCTTGACCGTGATCGGGTCACCGATCCTGGTGTTGGCGAACAGCCACGCGCCGTCCTTCATCGACACGTTCACGCAGCCGTGCGACACGTTCACGCTGCCCTGCTTGCCCTCGGACCACGGCGCGGCGTGGATGAACTCGCCACCCCAGGTGAGCCGCTGGGCGTAGTCGATCTTCGTGCGGTAGCCCTCCTCGGGTCCCAGCTCGTCCATGGTGTCGAAGACCGTCTTGCGGAGCTTCTCGATCACCACCATCGTGCCGCTGGACGAGGGGGTGCTCTTCTTGCCGAGGCTGACCAGGATCGTCTTGACCACCTTGCCGTCCTTGCTGACCGTCATCCGCTTGGTCTTGTTGTCGACCTGCATGACCAGCGACGGGCCGATCTTGATGTCCACGGTCAGGTCGGAACGGCCGTACCAGCCACCGCCCATCGGCAGCCCGCCGGCCTGCACCCGGTACGACACCGTGCTGCCCGGCTGCCAGAACTCCTTCGGCCGGTAGCGCACCTCGGTGGGGCTGACCCAGTGCCAGATCCCCTCCTGGGCCGGGGTGGAGGTGACCGTCATCCGGCGCTGCACGTCGTCGCGGTAGTCCTCCGGGACGGCCCGGCCGAACCTGACGATCAGTGGCATGCCCACCCCGACCACCTGGTTGTCGCCCAGGAAGCTGGTGACCCGCACCTGCTTGTCCGGCTTCGCCATCACGGTGAAGGCGCTGGTCGCCGTCGCCGGCTTGCCGTCGTCGCCGGTCGCCGTCACGGTGGCGGTGTACTTCTCGCCGTACTTCAGGGCACCGGTGGGTAGCCAGCTCGCGCCGTCGGTGGCGAGCTTGCCCTCGACGGCCTTGCCGGCCGAGTCGGTGAGCGCGACGGTGGTCTCCTTGGCGTCCGTCGTGGTGAAGGTGACGCCGGTGGTGGCCGGGACGTCGGTGGCGTCGGCCTTGGGTTCGGTGATGGTCGCGGCGGCCTTCGGGGCGCTCTCCCCACCGCCCTGCCAGCTCGACGGCTTGTCGCCGCCGGAACTGGTGCAGGCGGAGGTGAGCGCCAGCGCCGCGGCGAGGAACCCCGCCGCGAGCGCCCGGCGGCGGCCGGTGCGCCGGGTCAGCTCGTCCTGGACAACTCGCATGATTACCCTCACAGTCGTGGTCCCCGATGCCCCATCGTCTCTCACAGACGCGGCGGAACGCCGGTTGGTTGCCGAGGGTGAACTGAAACACGCCGGCAAGAGATGGCCGATATCGGTAAAATGCGGATCTTTTGCGAGCGGGTTGCCCTCCCTCGCGGGCTGCTCGCGGATGCTCCGGCCCGACGCGGCACGCCGCCCCCGCCCGAGCCGGCCCGGCGAGGTCGCCCGCCGGCCACGCGCGGTCCGGACCGGCTGATCGCGCCGGCCCGGACCGCGACGTCAGATCAGCGGCCCCGAGCCGCCCTCGGGAACCGGCAACGCGCTGCCCTTGACGAACTCCGACCAGCTCAGGCTCCACGCCGTCCAGCCGTTGCCCGGTTCGAGCTTGCGCGGGGTGCCGCTGACCGTGATCGGGTCACCGATCTTCGTCTGCTCGAAGAGCCACCGGCCCATCGCCATCGAGACGTTGACGCAGCCGTGCGAGACGTTCCGCCGGCCCTGCACCCCCTCCGACCAGGGTGCCGCGTGGATGTACTCGCCACCCCAGGTCAGCCGCTGGGCGAAGTCGATCTCGGTGCGGTACTGGTTGTCCGGATCCGGCTCGTCCATGGTGTCGAAGACGGTCTTCTCCTTCTTCTCCATCACCACCATGGTGCCGCTGGACGAGGGAGTGCTCTTCTTGCCCAGGCTGACCGGCAGGGTGCGGACCAGCTTGCCGCCCTCGAAGACCTCCATCTTCTTGGTGGCGTTGTCGACCTTCATCACGAAGGACCGCCCGATCTTGGCGGTCGCGGACCGGTCGACGTTGCCGTAGCGGCCGTTGCTCAGCGGGATCCCGGCCAGCCCGATGCGGACGCTGAGCGTGGTTCCCGGCTGCCAGTACTCCGGCGCCCGGTAGTACGCCTGGGTGCCGTTGTAGACCCAGTGCCAGGTGCCCGGCTGCGGCGGGTCGGTCTTGACGAACATCCGCTTCTGGACGGCCGCCCGGTCCTTCTTGGGGATGCCCGGGTGGAACTCCACGACCACCGGCATGCCGACGCCGTACGTGCGGTCGTCGAAGAGGTACAGGCCGGAGCCGATCATCGACTTCGGCTTGGCCATCGTGGTGAAGGTGCTCACCCCCTGCCGGGGCTGGCCGTCCGAGCCGGTGCCGGTCACCGTGGCGGTGTACGTGGTGCCGTACTTCAGGGCCGCCGACGGGACCCAGGAGGTGCCGTCGAGCCGCATGTTGCCGTCGACCTGCTTGCCGTCGGCGCTGGTCAGGCTGACCGAGGAGACCTTCCCGCCGTCCGGGAGGCGGGCGCCGATCTCGGTGCTGACCGGTCTGTTCTTCGCCCCGTCGGCCGGGCTGACCGCCAGGCCGGGGGCCGTCGTCGTCGGCGTCGTCCCGTCCGGCCCCGGCGAGGCCGGCGCCCCGCCGCTCGGGGAAGCTCCGGTGCCGCTGACGAACTCGGCTGCCTTCTTCTGGTCGTCGCCGCACCCGGCCAGTGCCAGCGACGCCGCCAGGACGAGGGCACCCACCATCGCCCCGCCCCGCGTGAACCTGCCCATCCCCACCTCTGTTCTCGCGTGCCTGGCGGACATCGTGCCGTATCGCCGCACGCGGGTCGGTCCCGCACGACGTCCGGCGGCGGATTTTAGCGGTATTTGTCCGTTAAGCTCGGCCGAAGAGGGGACCCGGGTATCGGATTGGAACCCGGATCGGGGCCCGTGCTAGTGTTCTCTCCGTTGCCAACGAGCGCCGCTAGCTCAACTGGCAGAGCAGCGGACTCTTAATCCGCGGGTTCGGGGTTCGAGTCCCTGGCGGCGCACCACCAAAAAGGCTCTGACCTGGGGTTTCACCCTGGGTCGGAGCCTTTTGGTGTTTCTGTTGGTGGTTCGGCGTCTCGGTGGGTGCTCGGGAGCCGTTGGACCGGTCGCCGTTTGTCGGGACGGGGCGCGGTCGTGGTGGACGGCCCGGGTCAGGTTCTCGGCTGTGTTGCCCGTCGTGTGTGGTCGATGAACCGGTTGGCGTGGTGTCGGCTGGTGAGGGTGATCAGCCGGACGTGTGGCCCGTGATCATGGAGCAGTCTGCGGATGCGGGGTCGCATGGTGCGCCGGTAGCCGAGGATGTAGCGGAGGAAGTTCCAGGTGATCCGGTCGTAGACGCCGTCGGCTGGGTGTTGGCCGCCCCGGTAGTGCCATCGGCGTTGGAGGATGCCCTGCAGGCATGCGGCGGCGGGTAGGTCGAGGAAGATCACGGTGTCGGCGGCGGCGAGGCGGATGGGCAGGGTGGCGGCGTAGTTGCCCTCGATGATCCAGCGGTCGCGGGTGACGAGTTTCTCCTGTTGGGCGGCGAACTCGGCTGTGGGCAGCGGCGTCCAGTGCTCGTCGTAGTAGGGCGTGTCCAGGTGGGTGAGCGGGATGTCGAGGATCCGGGCGAGTTCCCGGGCGACGGTGGATTTGCCGCTGCCGCCGCAGCCGATGATGGCGATCCGGTCCACGGCTTCCACGGTAGGGGGAGCGGGTGCGTTCCGGCGGAAGGGTGAGGTCGTGGCGCTCAGGCCCTCGGGTTGGCCTCTTGCTGAACACCGTGGGGCCCCATCGTGGGGGTTCCGGATGCCGCAGTGTGCCCCGAATCTGTGGTGGGTCCGTCGAGCCGACCCGTCTTTGACTTGTCGTGACGGTGTCGATGCGCTGTGCTGGCAAGCTGGGTCGTCGTGCGATCGGGGTGGTCGTGGGTTTGCAGGTGGATCCTGACTGGTGGAGTTCGGGGGTCTGGAACGGTCGCCCGATCGGTGAGTTCCTGCGGCGGCGGGACGTTACGGCGATCTTCCGCTTCCTTCACGCTCGGGGCGTGTCCTACGGCAGGATTGCGGGTCTCGTGGACATCTCGGCCAACCGTGCCGCCGAGATCGCCAAGGGCGTGCGTCAGGTCACGGCCTACGAGGTACTGGAGCGCGTCGCGGTCGGACTGAGTATCCCGCGTCCTGCGATGGGACTCGGTCGGAATGAGGACACCCCCGCTACCTGCGGCCCTGACCTCGTGGCCGCAGGTGGCGGGGCTGGCCTTCCACTGGGCGGTGCGGGGGCCGGCGTGGAGGTCAGCGGTCTGGCGAGGCTCCGGCTGGGACTGGATGAGGCGCTGGCGTCGGCAAGTGTCGCTCCTCGGCAGCTTGAACTGGTCGAGGAGTCCGTCGGCGAGCACATGAGGGTTTACCCCTCGGCGTCGCCTCAGGTCATGCTGTCGTTGCTGGTCGCCGACTGCCGGGAGGTTCAGGCTCTGTCACTTCGGCGGCAGCCGGCGGCGGTCCAGTCCCGGCTGTCCGGGGTGGCGGCGCTGCTGGCGACGATGTGCGCCGACGCGTTGATGCGGCTCGGGGATGTGGCCGAGGCTCGACGGTGGTACGGCACGGCGATCCACGCGGCGGATGACAGTGGGCGGGCTCCGCTTCGGGTGCGGGTGAGAGCGCAGGCGGCGATGCTGCCGTACTACTTCGGGAATCCAGGCCAGACCGTCGCTCTGGCGGAGGCTGCCTTGGCCGTCACCTCGACGGCCTCGTCGGCGGGAGCGCTGGCGGCGGCGGGCCGAGCACGGGCCCTGGCCCGTCTTGGCGCCATCGAACAGGCACGATCGGCCATCGACCAGGCGCGCCGGATGTTCGACCAGGCCGGCGACGGGGACACCGATGTGGCGTTCCGGTTTCCGGCGAAGCGTCTGCTGTTCTACCTCTCCGGGGCGTACACCTGGCTCGGCGACACGAGCGAGGCGTACCGGGTCCAAGACGAGGCGTTTCGGCTGTACGGCGTGGCCCCGACCGTGCCGATCGATGTGGCGCTCATCGCCCTGGACAGGTCGCTGTGCCTCGTGCGGGACCGGCGGGCCACCGAAGCGGCTGCCACTGCCCGCGACGCCGTCGCGGACCTGCCCGAGACGCAGCGGACGGAGATCATCCTGACCAGAGCCACCGACGTGGTCTCGGCGATCCCTGAGGGGAACTGGCGCAGTGAGGTCGCCGCCTTGACTGACTACGTACGGGCATGCCGCGAGCGCGCCCGTAGTCTTGGGACCACAGCCGTACCCGGTCCCTAGGAGCCCCATGTTCGTCGAGGCGCGCACCCGGCCGGTGCTCGCCGAGGTATGTCGTCTCCTCGGCTACCCCGACTCGAACGCGATCCTGCTGCGGCACCACACCAACGCCGTCTACGCAGTCGGCGACGTGGTCGTCAAGATCGCCCCCGGCGACCATGGCCTGGAACGGGTGCGCGGGATGGTGGCCGTGGTCAACTGGCTGGTGGCCCGAGGATTCCCCACGGCGGGCCTTCACCCGGGCCTGTCCCAGCCGTTGCAGGTGGGCGGGCACGCCGTAACGGTCTGGCAGCGCCTGGACCCGGCACACGACGAACCCATCACCGTCTCCGAGCTCGGAACGCTTCTCCGGGATCTGCACGCCCTGCCCGCTCCGCCGGTGTCGCTGCCTGTACTGCGACCGATCCATGGCATCGAGCGGTCCGTCGCCCGTTCGGAGATCCTGAACGGCAAGGAACAGGATCTGCTGATGGGCCGGCTCGAGGCGCTGGCTGCCGGCTGGAACGCGATGCGGTTTCCCCACAGTACGAGCATGATTCAGTCCGATCCGCAGATCCGCAACGCGCTCCGACGCTTCGATGGCACGCCCGTACTGGCCGACTGGGACGGTGCCGCCCTCGGCCCTCCGGAGTGGGACATCGCCACGGTCGCTGTCCACTGCCGCCGCTTCGATCCACCCGGTCCCGAGGCATTCGCCGGCTTTACCGCCGCCTACGGCTGGGATGCCACATCCTGGCCGAGGTTCGAGGAACTGTGTCAGCTCCGCGAGCTGCAGATGATCGCCACCAATGCACGCAAGTCCCGACCCGGAACCGAGGCCGCCAACGAGGTGCACCACCGGATCGCGGGTCTCGTGGACGACGGCGCGGAACTCCGCCGCTGGCAGATCCTCTGAGCCGAGTCTCATAGGGGGCCGGCACCGCCTGTCCTCTTCGCGTTGACCCAGGCCGGGCACGGTGAGGCCCATCGTGGCCCACCATGCTGGGTCTATCTCCGGCCAGCGTCGCCAGCGATCGTGGACGTCAGGAACACGTCGGCGGAATGGTCCAGGGTCATCCTGACCCTCATGGCGCGCCGGCGGGCCAGCGGCAATGTCATGCCAGGGAGATCCAGATGGACGTGCCGATCGGCGGCAGGTCGGAACGCGACCCGATGCACCGGCAGGTGCTCGCGCCGGGCGCTCCGTCGACCGTACGGGTGACTCCCCGTTCGCGCACCGCCACGAGGGCTGCGGGGACGGGTGGCCGGCGGTCTGCTCCCAGCCGTAGGCCGACTGCGGTGGGCTTACCGGCAGCTCGGCAAGCCCACCGCACTCGGGTAGCAGATCCGACCGGGGGCCGGCCGTGACCGTGTACATCTCGCGCAACGTAGAGATCGCCGACCTGTCGCGAGACCGGGCGACAACTTCTCCGCCGGTAGGGACGGGACCGGCCGATCCGCCGCTCCTGACGCACGTTTGGCGGATCGTGTTCGAACGGCAGGCGGGGGAGCGGGATCCTCGATGAGCAGCGACGGAGACTGCCTCCCGGGGGCCGCCCCGCCCGTGCCGATGGAGCATCTGCCTCTGCCAGGACGATCGGTGGTGACGGCCCATGACGAGCCGCCCCGACCGCACTTGCCGATGCGGCCGCTGTGGCTGTGCCGCCCATGCGGCCAGCCATGGCCGTGCGGCGCGGCGAAGATCGCCCTGCTGGCGGAGTACCGGGACAGCCGGGTGAGCCTCTTTCTCTATCTGGCCAGATGCCTGCATGACGCGATCGGCGATCTCCACCAGCTACATCCCAGTGACACCAGCAGCACGGCCAGTGTCTTCGACCGCTTCCTCGGCTGGCCCGCCCGCTCCTATCCGATCGTTACCAGGGCCTCTCTTGATCAGGGGGAATCTTCATGAGCAGCGCTGACGTCACCAATGTGCCGTCGCAGACGGTCCGGGTGAGGATCCCGGCAGGCGCGGCAAATGCACTGTGCCAGGCGAGGCCGGTCCGCGGCGGCATGCTCTCGGCCGAGTTCGAGGTGCGAGGCCGGCGGGCCCGGATCGAGACGCCGGACGACGGGCCGGTCCTCTTTCCGACCGACGTGGGGCTCACCCTGCTGAGCGCGCTGAACGCCGACCCCGACCTGCCCGTGGCAGGTACCCGCGTGCTGGACATCGGGTGCGGCTCCGGCCTGTACACAGTGGCGCTGGCCTTGGTTGGCGCGGCACACGTGACGGCGCTCGATATCAACTCGGCGTGTGCGGACGTGACCCGCGACAACGCGGCCCGCAACGGTATCCAGCAGGCCCAGGTGGCCACGATCGTCGGGGACCTCGCCGAGCTGGCAGTCGTCGAACCGTGGGACCTGGTGGTCTGCAACCCTCCACACTTTCCGCACGATCCGGCCTACGCCGCTGACGACGGCATCGAGACGGCCCTTGTCGGCGGCAGTGACGGGCGGGCGTTGTACGACGTCCTGCTCGCCCGCCTCGACGAACTGCTCGCCCCGGGCGGGACGCTGCTGCTGACGCACTCATCTCTGACCGACATCCCCCGCACCCGTCAGACGCTGCGACGCAACGGATACGAGTACCGCACTGTCCAGATCTGTGAGCTGGACATCCCCTTGCGTCGATACGCGACGCACCGTGACGTGCTGCTTTCGCGGCTGTACCCGCTCCGGGCGGCTGAGCGGGCAGCGTTCCGTGGCCTCCGGTTCGAGGTGCACACCCTCGCCGCCACCCGCATCGATTCCCTGAACGGATCAGGTGAGTGACATGAACCAATTCGTGACCGACGTCGTGGTGGCCGGCTCCGGCCTGCTCGGGCTCGCCACCGCGTTCGAGTTGCTCAGCCGGGACCTCGACGTCACCGTGATCGGTCCTCGCACGGGCGACCACGCGGGGCAGGCGTCCCGGGCCGCCGGCGCGATGCTCACCGTCTTCAGCGAGGTCGAGGCAGACCACGATCCCCAGCGGGTCAGCCTCGAAGTCGGCGAACGGTTGGCCGCCCGGACCGGATACGAAGCCTGGCTGGACCGCGTCGGCACCGCCAGCAAGCAGGCGGTACGGCTTGTCCTGGGCGTGTGGGTGATCGGTAACGGCTACGGGCCGGACGACAACGTGAACCTCCGGGCCATCGCGAAGGCCGCCGAGACCCACGGGTGCCGGGCCGAGTTCGCCGCACCGACCGACGTGCCGGGGCTGACACCGCAGGTGCGGGCGCACGAGGCGCTATGGCTGCCGGACGAGGGCAGCGTGGACCCCGCGCTCCTGGTCGAGGCGCTGGCCACGGTGCTGAGCGCCAATCCTCGCTGTCGATGGCTCAACACCACCGTGAGCACCGTCAACGAGCGCGGCGAGCATCTGGCCGTCGACGCGGCTGACGGCAGCACTGTCCTGGCCGCTCACCTGGTGCTCGCCGCCGGTGCCGGGACGACAGGGCTGCTCGCCCCTGCGCTCGCCGAGCAGGTCGACGCACCTCCGCTGCGGTCCGGGCGAGGCGTGTCGCTGCTTGCCCGCGTCCCGTTCTCGCTACCCGCTGCCGTGCGAACCCCAAACCGGGGCTTCGCCTGTGGCAGCCACATGGTTCCGCGCGGCGACGGCACGATCTACCTGGGCGCGACGAACCGGCTCTCCACCGAACCCGACTATGGCCAACCCGCCACCCTGGACGAGATCGCCACCCTGGTCCACGACGCGAGCGCCGAGCTCAACACCACCATTCGCGAGGCCGGGTTGGTCGAGGTCCGGGTCGGGCACCGGCCGGTCACCCTCGATCACCTGCCGCTGTTCGGCCGCACCGGACACCCGATGGTCCACCTCGCGACGGGCACCTACCGATGCGGGGTGCTGCTGGCCCCGCACGCCGCCGGCATCGTCGCCGACGGGATCACCGCTCCCAGCTCCACCTCCGCCCACCCCTACAGCCCCCGGCGTGCGATGCACCTCCCGGCACTCGACGACCTCATCAGCGGTGGGACCCGCGGGCTAGTGGACATGCTGTGCCAACCGGGTGGCAGCCTCCCGCCAGGCACGCGCGAGATGCTGGAGAGGTTCCTCGAGGCGGCGTTGCACGAGATCGCCGCCGGCACCTCGACCAGGGCAGTCGCCATGCGCCGACTCTGGCAGCGTGCACCGATGGTCGAATGCCTGCCGCTGCTGCTCGACGCCGTCGGGCGGATCCGATGAGCACGCATGCTCTGGGCCGGCAGACCGTAGCCCGGCAGATCCTCGCCGAGATCAGCGGTCGGGCCGCCGAGACCATCATCACCTCCACCCGGCTGTCCGATCTCGGTCTGGACTCGCTCGGCCGGCTCACGCTCGCGGTGCTGCTGGAGGAACGAACCGGTCGTCCGTTGCCCGACGACGAGCTGATCAGCGTCAGGACGCTGGACGATCTTGAGCGGCTGCTGAGACCCACGGAGCGGTCGGCATGACCAGATTGCCAACACCGCCAGCCGGACACACGTTGGACGCGCCCTTCATCGCCGAGTCGGCCGAGGTCGCTGACGAAGCCCACGTCGGCGCGCGAACCAGGATCTGGCACCACGCCCAGGTGGACGCGGACGTCCGGGTTGGTGAGGACTGCGTACTCGGCAAGGGCGTTCACGTGGCCTCGGCAGCGGTCATCGGAAACCGGGTCAAGATCCAGGATGGGTGCGGAGTGTTCGGGGCGACTCTGGAAGACGGCGTGATGCTTGCCCCCGGCGTATATCTGCTGGAGGACCCGGCACCCCGAGCCATCAACCCCGCCGGTCATCTGAAAGGCCGCAACGACTGGCAGCGGGAACCGGTGACGATCCGCTACGGCGCCACCGTCGGCGCCAACGCGGTCATCGCCCCGGGCGTCACCGTCGGCCAGTACGCCATGGTCGGCATCGGCACCGTCGTGGGACACGACGTGCCGGACCACGGCCTCGTCATGGGCAACCCGGCCCGGCAACTCGGCTGGGCCTGCAGGTGCGGCCACCGCATCGACGACAACCTCACTTGTCCCACCTGCGGACGGTTCTACCGCCGAGGGCCGAACGGCTTGTCCCTCGCCACGTGACCGCCGCACACCACCGGCGACTGTCCCGCCCGTGCGTGCTCAACCACCTCAACCTCTGCTGAAGGAACGTCAGATGAACAGAGTTCGCTATCGCGTTCGCCCTGCCGGGCCGCTCAACGGCACCGCCGTCGTCCAAGGCGCCAAGAATGCGGCTCTGCCCATGATCGGTGCCGCGTTGCTCGCCCGACACGGCCAAACGGTGTTACGCAACGTCCCCGCGATCACCGACGTCCAGCGCGCCGTCGACCTCGCCCGGCTACTCGGCGCTCACGTCGAGTACCACCCGGCCGACCGGCTGCTCGTCATCGACGCCACCGAGATCACCAGCTCAAGGCTGCCAGCCGATCTCACCCGCCTGTTCCGAGGCAGCGTGTTGTTCCTCGCACCGGTGCTGCACCGCCGCGGCGAGGTCATCTTCGAGGGCGCCGGCGGCTGTGCCCTCGGCACCCGAGGACTCGACTTCCACTACCGGGGCCTGGCCCGCCTCGGCGCGCACATCGAGGAACAGGGCAGCACCATCAACATCAAGGCCGGCAACCTGCGCGGCACCGACCTCTACCTCGACACGCCCTCGCACACCGGCACCGAAAACCTCATCATGGCCGCAGCCCTCACGCCGGGCCGGACCGTCATCGAGAACGCCGCGCTGGAGCCCGAGGTCCTCGACGTAGTCGCGATGCTCACGGCCATGGGCGCCCAGATCCGCGGCGCGGGAACCGGTCGCATCGTCGTCACCGGAGTAGCCGAGCTGAACGCCGTGGAATACACGATCATGCCGGACCGCATGGACGCCGGCGTGCTGGCCATCGCTGCGGCCATCACCGGTGGAAGGGTCAACCTCGTCGGTGGCGCGGTGCTGGATCACTTCGGAGTCGCCGCACACAAGCTCCACCAGATGGGCGTCGAACTCGACGCCGCCGGGGCGGTCACCAACGTCACCCGACCCGGTCATTTGCATCCGATCAACGTCATCACCGACACCCACCCCGGGTTAGCCACCGACCTGCAGCCCCCACTGATGGCCCTCGCCACCCAAGCGCCCGGAACGAGCTACTTCCGTGAGCGCATCCACGACGCCCGCTACGCCCTCGCTGGTGAGCTGAGCAAGCTCGGCGCGGACCTCACCGTAGAAGGTGAGAAGGCCGTCGTGCACGGCGGTAAGCCACTGCGCGGCACCGAGGTCGTCGCCCAGGACCTGCGGACCGGCATTGGGCTCGTCCTGGCCGGACTTGTGGCCGACGGCGAAACGGCCATCGGCAACGGCGCAATGATCGATCGGGGCCACGCGGACCTGGCCAGCCGTTTCACCGCCCTCGGCGCTGACATCACCCGCGATGAGACATGAGGACCAGCTTCCCGCGACGCGGGCCGATGCCGAGCCGTTGGCAAGAATCGAGGAGGTGACCATGGGGCGCCCGATCACACTCGCCCATCCGCACGTCGGTGACGCCGAGGTCGCCGCCGCCGTCCGCGTCCTGCGAAGCCGAAAGCTCGTTCAGGGCACCGAGGTCGCCGCGTTCGAAGCCGAGTTCGCAAGCCTCGTCGCCGGTCGGCATTGTGTGGCGGTCAGCTCCGGCACCACCGCTCTGCACCTTGCGCTACGCGCCTGCGGCATCGGGCCCGGAGATCAGGTGATCCTGCCGGCATTCACCTTCGGGGCTACCGCACACGCCGTTGCCCACGCTGGCGCTGCGCCGGTCTTCGCCGACATCGACCCGGAGACCTTCACCCTCGACCCCGATGCGACCGCCGCCGCCATCACGCCCCGCACCGCCGCCATCGTCCCGGTCCACCTGTTCGGCCACCCAGCCGCGATGGAACACCTGACCGTCCTGGCCGCCCGCCACGGCCTCGCCGTCATCGAAGACGCCGCCCAGGCCGTCGGTGCCGCACTGGATGGCACCTCGGCCGGGGCGTTTGGTCACGCCGCAGCCTTCAGCTTCTATCCCACCAAGAACATGCACGCCATCGAAGGTGGCATGGTGGTCACGGGCGACGAGCAGGTGGCCAGACGACTACGGTTGCTGCGCAACCAGGGCATGTCGGCCCGCTACGAGTACGAGTTGATCGGCTTCAACGCTCGGATGACCGACGTCTCCGCCGCCGTCGGTCGCGTTCAACTCCGATCGTTGGCACCGTGGACCGCCCGCAGACAAGCGCATGCCGCCGTGCTCACCGAGCAACTCGACGGCGTTGTCACCCCGTCGGTCCGGCCGGGCGTCGTCCACGTCTACCACCAGTACGTCATCCGCCACCGCAACCGGGACGCCGTACGGCAACGGCTCGCCGACGTCCGAATCGAGGCCGGAATCCACTATCCGACGTCCCTGCACCGCAGCTCCGCCTACGACCAACCCGCAGACCTTCCGCATACGGAGCAGGCTGCCGCTGAGGTGCTCTCCCTGCCTGTCCATCCGTACCTGACGCCGCCCGATCTGGCTCGAATCGTGGCGGCGGTGATTCGATGAGCGCGCCACTGCGAGCAGGACTCGTCGGCTTGGGCATGATGGGCCGCCATCACGCCCGCATCCTCGGCCAGCTTCCCGGCGTCCAGCTCGTCGCCGCTGCCGACCCGGGCGGGGACCGATATCGGGCCGCCAGGGGCATCACCCTCTCAGCCACGCTGGAGCAGCTTCTCACGCATCGGCTCGACTACTGCGTCGTCGCGGTGCCCACCGCCCACCACGCGGCCATCGGACACCGACTCGCCGAGGCAGGTGTATCGGCGCTGATCGAGAAGCCCCTCGCTCCGGACCTGGCTACCGCACGGGCTCTTGCCCAAGCGTTCGACACCGCCGGACTGATCGGGGCCGTCGGCCACACCGAGCGGTACAACCCCGCACTGGAAGCCATGCAGGTCCGACTCGCCGACGGGGCTCTCGGCGACCTTTACCAGATCACCACCCGGCGCCAGGGGCCCTACCCGCCGCGAATCCGGGATGTCGGCGTCGTGCTCGACCTCGCCACCCACGACCTGGACATCACCACCTGGGTCAGCGGCATGCCGCTGACCCAGGTCACCGCCCGAACCATGGGCCGCAGCGGCCGGATCGCTGAAGATCTCGTCCTCATCCTCGGCGAGCTCAGCGACGGCACGCTCACCAGCCATGTCGTCAACTGGCTATCCCCGCTGAAGGAGCGCATCACCGCGGTCACCGGCGCTCACGGCTGCCTTGCCGCCGACACCGTCCACGGCGATCTGACCTTCTACGCCAACGGCTCCACGCCCACCGATCGAGCCGCCGTCGAGGTGTTTCGAGGCGTCACCGAAGGAGCCGTCACCCGATTCGCGATCCCGAAACGCGAGCCGCTACTCAGCGAGCACGAAGCCTTCCGTGACGCCATCCTCGGTCGAGAGGCACCGATCGTGACGCTCTGGCAGGCCGCCGCGACCATCGCCGCCGCCGAGGCCGTCCTCACCTCGGCGGCGATCGGGAGCTCCGCTGCGCCTGACCTGTCACGAGCGCCGCGTCCTCGGCTCAATCCGGCCGACTACCTGGTTGAGACGGTGACTCCATCTTCGAGGTAGACGCCGCCATGCCCGATCGCGGCGACGGCTGCGGCAACCCGCCGAGCCAGCTGTGGGATCAACACCTCGCTCAGGCGTTCCGGCTCGACGAAGTCGAACCGGTCGAGTTCGTCCGGGCACAGTCGTATCGCCGTGATCTGGTCCGCTGTCAGTACGCCTCCGTCGAAGACGAACATGAGCCCGCCGTCCCACGGTGGGTTCGCCGGCACCCAGTCGACGCACAGCAGCGCTCCCGTGGGCACTGGAAGACCCAGTTCCTCCTGGATCTCGCGTACACAAGCATCCGCCGGAGACTCGTCCGGCTCCACCATTCCGCCGGGAATCTCCCACATGTCCTTGTAGGTCGGGTGGACCACCAGCACCCGGCCGACCTGGTCCCGGAGGATCACGCCGGCGGCAGCGCGGACCCGCGTCACGCTGGCGATATAGGAGAGGTCGGGTTCGGTCTGTGTCTCGGCCACGCGACAGACCCTACGGGCTCGCCCCTGGCGAATGGCGCGTTACCAAAGGAGGGATGCCCGAACCGCAGCGACTGGGCCCGCTCTTGATACGGGTCTGCTGCACCGATAGGTGCAGCAGACCCCCTTCACCGTCCGCGAGACCAACTTCTGCCGTACCACCCGACAGGCCCTCGTCCGCGCCACCGCGGACCACCTCGCCCCGACCGGAGGACCAGCATGACCGCCGCCCTCGCCGCCCTTGTCAACGCCCCGCCGCAGCACCTCGACAGTCTCGGTGTCGCACCGTCCCAGGCGGTAGCGTCGATCGACGCCGCGAAGGTCGATACCCGGCCTATCTGGGATAGCCGTGGCAAATTTGACAGTCGTCGGGCTGGGACAAGAAGAAGCGCTCACAGCGAACTCCCGACACTCGGGTGGTGCGGCGGCCGGCCCGCCTCGCACCGCCCCTCGGAACAGGTAAAGGAACAGATGCGGACCACGACAGTCGGCGAGCTGCGGATACTGCTCCCGGAACTGGACCCTGACGATCTCGACACCGTCAGCGACCCGACCGACGATCTCAGCGACGCCACCATCGAGGATGCCTTGTGGCGTGGCGTCACCCTGGACGGCGTCACTGTCCGTGGTAGCCGGCTCGTCGGTGTCGATGTGAGCGAGAGTAGTTGGGAGGGTGGGTCCCTCTTCGGCTGCGAGATCACCCGTGCCGACTTCTCCGGCACCACTCTGTCCGGCATCAGCATTGAGCGCTGCGCCATCACCGTTTCCCGGTTCACCGGCATCCGCCTGGCTGATGTTCGGTTGAAGGACGTGCTGTTCGAGGGCTGTCGCTTCGACTACGCGTCGTTCACCCGGGTCGCCGCAGCCGGAGCTGTGGCCTTCGTGGACTGCCTTCTCACTGACGCCACCTGGTCGTCCTGCCGCCTCCCCAACATCGTCTTGCGGTCCTGCCAACTGGCCCGCCTGGAACTCGACTCCTGCCATCTCCATGGCGCGGACCTGCGGGGCAACGGCCTGCACGACCTGAAGACCGGTCTCGGCAACCTGCACGGGGTCACCCTCGACGAGGACCAGCTACCTGACCTCACCCACCTGGCCGTTCAGGATCTCCACCTGACCGTGCGCAAGCGGTGACAGGGCTGGTTCTCATGCCCTGCCGGTTGCCGGCTACGAGAGCACACGAACACATCGGGAGAACGACGTCGTGGCCTATCACCCAGGGCCGAACAACCTGCTTCGCGCAGCTCGGCTGGCGCTGCCGTCTTCGTCCGGTTCGGGGCGGCCGATGTCCCGGCAGGAGTTGGCTGACGCGGTCAAAGCCCACACCCACGCGCACGCGGGATGCCGCAGCGCCGTTGACGCCCGCTACATCGGCAAGCTCGAACGAGGGGAGCACCGGTGGTCGTTCGAGCCGTACCGCACGGCGTTGCGGGAAGTCCTCGGTATGACGACCAACGCTGATCTCGGCTTCTTCATCATCCAGGGACACGCCAAGGATCCTGAAGCGAGCCCGGAGAAACCAGGACCAGAAGCTAACTGGACCTCACCCTCCGGTGTCGACCCGGGCCGCCCGGTTTCGGTAGTGATCGCGGCTGGTCCGGTCATCATGGCCCGAGCGGCGGCGGTGCGGGTGACCGTGAACGTCCACGCCGAGACTGTCACGGCGCTGGTCCGTCACGACGACGCGACCGGCGCTGTCGCGGTCCTCGCGGGACCCGTCGAGGTGATGATCGAACCGTCGGATGTCGGGCGGGACCGCCTCGCGGCTCGACCGAGTGTGCCCTCGACTACGACAAGCCTCTGCCACGTGTCCCGGCCTTCGGACCGGCGGCACCGGTGACGAATGTGCGGGTCACGCAGCCGGCCGTGGACGGCCGGAGTTCGTCGGGTTTGCGCTTTCCGGGGCTGATCAGTCAGCAGCAGGTGGCCGAGGCGCGTAGGGACCTCGGCCACCGGTTGGCCGCGTGGCGTGCCGAGCAGGGGCTGACGCAGATGCAGCTCGCCAGCAGCATCTGTTACTCCCGCAGTTCGGTCGCCAACGCCGAGATCGGCCGGGACACCAGCGTCCGCCGGTTCTGGCAGGACGCCGACCGGGCGGTCGACGCACAAGGGGCGCTGCTTGCGGCGTTCGACCAGATGGCCGCACTGGTACGGGACTTCAACGCCCAGCGGGCGCAGGCGCGGGACGAGGAACGCCACCGACGCGCCGGCCGGACCGCCACCCGGGCCACTCACGCGGCGACGGCTGACTGTGGGTGTGGGACGGTGGTCGTCGGCCGGTGGACCGGACACGAGACCCGCGCGCTCCGCGAGGCGCTCCGGATGACCGTCCCCGACTTCGCCCGCCACCTCGGGGTATCGCCCGAGACGGTTTCCGGCTGGGAACACCACCACACGCCCATACCGCCACCGACGATGGCCACACAAGCAGTCTTGGACGAGACGCTCACGCTCGCCGACAGCAACGTCAAAGCCCGGTTCCTGCTGATCCTCGACACCCCGAACCACCACACGTAGGCCTGCGGTGAGAGGGCGGCATGGCACGAGCGCCACGTCGCGTGATGCGGCAAGGCTTCCCCGCCGGGCCCAGCCAACGGCAGTAAGTCCGTGCGTCCCCCCGCTACTGAACCAAGCGCCTTACCTCGATCCGGGCGCCGGGCGTTTCGTCGCTGCGAACGGTGCGCTTGGTCGCCTCGAGATGGTCGACGCGGTCGTCGGCCGCTTGCGATGGTCCGCGCCATTCTCGAAGCCCGAAGACGCCTTCCATCGCATCCAACGTCGGCTTGATCAGGTTGTCGAGGTCCCACACCTCGTTGGCGTTGCGCGCTTCTGGCGTACGAAACTCGACGAGAACCGAGAAGCGCTCCGCCCAAGGCCCCAAGCCACTCCTGGTGAATGCCTCGCGGACCGCGGCCTTCCACGCAGGCTCGGCTGCCGACGAGTAGCTTGCCGGCCGACCCACCACCTCCACGATGACGAGCGTCTCGAACCTCATGACAGACCATGATGATGGCAGCCCGCAGCCCCTACAACGAAAGGCTCCCGCTCTCGTCGCGGCAAATCCGGATGTCAGATCATGACGGTGCCAGGCATCATCGCGTGGATGCCCGTCGAACGATCGTCCTGGTCGATGACCTCCGTTCGTTCGTGGATGGCCGTTGCGCGGCGGTGGCCCGCACCAGCGCCGCCGGAGTGGAACTCCTCGATCGGTATCGCGACCGGCACCTGGACGAGCTGTGGCTGGACCACGACCTCGGCGGGGGCGACACGATCTGGCCGGTCGTGGAGGTTCTGGAGCGGGCTGCCTTCGACAACCGCCCCTTCGATGTCGGCGTCATCAACGTCCACTCCGCCAATCCGGCCGGTGCCGCGAAGGTCGCCCAGGTCCTCCGGCACTGGGGGTATCGGGTCCGCGTCGCATCGGGCTCCACGGACGTCGGCTACCTCGACAGCCTCGTGTGAGCTGACCGACTCGAACGCGCCGCCCGACGGTTGTCACATCCGGGGCGGCAGATCCGAGCGCCGGTGGGAGATGTCACGCTGATGCTGCGACGACGTTGAATAATCCGCAGGTGGATGGTGCCGATGCGCTCGCCCGTGCTGCGGCCATGGTCCCCGCTGATGTCGTCAATGAGGCCGGCGTGACGGTGGTGGACGTCCGCGAGTACCTCGACCACGACGAGTGGGAGGTCGCGCTCGACCTCCTTGCGGACCTCGACACGGGTTGGCAACCGCCGACCGCTTGGTGGGATCTGCTGATCGACAGCGCCGAGCTGATGGGGGTCTCTGATGCCGCCGCGTGGTGCCGCTGGGGTCGGTGGGAGAGCATCCACGGGATCGTCCGCGCAGAGTTGCGGCTCCTGTCGCCCGCCGAAGGAGGACGGCGAACGCCGATCCCGGGCAAGGGCGTCCTCCGACCGCTGTGGGATGTCGGCAGGCGCACGGCCGCGGGCGACCCCGATCTGCTCGTGGCACGCATCTGGGTGGAGTCGGCGCCGGCGTTGCCACCAGGCGCCACCGGGTCGGTCCGCCTTGGCCCGCTGTCCCCAGCCCTCTGGAGGCACCTACAACCGGGCATGACGATCACGATGCACGAGGGTCGGCCCATGGTAGGAACGGCCACCATCATCGAGGCGTCGAACACGCGCTGACATCGGCAGGACCGAAGGCGTGCTCGATCGGGTTTGTGGCGTCGCTGCGCAGCATGCGTGGTCTGCGGCAGATCGGTTGCTGGCGGGTAGATCGCCAGGTAGACAACCGCGTACCTTGGTCTATTCGTGGCCGCAAGGCTCGGCACAAGGACCCGCTGTTCCACTCTTATCGTTCAGGGACGTGGACGGTGGCAGGTGCCTCCCGGCCCGACCTGATGGGAACACAGCGCGCACCACAGCGTCGGTACGGTCTCGTGGATTGTTGCTCCGAAGACGACGGGGTTCGCGTCGGCGGTCTGCGCCGGTGCCCGGGTGAAGTACCGGATGGTCCACACGTCTCGGTCGTTTGGCCAGGCGCTGAGCTGGACCTGGACAGCCACACCGGCATCGTCGTCCAGCCACCAGGACTCGGTCGGGCCGGTCGCTTCGGGCACGCGCCGCGGTAGACGCCGCTCGTCCACTACCGGGACCACCTCGCGCGGCGTGTGGCAGGTGAACGTCCGATGGAACCAGCCGCTGACCGTCACGAGCATGGCGTGGCTCTCCAGACGCTGGTCGACGGAGCGGTCGATCACGCGGTAGGACCACTGGCCGGGTCCCATAGCGGTGCGGCCGTCAGCAAGGATGTCGATGCCCCAGGTCCAGTCGCCGTCCACGATTCCGGTGAAGGCCAGCCCGAGCGGGCCGCGATGGACCACCACACCACCATCAAGGCCGTACTCCATACCGTTGGAGCCGATGACCGGGTACCAAAGCCCACCGAACCGCTCCTCGAACCCGATCATCGCCTCGATCAACTCATCGGGTGCCGCCTCGATCCGGTTATCGACGCGGAGGACGGCCATCGAGCGGATGTCGGTAGTTGCCATGCGCGGTATCCGGGGGCGGGACCGTCGGGCGAGAACTGCCCGAGCACGGCCAGACAAGCTTGGATCATCAAGAACGTATACCCGGCAATCTATCACCGGAGCTCACCCACGAACCCGCTCACGGACTGCCCGATCAGGCCGAGGTCGAAGGCGTGCCGCTTGAGCACGCCTTCGCGCTGCAGGTGGGATGCTGTCGGGGCGGGGCGCATTCACCGGTCTGCCCATGCTGTTGCTGGCGAGCTCTGCATGCGGTGTCGGCGGCTGGAAGAACGGCGACGTGGCTCTGAGCGGTCTATCGGCGAGGACGCCCTCTCATGATGTGAGACAGTCGATCCGGCTGGCCAAGATTCTTCTGCCTATTTCGGCCGGGAATCCGTCCCATTCGAGACAAGTACGGGTCAGCGGGTACTACTGCGTCCAGCTGGGTCCGTAAGCGTCATGATCGACTGCCGGTGATGCTGGTTGACATGGTGCTGCCGACGGAGGCGTACTGGTACACAGACGACCGAGTGGCGGCCTACCCGCCGGGTCCGATCGATCGGTGTGGTGACGCTCCCTCGGGAGCGTCGCCGATCGTTCGAGGCTCGGGAGGGGCGGGCCGTCGATGGTTCTGAGTGACAGGGGGTTCGCCATGAAGGATGTTTCTCCGGCGGGTTGAGTCGACGCCCTACCGGACCGTCGTGATGTCGACGGCTCCCGGAGCATCTGTCCCAGGCTGAGACGATCCCACTACCGGCGCGGCGCTATGCCACCCGGCTCGCCGCACCTGTCACCGCTGTAACCGCTGCCGCGACCGCCCTTCTGGTGGTCGTGGCGGTCGTTGCTGCCCTCATCCGTTCTCGGGTCGGCCGGTGCACCGGTCGACGTGTTCGTTGAAAAGTCCACAGTGCACATACTCGCGGTCTTTTGGTTTCTGCAGGCGGCCGCTACGGCGTCCCGACGTTCGATGTTTCCTCATGTTTCGATCAAGGAGTTGCTGTGTTCCTCGTGCATCTCGTCTCTGCGCTTCGGTTTGGTGCCAGTGGCGGTGGCAGATCCCGTCTCAGTCCCCGTTGCGGGGTCCGGCTTGGCGTCGGTGTTGAGGTCAGTCTTCAACCGGACGCCCGAACGGACCCCCTGTCGTGTCTTACACCGCAGGCCTGGCCGGCTGTCTGCGCTATCGGCTTGTCCTGCGACAGACCCTGCCTGGTCTCGGGTCTCTCCCCCTGGGGCTGGCATCCGCACCGGGAAGGAGGTGATGACCGGTGGATGATCCGGTTCTTCGGGTCCAGTCCCAGCTGACGGCTCGTGACCGTGTGCTGTTGGGCTGGCTCTACGACCACGGTGTGTTGACGTCGTTCCAGGTCGCGCATGCCCGCGTGGCGGTCTGCCTGCCGAATCCGATCGGCCGGTCTGGTGACGCTTCTTCGGGAACGTCGCCGGTCGTTCGAGCTCGGGAGTAGGCGGATCGTCGTCGGTTTTGAGTGGCAGGGATCCCTGGCTGCCAGGGTGAGTTGAGGCCAGCGGTTCATGGCAAGCCCTTCCCTACGGGCAGGGGGAGCCGTTGAGGGAAAAGCTCGTGGGGGTCGCGTTGCTGCCGCTCCACGTACCCTGGAAGCCGAACGACACGCTCGCGCCGGCCGCGATCGTGCCGTTCCAACTGGCGTTGCGGACCGTGACGGCGGAGCCGGACTGGGCGTAGGTGGCGCTCCAGAGCGTGGTGATCCGCTGGTCACCCGGGAACGTGAAGGCCAGTGTCCAGCCGTCGACGGCGGTCGTGGCGGTGTTCTTGATCGTGACGTCGGCGACGAATCCGCCGGGCCATTCCGACTGCTTCTGGTAGGTCACCGCGCAGGTGGGGCTGGCTGGCGGAGTGGTGGGGCCGGTCGGCGGGTCGACCCGGACCTCGTTGGTCGCGATCGACACGTTGCCCGCCGCGTCCCGGGCCCGTACGTAGTAGTGGTTGGGCACGGACGGCCCGAGTGACACCGGGTAGCTGGTGCCCGGCACGGTGGCCACCAGCGTCGAGGCGAACACCCCGTCCCAGCGGTAGACGTTGTAGCCGGTCACCCCGACGTTGTCCGTCGAAGGTGTCCAGTTCAGCTTGGCGGACGTGGTGGTCACGTCGCTGACGGTCAGCGTCCCCGGGGTGCTCGGCGGCACGGTGTCGGGGCCGGTGTCGGTCGCCGGGGTGACGATGGTGAGCGGATCCGACCACTGTGAACTGTGCCCGCCCGAGTCACCGGCCTGCACGATGAAGCGATACTGCGTGGCCGGCTTGAGGGTGATCGTGGCCGTGGTGACGTTGCCGACCCGGACGGAATCCCCCAGGTCGTAGAACGCCTGGAAGTATCCGATCGTGTATCCGGTGACGTCGCAGCAGCCGGGCTCGGCCGCCGTCCAGGTCAGGGTGACCGACGTCGAGGTGATCCGGCTGACCGCCAGGTTCCTCGGCGCGGTCGGCGGCAGGTCGGCCGGGGGCGTCGAGCTGGTCGCGTCGACCGTGTTGGACGCGGCCGACAGGTTACCCGCGGCGTCCTTGGCGCGTACGTAGAACTGGATGTGTGGGCCGGGTCCCGTCGTGGCCGAGGGCGGCAGCTGGTACGTCGTCGACGTGGCGGTGCCGAGCAGCGTGGAGGTGTACCAGCCGTCGAACCGGTAGACGTGGTAACCGGTCACGCCGACGTTGTCCGGCGCGGCCGACCAGTACAGCGTGCCGTTCCGGTTGGTCAGGTTCGTCGGCGAGCCCGGTGGCACGGTGTCCGGGCCGCTGTCGGTGGCCGGAGCCACCACGATGATCTGGTTCGACCAGGGCGAGGTGTGTCCCGCCGAGTCCCTGGCCGCCACCCTGATGCTGTACTGGTGGGTCGGCGAGATGTTGATCGTGGTCGTGGTGACGTTTCCGACCGTCGCCGTCGGGACCACGTCGTTGAACGGCTCGGGGTACATGATGGTGTAGTTGGTGATGTCGCAGCAGCCGGGGATGGCGGCGGTCCAGCTCAGGGTGACCGCCGTCGAGGTCACCTTGGTGGCCCTGAGCAGCGCGGGCGGGGCCGGTGGCGCCGGTGTGCTGGGCGGGGTCGATGGCGGGACGGTGCTCGCCAGCGTCGACACGGTGTCGGCGCCGGCCGCGGGTGTGGTGACCAGGCCCATACCCAGGACCGCGACCGGCAGCGCGGTGGCGGCCACGACGGCCGGCCACAGGCGACGGAACAGCGATCTGAGGTCGACGTCCATCATGTAAGGACGATGACGTTACAGATAGATGTACGTCAAGGTGATGTTCGATAGCTGGGATGCGCGACGGTGTGGCGTGGGATGCATCCAATGGCGCCGGCGTGCTGCCCGGATTGGTGGGTCGACCCGATCATTGTTTCGTCGATCGCGGACATCGATTGACTGTATATAGACGGATAGTAATATGTGTGCGAGTTCGGTCCGTCCTGGGCTGATCGGCGGCAGGAGTCTCCGATGGGTGTGAAACGACGGCGCAAGCCACGACCGGCCACGGCGATCGGGGTGGCCGGATCTCTCGTGGCGGGGCTGCTGACCTCTCAGGTCGCCGCCGGCCCGGCGGCGGCCGCCGCCGGCCTCACCCTGGCCGTGGACGTGTCCGCCGCCCGGCACGTGATCAGCCCCGACATCTACGGCATGAACGGGGGCGACCCCGCCCTCGTCACTGAACTCGGTACGCCGGTGGCCCGCTGGGGCGGTAACGCGAGCAGCCGGTACAACTTCAAGAACCACACCTACAACACGGGCAGCGACTGGTACTTCGAGAACATCGTGGCCGGCCCCGACAACACGGTCGAGGCGTTCGTCCAGCGAAACCGGGACCAGGGGACCAAACAGGTGGTCGCCGTGCCGTTGATCGGCTGGGTGGCGAAGGACTCGCCCTCGTCGCACCCGTTCGCCTGCGGCTTCCCGGCCACCCGTTTTCCGGAGCAGGACTCGTTCGACCAGTGGGACCCCAACTGTGGCAATGGTCGGCACGCCGACGCGAACCTGGTCGGGGCGGTCCCCTCGGACACCTCGATTCCGGCCGACGCGTCGTTCGCGGGCGAGATGGTGTCCCATCTCGTGAACCAGTTCGGTCCGGCGTCACATGGTGGTGTGCCGATCTACGAACTCGACAACGAGCCGGTGTTGTGGAACTCCACCCACCGCGACGTGCATCCCGAGCCGGTGAGCTACGACGAACTGGGTGGCAAGGGTACGGCGACCGCCGCGGCCATCAAGGCCGCTGACCCGCGTGCGGCGGTGCTCGGCCCGTCCGGCTGGGGCTACTGCGAATGGGTGGCGTCTGGTATGGACGGCTGCGCGCCAGGCGCGGACGCGGCGGCGCACGGCGGGCTCAACCTGTCCCAGTGGTATCTGAAGAACATGAAGGACTTCAGCGACGCCCACGGCGGGAAGCGCTTCCTCGACTACTTCGATCAACACTACTATCCGCAGATCAGCGGGGGTAAGGACCCGGATGCCAACGCGCTGCGGCTGCGCTCCACCCGGTCGTTGTGGGATCCGACGTACGTTGATGAGTCGTGGATCGGTCCCGGCGGGGTGAATGCGCCGCCGTTGCAGTTCATCCGCCAGATGAAGGCGTGGGTCACGCAGTACTACCCCGGTACGAAGGTCGCCATCACCGAATACAACTGGGGCGCGCTGGACGACATCAACGGCGCGCTCGCGCAGGCTGACGTGCTCGGTATCTTCGGGCGCGAAGGTCTGGACCTGGCCACCATCTGGGGCGAACCGCGACCGACCGACCCCGGTGCGTACGCGTTCCGGATGTACCGGAACTACGACGGAGCCAGGAGCAGGTTCGGGGACGTGAGCGTGTCGGCGGCCAGCAGCGACCAGGGGAAACTCGCGGTCTACGCCGCACAACGCTCGTCCGACAAGGCGCTCACCGTCATGGTGGTCAACAAGACGGGCCAAGATCTGACATCACGGATGGCCCTCGCCGGATTCCACGGCGGGCACAAGGCGCAGCGGTTCACCTATGGTCCGGCCGATCTCACCTCGATCATCCGGGGTGAGGATCTCCCGGTGACCCGTGGCGGCGTCAGCGCGACGTACCCGGCGAACTCCGTGACGCTGCTCGTTCTGCCGCAGCGCCGACACTGAGCGGGTGGCAGGGGCGGCCCAGGATGGAGGCGTGGCGGATGCCGTGCTGCCGTCCGGGCCGCCCCTGGGCATCGTCGGGGCCGACCCGCCGGAGGCCGGTGACGTGGCGGTGGGCGGCGCACTGATCGGCGGCCGCGCTGGTGGGCGGCACGAAGGTGAGCTTCCAGCAGCCTCGCCAGGGCTGACCACATCTTGTCCACGACAAGGCGGATGACGGTGTCGATCACCAGCCGGGGCAGCCTCGAATCGAACCGCCGCCACAATGTCCACCGCTTCGAGTAGCGTGGCCGGCCAAGCACTGAGTTCCACTACGACGCGGCCGGCAACGTGACGCTGATGCGTCGCTACGACACCGACGACGGCGACTGTCTCTCGTTGGAGGTGGAGCATCGGCCGGACGGCACGCGCGCCGAGCGCCGATTCCACCGCAACGGTGCCGTCGCGGTGGAACGCCTGACGCGCGACGACCGCCTGCAGGGCGAGGTGTGGTCCACTGCGGATGGCCTGCGCTACGCGGAGGTCAGCCCCTGCGACGAGCCGTACGTTACCAAGAAGGGCAAGTCCCGCGTGGTCGAGCGGTGGCGCTGCGTCGATACCGACGGTCGCGGTGTGGCGGAGGGTTTCGTCCGCCCCGGACTCGACGGCGGCCCGGTCGGCAGGTGGCGCCTGCTCGACGCCACGGGCGCCGTGAGGGCGACCGTGAAGTTCAAGCCGCTTCGGGTGGACCGGTCGGAGCTGTCCGCGGCGTTCGTCCAGGCGATGCACACCTGGCGGGAGATGCCGTTGCCGGCGGCACTGTCCGGCGTGGACGGCGTGCCCTGGAAGAAGCTGGATACCTGGGAGGGGGACGCGCGGAACGTCCCGTTCCTGCTCAAGGGACTCGCCGTGCCGCATGGGGAAGCCTTCGGCACCGCGCTGAACGAGCTGTGGAACCCGATCCTGCGCCAGAACACCGTCTCGGAGGCAGCCGGTCCGGCGTTTCGCTACCTGGTCGCGCTGGCCGGTGCGATCACCGACGCCGGCCGGCTGACCGACCTGTTGGACTTCCTGGTCCGCATCGCCACGCGCGAGGGGATGCTCGGCGGTGCCCACGAGATCAAGCGCCTCCACGCCGGCATGCCCGCCAACGTCCGCAACCCGGTGAAGTACTTCCACGACAACGGCACCGAGGGCGCGTACCACGAGATCTACGCCGCCATCGACGCTGCCACGCCCACCTGGGCGGCGCTGAGCACCCACGACCACGCCGGCGTACGCCGCTGCGCCCTGCACCTGCTGATGTGCGCGGCCGGTGAGCCGGCGGCGCAGGAGCTGCGCGACCGGCTCACCACCCCGGACCGCCTCGCCCGGGCCGAGATCCTGGTCGGGCTGGCGCTGCACGACACCACCCCGCAGAACCGGGCGGTCCTGGAGACGTTCCTGTCCGGCGACGACGACATGCTGCGGTTCTGCGCGGCGCTGACCTGGGTACGGCTGCAGCTCGAACCCGGCGAGCCGGCGGTACGCGTGCTGATCGACGCGCTCGCCGGCACACTGGAACTCGACGGGTTTCAGCAGATCTTCCTCGTCTCCGGCAGCGCCTCGGCCGAGGCGACCATGACCCTCGCGCTGCTGCCGGAGCAGCAGGCCGCCGGGTACTCGACGAGCTGTGCGCCACGCTGGACAAGACCGATCCGGTCAGCGCGGTGTCGGTAGGTAAGGCCCTGCTGGACCTGGTGTTCCCGGTCGAGGCGTACGCCGAGGGCAACCCGCTCACCGGAGCGCAGCGAGGCGTCGTGGCCGCGATCGCCGCCAGCGACACCGTCTGGACGTTCGACGTCAACCTCCGGGAGGTGCTGCGCTGCAACGGTCTGCCGACCGACCGCGACCGGCTGGGCGCGCTCGCCCGCGACGAGAGCAGCGACCCGGACCCCGGCCAGGACGGCACCATCACGACGACGATGTCCGCCTTCGGCGGGCCGGAGAACACGCTGGACTCGTTCCGCGCCCGCCGGGACGGCGACGTGGCCTGTCAACGCGGCTGAACTTTGACCAGTTCGTCTTGCCGGCGGCCGGCGTGATGGGCATCGGCGAGGCGGGACACCCATTGGGCGTGGCGGAGAGGCCCGGCCGCCCCCGCCAGCCGGGACGGCCGTGTACGTCTCGTTCTGCCTCAACGATCGATTCGCCGATCTTGGCACTGCCCGCGTCCGACGCCCCCGACCCCCGTGCCGACGTCGGGAGTCCGCCGCAGCCGCCGTCGGACCGTGCCGAGCGTCCGGTCCAGCGGGAAGTACCCGAGCTGGCGGGAGTCGAGGCTGGCCGAGGTGTTGTCGCCGAGCAGCACCAGCCGGCCCGGCGGCACCCGCTCACCGGCGACCGCGCGCAGGGCGGGCACCGGCGGCACCGGGTCGCCTGGCACCGCCGCCACCCGCTTGATCATCCAGCGCCGGCCGCTCACCGCCGCCGGGCCGGCCGTCGGTGACAACGGCGGCCGTCGCCACCGACCGTGCGGTGCCGGCTGCTCCACCACCACGACCTGCCCCACGGTCGGCGCCGTGGTGCGCCGGACCAGGACCCGGTCTCCGTCGTGGTAGGTCGGCTGCATGCTCGCGCCACGCACCGTCACCGCGACCAGCCGCCGGGCCACCAGCGCGACGGCGGCCAGCCCGGCCCCCAGTGTCGCGGTCGGCAACGCGAAGGCCAGCGCCCAGCCGTTCCGGGCGCCGACCAGCAGCGCCGTCGTGGTGCCGGCCAGCAACCCGAGGGCGAGCGCCAGTGACAGCGTTGCCGGCGCGACCCGGGTACGTCGGCGGCCCCGCACCACCTGCCCGGTGGTCGGCGGGGGACCGGGGCGGCCGACGGTCGTGGCCCGGGCTTCCGGGCCGTGCGGTCGGCCCGACACGTCGTCCATCAGTGCTCCCCGGCGCTGTTCACCAGGCCCGTAGCGGCGTCCTGGTAGCCGGTGGACTGCAACCGGAACAGCCGGGCGTATTCGCCGTCCACGGCCGTCAGTGTTGCGTGATCGCCCTGCTCGATCACCCGCCCGTCGGCCAGGACGACGATCAGGTCGGCGTCCCGGACGGTGTTCAACCGGTGCGAGATGAGCAGGCTCGTACGCCCGGTCCGGTGTCGCCGGAGCATGCGATGGATCTCCTGTTCCGCCTCGGCGTCGAGGCCCGCGGACGGCTCGTCCAGGATCATCAGCTCCGGCCGGTGGCGCATCAGCGCCCGGGCCAGGGCCAGTCGTTGCCACTGCCCCTCGGACAGTTCCACCCCGGGCTGGTCGGGTGTGCCGGTGGCGTCGAGGAAGAAGGTCCGCGACAGCAGGGTGTCGAAGCCGTCCGGCAGTTCGGTCAGCCGGTGGTGGATGCCAGCCCGTGCCGCGGCCCGCTCGACCCGGTTCCGGTCGTCGATGGCGTCGAGGTCGCCGAGTGCGATGTTCTCGTGCGCGCTCAGGTCGTAGTGCATGTAGTCCTGGAACACCGCGCCGATGCGGCGGCGCAGTTCGGCGGCGTCGACGCGGCGCAGGTCCACGCCGTCCCAGTGGATGCTGCCCCGGGTCGGGTCGTAGAACCGGCACAGCAACTTCACCAGCGTGGACTTCCCGGCGCCGTTCAGCCCGACCAACGCCACCGTCGCGCCGTACGGGACCCGCAGGTTGACCCCACGTAGCACCCAGGGGTGGTCCGCCGAGTAGCGGAACCACACGTCGCGCAGCTCGATGCCGCCGCGCAGGTGCGGCAACGGATCCGGCCGGGCGGCCACCGGCAGGTCGGGCGGCGCGGTGGTCACGGCCAGGTAGTGGTCGAACATCAGCATCGCCTGGTGGCCCCGGGCTAGCTCGCGCGCCATGGTGACGAGCGCGCTCTGCACCCCGGCCACCGCGGCGACGAAGATCGTGACGTCGCCGACCGAGAGCGTGCCGCGCCGGGCGGCGGTGACCGCCCACACCACCCCGGCACCCGACACGGTCGCGGCGAGCAGCCCCAGACCGCCCTGGACGACCAGTTCACGCCGGTCGACGGCGCGGCGCGCGGCGTCGGCGCGGCGACGGTCGGCCAGCATCCGCCCGCGCAGGAAACAGCCGAGGTCGAACAGCCGGATCTCCTTGGCGGCCTCCACCGTGGACAGCAGGTTGCGGTAGAAGAACTCGCGGCGCTCGGTCGGGCCGATCGCCCAGAGCATCCGGGCCCGGCGTCGGGCGAGCAGCAGTTCGGCGATCACGGTCGGTGCGGCGGACACCAGCACCAGCCCGGTCATCGCCGGACTGAGCACGAACAGGGAACCGAGGAATCCGGCGATGGTGACGGCCGCCCGGGTTACCCCGAGCGCCCCGTCCACCGCCTGCATCGGGCTGGTCCCACCGGCCTGCTGGGCCAGCCGGAGCCGGTCCAGGAAGGCCGGGTCCTCAAACCGCCGTAGCCCGACGAAACCGGCGACCGCGCGGAACAGCCGGTCGTGTGCGCGCAACCCGATCGACCGGTTCAGTTCCGCCCGCAGAAAGTCGGTGAGCTGCGGGGTGACCCCGGCCAGCAGGCCGGTCAGCGCCAACCCTCCGGCCAGCAGCGCGAGCCCGGTGAGCGCGGCGTCGCCGACCAGACCGTCGAGCACCAGCTTGGTCAGCCAGGCGGCGAGCACCGGCAACGTGCCGCCCAGCAGGGTGAGTACGGCGTACCCGGTCAGGCGCAGCGGCGCCGCCCGGGCGGTGAGCGTCGCCGCGGCGCGTGCCCGGGCCAGCCCCCGGGGTCCGGGTGCCGGAGCCGGCGGTGGACGCCTCATCCGACCGCCACCGCTGCCGGCCGGTCCACCTCCACCTGGTTGGCGCCGACCACCAGCCGTCCCGCGTCGTCGCGGTCGACTCGCAGCAGCGTCGGGTACGCCCGTACGCCGAACGCGCTGCTCACCGCTCCGTCGCCGCGTTCGACCACCACGCGGGCGACCGGGCTCAGTTCGGCGAGGAAGTCGCCGGCCTGCTCGGCGTCTCCGATCACCACCGCCAGCGGAGCTTCCTGCCCGGCGGGCAGCCCACGCGTGTGTGCGACGAACTTCGGCAGCTTGTCCTTGCAGGGGCCGCAGGTGGGTGAGAAGAAGGCGACCAGGGTGCCGGAGCCGAGTCGGTCCGTGGTGACCGGCTCGCCGGTCACCGTCACTGCCTCGAAGGTGCCGACCTCCTGGCCGACCTTGACGGCGGGCGACGGCGGGACGACCTCGGCGAGCAGCGCGGTGTGCTCGCGCAGCCGTTTGACGACGCCGAACGTCAGGACGAGATCGAGCAGGCAGAGCAGCCCGACGAGGGCGACCGCCGCGATGAGGATTGACATGGTGTCTCCCGGAATGCTTCCCGAGGGTCCGCCGGCGGGGCCCGCGGACCCGGGTGGACTGGGGGTGAGACCCGGCCGGCGGGCCATCGCCGGCCGGGTCGGGCCGGTCAGTAGCAGACGATGGTCGAGCAGCCAGCCCCGTCGCAGCAGTACGCGTCGCAGGCGCCGTAGCCGCACTGCCAGCAGCTCGAGAAGTACTTCCATCGGCAGGCGTTCGCCGAGGCCGCCGCCTCCACCTCCGGCACGAACAACCCGAGGAACTTGCCACCCACCTTCTCCATGAGCCGGTACATCCCGATCTCCCTTCCGTCGATGGCGGTACGCGTGGGGTCGCTCCGCACGCTGGTGACCACCGTGGTCGGGACGGGTGCAACGGCCGTGGAAGCCGGGTGGAAGACGACGGCCGCCCGCCGGGCGCAACCCGGTGACCACCGGCAACGGCGCGTAGAGAAACGTCGATCCGGCCGGCTCGGCTGCCGGGCCGCCGGCGGCCCGTCCACCGGGCTTCCACCGGCCTTACACACCCGACGGGGAGGCTGGGGGACCGGCGTTAATTCGTCGCCGACGCCCTCGACCGTGGCTGACGGCAGCCGCTGCCGCGCGGGGGCACCGGATGCACGGGCCGGCGCGTCTCGCCGGTGGCCTGGACGGCTCGGCCGGCGGCGCGGCCCCGGCGACCGGGCGCGGTGTGGACTGGTCGGCGGGCCCGTCGCCGCCAGAAGATTCAGGGAGGCGAGGTCGGATGCGCTATCTGGAGGTCGGAACGAGAGCCCTGCTCGCTGTCGTCTTCGTGGCGGCGCTGGTCGGCAAGGTGTCGGGCCGGGCGAGCTACGCGGCCTTCGTCCGGTCGCTGCGGCAGATGGACGTGGTGCCGGTGCGCGTCGTGCGACCCGCGGCAGCCGCGACCGTGGTCGCCGAGGCGATGGTGGTGCTGCTCCTGCTGGTCCCGGCCCGGTGGGGTGGGATCGCCGGATCGGTGCTGGCCGGGGTCCTGTTGGCGGCGTTCACCGCTGCCGTGCTGGCGACCGTCCGCCGTGGACGGCGCGCCCCGTGCCGCTGCTTCGGCGCCTCGGACACCCCGCTGGGCTGGCGGCATGTGGTCCGCAACCTCGGGCTGACGGCGGCTGCGGCGCTCGGCCTGGCCGCGTCGGTGTCGTCCGGTGAGCTGCAACTCGCGGCGGCGTCACTGGCCGTGTTCGCCGGCCTGCTCGCCGGTGCGCTGGTGGCCGCGCTCGACGAACTGGTCGCCCTGTTCCGGTCACCCGCCTGAGCGGTGCGCGGTAGGGCGGTGGGCGCCAGGCTCCTCGGCCCGGTGAGCCAGGGGCGGGTCCGAATGTCCGCGCCCTCCGGTCCGGCCCGACTCCGGCAGGCGCAGGGCGCCGTTGATTGATGTCCATGCATAACTGAAACCTTCCCTGACGCTGGCCGCCCGCTGGGGAGCGTGATGGACAGGCCCCGGTGTACAGGACGCAACGGGCACCGACGCTCACCGCCTCGCGTCGCCGGGTCACCGCAGTGGGCACCGGGCGGAATTCGGGCGACCGCCAGCCGGCCGGCGGACCCGCAGGTGTCGTCGAACGCTCAGAACAGGGTCAGCGGCTCGACCGGGATCGGCTCCGGCAGGGCCTCGACCCCGGGCACGCGCGCCCGTACCTCGGCGTGGAAGCGGCGGGCGAGCACGGGCGCGTCGGCATTGTCCGGGGTGTGGACGAACACGGTGGGCGAGCGGCCCTCGCGCAGCCAGCCGACGACGGTCTCGACCCAGTGCTGCCAGCCCTCGACCGTCCGCGCGTCGGAGTCGCGGCCGAGGTACCGGACGATCGGCCGATCGGTCAGCGCGCGCGACCGTAGCGGCACGCGCGGCTTCTTGGTCCAGGCGTCGCGTTCCGCGTCGCTGGTCGGCGGGCTGGCGAAGAACGCGGTGGTGTCGAAGGGCACCCACTCGGCGGTCGCGGTGGCGAGCACTGCCTCCAGCAGCCGCGTCGAGCCGGGATCGTCGAAGAACGCGGGGTGCCGGACCTCCACGGCGTACCGGTGCGAGTCGGGGAGCCGGCGCAGGAAGCGGGCGAGCGTGGGGACGTCGGTGGGGGCGAACGATCCCGGCAACTGGATCCAGAGGGCGTGCGCTCGCGGGCCCAGTGGCTCGATCGCGTCCAGGAAGGCGCGCAGCGCGTCGTCGGCGTCGGTGAGCCGGCGTTCGTGCGTGACGACCTTCGGCAGCTTCACCACGAACCGGAAGTCGGGGTCGGTCTGCTGCGCCCACGAGACGACGGTGTCCCTGGCCGGGGTCGCGTAGAAGGTGGTGTTTCCCTCGACCGCGTTGCACCAGCCGGCATAGTGCCGCAGACGCTCGGGGGACGGGAGCGGATGGGCCAGCAGACGCCCGTGCCACGACCGGTGGGTCCACATCGCGCAGCCCACGTGAAGACGCATGGCCCCGACCCTCTCACACCGGCGGGCCACCACGCCGTACGCCTGCGGCGGCCCGGCCGACGCCGGGCGGCGTCACCCCGGGCCGGTGGCGACCGACGGGTGACCTACCGGTCAGGACAGGCCGACACAGGTGGCGCAGAAGCCGGAGCCGGGCTCGGGTGACAGCGCGTCGTCCTGATAGAGCACCGGCTTGGTCACCAGCGGGTCGTCCACCGGCAGTGGCCGCGAGGTGATCCGGTACTGCGCGTCGACGTCGACGGCCAGGCACGCGATCCGCACGGTGCTGCTCCGCATCAGGCAGATCCCCGTACTGCCCACGGCCGGCGGGGTGACGAACGCGGCGCGTACCGGGGTGGGGCCGGTCGGGTCGTAGGAACGCAGCCTGGAGGAGAAGGCGAAGGCCAGCTCGCGGTCGGGCCGGAAGGCCACGACGGTGAAGGCGTACTTGCCGGCCCACCTGCCGCACAAGGTGACCTGGCCCGGGATGACGACGTTGAGTTGGGCGTCGACCTCCAGCGGATCGAAGCCGCCGGTGGCGCAGGAAGCCGGGATCCACTCCCGGTACGGGCCCGGTGTGGCCGTGGTGGCCGGGGTGGGCGTGGCCGACAGGCTGGGGTCCACGGTCAGGTGGGCAGCGGTGCGTCCGGTGTCGGTGGCGGCCGGTGCCCGGCTGCCGGCCAGGGTCGGCGCCGCCGCGAGAGCGACGAGCAGGGCGGACCCGGCCGCGAGGGTGGCGGCGGAACGTAGCTGGCGGATCATTGGTCTCCTTGGCGGTGCTTCTCCGTGGGGCGGTCGCCGGTGGGCGGGTCGTCGGCGCGGGTGGGTGCGGTTCCGCCGGCCGGCGGCGTGGCGTCAGGTGCCGGCACCTCCTCGGGGCCCGTCGCGGCACCGGTTGGCAGTGGCGCGGCACCGGCGGCGCCGAGCAGCAGGGCGAGTTGGAACCGGTTCTCCACACCGAGCCGGTCCATCAGGGCGCGCAGCGTGTAGGCGACGGTGCGGAGACTGACATTGAGTCGTTGGGCGGCGGTCGTGTCGGTGTGACCGGCGGCCAGGAGAGCCACCAGGGCCCTCTCCCGTGGTGTGAGGCTGATCGGACGTACTCCCTGGTGGAACGGATCACGACCACGTGACCACAGCCGGTGGAACAGATTGCACAGCGCCTGCACCACCGGCGGGTCGGCGACCTCCACGAAACCGGCCTCGAAGTTCATCGGATCGGCGGGGAAGAGGGCGACCCGTCGATCGAAGACCATCAGCTTCAAGGGCAGCTCGGCGAGCTGCCGGTACATCCCCTCGCCGCCGCCGCTGCTCTCCTCGGTGGGCGGCACCTGCCGGTCGCCATCGCCCGTCGGCCGGCTCAACACCCGGACCCGGACGCCGCGGTCCAGCAGGTTGCGGTCCAGCGGCAGGGCGGCTGCCCAGGACTCCGAGCTGATCACCTCCTCGGTGTTGACCGCGAGGTGCTCGTGCTGTTCGGCCGCGACCAGGTGGGCGACCCGCCGCCGGGTCACCGCCCGGCTCGGCCACCGCCGGACGGCGGCGGTGTCCACGGCGGGCAGGTCCAGTCCGTCGAGGGCGCGCAGGTGGTGCCGCCAGCGGTCCTGATCCGTCAGGACCGACGGCGGCCGACGCAGCCGGGCCAGCAGTGCCGGTAGGGCGGCGGGTGACCAGATCCGCCCGCCGCCCGACCCGACCGTGCCCGGGATCGCGCCGCCCAGTGCCGCGAGTTCGTCCAAGGCGGCGGTGACCCGGCTGCCGGGCAGGCCCAACTCCCGGCTCAGCTCAGGCTCACGTCGTGAGCCGAGCAGGGCCAGCGCGCGATAGACGAGGTCGGCGTCCGCCGACACCCCCCACCGGGTCAACTGCGGGATCACCCCCGTGGACTCCGGCATGTCACTCCTTCCGTCCGTGTTCCCGCCCCCTGCCCGCCCGGTACCAGCCGGCCGTGTCGTCGCCCGGCCAACCGGCCGCGCGGCCCGCCCAGCAGACCATCTGCCTGGCGGGCGACGGAAGGGCCTCAGGCCACGGTTGCAGGAACGTGCAATCGATGGCCGTCTCCACTCTTGTCGGCCCGCGGGGTCTGCCGGATCGTCGGTCCCGTCGTCCCCGGGGTCCGACGACATCGCCAATCGGAAATGAAGGGTCGATCAACGATGATGCGTTCGACAATCGCCCGGCGGCTGTTCGGTCTGCTGGCCACGCTGATGCTGGTCACGGTGGGGGCGACGGTTCAGGCCGCGCCCGCCGTCGCGGCCGTCACCGTGCCGTTCGGCAGCAGTGACGGCACGGTCTGGGGCACGGTGACGTTCAACAACGGGTATTCGGTCGTCGTCAAGGGATCGGTCTACGGGCTGAGCAGCAGTCCCGGCTACATCGCGCAGGGCCAGTACTTCGAGGGGAACGCCCGGATCAACTGCCGGACCACCCCGACCCGCAGCAACGGGGTCGACGGAACGGTCCGCAACTTCTCGGACAGCATGAACTGCTCGGTGGCCAACATCCAGCTCGTGGCCGTGCACTACTACAACGGCGGGTACCGGTACACCCAGTACGTCGACAACCCCTACGTGTGACGGTCCCGGTCGCCGGGGCGGATGCCAGGACGGCCTGGCCCCGGCGACCCGTCCCGCTCCGCCGGCCGGCGGTGGCAGGTGCCACCCGGTTCACCGCAACGATCGGCGCGGCTCACGCTCCGCCGGACCGGGCCCGCCGCCGACGTACGCCGTAGCCGATCAGCAGCAGCACCAGGACACCCTCGGCCACCAGGATCAGCACCGCCCAGCCGCCGCCGACCCAGCCGGCCAGCGAGGTGTACCACAGGCGGACCAACAGGGTGCAGACGGTGACCGCGAACACCGCGCTGGCCAGCCCGTACCCGGCGTACGCCGCGCGGTCCCGACGTGGATAGCCGGCCACCGCAGCCGGGCCACCGCGCAGCAACCGCCCGTAGAAGCGGTAGCTCTCGCCCCGCAGGTCGGCCAGGTTGAGCGCGTGGGTGAGCATGTAGTAGCCGTCGAGCCGGAGGAAGGGCACCAGGTTGATCCCCGCCGTCACGGTGCCGAAGAGCAGGATCGAACCGGCCAGGCTGTGCAGGGTGTGCCCGTCCGGGGCCAGCGCCCAGAGCCCGGCGAACGGCAACAGGGCGAGCATGCTGACGAACACCCCGGCGAACGCCGTGGCCACCCGCCGACCGGGCGGCAGCAGCACCACGTCGTCCACCTTGCAGTACGGGGCGAGCATCGGGAACCGCCACATCAGGCCGATCTCCTTCGCCCGTCCGCCGAAGTGCCAGCAGGTCAGCCCGTGCGCGCACTCGTGCAGGAAGATGATCGCCCAGGCGACGAGCACCCCCAGCACCACGGGTAGCGGCCCCCGCCGGCCGGCGAAGGCCGCGTCGGTCAACTGCGGCCAGGCGTACGCCACGTAGCCGGCGAGCGCCAGCACCGCGGCCAGCGCGGGTACCACGAACCCCCGGTGGAACAGCCCGGACAGCCGTGGCCCGACGCGCTGGAACAGGGCGTCCGGGTCGAACAGCGGGAACCGCGCCTGCAACGGTCCCCGCTTGGCCCGTTCCGCGTTCTCGGCGGCGGAGGCGGTCAGCCGGGCCAGCGCCTCGTCGTCGGTGGCGCCGGCCAGAAGCTGCCGCTTGTACAGCATCCCGAACAACTGCTGCCAGCTCTCCGGCCCGAGGCGGCGGCCGAACGTCTCGGCGTAGTCCGCGCCGAGGTCGTCCAGCGACCGGGTGCCGTCCATCCGGGACAGCAGGAAGTGTTCCCGGGGGCCGATCCGGTAGAACCAGCCGGTCAGCGGGTCCTTCACGTGGTGCACCACGCCCTCGCCCCGGCGCTGACCGGGTCCGAGCACGATCTCGGGCCGCAGCCGGGGCTGCCGCCCGGCGTCAACGGTGGTCACGGCATCCCCCCACCCGTCGGCGCACCCGTCACGCCGTCCCGGCCGTGGCCAGGTCGTCGAGCAACGCGCTGCGCACCAGGTACGACAGGTAGATCTCGTCCAGGATGCTCACCCCGAGCCGGTTGTTGGTCATGTGCACGTAGGAGCTGAGCAGCACCGGCAGCGCCACGTCCAGGTCGGTGGTCGGCACCGGCTCACCGCCGCCGCGCTGGAACCAGACCTGCCCGGAGGCGACCAGGTCGGTGACCCGGTCGCGCAGCTCGCGGCAGTGCGCCAACCAGCGGGCCTCGACCCCGCTGACCGCCACGCCGTCCTCGCCCCGGGCCCCCCGGCGCAGCTCGGCGAGCCGGCGCCGCAGCGCGGCGTCCATCCGCTGGTAGCTGGTGTCGAAGCTGGTGTGGTAGTCGTCGCTCGGCTCCTGGTACGAGGTCTCCCAGAACCGGCGGTACTCGTCGAGGAAGTCCGCGATCCGCCGCTCGTCGCTTAGGAACACCGCGCACATCATCATCGACAGTTGGGTGGACAGGCCGAGCAGCACCGGCCGGACGTGCACGTTGGTGGTGGCCAGCAGGCGCAGCACGATGTCGCTGGACTGCTCGAAGTGCCACTCGGCGAGCCGTACGCCCGCCGGCCCGCCGTACCGGCCGTACTCCCGCTCGTAGGGCAGGTGCGCGAAGCTGTTGTTGGGGCGCATCGGCATGACGCCGTCCACGCCGTACGCCTCGTTCCAGCGCTGCTCGCCGTACTCGGCGAGGAACATCTGCTTGTAGAGGCCGGCCAGCCCCTCGGTGTCCGCCTCGTACAGGGCCGGTCGGCGGCGTAGGAACCCCTCGATCGCCGCGTCGACCTCGGCGCGTACCACCGCCGGGTCGACGCCCGGCGCGGGCAGCACCCGCAGCCGCACGTGCGGCCCCTCCATCCAGTACTTGATGAAGAAGTAGCCGCTGATCAGCCCGTCGGCGCGGAGCCGGTCGGCCAGCGGTTGCACGCACTCGACGAGCATCGGGTTGGCGTTGCTGGCGTAGAACACGTGGACGCTGAGCCACTCGTGGTCGAGCGGGGACGGTACCTCAGTCACGTTCGCCCCTTCCGGTGCGGATGCCGTTGAGTTCGACGGTGAGTTCGGTGACGCGGCTGCCGTGCGCGTCGCGCAACATCTGCTCGTCCCGGCCGGGCAGCATCTCGGTGAGCACCAGCCGGCTGCCGGCCCGGTGGCCCATCGCGTCGAGCAACTGGACCGACAGGTAGCTGTCGAAGTCGACGTACAGCGGCTTGTGGTCCGGCCGCCCGCCGGGCTCGGCGGCGGTGCCGTCGTCGGTCGGCGCGGTGAGACGGCTGCCCTCGGGGGTGGCGAACACCCGTCGCGGCAGGTCGTTGTCGCGTCGCCAGCGCGACCAGGTGAGGAACCACTCGACCGCCGACTGGTCGGGGGTGCGGGCCGGTGGCAGGTAGTCCGGGTGCAGTTTCCACATCCGCCGTTGCAGCACCACGTTGCCGTGCCGGATGCGGGGGTAGCCGGCGATCGTCCGGCCGGGCAGCGGCACGGTGGTGCCGGCCCACAGGTCGGGCTGCGCCATGCCCAGGTAGGCGAAGTTCAGCAGCACCTGCTGCACCTCGGGCAACGCCATCGGCAGCAGGAACCCCAGGTAGACCGGGATCACCTCGGCGTCCAGCCGGCGGGACCGCAGCACCAGCCGGTCGGCGGCCGGGTCGTGCTCGATGACCAGGTCGTCCATGTGGATCTGCTCGGCCGGCGGGCGGAAGCTCATCTCGCCGGGACAGACCAGCTCGTACGGGGTCACCGCCGGATGCAGGTTGAGGTTGGTCGCGTCGTACCCGCCCTTCAGTTCGGCGAGCACCGCGCCGGGCGGTTGCAGCCGGGCCAGTTCGGCGCGCAGCGTGCCGGCCAGGTCGGCGTCGTCGAACAGGTACGCGAAGCGGGAGAACAGCAGGGTCATCCCGGAGTAGATCCGGTTGACCACCACCCGGGGCGCGGTGCCGTCGTCGGCGATCTGGAGGAAGAACGACCGGGGGTCGAGTTCGCCCAGGTTCTCCGGGACCAGCGCGGCGACGTCGGCCATGAAGGCGTCGTCGAGGACCAGTTCGGTGGCGTCGGCCGGCAGGTCGCCGTACGCCCGGTTGATCCGGGTGGCCAGCTCCGTGCGGGCGTCGTCCAGCGCGGTAATCTCGTCCTGCCGGAACCAGTTCTCCTGGCGGACGTAGCGGTTCTCCTCGTCGAACGGCCGGCGGCGCATCGACCGGGCGCTGTAGTGCTCGAAGAAGTCCTGCTGGAACTCGTGGGCGAAGGTCAGCAGGTCCTCGCAGCGCCCGCCGACGCCGTGCCGGGCCTTGAAGAAGCCCCGGGTGACCAGCCGCCGGGGCAGGTTGATGTCGAACAGGGGCATGAGCCCGGCCAACGCCCGCAGTCCGGGCAGGATCTCCCGCTCCCAGCGGTCCCGGTCGGCGGTCACCGGCGTGAGGGTGTCCAGCGTGCTGTCCTCGTACAGCAGGGTGCGCGGTGCCGGCACGTCGGCCCGGCCGAGGTCGTCGTGCGCCCCGGCCAGCTCGGCCCGGACCCGGGCCAGCACCCGACGGCGGCCGTCGAGGTCCTCGTCGGGGAACCCGGTGGCCAGCTCGTTGGCCGTCTCGATCCGGGCGGCGAGCCGGTCGGCCCAGTCGGTGCCGATGGCCCGCAGCGCCCGCTGGTAGCCCGCCACCGGGTCGGCGGCGTGGATGTCCAGGTGCAGGTTGGGCACCACCAGCAGACCGACCCGGAGCAGGTGGTGCAGGTACTGTTCCACCTCGACCGCCGGCCGGTCGTCCGGCCCGGCGAGCGTGGCGACCAGGTCGGCGAGCCGGACCACCCGGCCCCCGTCGAGCGCCGCCAGGACGTCCGCCAGCAGCCGGCCGCTGGGCAGCACGAACAGCGACTCGTGGATGGACTCCATGGTGACGGCGGCGTCCCCGTCGTCGCTGCTGGTGCGCCGGCGGCGCAGGTACCGGATCCGGCCGTGTTCGATGCGCCACCCGGTGGTGACGGTGACCGGCAGGTCCGCGCGCAGCTTCTCGTCGGCGAGCACGATCGCGGAGATCCGGCCGAGGGCGGCGAGGTTGAGCCGGGCCCGGCCGTGCTTGTCGGTGCCCGGTTCCCCGCCGGCCGGTTCGACCCGCAGCAGCTCACCGGTGCCGGTGCCGAAGGTGCCGACGTTGACCGTGGTCAGCCGGCTGAACGGGCTGGTCTTGCCGGCGGTGCGGAAGGCGTACTCCAGCAGCGACCGTTCGACCCGCCGGGCCCGCTTGCCGGAGCTGGAGCCCTTGCCCAGGTACGCGGTGAGGTACTGGTCCAGCGACGGGGAGGCGAGCAGGATGCCGCCGCGCAGGTCGGGGTGGTCGGCGAGCCGGCGCAGCAGGGCCTGGCGGTCGGCCAGTTCCCGGTCCAGCAGCGCCGCGCCGGCCGCCCGCTGCCGCTGGTACGCCGACCAGGTGTCCAGCCAGTCGCACAGCAGCCGGTGGGTGTCCGCGCCGAGCGCGTCGGCCGGCCAGGCGTCGGGGTCCGCCGGGCGGGGCGCCCGCAGGTTGTAGACGTCCCGACGCAGCCGGATCAGGCGCTGCCGCAGCCGGTCGTCGGCGAGGTGCCGGCCGATCGTCTCCTGCAACGCGTCGGCCAGCGTCTGCCCGGTGCTCCGCAGCCGGGTCTCCAGGTCGAGCACCTGGGCTGCCCAGGCGGCGGTGACCGGGAAGGCCAGTTCGTCGGCGACCTCGATCGGCAGTCCCGCCGTGCGCAGCATGAACACGTCGGGCATGTGCCAGGTCACGTCGGTGGCCCGTGCCGCGGGCACCGTCGCCGTCACGGTCACGGCAAGCTCCTCTCCTCCGGCTGGCGCGCAGGCGCTGCCGGTCACAGGTGGTACGCCAGGTCGGCGGGGATGTCCGGCTGCCCGCCGAGGAGCAGGAACAGCACGGTCCGCTCGTCGGTGGTGTCGATGCCGAGCGCCTCGTTCATGGCGACGTTGTCGAAGCCGAGCACCGCCCCGCAGCCGATGCCCTGGGCGGTGGTGGCGCAGTAGGCGTGCTGGGCGACGGTGCCGACCTCGGCGTTGAGGATCCGGTACCCGCGCGGGCCGTACGCGGCCAGCACGGCGTCGAGCCGGCCGGAGATGGCCAGCACCGCGCCGACCTGTCCCATGGTGTAGTTGGTCAGGAAGTACTGCTGTTGCAGGAAGGCGGACATGCTCGGCTCAGGTGCCGGCCCGGCCGGCAGCAGAGCGTGTTCCTCCGGCCGGTAGGCGTAGGTGCCCGGTGCCAGCCCGTCGACGTGGTTGGCGAACAGCCACAGCCGGGTCAGCTCGGGGGTGCCGTCGGGCAGTTTCACGTCGGCCGGGTAGCGGCGGCCGGCGGCGGCGAACGCCAGGGTGGTGCCGACCTGCGCGGCGGTCAGCTCGGGTGGCCGCCGGAACCGGCCGAAGCTGCTCCGCCTGGCCCGCAGCACCGTGGTCAGCGACTGGTCGAGCCGGTCGAGTTCGGGTGCGGGCAGCGGGGTCGGCGGCCCGGCCAGCTCGGCGGGGGCGAGGTCGTGCGACCGGTCGGGGTCGGGGATCTCGGCCGGTGCCATGGCTGCCCGGTGCACGGTGGTGATATGCGGAAACGCGAGTACGGTCCGGGACCGTTCGAACGGCTGGTGCCCGACGCGTGGCCCGTTGCCGGCGGCGGCCGGATCGGTGGACCGGGGGTCGGCTCCGGCGGCCCGCTGCCGGTCGGCGGCCTCCGGCGGGTCCGGTGGTTCGCCCGTACCCGCCCAGGGCAGCGGGACGACGGCGAAGACGCTCTCGGCGTCGCTGTCCAGGCCGAGCAGGTGGTCCAGCGGTCCCGGGTCGAAGGAGAGGGTCCGCCGCAGCGGAACGCCGAGCGCCCGGCCGAGCAGGTCCCACGAGCCGAGGAGCGCGCCGAGGTCCTGGGTGACCACGTGGTAGCAGAAGCTGTTGTACTTGAACGAGTTCTTCCAGAACCTGATGCTGGCCAGCAGGTAGTGGTCCGGACCGTCGGCCGTGCCGAGCGCGGCCCGGACCGTCGGCGTGACATCCCCGGTGAGCAGCCGTTCCAGCGCGTGGTGCCCGGTGGCGTAGTGGTAGACGCCGGGCAGCAGCGGGCCGGACGGGCCGGCGACGAGGTAGATCTCCACCGGGTACATGCCGCCGCCGGACGCGGTGCCGCGCCCCCACACGGTGTGCGGGAAGTGCACCCGCTTGTCGATGTCCTGGTTCCAGTTCACCACCAGCCGCCGGTCGAGCACCCCGTACGACAGGCGCAGCAGGGTGGCCAGCCGGTCCAGCGTCCAGCCGCCCCCGGCCGGCGGCTCGGCACCGGTCAGCAGCTCGCGCAGGGTGGCCAGGGTCGGCGGGTCACCGGCCAGCGGCAGCCGACGGGCGCCGGGGTAGGTCTTGTGTCGGGACGGCTGGTCGGTCCAGTTGACCTCGTACCCGAGGGGTTCCATCGGCTCGCGGGCGCGCCGGAACACCGCTTCGGCGTAATCCCGGACCACCTCGATGGCGCTGTGCTGCATGGTGGCTCCTAGGGGAAGGGGTGCGGGTGGTGGTTGCGGCCGGTGGCACCGAGCCGGTCGGGGCCGCGCTGGCCCCGGGCCAGGTGGCGGGCGAGCCGGTCGGTGTGCAGCACCCGCTGCCGCTGCCAGCCGAAGTCGATCGGGACCAGGGCCGGAGCCACCACCGCCATCGTGTGCACGCCGGCGACGGCCTGCTCGGGGCAGGTCTGGTCGACGGCGAGCACGTCGCCGCCCAGCCCGGCGATCAGGCCGGTCAGGTACTCCACGTCCGCCCGCAGGTCGGTGTTGTCGGGCCGGGCGGCCAGCCAGTCGCCGTACAGCTCGGTCATGGACCGCAGCGGCGGGTCGTCGAAGAGGAAGTCGGCGTACTTCGCCATCTCCGGCAGGCCGTACAGCAGCGCGTGGTGACTCAGCTCGGTCACCTTCGTGTAGTCCTCGACCATGATCCGCAGGTCCGGTTCGCTGGCGGCCACCCGCTCGTCGAAGCCGGGCACGTACGAGGCCGTCTCGCAGAGCGCGGCGCGTACCGCGTCGTCGGGGTCGAGGCTGGCCCCGGCGGCGAAGCAGAGCTGCCCCAGCCCGCCGTCCCGGCGTACCGCCACCGCGGTGACCACCGGGATCGGCAGGTCGGCGCGGGTGTCGAAGAGCCGTACGTCGTAGCCGAGCAGGTTGACCCGGTCGAGCATGAAGTGCACCCGCTCGTCGCGGCAGGTGGCCGGGTCGATCTCGGCGAGCCGGGCCGAGCCGTACCAGGCGAGCAGGAAGGCGTCCCGTTCGACCAGTTCGAGCATGCCGTGCAGCAGCGCCTCCTCCGGGCAGCTACCGCTGGCGCAGCCGTTGGAGCACTCCTGCACGAACTTCCGCTGCTCGGTACGCCGGTCCAGGTAGTAGACCAACTGCTCGGGGACCAGCCTGGGCGCCTCGTCCCGCAGCGAGTAGCCCCAGACCCAGTGCATCCGCTCGGTCGGCGAGTACGGCGTGTAGTGGAGCCCGTGCCCGTGGTAGAACGCCGGGTGGTAGCCGAGCCCGGCCGGGTCCAGGGCGTGCGGCGCGAGGTTGGCGTAGCTGTCGTGCACCACGGTCCGCTTGGCCCGGGGGAACTGCCCGGCGTACCGCTCCAGCCCTTCCAACAGGGCGTACGTCTCGCTGCTGCCGTAGCTGTTGGCGTGCCCGCTCCACCACATCTCGTGCAGGTCGAACCGGCTGCGGACCCGGAAGTAGCCGGTCACCGGGGCGGTGGCGGTGGCGTTGTAGGCGCGCAGCGCGCCGCCGCCCAGCGCGCCGGCGACCGGGTTGCTGAGCGCGGCCACCGGCAGGCCCAACTCCTCGGCACGGCGCAGCCGGTACGTGGTCGGGCTGGGCTTGGGCCGTGCGGTGAGCGTGATGACGGCGTCCTCGGCGCTGTCCGGGCGCGGCGCGGCGCAGGTCGGGCACTCCGAGTCGAGCAGCACCTCCACCGCCGTGACCTCCAGGGTGTCCATCCGCAACTGGTGCAGCCGGCCGACGCCCGGCCGTACCGGCGGCTGTCCGCAGGCGCGCAGGACGAGCTGCCACACCGCCTCGACGGCGAACGGGGTGAGGTGCGGCAGCGTACCGGTGACCGCGGCGCGGGCCCCGTGTTCCAGGGCGTGGCGCTCCTCGCGCAGCCGGATGGCCTGCCAGCGTCGTTCCACGCAGACCGGGCAGGGGCCGCCGCGGTCGGGGTGGAACGGCGGGCCGACCAGGGCGGTGGCGCCGTGCAGCCAGATCGGCACGACGGTGCCGGCGGGCCGGTCGGACCCGGGCGGGTCCTGGTACGCGTCGGTCAGGCCCAGGGCCGCGATGCGCACGCTGACCCCGTCCAGGTCGCCCGGGTGCGCCGCGCGGTGTTCCGCGGTGCGCTGGTCGAAGACCTCGCCGAGGTGCTGGAGATTGGTGTCCCAAACCGTGTCGGTGGTGCGGACGTCGACGATCATGGTTGTGCCTCATCTGTCGGGACGATCGGCATCCGGAGGTCCCCGCCGGCCGGATGGCCGGCGGGGATTGGTCACGGCGGATCAGCCGCCACCGCAACCGGTGCTGGTGCTGCTACTGCAGCAGCTCGACGTGCTGCACGAGCAGCAGCTAGAGCACGAGCAGCTGGAACTCGACCAGGCCATGACCATGGAGTCGATCGCGTCGACGTCTTCGATCTCGAACGTCTCGGTCTCCAGGGCGCGTAGCTCCTCCAAGAATTCGGGCATCTTGCCTACCTCCCCTCGGTGGGTCGGGCCGGGACGGCGGGCGTGCCGCCGGCGGCGATGCCGCGCCGTCTGCCGGCCATCGGTCAACTGGTGCTGCTGCAGCTTGACGAGGTGCAGCTACAGCAACTGGAGGTGCTACAGCTCGACGTGCTCGTGCTGCTGCTGCACCGACTCCGGGAGTACGGTGGGATGCGGGTGCTGTGCCGGCACGGACCTTCCCTTCGTTCCGGACCTGACAACCGTGACGCTGGCCGGTGCCGCACCACCGAGGGTGACCCGCTGGAGGCGCGCTTGGTGCTCGTCGGCCGGGGATGCGCCCCCGGCCGGCGGCGAGTCGTGCTGCGGCACCGGCGTACGTGGTTGCTCTCGTTACCGGGTTCTCACCCGAGCGGTCAGCCGCAGCTCGAGCAACTGGTGCTGGTGCTGCAGCAGCTCGACGTGCTGCACGAGCAGCAGCTCGACGTGCTGCAGCTCGAGCTGGTCGCGGCGAGCGCGTCGCCGCCGTCCTCGATCTCTTCGATCTCGAAGGTCTCGATCTCAAGCTGGCGCAGTTCGTCGTTCAGCGTGATCGGCATGTCTTTCCCCCCTCTCCAGGTCGCGTGCCTCCGCCCGGGTTTCGCCGGGTGGTCTCAGTGCGCCGCACCAGCGGTACGACGCCACAGCAGGACGACCCCGCCCACCAGCGACCCGGTGGCCCGGATGTCCGGCGTGGTGTGGTCGACCAGCAGCGCGGTCAGCCCCCGGGGGGTGAGCGAGGCGAGGACCTCGGCGACGCTCGGGTCGGCCGCCGGCCCGTCGGTCGCCGGCTCCGTGGTCGTCCGCAACGCGGTACGCGGGTCGAAGTCGGCGAGCAGCGGTGCGCCGGTGTCGGCCGGCGCTCCCTCGAAGTGCTGGACCTGGATCGTGCCGACCAGGTCCCGCAGCGCGGCGAGACGGGCCTCGCGGGCGGACAACCCCGCCGCCGTCGTCCAGATCGGACGGTCCCCGTCGAGCGACTCCGACACGGCGAGCACCGCGTGCGCCGGCGCGGCCCCGGCCAGGGCGTACAGCCGGTAGGGCCGGCCGAACCGGTGGGCCGCTTTGACCACCAGTGCGGTGTCGTCGTCGGTGGTCAGGTCGGCCTCCGGCACCGGGGTGAGGGTCGCCCCGCCGCGTACCGCCGCCACCAGCGCGTGGTAGCCCAGGGCGCTGGCGAGTCCGTCCGCGACGACCGCGTCGACGGAGGCGCCGACCGCCGCGCCGGCCACGGTGCGTTCGGCGTAGCCGTCCCGGTTCGCGGCGCTGAACGGCAGCGCCAGGGCGGCGGGGACCCACACCGTGGCGTCGTCCCCGCCGAGCACCCGGGCCGGCAGCCAGCTCAGCCGGCGGTCGGGGTCGTAGGGCAGCGCACCGGAGGTGGTGTCGAGGGCCGTCCACGGCACCGGGGTGCGCCCGCTCCGGGTCAGTTCGGCCGCCGAGGCGGTGACCGCCCCGTCCAGGTCGGCGAAGCCGCCCAGGTAGTCGCGGACCGCGAGTCGGTAGGCGGCGAGTCGGGCGCCCATCACGGTGTGCACGTCGAACGCGCTGAGGTCCCGGGGGCCGGGCACCCGCAGCCGCGCCGTCTTCAGTGGCGCCTGTTCCAGCGGGTCGTCGACGAACCGGGTGAAGACCCCGGTGTGGGGGGACACCAGGATCTCGGCCCGCTGGTAGACCTCCTCGTCGGTCTCGGGCGCCGCGACCGGGGCCGGGCTCGGCGACGGGCTGTGCCGGCACACCGGGCAGCTCGGGTGCGCCAGCAGCCGTTCCCGGGTCGACTCCAGCGTGTCGACGTCCAGCAGCACCACCGAGGACGAGGTGTCCGGTGGCAGCGCCCCGGTCAGCGCGCGGAACACCTCGAAGGCGGCGGCGTTGCCCACCATCCGGGCGGCCACCGTGTCGACCGGGCCGGCTCCGGGGACGACCGGCCCGAGGGCGAGCTGACGCCAGACGTCGGCGGCGACCGTCGGGTCGGCGCTGGCGGTGAGCCGCAACTGGGCGCAGAGCCAGCACGGGCTCGCCGCCCGGCCGGTGGTGGGTCCGAGCACCGCGCGGCCGTTGCTCCAGACGACGGGTACGAACACCGGACCGGCGGACTGGCAGGCCCGGGTGAGGTCGAGCACCCTGGGCAGGTCGCCGTGCTCGGCGCAGTAGACGAGCGCGTCGGCGGTGGTGTGGTCGAGCGGGCCGGTGCTGATCTGCACCTCGGCCGGCACCCCGGCGGCGCGGAACTGCTCGGCTGCCGCCCCGAGGACGTCGCGGTAGGGCCGAGGATCGTCCTCGGGGTGCAGGGTGATCCGGGCACAACCGTTGCTGAGCAGGCCGGACGCGGCGGCCAGCAGCGTCGGTCCGGCCCCGCCGAGCACCACGTGGGCGGTGTGGAAGCGCAGGAAGCGCCCGGCGGCGTCGTCGGCGAAGTGGTCGACGAACTCGATCTGACCGGCGAACCGGCGGGCCACCGGTTCGGGGACCTCGGTGCCGTCGGCCGCGTCCTTGGCGAAACCCCGGCTGACCAGCGCCCGGACCAGGGTGGCGACCGTGCGCTGCTGCCCCTCGTCCAGGCTGCCGCACAACTGCCCCACCGAGTTCTGGCCGGTGAGGTAGGGGCTCAACGTGCTCAGCCAGCGGAACGCCGAGCGACCCTTGAGCAGGAACGCCGTGTCCGACCCGCGCAGGTAGGCGCCGCTGGGTGCCTCGAGGAAGACGACGTCGTGACGGAGTTTGGGGCGCATCTCCCACACGTCGGCCAGATCCCGAGGCAGACTCATCACGGCTCCAATCGCGAACGACTCGCGTCTATCGAAAAAGTCCCTTCATGGTCCACATGGCACGGAGGATCGTCAACAAGTTGTTTCACGCTCGTTTAGTCACGCAAGGTGACAGTCGGTTTTGACCAGCTTGTCGCTAAGCGTTCGACGCTCATCAGTGGGACTACCCTTTTCCCGTGCCGCCCGCTAGCCTGTGGGCTGCCGGTGCAGGTGCCAGTCCTGGAAGGCCAGGTCAGGGGGCTGAGTGTCGTGCCGGCTGCCATTCGGCGTGCCCGGCGGGCGGGCCGAGGGTGCCGGTGCGTGACGTTAACAATTGTAGTTGGTCAATTATTCGGATAACCGGCACGTGCTGTTAACGGGCAGGAAAGGAATCGGGTGGACCCGAGAGGAATCTGTCGTACCGCGCCCACCCGCGATGCGCGTTGCAGGTGATGGCGTGCGGTCAGCGATAACGGAATTCCCCATTGCCGTCGACGGGGTCACCAAGCGCTTCGGCGGCGGCGTGCTCGCCGTGGCCGATCTTGACCTGCGGGTTCGCGCCGGCGAGGTGTTCGGCTTCCTGGGCCGCAACGGGGCGGGCAAGACCACCACGATGCGGATGCTGGTCGGGTTGGTCCGGCCGACCGCCGGCACCATTCGGGTCCTCGGCCAGCCGCCGGGTACGCCCGCCGCGTTGGCCCGGATCGGCGCGTTGATCGAGACGCCGGCCTTCTACCCCCACCTGTCCGGGTTGGACAATCTGCTGCTCGCCGCCCGGTACGCCGGAGCGCCCGCCGGGGCCGCGCGGCGGGCCCTGGCCGAGGTGGGGCTCACCGACCGGGCCGGCTCCCGTTTCCGCACCTACTCGCTCGGCATGAAGCAACGCCTCGGTGTCGCCGCCGCCCTGCTCAAGGACCCCGACCTGCTCATCCTGGACGAGCCGACGAACGGGCTCGACCCGGCCGGGGTCGCGGAGATGCGCGAGCTGCTCCGGGCGATCGGCCAGGGCGGACGCACGGTGCTGCTCTCCAGCCACGTGCTGACCGAGGTGGAGCAGATCTGCGACCGGGTCGCCGTGATCGACGCCGGGCGGCTCGTCGCCGAGGGCGCCCCCGGCGAGCTGCGGTCCGCCCTCGGCACCGGCGCCGTGATCATCGATGCCGACCCGGCCGACCGGGCGACCGCCTGCCTGCGCGCCCACCCCGCCGTGCAGGCCGTGGAGCCCGCCGACGGGATGCTGCGGGTGACGGTGGATCCGGAGCACGCCGCCGAACTCAACCGGGCGCTGGTGAACGCCGGCGTGGACGTCCGCGAGCTGCGACCGGTCCGGCACTCGCTGGAGGAGGCGTTCCTCGAACTGACCGGTCCGTCCCGGCCGGAGCGGACCTCGCCCGGGGCCGGGCCGACACTGGAGGAGGTGCGGTGATCGCATCCGTACGGGCCGCGCTGTTCGCCGATCGCAAACGGCCCGGGGTGTGGTCGATCGGGGCCACCTGGCTGGGGCTGGCGCTCGCCTTCGGGCTGGGCATCCCCTACGTCGTCTACCAGGCGATCTCCGGCGACCCGGAGCAGGCCGGCTCGGCGGAGGAGCTGCTGGCCGTGGTGCTCCCCGACCAGCTCGTGCCGACCGGCATCGGGCTCTTCCCCCTCTTCGGCGGCGCCATCGTGGTGATCCTCGGCGCGCTCGTCATCGGCAACGAGTTCCGGTGGGGCACCCTTCATCTGATCTTCACCCAACGTCCCCGCCGGGCCCAGGTCCTCGGCGGCCACGCCGTCGCCCTGGTCCTGATCGCGCTCGCGCTGGTCGTCGCCACCTTCGTGGCGATGGCCGGGCTGACCGCCCTGCTGGCCACCGTGGAGGGACGCGACATCACCTGGCCCGGGCCGGGCGCGCTGGCCGGCGCGGTGGGTGCCGGCTGGCTGATCTGCGCCGCCCACGCCAGCCTCGGGTTTCTCCTGGCGGTGGTGTTCCGCAACACCGCGACCGCCATCGCGGTCGGTCTGGTCTGGACGTTGGTGATCGAGAACGCGGTCAGTGGGCTGGCCCTGGTGCTCGCGCCGTTCGAGGTCGTCCAGAAGATCCTGCTGGCCCCGAGCTCGGGCGCGCTCGCCGGGGCGCTGGGGGCCCGGTCCCAGTTCGAGGGTGGAACGCCCGGGGTGGTGGCGGCGTCGAACTGGTGGCTGCCGGTGGTCGTCCTGCTCGGTTACGTGATCCTGTCCATCGGTGGTGCACTGTGGGTGGCAGGCCGACGAGACGTGGGCTGACCCGGCGAGGGGAGACGTGGTGGAGTTCCTGTTGGCCTTCGTGGTGACCGGACTGGCGGCCGGCGGCGGCTGGCTGGTCTGGGGCGCCGGACGCCAGTGGACCCGGTATCGGCGTCGACGGCACGAACTGCTTGTCGCCCGCACCTACGCCGAGGGCGAGATCCGCCGTGCGGAGATCGCCGCCGAGCTGCGGGAGCAGGAGCTGGCCAACCAGATCTACCAGGACTTCAGCCGGCGGCACCCGCCCAGTCCGTGACCACCTCGGACGGCTGACCGCCGGGCGGCGCGGCCCGGCGTCAACCCAGGGTTGACGATGGCATATCGTCAACCTATGGTTGACGCATGACGGAACCTATCCAGATGTCGAACCCGGTCCGCCTCGACGACCTGATCCAGGCCATCAAGAAGACCCGTCCGGACGCCCTCGGCCAGCTCACCGACGCGGTGATCGTCGCCGACCACCTCGGCGAACTCGCCGACCACCTGATCGGCCACTTCGTCGACCAGGCCCGCCGCTCCGGCGCCTCCTGGGCGGAGATCGGCAACAGCATGGGGGTGAGCAAGCAGGCCGCCCAGAAGCGCTCCGCCGCGAAGGTCGACGCGGCGGCCACCCTGGCCCCCAGCGCCGACTTCGGCCGGTTCACCCCGCGCGCCCGCAACGTGGTGATGGGCTCCCAGGAGGAGGCCCGGGCCACCGGCCACCCGGAGATCCGGCCGGAACACCTGGTCCTCGGCCTGCTGGCCGAGCCGGAAGCGCTCGCCGCGAAGGCGCTCGTCGCCGAGGGGGTGAGCCTGGCGGCGGTCCGGGAGGCGGCCACCGCGGCGCTGCCGACGCCGACCGGGCAGGTGCCCGACCTGATCCCGTACGACCCGCAGGGCAAGAAGGCGCTCGAACTCACCTTCCGGGAGGCGCTGCGACTCGGACACAACTACATCGGCACCGAGCACGTCCTGCTCGCGCTGCTGGAGTTGGAGGACGGCGCGGGCGTCCTGTCCGGCCTGGGCCTGACGAAGGACGGCGTCGAGGCCCGGGTCGCCGCCGCGCTCGCCGAGGTGGCCCGGGGGGCGTGACCCTCCGGGCGGCCCCGGAGCTTGCGGCTGGCGGCGGCGGTGATCGTGACGGATGCCTCGCGGTGGCCGGTTGACCGTCCGCCGGTGGTCGCCCGCGCGCGGGGGAGTGGACGACCACCGGCGGGTCGGTCTCAGTCGGCGGTGGGGAAGCCGTAGCGGGCCGCGTGCTCCGGGTCGGTCGGGTCGACCTGCCGGAGGCCGGCGTCGGCGAGGCGCTTGTTGACCTCGTCGAGTTGGTCGCGTACCAGCCGGGCCTCCTCCTCGGTGACCCGGCCCCGGTGCGGCTTCCCGGCGTGCTCGACGGTGCCGTAGTCGATCTTCTCGGCGCTCTTGCGGGCCTTCGGCGGGCGGACCCGCTCGGCCGTCCTCAGCAGTCGGGTCATCGGCACGTCGGTGGCCATCGCGTCGAACTCACTGGCGGTCAGCACCACCCGGCGCGGCTCGCCGCCGCCGTGCCGGTCGTGGATCTCGACCACCGCCACGTCCAGCGCGGCGTCGTCGATGCTCTCCACCTCGGTCACGGTGCCGTCCAGTTGCACGGGCCCGGCCACCAGGTCGGGGTGCTCCAGTACGACGACCCGGACCACCTCGTCGTCGGGGCGCAACACCGTGCCGCTGAAGTCGGAGACGTGGATCGTCTTCTTGCCCATGCGCGGAGCTTCTCCTGTCGTTGGCCGGGAATCGACCACAAGACGCTACCCGACAGGTGTGCGAACGCCTCGGCTGGACGGCCCGGTGTGTCGCCGGCTGCCGACCGGATCCGGCGGGTCAGCGGGCGGTGAGGCCGCGCCGCGAGGAGACGCCTGCGGGAAGGCTGTTCAGGTCGCCCCAGGAGAGCGGGGCGTTGGTGCCACGACCGCACCGGGCCCCCCGGTACGGCGACTGGGCCGGGAACCGGCCGGCGGCCTCCGCCGCGCGCCACACCTGCGCGGTGTCCTGCTGGTACCGGTCATTCGGCTGCTTCGGCATGACCATTACCGTCCCAGAGAAAGTTGTACATGTATGGAAATAGATATGACGCTCGGTCGATGTCACTGGTTCCGGTGAACCGCGTTCCGGCTCGGTGTACCACTACCCACGGCGGCCGGCTGCCAACCGAACGGCACGCCCCCGGATGCGCTCCGGCGTACCGTGATCATGGGCGTACCCGGACGGGTGGAAGGGACGGGCGGTGCTGGACCGGAGGTTGTATCTGCATCTGGTGACCTGGCTCGGCCAGTGGCCGGCCGGACCCGGCCGGCACGTGGTCGGCTCCCGGCGGCGCGCCCGCCCGTCGTGGGACGGTCGGCTCCGCCCGGCCGTGGCGGTGCAGGCCGGCGGCAGCGCCGTGCTCTCGGTGCCGCCGGATCGGGTCGAGGCCATCCGGGCGCTGACCCGGGCACCGGAACGCGACCTGCTCGCGGCCCTGCCGGCGGCGGTCGGCGAACCCGGCTGGGTGGTCCACGACGACACCTTCCGGTGGTGCCTCGCGCCCGCGCCGCTGCCCGACGTCGGGGAGTGGACCGCCCCCACCGATCCGACCTTCCCCGACTGGCTGCACCTGTTCGACACCGACGTGCTGGTGGTGCGGGACGCCGACGGCGGCTACCTGGCCGGCGTGGGGGTCAAGCGGCACGACGCGCACGGGCACGAACTGGCGGTCGGCACCGCGCCCGCCGCGCGCGGCCGGGGGCTGGCCCGACGGCTGGTCGCCCAGGCCGCCCGCCGGGTGCTCGACGAGGGCGCGGTCGCCACCTACCGGCACGACCCGGCGAACCTGGCGTCCGCCCGGGTCGCGGCGGCGGCCGGCTTCCCGGACCGGGGCTGGCGGTCGTACGGGGTCTACCCGCCCTGACCGGCGTCGGGACTGATCCGCCCGGCCGCCGGAACGAGCCCGGCGGCCGGGCGACGACGTCGGGGCGGACACCCGGACCGCCGACCCCCGGGTGTCCGCCCCTCGCCGACCGGGCGGCGGACCGCCGGTGCGGCAGGGCGCGGACCGTGGATCCCGGGCCGGATCCACGGTCCGCGGCCTTCCCCCAGGTCCCGCCGTGGCCGGCAGCCGCCGGCCGGGCCCGATGGCGGTGACGCTACGTACTTCACTGGCCACCGGGCAAGGGTGGTCGGCGGTTCCCATCTGTCCGGTAGTGGACTTGACCTGCGGCGCAGCGGGTGACGGTCGCCCGGTGAGCGGTGACGCAGGGTACGGACCGGTGGCTCAGCCGGCCAGGCCGAGCACCTGCGCCGCCGCGCGGCCGTTGGCGTGGCTCGCCCCGTACGTGGTGACGAAGGCCCGGACGCCGGCCGGCCGCCACCGCCCCGGCCAGCCCATCTCCACCACCGTTACCGGGTGCGTCGCGGCCAGCGCCTCCACCAGGCCGACGCCGCCGGGCAGCCGGTGCAGGTGCCGCCCGACCAGCACGATCGGCCGGCCCGCCGCGAGCCGTCCCAACGCGGCCGGGTCGGTCTCGGTGGCGACCACCCGGACCTCCTCGACGTCGGCGAGGTGCGGGCCCAGCCCCCACGGCACCCGGCCCTCGGCGATGGTGGCGGCGGCGTACACCTGCACCACCAGCGGCCGGCCGAGCCCGGCCAGGTCGCCCTCCACCCGGACCGCCCGGCGGGCGGCGGCGTACCCGAGGTCGGCCGGGCCGGGGGCGGGCGGGCCGGCGGCCCGGGTCCAGGCGGCGAGCGCGGCGGACCGGCCGGCCGCCTCCTCCACCCGGGACCGGTCCAGCCGGCCGTCCGTGATCGCCCCGACGATCTCGGCGACCACCCGCTCCACCAGCGCGGCGTCGACCTTCGCGCCGACGCAGAGCAGGTCCGCCCCGGCGGCCAGGGCCCGGACGGCGGCCGGCCCGACCCCGCCGGCGGCGACGGCCGCCCCCTTCATCTCCAGCGCGTCGGTGATCACCGTGCCGGTGAAGCCGTACTCGCCGCGCAGCAGGTCGACCAGGACGGCCCGGCTGAAGGTGGCCGGCCCGTCCCCGGTCAGCGCCGGCACCCGGATGTGCGCCGTCATGATCGCCCGGCTGCCGGCCCGCACCACCGCCGCGAAGGGGGGCAGGTCGCGCTCGCGCAGCAGCGCCGGGCTGACGTCCACGGTGGGCAGTTCGTGGTGCGAGTCGGCGACGGTCGCGCCATGGCCGGGGAAGTGCTTGGCGCAGGCCGCGACCCCGACCGACTGGAGGCCCTCGACGGCGGCGGCCGAGTGCGCGGCCACCCGGGCCGGGTCGGCCCCGAACGAGCGGGTACCGATCACCGGGTTCTCGTCGGCGGTGTTGACGTCGACGGTCGGAGCCAGATCGACGGTGATGCCGACGGTGGCCAGTTCGGCGCCGATGGCCGCGTAGACCTGCCGGGTGAGCGCGAGGTCGTCCACCGCGCCGAGCGCGGCGTTGCCCGGGTACGGGCTGCCGGTGGCGTGCGCCAGCCGGGTGACGTCGCCGCCCTCCTCGTCGATGGCGACCAGCACGTCCGACCGGGCGGCGCGCAGCGCGGCGGTGCTCGCCGCGAGCTGGGCCGGGTCGTGCACGTTGGTGCCGAACAGGGTGTGCCCGGCCAGCCCGTCGGCGACCAGCTCCACCGCCCAGTCCGGCGGCACCGGCCCCGGGTACGCGGCGAGCAGCGTGCCCAGCGCCAGCCGGCGCAGTCCTGGATCCAGCCCCACGTGAATTCCCCCTTCGGTGCCGGACGGCACGAGTGTCGCCCCGGGCGGACGGGTCGTCCGAGTTCCCCGGCACGGGGTGGCCGATACGCTACGGGCACCCCTGATCGGCTCGATTTGGTCAGCAAAGTTTACGGAAACCAGAGGACGTGGCATGAGTGCGACCCGGCTGCCCGGCACCCCCCGCCTGTTGCGGGCGCTCAACGACCGCGCGGCCCTGGAGCTCCTGCTCGAACGCGGCCCGCTCACCCGCGCCCGGATCGGCGAGCTGACCGGCCTGTCCAAGGTCACCGCCTCGCAACTGGTCGAGCGGCTGGAGGAGCGGGGCCTGGTCACCCGGGTCGGTGAGCAGGCCGGCGGGCGGGGGCCGAACGCACAGCTCTACGCCGTCCGGCCGGGCAGCGCGTACGTGGTCGGGGTGGACGTCGGCGCGGAACGGGTGGTGGCCGCCTGCGCGGACATCACCGGCACGGTGCTCGGCCGGGTCGAACAGTCCACCCGGGACACCGACGACCCGGTCGGCGTGGTGCACAACGCGGTGGTGCGGGCGGCCAGCAGCGCCGGGGCGAAGCTGGACAGCGTACGGCGGGTGGTGCTGGGTACCCCGGGCCTGGTCGACCCGGCCACCGGTGACATCACCTTCGCCTTTAACCTGCCCCGCTGGCACCGGGGCCTGCTCGCCGCGCTGCGCGAGGACCTGCACACCCCGGTCGTCTTCGAGAACGACGTCAACCTGGCCGCGGTCGCCGAGGCGCAGTCCGGCGCGGCGCAGGGCATCGGCGACTTCGTGCTGGTCTGGGTGGGTGCCGGGATCGGTCTGGCGATCATGCTGGGCGGCAGGCTGCACCACGGCAGCAGCGGCGCGGCCGGCGAGATCGGCTACCTGCCGGTGCCCGGGGTGCCGATCCCCAGGGACGTCTCCCGTCGGGCCAAGCCGGCGTTCCAGCAGCTCGCCGGGGCGGACGCGGTCCGGGCGGTGGCCGCCGAGCACGGCATCGAGGCCGACGGCGCGGCCGACGCGGTGCGCGCCGCCATCGCCGCCGGCACCACTGGTGGTCCGCTGCTCGACGAACTGGCCCGGCGGCTGGCCCTCGGGGTGGCCAGCACCTGCGTGGTGCTGGACCCGCCGCTGGTGGTGCTCGCCGGTGAGGTGGGACAGGCCGGTGGTGCGGCGTTGGCCGACCGAGTCCAGCACGAGGTCGCCGCGATCACCCTGGTCCGGCCCCGGGTGGTGCCGACCGGGCTGACCGAGGAGCCGATCCTGCGGGGCGCGCTGCGGACGGCGCTGGATGCCGTCCGGGACGAGGTCTTCGGGTCGACCGTCGGGTAGTCGGTCCCGCCACCCGCCGTCCGTCATTGAAGGAATATTTCACCACCGCCCCGGCTGCGGCAAGATCCTGCCGCGACCGGGGGCGGTGCGTCGACGCTAGAGCAGGTCGCGGCGGCGGAACACGGCGAACGCGGCGACGGTGACCGTCCCGGTCACCGCCAGCAGCACCAGCAGCGCCGGCAACCAGGTGATCGAGTAGATCCCGCCACTACAGAAGCTGCCCCCGGACGCACAACGCAGGCTGTCGTCCCAGAACTCCACCCGGCCGGTCAGCCACGCGCCCAGGTAGCTGGAGAGCATGAGCTGGTCCGGCCGGGCCACGTCGACGATCTCCAGCACCAGTCGGGTGCCCAACTCCCACACCACCGCGTACGCGGCGACCGCGCCGAGCGCCGCCGAGGTGTGCCGGCCCAGCGTGGCGATCCCGAAGCCCAGCACGGACGCCAGCAGCACCAGCACCATGCCCCGCCCGTAGGTGGCGCCCAGCTTCCCCCAGAACTCCCCGTCCAGCGGCCCCGGCAACCCGGCCGTCTGCCCGATCGTCCAGAAGGTGCCCAGGTAGATCACCGACGCCACCGCCGAGAGCGCGGCCACCACCCCGATCAGGGTGCCCAGCTTCGCGCCCAGCACGGTGAGCCGGCCCGGACGCCAGAGCAGCAGGTTGACCACCCCGCCGGAGTTCAGGTCGGCACCGATGTACGACGCGCCCACCAGGAACCCGAACAGCACCAGGAAGGCGATCAGGAAGTAGAGCAGCCCCTCGGCCTGCTGGGAGAAGACGAAGACCGAGGAGAGGTAGTCGGCGGCCACCGGTAGCTGCGCCATCCGCACCGGGTCCAGTTCGCTGCAGTCGGCCGGCACGTAGCCGCTGTCCGCGGTGAGCGGGATCTCGCCCGCCTTGATCCGCAGGCAGCGGGTGTGCTCCGCCTCCATCTCGGCCACCGCCTGCGCGGCCTGGAGCTGCGCGGCGGACAGCTCGCCCGCCGACGGCCGGTGCGACCCGACCAGGGTGGTCGCGGCGGTGACCACGAAGGCCGCCGCGAGCAGCACCACCATGAGCTGGACGAAGCGGCGGGCGGCCAGCCGCTCCACCTCGGCGCGGACCAGGTTCACGCGTCCACCCTCCGGCCGTCGGTCACGTCCAGCTCGATCATCGGATCGTCGGGTCCCTCCCCGGACGGGACGGACCCGTCCGCCTGCCGGGGCAGTGTCGGTGCCGGCGCGGTGCCGGTCAGTTCCAGGAAGACGCTCTCCAGGTCCGGCCGGATCGGGGTCAACTCGCGGACCCACAACCCCTCGGTGCCGAGGGTGCTGCTGATCTGCTCCGGCTCACCCGCGCCGCCCACCACCAGCAGGTCGTCGCGCTGGGCGGTCACCGTCAGGCCGGCCGCCCGCAGCAGCTCCGCGCCGCGCTCCGGATCCGCCACCCGGACCTGCCACTCGTGCTGGTCGTGCCCGGCCAGCACGTCGTCCACCCGCCCGGCCGCCACCCGGCGACCCTGCGAGATGATCGTGACGTGGTCGCAGATCAACTGGATCTCGGCCAGGATGTGGCTGGAGACCAGCACGGTCACCCCGGATTCGGCGAGCGCCCGGATCAGGTCGCGCATCTCCCGGATCCCGGCCGGGTCCAGGCCGTTCGCCGGCTCGTCCAGGATCAGCAGCTCCGGGTTCTTGAGCAGGGCCGAGGCCACGGCCAGCCGCTGCTTCATGCCGAGCGAGTAGCCCTTCACCCGGTCGTCGCCCCGGTCCCGCAGGCCGACCTGCTCCAGCACCTCGTCCACCCGGGTCGTCGGCACCCCGCCGGCCACCGCCAGCAGCCGCAACGTGCGGCGCCCGGTGAAGTTGCCGAAGAACTGCGGGCTCTCCACGATCGCGCCGACCCGGCCGCTCACCTGGGTCAACTGCTCCGGGGCCGGCGTGCCCAGCACGCTCATCCGGCCCTCGTCGGCGTTGACCAGGCCGAGCAGGGCGCGCAGCGTGGTGGTCTTGCCCGAGCCGTTCGGGCCCAGGAAGCCGTGCACCTCACCGGCCTCGACGACCATGTCGAAGCCGTCCACCGCCACCCTGCGTCCCTGTCGCAGGGTGCGGAACGTCTTGCGCAGGCCGGCGATCTCGATGACCGCGCTCATCCGCACCGTCCCTCGTCGCGTTCGGGCATGGGCCGTCCTCCCGGTGTGGTGACCAACGACACGGCGCCCCACCCTATGGCCGCGCCGCCGCCCGTGGGGGGCACCCCGGGGTGCGTGGTTGGATGGGGCGGTGACTGCTGACCTGATCCCCGGCGCCACGGGCGCCGCAGCCGCCCCCTCGACCGTGGACGTGGATCTGGTGGTCAGCCTCGACGGCGTCACCGTCCGGCGGTCCGGCACCGCCCTGCTGCACGACCTCGACTGGCAGGTCGAACTCGACGAGCGCTGGGTCGTGCTGGGCCCCAACGGTGCCGGCAAGACCACCCTGCTCAACCTTGCCGCCGGCCGGCTGCACCCCACCACCGGCGTCGCGCACGTGCTCGGCGAGCGGATCGGCCGCACCGACGTCAACGAGCTGCGTACCCGGATCGGCCTGTCCACCGCGGCGGTCGCCGAGCGGGTCCCCGCCGAGGAACGGGTCAGCGACGTGGTGGTCACCGCCGCCTGGTCGGTGGTCGGCCGCTGGCGGGAGAGCTACGACCGCACCGACGAGGCCAGGGCCCGCGCCCTGCTCGGGCAGCTCGGCGTCGCCCACCTGGCCGACCGGACGTACGGCACCCTCTCCGAGGGCGAGCGCAAGCGGGTGCAGATCGCCCGCGCCCTGATGACCGACCCCGAGCTGCTGCTCCTCGACGAGCCCGCCGCCGGGCTCGACCTCGGCGGGCGCGAGGACCTGGTCGGCCGGCTCGCCGAGCTGGCGTACGACCCGGACGCCCCGGCCCTGGTCCTGGTCACCCACCACGTCGAGGAGATCCCGCCCGGCTTCACCCACGCGCTGCTGTTGCGCGACGGTGGCGTGATCGCCCAGGGGCTGCTCGCCGAGACGCTGACCGGCGACAACCTCTCCAAGACCTTCGGCCTGCCGCTGACGGTCGAACGGCGCGGCGAGCGCTGGGCGGCCCGCGCCGCCTGACCGCCGTCGAGGACCGGGCGAGGCCCTAGACTCGCCGCGACGTGCCAGCAGACGCCGGGGAGACCGGTCGGCGCGTCGATACGGTGGCAGGTCGGCAGGAGGTCGTGGTGCGGCAGACCCGGGTGGTCGTGGTGGGCAGCGCGAACATGGACCTGGTCGGGGCCGGCCCGGCGCTGCCCCGGCCAGGGGAGACCGTGCTCGGCGGCGACTTCGTGATGGTGCCCGGCGGCAAGGGCGCCAACCAGGCCGTCGCCGCCGTCCGGGCCGGCGCCTCCTGCGCCTTCCTCGGCGCGCTCGGCTCCGACTCGTTCGGCGTCACCCTCCGGGCCCGGATCACCGCCGCCCAGGTGGACACCACCCACCTGCGGGTGGTCTACGGGGCGTCCGGGGTGGCGCTGGTGATGGTGAACTCCGCGGGCGAGAACGCCATCCTGGTCACCCCCGGCGCGAACGCCGCCTTCACCGCCCTCACCGACGCCGAGCTGGACGTCGTACGCGGGGCGGACGTACTGGTCGCGCAGTTGGAGATCCCGGTCGAGACGGTGACCGAGGCGGCGGTGGCCGCCCGCGCGGCCGGCACCCGGGTGATCCTCAACGCCGCGCCGGCCCGGCAGGTGCCCGCCGAACTGCTGGCCTCGGTGGACCTGCTGGTGGTCAACGAGACCGAGGCGCAGACGCTCACCGGCAAGGGCCACGAGCCGGGAGCGCTGTTGGAGCTGGTGCCCCGGGCGGTGCTCACCCTCGGCGGCGAGGGCGCCTGGTACGTCGACCGGGACGGCGTCGCCGTGCACGTGCCGGCGGTGCCGGTGGACGTGGTCGACTCCACCGCCGCCGGTGACGCGTTCACCGCCGCCCTGGCCGTGGCCTGGGGCGAGGGCCGCGAGGTGGTCGACGCGGTGCGCTGGGCGGCGGCGGCCGGCGCGGCCTGCGTACGCCGGCTCGGTGCGTCCGTGTCGCTGCCCCGCCGGGCCGAGATCGACGCCCTCTACTCCGGCTGACCGGGCGCTCAGTCAGCCGGTTCGTCGGCCAGCCGTTCGCCCCGGCGGCGCAGCATGCCGAGGCCGGGGATGCCGGCGACGGCGAGCTTGAGGTCGCGGGTCACGTCGAGCAGGTCGTGCAGGTCCGGGCCGACCCGGTCCAGGGTGGCCAGGATCGGCAGGACGTCCGAGGTCAGGTGCTCCTTGAGCTTCGGCAACTCGTCCACGAGCCGGATCGCCGCGACGACCTCCTCGTGGCTCAACTCCGCGACGAACCGGTTCGCCATCGGCGCGCCCCGGCGCAACGCCGGCTCGTACGCGGCCATCAGATCGGCGGCGACGGTGGCGGCACCCTGCGCGGTGTCCACCGTCGCGGCGGCCCGGTCCGCCACCGACCCGGCCCCGGCCACCACCACGGCCGCCCCGGCGGCGACCTCGGTGGCCGTCTCGATCGCGGTGGTCGCGGCGGCGCTGATCACCGCCACCTCCCGGACCGCCCCCTCGGCGTCGGCGAGCACCCGGTCGGTGCGGTCCAGGGTGCCCTCGATCCGGTCCACCACCCCGTTGATCCGGGCCAGCAGCGCCTCCACCCCGTCGAGGACCGCGAAGGCGCGGGCCGGTACGGCGGCGAACGAGGCGGCCGAGCCGAGCGCCTGGTCGAGGGCGGAGCGGGTGAGGCCGACGACGGCGGCCGGGCGGGGCAGGGGAATGGCCATGTGACCAGTGTGCGTTCCGGCGGCCAGTGCCGCCGTACGGCTCCCGTCGGCCGGCCTGCCGTCGGAGGCCCGCCCCCGGGTCACTCGCCCGGACGGGTGCTCATCGGTGTCCCCCCTGCTGTTCGACGGCGCGTTGCACGGCCCGGTAGATCTGCCCGAACCGCAGCGCGTCAGGGGTGCGCAGCAGCAGCACCTCCTGCCCGAGGTGCTGCACCCACAGCTCGTTCACCCGGTTGCCGCGTTCGTAGGAGCGGTCCAGCCAGCCCAGCGGCAGCTCCAGGAAGGGGGTGAGGGCGAGCGCCCCGACCACGCAGGCGGCCAGGATGCCCAGGGCCAGCTTCCAGTTGCCCCGGTCCTGCGCCGACCAGACCAGCGAGACCACGCAGACCAACGCGACCAACGGCGGTAGGGAGAGCAGCAGCACCAGCACGCCACGGCCCAGGACCCGGGACCGGACGGCCATGGTGGTCGCTCCCCGGGCATGCCAGACGTACGCCACGTCCGCGATCCGCACGAAGTGCCCGCCTGCCCGGATCGACTCGGAGGTCACCTGCACCGTGTCGTCCCGGTAATAGAGGGTCATCACTAACTCTAACCATTCACCGGCAACGCGTGCCCGCTCCCGCGCCCGACCTTCCGCGCCCGATGTCGGGCCGGCCGGCGCTGCTGTCGGGCGAGTCCGCGGCCACCCTCGGCCGGCCCGGTGTCCGGCCAATCCGGGTGCGCCGGGCCGGGCTACGACCTGCTGCGTGGCCTCGGGCTGGTGCCGGACGGGCCGATCGCGCTCTGCACCGCCGACCGGCTGCCCGGCCCGGCGTTCTCCACCGCCCGCTGCACCGCCCGGTAGATCTTCCCGAAGCGCAGTGCGTCGCCGGTGCGCAGCAGCAGCACCGGCTGCCCCCGCCAGCGGGCCCAGATCTCCCGCTGCCGGCTGCCCCGGGCGTACGACCGGTCGAGATGTTCGAAGAGGAGGTCGGCGACCGGGCCGACGGCGAGCCCGACCAGGACCGACGCCCCCACCACGGCGATGGTGACGGTGAGCGAGCGGTGCAGCCAGACGGCCAGCGCGATGCCCAGCGCCGCCGCCACCAGCGGACCGGCCAGGGCCGCGCCGAGCGCTCCCCGCCCGGCCAGTACCCGCCACGAGCGGCTGCCCCGGCGGTGCCAGACCATGCCGATCTCGGCCAGCGGGAAGGTCCGCCCGTCGACCCGGATCGCGGCGGAGGTGACCTGCACCGACCTGTCGTCGTAATACGTGATCATCGCTGGACTCCCGGGGCCGGTGGGCGGACACCAGACTACGTTCCCCAACGATCGGGCCCGTAAGGTTGGCACGCGACTTCGACGAGGAAGTGAGGGCAGCGTGAGCGAGTTCGTGCGGCTGGAGACCAGGGACGGCATCGGCACCATCCGGCTGGAGCGGCCGCCGATGAACGCGCTGAACAAGCAGGTCCAGGAGGAGTTGCGGGCCGCCGCCACGGCGGCCACCGCCGACCCGGCCGTCCGTGCCGTCATCGTGTACGGCGGGGAGAAGGTCTTCGCCGCCGGTGCGGACATCAAGGAGATGGCCGACATGTCCTACGTGGACATGGCCGGGCGGGCCGCCGACCTGTCCAGCGCCCTCGGCGCGATCGCCCGGATCCCCAAGCCGGTGGTCGCGGCGATCACCGGGTACGCCCTCGGTGGCGGCTGCGAGCTGGCCCTGGCCTGCGACTGGCGGGTGGTCGCCGAGGACGCCAAGCTCGGCCAGCCGGAGATCAAGCTGGGCATCATCCCCGGGGCCGGCGGCACCCAGCGGCTGGCCCGGCTGGTCGGCCCGGCCCGCGCCAAGGATCTGATCATGTCCGGCCGGATGGTGGACGCGCAGGAGGCCCTGCGGATCGGCCTGGCCGACCGGGTCGCCCCGGCGGCGGAGGTCTACGACACCGCGGTCGCGCTGGTGAAGCCGTACCTGACCGGCCCGGTGCAGGCGCTGCGGGCGGCCAAGCTGGCGGTCGACGGCGGCCTGGACATGGACCTCAACTCCGGGCTGGCCTGGGAGAGTCAGCTCTTCGCGGCGCTCTTCGCCACCGACGACCGGCGGGAGGGCATGGCCGCCTTCGTCGAGAAGCGCAAGCCGGACTTCACCGGCCGCTGACCCCCCGGCGTGGGCCGGCGACCCGTCCGGCCGCCGGCCCCGCACCGAGCCGAGAAGAGTTCACATTCCGCGTACCGGCCAGTAACGTGTGACTCCGGTCATGGGACGAGGGGAGCGGCGATGACGGAACGGGTCGAGGGTCACGGCGGAGAGCTGGCGCTGGCGGCGCTGCGCGCGCACGGCGTACGGGAGATGTTCACCCTCTCCGGCGGGCACGTCTTCCCGCTCTACGACGCGGCCCACCGGGCCGGCTTCCCGCTCTACGACGTCCGGCACGAGCAGTCCGCCGTCTTCGCCGCCGAGGCGGTGGCCAAGCTCCAGCGCCGCCCCGGCCTGGCCGTGCTCACCGCCGGCCCCGGCGTCACCAACGGCATCTCCGGGTTGACCAGCGCATACTTCAACGCCTCCCCGGTGCTGGTGCTGGGCGGGCGGGCCCCGCAGTTCCGCTGGGGCTCCGGCAGCCTCCAGGAGATGGACCACCTGCCGCTGGTCGCCCCGGTCACCAAGCACGCCGAGACGGTCTTCACCGCCGACGACATCCCCCGCGCGGTCTCCGCCGCCCTGACCACCGCGCTCACCCCGCACCGCGGCCCGGTCTTCCTCGACTTCCCCCTGGAGGCGGTCTTCTCCGTCGGCGACGCCGAGCTGGCCGAACCGGCCACCGTCGCACCGGTCGAGCCCGACCCGGACGAGGTGACGAAGGCGACCCGGCTGATCGCCGCCGCCGCCCGCCCGGTGATCATCGCCGGCTCCGACGTGTACGCCGGCAACGCGGTCGCCGCGCTCCGCGAGGCCGCCGAGGCGTTGCAGGTGCCGGTCTTCGCCAACGGCATGGGCCGGGGCGCGCTCCCGCCGGCGCACCCGCTGGCCTTCGCCAAGGCGCGCCGGGTCGCGCTGAACGGCGCCGACGTGGTGGTCGTCGTCGGCACCCCGCTGGACTTCCGGCTCGGCTTCGGCGACTTCGGCGACGCGGCGGTGGTGCACGTCGTCGACGCTCCCAGCCAGCGGGCCGGGCACGTCCAGCCGGCCGCCAGCCCGGCCGGTGACCTGCGGCTCATCCTGTCCGCCTTCGCCGACCACACCGGTGACCGGGCCGACCACGCCGACTGGATCGCCAAGCTCCGCACCGCCGAGGAAGCGGCGAAGGCGCGCGACGCCGAGGAGATGGCCGCCGAGACCGACCCGATCCGCCCGGCCCGGGTCTACGGCGAGCTGCGCCGGGCCCTCGCCCCGGACGCGATCACCATCGGCGACGGCGGTGACTTCGTCTCGTACGCCGGCCGTTACCTGGAGCCGGCCCAGCCCGGCACCTGGCTCGACCCCGGCCCGTACGGCTGCCTGGGCACCGGGATGGGCTACGCGATGGGGGCCCGGGTCAGCCACCCGGACCGGCAGATCTGCGTGCTGATGGGCGACGGCGCGGCCGGCTTCTCGCTGATGGACGTGGAGTCCCTGGTCCGGCAGAAGCTGCCGGTCGTCATCGTGGTCGGCAACAACGGCATCTGGGGCCTGGAGAAGCACCCGATGCGGACCATGTACGGCTACGACGTCGCCGCCGACCTCCAGCCGGAGCTGCGCTACGACAAGGTGGTCGAGGCGCTCGGCGGGGCCGGCGAGACGGTGGCGAAGGCCGCCGACCTCGGCCCGGCCCTGACCCGGGCGTTCGACGCCGGGGTGCCGTACCTGGTCAACGTGCTCACCGACCCGACCGACGCGTACCCCCGCTCGTCGAACCTGGCCTGACCGCGCCGCCACCGCCGTCGCCGGGCAGCCGGCGGCGGCGGGTCTTTCTGTCGACGGCTAAATCAGCGGAATGTCCGCCGCTGCCGACGTAACGTCAGACCCCTCGCTCATCGTTGGACGACCAGCGATAACGACGGGAGTTCTGATGACATACGCCATCCGCGCCGAGGGGCTGGTGCGTCGCTTCGGCGCGACCACCGCCCTGGCCGGGGTCGACCTGGAGGTCCCGGCCGGGACGGTTTTCGGGTTGCTCGGCCCCAACGGCGCCGGCAAGACCACTGCGGTACGGGTGCTCGCCACCCTGCTCACCCCCGACGAGGGGCACGCCACCGTCGGCGGGTACGACGTCCGCCGCGACGGTCACCGGGTCCGCCAGCTCATCGGCCTGACCGGCCAGTACGCCTCGGTCGACGAGAACCTGACCGGCACCGAGAACCTGCTGCTGATCGGCCGGCTGCTCGGGCTGTCCCGGCCGGCCGCCCGGGACCGGGCCGCCGAGCTGCTGGCCGGTTTCCAACTCAGCGACGCCGCCGGCCGGGCGGCGAAGACCTACTCCGGTGGCATGCGCCGCCGGCTCGACCTGGCGGCCAGCCTGGTGGGCCGGCCGCAGGTGCTGTTCCTCGACGAGCCGACCACCGGGCTCGACCCGCGCAGCCGCAACGAGCTGTGGGACATCGTCCGGAGCCTGGTCGCCGACGGGGTGACCGTGCTGCTCACCACCCAGTACCTGGAGGAGGCCGACCAGTTGGCGAGCGAGATCGCCGTGGTCGACCACGGCCGGGTGATCGCCCAGGGCACCCCGGAGGAGCTGAAGGCCAAGACCGGCGGTCAGGTGCTCACCGTACGACCGGCGGACCCCGCCCACCTGTCCACCGTGCTCGCCGTCGTGGGCGACGTGGCCGGGGCGACCCCGGAGGTCACCCAGACCACGGTCACCGTGCCGGTGAACGACCCGGGTGTGCTGCCCGCGGTGGTCCGCCGCCTCGACGACGCCGAGGTGCACCTGGCCGAGCTGGCCCTGCGCGGGTCCAGCCTCGACGAGGTCTTCCTCTCGCTCACCGGCCACCGGGCCGAGGACGAGTCCGCCGACAACCTGGAGAGGAGCCCGGCATGACCGCCGCCACCGTCGTCGCCCCCTCGGCCCCCGCCGCCCCGGCCCGCCGGCTCGGGCTGACCGCCGGGCTGCGGCACACCGGCACCCTGGCCTGGCGCAGCCTGGTGCAGATCAAGCACAACCCGATGGAACTGCTCGACCTGAGCATCCAGCCGGTGATGTTCGTGCTGCTGTTCACGTACGTCTTCGGCGGGGCGATCTCCGGCAGCCCGGGCGACTATCTCACCTTCGCCCTGCCCGGCATCATCGTGCAGAACGCCTTCTTCGCCACGATGACCACCGGTTTCGGCCTCAACCAGGACCTCACCAAGGGCGTCTTCGACCGGCTGCGGGCACTGCCCGTGGCCCGCTGGTCCCCGCTCGCCGGCCGGATCGTGGCCGACACGGTCAAGCAGGCGTGGTCGTTGGCGCTGCTGCTCGGCGTCGGGCTCGTCCTCGGCTTCCGGCTCGGCAACGGCCTGCCCGGCCTGCTCGCCGCGTTCGCCCTGCTGCTGGCCTTCTCACTCGCCGCCGCCTGGATCTCGGTGCTGGTCGGGGTGCTGGTCAGTGAGCCGGACAAGGTGCAGATCTTCGGCTTCATGGTGATCTTCCCACTCAGCTTCACCAGCAACGCGTTCGTGCCGACCGAGACCATGCCGTCCTGGCTCCAGCACTGGGTCGAGGTGAACCCGGTGACCATCGTCGCCAACGCGCTGCGCGGGCTGCTGGTGGGCGGGCCGGTCGTCGGCCCGGTGGTCCAGTCGCTGCTCTGGGCGGCCGGCATCGCCGCCGTCTTCGCCCCGCTGGCGGTGCGGGCGCTCAAGCGTCGGGTGTGACCCCGGCCCGCGCCCGGAGGCCGTCGGTCCGGCCGCCCGCGTACGCCTCGCCGACCTGACGCCTCGCTGGCCTGACGCCTCGGCGGTCAGACCTCGGGCCGGTCACCCTCGCGTGGCGGGTCACCCTCCCGGTGGCGCAGCTCGTCCTCCCGGCGGCGCAGGTCGTCCTCCCAGCGCTGGAAGAGCGCGGCGTCGTCCCGGTGGGAGCGCTCGTCGATCGACTTCAGGAACTCGGGGTCGTCGTCCGGCGCGGCCGGTCGGCGGGGGCCGGTGCCCCCGCCGGCCAGCCAACCCTTCTGGGGGCCGTCCGCCGGGGCCGGGCGGCCGGCGACGAACCAGGCGATCGAGCCGACCAGCGGGAAGACCAGGATGATCAGTACCCAGGCGATCCGGGGCAGCGCTCGGGTCGCGCCGTCCTCGGCGGAGAGGCAGCCGATCAGCGCGCAGGCGGCGAGCACCACCTGGATGAGGAACAACAGCATGTAGAGCCGGGCCATGCCCCCATCATGGCGCAGCGCCGTGCCTCACCACACCCCATGCAGCACCAGCGGCACGGAGAGCAGCGCCAGGCCGGCCGTGCCCAGGGCGAGGAGGGGCACCGCCCGGGTGCCGACCCGGACCGGACCGCGACCCGCGGCCCGCCCCCAGCCGACCGCGAGCGCCCCCGCCCAGACCAGGACGGCGGCTGCGGCGAGCAGTGCGCCGGCCACGCCCCCGGTGAGCGCCAGCCGGACCGCCAGCACGGTGGCCACGGTGAGCGCCAGCGCGGTGCGTCGCCAGGCCAGCCGGGTGCGTTCCGGTTGCAGGCCGGGGTCCCGGGTCACCGCCCGCCCGCCCCCTTCACCAGGATCGCCACCACCAGCAGCAGGGCGCCCACCGCGACGATCAGGGCGAGCACCGCCGGGAAGCGGGAGGCCGGCAGCTCGTCGCCGAGCCGGATGGCCCGTTCGGTCCGCGCCCAGTGGTCCACCGCCCGGACGGCCACCGTCGCGCCGAGCAGCAGCAGCGCCACGGCGATCACCTCCCGCAGGTGCCGCAGCGGCAGCGGCGGCAGGAACTGGGCGGTGGCCAGCCCACCGGCGATCAGTGCCAGCCCGGTCCGCAGCCAGGCCAGGAAGGTCCGTTCGTTGGCCAGCGAGAAGCGGTAGTCCGGGGTGGCCCCCACGGATCGGGGTGCCGACGGGTCGAACCACCGTCTGATCGCCTGCCACACGACGCTGATTATCCGCTTTGTTCCCGGCATAGCCTGGAGTGATGACCGATCTTGACGCCACCACGCTACGCGACACCTACGACCGCCAGATCCGACCGGAGATCCCGGACCCGGTGCCCGCCGGGGTCACCGTCGAACGGGACGGGCCGCTGGTGCGGATCCTGGGCCTGGACCACGGCGGCTTCCTCACCTACCGCAGCCTGGACGGGCTGGCCGGGGCGGACCTGGACGCGCTGATCGCCCGGCAGGTCGAGCTGTTCCGGCAGCGCGGCGAGTCGGTGGAGTGGAAGCACAACAGCCACGACGAGCCCGCCGACCTGCCGGACCGGCTGCGGGCGGCCGGGTTCGAGCCGGAGGACCGGGAGACCGTCCTGATCGGGCCGGTCGCGCCGCTGGCCGGCGCCGTCCCGGTGCTGCCCGAGGGGGTACGGCTGCGTGAGGTGACCACCCGGGTCGACCTGGAGCGGATCGCCGCGATGGAGGAGGAGGTCTGGGGCAGCGACCGCAGTCACCTGGTCACCGGCCTGGCCCGGGAGATCGAGGCGGACCCGCAGTCGATCACCGTGGTGGTGGCCGAGGCGGGGGAGACGGTGGTCAGCGCCGGCTGGGTGCGTTACCTGAACGGCACCGGCTTCGCCAGCCTGTGGGGTGGCTCGACGCTGGAGCAGTGGCGGCACCGGGGCATCTACCGGGGGCTGGTGGCGTACCGGGCCCGGCTGGCCGACCAGCGGGGCAAGACGTTGCTCCAGGTGGACGCCTCGGAGGACAGCCGGCCGGTCCTGGAGCGGCTTGGCTTCGTCCCGGTCACCACGACCACCCCGTACGTCTACACTCCGTGATGATGGAGCAGCGGCTGACGGACGACGAGCGGCAGGTTCTCAAGACGGGCGCCTTCGGGGCGGTCTTCCTGGTGTCGAACGCCGAGCCCGGGATGTTCGCGATGATCCAGGAGAGCTTCGCCGCCTCCGGGGCGTTCGCCGATGCCAGCGGGCTGGTGCGGGAGGCGCTCACCACCGGCCCGCTGCCCCGGCTGCCGCACGACTCGGCCCTGGAGGTCGAGTCGGTGGTGCTGCCGGCGCTGGGTCGGGCGGTCGACATCCTGCGGGCGAAGTCGCCGCGGGACCTGTCGGCGTACCGCGACCTGGTGCTCGCGGCGGCGGAGCAGGTGGCCCGGGTGGACCGGGAGGTGGCGCCGGCCGAGGCGGCCGCCATCGAGCGGATCAGGGGAGCCCTGGCCGAGCCGGCCTGACCGGATCAGGTGTCGTCCGGGTCGGCGGCCGTGGCCGACCAGAGCGCGTGCACGGTGTGCCGGACGCAGTCGTCCCGCACCCTTCCGCAGGCGCACCGGTACGTCTCCGTGGGCGTCGTCCGCCGGCAGCGTCCGGGGGCGGCGTCGGCGACGGTCGGCCGATCCGGACCACGCTCGTCTCGTACTGACATGTCATGACACCTCCCTTTGGGGGAGTTTACCCAGCGCGGCGGGTGCTGGTGAGTTGTGTCACTCCGAGTGCCCGGAGAGTGGATGCTACTGGCAGGTAACATAGTTTCCGTGGGCAAGTGCACAGCGGCCCGCGGTTGACCGGGCGTCAACGGACGCGCGAAGCTCCGCCCGTGACCGGGCGAGCAATCGCACCACCAAACAGGAGGGTCGTCGAAGCGCGATGAACATCGTCGTACTCGTCAAGCAGGTGCCCGATTCGGGCGCGGACCGCAACCTGCGTGCTGACGACAACACCGTCGACCGCGGTTCGGCGAACAACGTCATCAACGAGATGGACGAGTACGCCATCGAAGAGGCGTTGAAGATCAAGGAGGCGCACGGCGGCGAGGTCACCATCCTGACCATGGGCCCGGACCGGGCGACCGAGTCGATCCGCAAGGCGCTCTCCATGGGCCCCGACAAGGCCGTGCACGTCCTCGACGACGCCCTGCACGGGTCCTGCGCCGTGGCCACCTCCAAGGTGCTCGCCGCCGCGCTCGGTCAGCTCGGCGCCGACCTGGTCATCTGCGGTGCCGAGTCGACCGACGGTCGGGTCCAGGTCATCCCGCACATGATCGCCGAGCGGCTGGGCGTCGCCGCCCTCACCGGCGCGCGCAAGCTCGCCGTCGACGGCGCCACGCTGACCGTCGAGCGGCAGACCGAGGAGGGCTACGAGGTGGTCACCGCCTCGACCCCGGCCGTGGTCTCCGTCTGGGACACCATCAACGAGCCGCGCTACCCGTCCTTCAAGGGCATCATGGCCGCCAAGAAGAAGCCGGTGCAGACGCTCTCCCTGGGCGATCTCGGCGTCGCATCGACCGAGGTGGGTTTCGACGGCGCGACCAGTGCCGTGCTGGAGCACACCAAGCGCCCGCCGCGCTCCAGCGGCACCAAGATCACCGACGAGGGCGAGGGCGGCGTCAAGCTGGTCGAGTTCCTCGCCACCGAGAAGTTCGTGTGAGAGGTCTGGACATGGCTGAGGTTCTCGTCGTCGTCGAAGCCACCAAGGAATTCGGCGTCAAGAAGGTCACCCTGGAGATGCTCACCCTCGCCCGCGAGCTGGGCACCCCGAGCGCCGTGGTGCTCGGTGGCCCCGGTGCCGCCGAGGCGCTGAGCGCCAAGCTCGGCGAGTACGGCGCGGAGAAGATCTACGCCGCCGAGGGCGAGGAGATCGACGGCTACCTGGTGGCCCCCAAGGCCACCGTACTGGCCGAGCTGGTCAGGCGGGTGCAGCCGGCCGCCGTGCTGCTCGCCTCGGCCCAGGAGGGCAAGGAGATCGCCGCCCGGCTGGCCGTCAAGCTCGACAACGGCATCCTGACCGACGTGGTCGGGCTGGACGCCGACGGCACCGCCACCCAGGTCGCCTTCGCCGGCTCCGCCATCGTCAAGTCCAAGGTCACCCGGGGCCTGCCGCTGGTCACCGTCCGGCCGAACTCGGTCAACCCGACGCCGGCGGCGGCCACCCCGGCCGTCGAGCAGCTCACCGTCGCGGTGACCGACGCCGACAAGCTGGCCAAGGTGGTCGACCGGATCGCCGAGCAGAAGGGCTCCCGCCCCGAGCTGACCGAGGCCGGCATCGTCGTCTCCGGCGGTCGGGGCGTCGGCAACGCCGACAACTTCAAGCTGGTCGAGGAGCTGGCCGACCTGCTCGGCGGTGCCGTCGGCGCGTCCCGCGCGGCGGTCGACTCCGGCTTCTACCCGCACCAGTTCCAGGTGGGCCAGACCGGCAAGACCGTCTCCCCGCAGCTCTACGTCGCGCTGGGCATCTCCGGCGCGATCCAGCACCGGGCCGGCATGCAGACCTCGAAGACGATCGTCGCCGTGAACAAGGACGGCGAGGCCCCGATCTTCGAGCTGGCCGACTACGGCGTGGTGGGCGACCTGTTCAAGGTCGTCCCGCAGGCCGCCGAGGAGATCCGCAAGCGCAAGTGACGGGTCGACCGTCAGGGCGTCCGGATGGAGCTGATCGGCGGGCCGGGGAGCTGAGCCGGCCCGCCGATCAGCCCGTCAGGGTGCCCCTCAGCAGGCTGTCGCCGGAGTGGGCGGGCTTGTTGTCGTACTGCTCCGCGGAGACGTCGACCACCGAGTGCGCCTGAGGATCCACGTTCGGCGGCAGTGGAAGCAGGACGTCGCCCGTGCCGTCGCGCAGCACACCGACCGAGAACATCTCCATGTTCCGCGGGTTGATCAGCCAGACCTCGTAATACCCCGGAACGTCCGGGAGATTCGCGACGTGCAGGTGCGGTTTCGTCGCTGCGGTCGGCCAGCGTGCTGGTCGCCAGGTGGAACATCGCCCGGCCGAACCGGTCGTACGCCTCCCGCAGCGCGGCCTCGTCGCCGGCGCGGCACCGCTCCGCGAGATCGTCCGGGGGTGGTGGATCAGGTCCGGCCCGGCTCCTCCGAGCGCCGTCACCGGGCCGGTCGCCTTCCGTGGGGCATGCCCGACTGTAACGTCCACCGCCGCCGTTCCCGGACGCGTGTGCGCTCCACTCTCTTCACCGGCTCCACTCTCTTCACCGGCGCTTCTCTCCGCGACGGTGCTTCGGTGCCGAGGGTGCGGCCGGAACGCGTTCCGGCCGGAGGAACCGCCTCCGGCGATCGTGCCGGCCGTGTCGGCCCTGATCCGCGTCCGGCTTCCGGTGCGGTGGGCAGGCACTGTAGAGCGGTCGCTGCGCGCGTGACTCAGGGGGAGGCCGGGTCCGGCGTCCGGCGGGCGGGTCACCGGCCGTTAGGCTGGACCGTGATGGCATACCTGGATCACGCGGCGACGACCCCGATGCTCGACGAGGCGTTGGAGGCGTACGTCGCCACCGCCCGCGAGGTCGGCAACGCGTCGTCGCTGCACGCGGCGGGCCGGCGTGCCCGGCGGCGGGTGGAGGAGTCCCGCGAGCGGGTGGCCGCGGCGCTGGGCGCCCGCCCGTCCGAGGTGATCTTCACCGGTGGCGGCACGGAGAGCGACAACCTCGCGGTGAAGGGCATCTTCTGGGCCCGGCGTGCCACGCACCCCGACCGGGTCCGGGTCGTCTCCAGCGCGGTCGAGCACCACGCCGTCCTCGACGCGGTCGACTGGCTCGCCGGGCACGAGGGTGCCCAGGTGGGCTGGCTGCCGGCGGACGCCGCCGGCCGGCTCGACCCGGAGCTGCTCCGGGCCGAGCTGACCGGGCACGCCGACCGGGTCGCCGTGGTGACCGCGATGTGGGCCAACAACGAGGTGGGCACCGTCCAGCCGGTGGCCGGGCTGGCCGCGGTCGCCGCCGAACACGGGGTGCCGTTCCACACCGACGCGGTCCAGGCGGTCGGCCAGGTGCCGGTCGACTTCGCGGCCAGCGGGGCCTCCGCGCTCACCGTGACCGGGCACAAGCTCGGCGGCCCGGCCGGGGTCGGTGCGCTGCTGCTCGCCCGGGATGTCGCCGCCACCCCGCTGCTGCACGGCGGCGGGCAGGAACGGGACGTACGCTCCGGCACCCTGGACAGCGCCGGCATCGTGGCCTTCGCGGTCGCCGTCGAGTCCGCCGTGAAGGGCCAGCAGGAGTACGCCGCCCGGGTGGCCGCGCTCCGCGACGACCTGGTCCGGCGGGTCCGGGAGGCGGTGCCCGAGGTGGTGTTCAACGGCGACCCCGCCGACCGGCTGCCCGGCAACGCGCACTTCTCCTTCCCCGGCTGCGAGGGGGACGCGCTGCTGCTCCTGCTCGACGCCCAGGGCATCGCCTGCTCGACCGGCTCGGCCTGCTCGGCCGGGGTGGCCCAGCCCAGCCACGTGCTGCTCGCGATGGGCGCCGACCATGACCGCGCCCGCTCCTCGCTGCGCTTCACCCTCGGCCACACCAGCACCCCCGCCGACATCGACGCCCTGATCGCCGCTCTCCCCGCCGCCGTCGACCGCGCCCGCCGAGCCGCCGCCCTCCGCACCCCCCGCTAACCCACCCATACGCCCCCGCCCCCCTCCCGCGCCCCCTCCCGCGCTGCCCTCCCGCGCTGCTCCCGCGCTCGGCCGCGCTCTGCCTCCCGCGCTCGGCCCCCGCTCGGCTCCCGCTCTGCCTCCCGGTGATCAAGAGAGTTGCGTCGGAATCCCGCCGCCATCTGACCCAAACCTCTTGATCACCGCACGCATCCGGGGTCTGGGACACGTGTCGATTGCGGCCGTGTCTCCCACCGCGAGCCCCCGGCGTTGACGGACACGCCGCCGGTGAGATGGACCAGGTCGGCGGTGCCGTCGTACGCGCCGTGCCAACCTTCCTGCGCAGCCCCGCATCCGGCCGGTGCTGTCGGGGATCCGCCGGTCGTGCTTGGTGATCAAGAGGTTTGTGTCAGAGCCGGGGTTTTGGATGACGTAAAGCTCTTGATCACCGCGTGAGGCGCGGGGCGTGGGGCGCCGGGGCGTGGGGCGTGGTGGGCGTGGGGCGCGGGCGTGGGCGTGGGGTGGGGATCGGGTGTGGGTGGGTAGGCTCGGGGTGGAAGGGAGCGTGGGCTGGTGAGGGTGTTGGCGGCGATGTCGGGCGGGGTGGACTCCGCCGTCGCGGCGGCGCGGGCGGTGGCGGCCGGGCACGACGTGACCGGGGTGCACCTGGCGCTGGCCCGGAATCCGCAGACGTATCGGACCGGGGCGCGGGGGTGCTGCACGCTGGAGGATTCCCGGGACGCGCGGCGGGCCGCCGACGTGCTCGGCATTCCGTTCTATGTGTGGGACATGGCCGACCGGTTCCACGAGGACGTGGTGGACGACTTCGTCGCCGAGTACGCGGCCGGGCGTACCCCGAATCCCTGCCTGCGCTGCAACGAGAAGATTAAGTTCGCGGCGGTGCTGGACCGGGCCGTGGCCCTGGGCTTCGACGCGGTGGTCACCGGCCACCATGCCCGGCTCGGCCCCGACGGCCTGCTGCGCCGCAGCGTCGACCTCGCCAAGGACCAGTCGTACGTCCTCGCGGTGCTGACCCGGGCGCAGCTCGACCGGTCGGTCTTCCCGCTCGGCGACTCCACCAAGGCGCAGGTCCGCGACGAGGCGGCCCGGCGTGGCCTGGCCGTGGCCGACAAGCCCGACTCGCACGACATCTGCTTCATCGCCGACGGCGACACCCGGGGCTTCCTCGCCGGGCGGCTGGGCGAGGCGCCCGGCGACGTGGTCGACGCGCTGACCGGCGCGGTGGTCGGCAGCCACACCGGCGCGTACGCCTACACGGTGGGCCAGCGGCGCGGCCTGCACCTCGACCGGCCCGCCCCGGACGGCCGCCCGCGTTACGTGCTCTCCATCACCCCGAAGACCAACACGGTCACCGTCGGCCCCGCCGAGGCGCTGGAGGTCTCCCGGGTGCGCGCCACCCGTCCGGTCTGGACCGGCGCGCAGCGGCCGACCACGCCGGTCGAGTGCGAGGTCCAGCTACGGGCGCACGGCGACGTCGTCCCGGCCACCGTGGCGCTGGACGGCGACACGCTCACCGCCGAGCTGCGCCGCCCGGTCCGTGGGGTGGCCGCCGGGCAGGCGGTGGTGGCCTACCGGCCGGATCCGGCCGGGGACGTGGTGCTCGGCTCCGCCACCATCACCGGCTGACGGCGTCGGCAGGGTTACCCTTCGGCCGTGACTGAACAGCTCTGGCCCTGGCCGGCGGGCGCGGCGACCGGCATCGGTTCGCTGCCCGGCACCGACATCGCCGAGGCGCAGCGGGTCGTCCTCGGTGAACTGCCCGCCCTTCCCCACCTGCCCGAACTGCCGGCCCGGGGCCCCGGGGCCGACCTGGTCGGGCGTACCGGCGGGCTGCTGGTCGAGCTGCCCGTCGAGCTGTACGCCGCCCGCTGGCGGATCGCCCCGCGCCCCGGCCGGGACCTGCGTCGGGCCCGGGACCTGCTGGAACGCGACCTGGACCAGCTCGCCGAGCAGGCCGAGGCGTACGCCGGGCCGGTGAAGGTCCAGGCGGCCGGGCCGTTCACCCTGGCCTCGACGGTGGAGCTGCCGATCGGTGGCCGGATGCTGCGCGACCCGGGTGCGGTCCGTGACCTCACCGCGTCCCTGGCGGAGGGGCTGCGGCTGCACGTCGCGGCGGTGACCCGCCGGCTGCCCCGGGCGTCGGTGCTGCTCCAACTCGACGAGCCGTCCCTGCCGGCGGCGCTCGCCGGCCGGATCCGCACCGAGAGTGGTCTGGGCACCTACCGGCCGGTCGACACCGCGGTCGCCCGCACGCTGCTGGCCGAGGTGATCGAGGCGGTCGGGGCGCCGACGGTGGTGCACTGCTGCGCCCCGGACGTGCCGTTGGAGCTGATCCGTACCGCCGGGGCGGTGGGGGTGGCGCTGGACCTCGCCCTGGTCACCGACCTCGACCCGTTGGGCGAGGCGCTCGACGCCGGGCTCGGCCTGCTGGCCGGCGCGGCGCCGACGCTGCCGCCGTCGGCCGGTCGCGCGCCGACCTCGGCCCAGGTCGCCGACCGGGTACGCACGCTCTGGGACCGGCTCGGTTTCCCGCGCCGGCAGCTCGCCGAGCAGGTGGTGGTCACCCCGGCCTGCGGCCTGGCCGGGGCCACCCCGGAGTACGCCCGGGCGGTGCTGACCGCCTGCCGGGACGCCGGACGGCGGCTGCACGAGGAGTGAGGGTTTCCTGTCGTACCTGGTGGGCAGGATGGCGGTCATGATTGGAATGCTGCGTACCGTGGTCATCGACTGCCCGGACCCACGGGCCCTGGCCGGCTTCTACGCCGAGCTGCTGGGCCTGCCGTTGGCCGAGGAGGATTCCGACGGCGACGAATGGGTGGTGCTCGGCGGTCCACGTGGCCACCAGCCCCGGGTCGCCTTCCAGCAGGCGCCCGACCTGCGCCCGCCGGCCTGGCCGGATCCGGAGCGACCGCAACAGTTCCACCTCGACCTCACGGTCACCGACATCGAGGCGGCGGAGCAGGCGGCGCTCGCCCTGGGTGCCCGCCGGCTGCCCGGCGAGGGCGAGGGCTTCCGGGTCTACGCCGACCCGGCGGGCCACCCGTTCTGCCTCTGCTGGGACTGACGACCTCCGCGCTCGGGGCGCCGACCCGCCGCCGACCCGTCGGCGGCGGGTCGGGTCCCGGCGGGCCGGGGTGGTGGGTGCGAGGCATGATCGGGTTCGTGATCGACTCCTCGCTCCGCCGCGCCTCCGGTTCCCTCTTCGGGCTCGCCTACGGCGACGCGCTCGGCAAGCCGACCGAGTTCCTCTCCGTCGCCGAGATCCACCAGCGGTTCGGCCCGACCGGCCCGCGTGAGCTGGTCGGGGATCCGGCCCTGGTCACCGACGACACGCAGCTTGCCCTGGCAGTGGGGTGGGCGCTGCACGACGCGCCCGGTTACACGCCGGAGGCGGTCGAGCCGCTGCTGCGGCGGCGGTTCCTGGCCTGGGCCGCCAGCCCGGAGAACAACCGGGCGCCGGGGATGACCTGCCTGCGCGCCTGCGGCGAGCTGGGGCGCGGGTCGCGCTGGCAGGAGGCGACGGTGGCCGGCTCGAAGGGGTGCGGCGCCAACATGCGGGTCACCCCGGTCGGGCTGCTCGACGTCGACCTGGACACCCTCGCCGGGCTGTCCCAGCTCCAGGCCGGTCTCACCCACGGCCACCCGACCGGGCTGGCGGCCAGTGAGCTGACCGCGTACGCGGTGCGGCTGCTGCGCGACGGCGCGGCCCTGCCGGAGCTGCCCGGCCTGCTGACGGACCGGGCCCGGGCCCAGCGCCGGACGTACCGGGGCGACTGGCTCGGTGACCTGTGGCAGCGGCCCGGGGTGGACTCGCCGGCGGAGTTCATCGCCCGGGGCTGGGACGAGTGCCTCCAGGCGCTGGACCGGCTCGACGCCGCGCTCCGCGGGCCGGACGACGGCGGGGACCTGTGCCGGCACACCGGTGAGGGCTGGATCGCCGAGGAGGCGCTGGCCACCGCGCTGCTCTGCGCCCTGCGGCACGCCGACGACCCGGTCGCCGCGATCGCCCGGGGCGCGACCACCGCCGGCGATTCGGACTCGATCGCCGCGCTGGCCGGGGCCTTCCTCGGCGCGGCCCTCGGGCTGCCCGGCTGGCCGGCCGACTGGTCCATCCGGATCGAGTACGCCGACCAGCTCGCCACGCTCGGCGCGGCCTGGGACTGACCCGGCCGACCGGGTCGGGACGACCCCTGGGCGGGGGCGCGGCCAGGCGGGAGGGGTCCGGGGTGGGCCCGCCGGTCCGCTGGCGGTACGACCCGGGCGGTGGCGGCGCGCGGTCAGGCCGGGCTACGCCGTCCGTGCAGTCGCCTGACCTGACGCCACAGGGCCGGGTCGCAGGTGCCGGCCCGGCGGGCGAAGGCGTCGACCGGGATGCGCAGCGGCTCGGCGAGGTCCAGCCAGCTGTCGTGGCCGGCGTCCGGGTCCCAGTCGCGGGTCGGGATCGGCACGTGGTCGTCCCGGTCGCGCTTGTCCTGGCTGGTGATCTTGAGCACGTCGCCGCCCCGGTCGTCGGCGCGCAGCACCAGGCAGGGCCGCACCTTCGAGCCGCTGCCGTCGTGGAACGGCACGTCCGCCCACCAGATCTCGCCCGGCCGGGGCGTACCGGTGGGGGTGCGGGGGCGGGGCGGCGCGGTCGGCCGGGCCCGGTCCCGGGGCGGGGTGCCGCGTTCCGGGCGGATGCGTTGGCCGCCGCTCGACGGGCGTCCACCGCGTCGCCGCCACTCGTTCCAGGCCCAGCCGGCGACGACCGCCAGGACGATCAGCAGCCCCCACCGCACCCACTCGGGCATCCGTACCCCTGCCTCTCCCGGGCGGTCGCCCCGCCGTCGACGTGCGGCGATCGTCGCACGGTCCGGGCCCGGGCGCCCGTCGGGCGCGACGGGGTGAGGCAGGATTGTCCCACCGGCCCGTTACCGTGCTCCGGTAGCGTGATCACGGGGAGGTTCGAACGGTGTCCGGAGGCGGCAGGGTGTCGGAAGAAGAGGTCCCCCAGCAGGTCAGCGCGGCGCAGGAGGCGGCGGCCGGTGGTGAGCCGACCCCCGAGGCACGGGACCGGCACGCCACGCTGAGCCAGGAGCTGACCGAGCACCAGTACCGCTACTACGTCCTCGACGCGCCGACCATCCCCGACGCCGACTTCGACCGGCAGTTGCGCGAGCTGGAGGCCCTGGAAGCGGAGTACCCGGCGCTGCGTACCCCGGACTCACCGACCCAGCGGGTCGGCGGCACCTTCTCCACCGACTTCACCCCGGTCAGCCACGCCGAGCGGATGTTCTCGCTCGACAACGCCTTCGCCGACGAGGAGCTGGCCGCCTGGGCCGAGCGGGTCGAGCGGGACGCCGGCGGCCCGGTGCCCTACCTCTGCGAGCTGAAGGTCGACGGCCTGGCCATCAACCTCACCTACGAGCAGGGCCGGCTGGTCCGGGCCGCCACCCGGGGCGACGGGCGCACCGGCGAGGACGTCACCGCCAACGTCCGCAGCATCCGGGAGGTGCCGGCCCGACTCACCCCGTCCGCCGAGTTCCCCGAGCTGCCGGAGCTGCTGGAGGTGCGCGGCGAGATCTACTTCCCGGTGGCCGGCTTCGCCGACCTCAACGCCGCCCTGGTCGAGCAGGGCAAGGCCCCGTTCGCCAACCCGCGCAACGCCGCTGCGGGCAGCCTGCGGCAGAAGGACCCACGGATCACCGCGTCCCGGCCGTTGCGGCTGGTGGTGCACGGCACCGGCGCCCGGCGCGGCTTCCAGCCGGCCACCCAGTCCGAGTCGTACGCGGCGCTGAAGGCGTGGGGGCTGCCGACCAGCGACCGCTGGCGGGTGGTGCCCGACCTGGCCGGCGTGGCGGGGTACATCGCCCACTACGCCGAGCACCGGCACGACGTCGAGCACGAGATCGACGGCGTGGTGGTCAAGGTCGACCCGGTCCCGATCCAGGGTCGGCTCGGCTCGACCAGCCGGGCGCCCCGCTGGGCGATCGCCTTCAAGTATCCGCCCGAGGAGGTCAACACCAAGCTGCTCGACATCGAGGTCGGCGTCGGGCGCACCGGCCGGATCACCCCGTACGCGGTGCTGGAGCCGGTGCACGTGGCCGGTTCGACGGTCGCCCAGGCCACCCTGCACAACGCCCGCGAGGTGGAGCGCAAGGGCGTGCTGATCGGCGACACCGTGGTGCTGCGCAAGGCCGGCGACGTCATCCCCGAGGTGCTCGGCCCGGTGGTCGAGCTGCGGCCCCCCGACGCCCGCCCGTTCGTCATGCCCACCGCCTGCCCGTCCTGCGGCACGCCGCTCGCCCCCGCCAAGGAGAGCGACGTCGACATCCGCTGCCCCAACACCCGTAGCTGCCCGGCGCAGCTCCGCGAGCGGGTCTTCCACCTCGCCGGGCGGGGCGCGTTCGACATCGAGGTGCTGGGCTACAAGGGTGCCGCCGCGCTGCTCGACGCGGAGATCATCGGCGACGAGGGTGACCTGTTCGCCCTCGACGCCGGGCAGCTCGCCCGGTCGCCGTTCTTCGTCAACAAGGACGGCAGCCTGGGCACCAACGCCACCAAGCTGCTCGACAACCTCGCCGTGGCCCGGGAACGCGACCTGTGGCGGGTGCTGGTGGCGCTGTCCATCCGGCACGTCGGCCCGACCGCCGCGCAGGCCCTCGCCCGGCACTTCCGGTCCGTCGAGGCGATCGAGGCGGCCACCCAGGAGGAGCTGTCCTCGGTGGACGGCGTCGGTCCGACGATCGCCGCCAGCATCAAGGAGTGGTTCGCCGTCGACTGGCACCGCGACGTGGTCCGCAAGTGGGCCGAGGCGGGCGTACGGATGGCCGAGGAGGCGGTCGACGAGGGGCCCCGCCCGCTGGAGGGGGTCACCGTGGTGGTGACCGGCACCCTGGCCGGGTTCAGCCGGGACCAGGCGGCCGAGGCGATCCAGAGCCGGGGCGGGAAGGTCACCGGTTCGGTCTCCAAGAAGACCGGCTTCGTGGTGGTGGGGGACAATCCAGGCTCCAAAGCGGACAAGGCGGCCACCCTCAAGGTTCCGGTGCTGGACGAGGCGGCCTTCCGGGTGCTGCTCGACGCCGGCCCCGACGCGGCGCGCGACGTGGCCCGCGTCGAGGAATGAGGGGCTGCGACCCGGATGTGAATCTTGGGGTCGTATACCAACTTAGTTACGACTACGACCGATTCGTGGCTGTCGTGTGGGAGTCCCGGCACCAAGGGCGTTTCATGGGGGCAGGTGTGCGACCGGCGCACACCCCGACGGGTGTGCCCGGGAGGTGCGATGGCGACCGCCGACCCCCGCAACTCCGTCCCGTCCGGGCGGGAGGCGCTGTTCGCGGGCTTCGTCGCCGGGGTGGTCGGGCTGGCGCTGCTGGTCTCCGCCGTACCCCTGCTGGACCTCGTCGACCGGTCGGGCCGGCTGCCGGCGGCGTTCTGGACGATGGCGGTGCTCGCCGTCGCCTGCGACGCCCGGCCCTTCGTGCCGTCCGGCCGCCAGCAGACGTCTGCGGTCTTCCCGTCCACCTGCTTCACCTTCGCGATCCTGCTCGGCTGGGGCCTCGGCCCGGCGGTGGCGGTGCAGGCCGTCGCGGTCGCCGTCTCCGGCACCCGGATGCGGCACACCGTCTGGCGGACCACCTTCAACGCGGCCCAGTACGCCTGCGCGCTCGCCGCCGCCTACCTGGTGCTCCGGCTCGGCCCGGGCGGCCTCTTCGACGGCGCTCCGCTGCGCTGGACCGACGTCGTCGCGGTCGGCGGCGCCACCTGCACCTGGTTCGCGGTCAACTACGGCCTGGTCAGCACCGCGTTGCGGCTGCGCTTCGGCGGCCGGTGGTGGCCCAGCGCCCGGCAGGGGCTGCCGTTCGAACTGCTCTCCACCGGCTCGCTGCTGCTGCTCGCCCCGGTCCTGGTGACCGCGGCGCGGGCCAGCGCCGCGCTGATCCCGCTGGTGCTGGTGCCGCTCTTCGCGGTCTACCGGATGGCCCGGCTCTCCGGTGAACAGGAACAGCTCGCCGCCCTCGACCCGCTCACCGGGCTGCCCAACCGCAAGGCGCTGCTCGCCGAGGTGACCGAGCAGGTGCACCGGCACGCCGAGCGGGTCGCCCGGGACGAGCCGGACGCCCACCTCGCGCTGCTGCTGATCGACCTGGACCGGTTCAAGAACGTCAACGACGCGCTCGGCCACGCGGTGGGAGACCGGCTACTGGTGGAGGTGAGCGCCCGGCTGGTCGACGTGGTGGGCGACCGGGACCTGCTGGCCCGCCTCGGCGGCGACGAGTTCGCCATCGTCGCCGGCGGGCTCGACGGCGTCGACGAGGCCCGGGAACTGGCCGACCGGGTGGTCGCCGCGCTGGCCGAGCCGGTGTCGCTGGACGGGCTGCCGCTGGACGTCGGCGGCTCGATCGGCATCGCGCTCTTCCCCGACCACGGCGAGGACTACGCCACCCTGATGCGCCACGCCGACGTGGCCATGTACGACGCGAAGCACCGCAACGACACCGTCGCCGTGTACGCCGCCGAGTCCGACCACAACTCCGCCGAGCGGCTGGGACTCCTGGCCGACCTGCGGCGCGTACTGGAGGCGGGGCCGGCGGCCGGGCGGACCGTACGGGGCGGGGACGGCGCGGCGCTGCCGTCCCGGTTGGCCGGGGAGGCGGGCGTCGCCACCGGCGGCACGGTCCGGTGGCGGCTGCGCCGACGGCGGCCCCGGCCGGCACCGGAGCACCCCGACGAGTTGCTGGCCCGGATCCTCACCGGCGCCGACCCGGTCCGCCGCCGCCCGGCCGCCCCGGAGGGCGGAACGGCCCTGGTGACGCCCCCGGAGACACCGGTCGACCCCGCGTCGGCCGGTCCCGCCCCGGTGGACCCCGCGTCCGTCGACCCGGTGTCCGTCGACCCCGCGTCCGTCGACCCCGCGCCGGGGGGCCCGGCGTCGGTCGGTCCCGCCCCGGTCGGTGCCGCGCCGACCGGCCCGTCGGAGGGCGACCGGACGGCCGATGCCGGCGAGATCACCATGTACTACCAGCCGCAGGTCGCCATCGCCACCGGCGAGGTGGTCGGCGTCGAGGCGCTGCTGCGCTGGCGGCACCCGCGCCGGGGGATGGTCGACCCGGAGGAGCTGATCCGGGTGGCCGAGCAGAGCGCGGTGATGCGGCTGCTCACCCACCGGGTGATCGACGACGTGGTGGAGCAGCTCGCCAAGTGGTCGGCGGCCGGGGTCACCCTGCGGGCGGCGCTCAACGTCAGCGTCCGCGACCTGCACACCGGTGAGATCGCCGACCGGATCGCCGACCGGCTGGCCCGCTACGGGGTGAGCCCGGAGCGGCTGCAACTGGAGATCACCGAGGGCGCGTTGATGGCCGACCCCCGGCGGGTGCTCGCCACCATCACCCGGCTGCACCAGCTCGGGGTGGCCATCTCCCTGGACGACTTCGGCACCGGCTACTCGTCGTTGCAACACCTGCGCCGGCTGCCGCTGTCGGAGGTGAAGGTCGACCGGTCGTTCGTGCTGGGGATGGCCGACGACCCCGACGACGCCGCGATCGTCCGGTCGACGATCGACCTGGCCGGCGCGCTCGGGCTGCGGGTGGTGGCCGAGGGGGTGGAGGACGAGCGGACCTGGCGGCTGCTGTACGCGGCGGGCTGCGACGCCGCGCAGGGCTGGTTCTACGCCCGCCCGATGCCCGCCGAGGAGCTGGCCGCCTGGCTGGCCCGCTACCGCCCGCTCAGCCCGGTGCCCAGCCCCGACGCCGAGATCCCCCGCCGGCACGCCCGCTGACCGCCCCCGCGGCCTTCCGGTCGGCTTCCAGGCCCGCGTAGCCCGGCGGAGGGGGAGTCGGAGGCGTCGGCGTGACCGCAGGACAATAGACTCGCTCCGGTCACCGCGCGTCATCCGCACCGCGACGGCGCGGCCGGCACACCCAGACGCAGCAGCACCGCCACGAAGGGGGCACCGATGGCCGCCATCTCCCGCGAGGAGGTCGCGCACCTCGCGCGACTGTCGCGGCTCGCCGTCACCGAGGAGGAGCTGGACACCTTCGCCGGCCAGCTCGACGTGATCCTCCAGTCGGTCGCCCAGGTGGGCGAGGTCACCGCGGCGGACATCCCGCCGACCTCCCACTCGGTGCCGCTGACCAACGTGCTCCGCGAGGACGTGGTGGTGCCCGGGTTGACCCCGCAGGAGGCGCTGTCGGGTGCGCCCGACGCCGAGGAGCAGCGGTTCCGCGTCCCGCGGATCCTGGACGAGGACGTGGCGGCATGAGTGACCTGACCAGAATGACCGCGACCCAGCTCGCCGGGCTCGTCGCCGCCGGCGAGACCTCGGCCGTCGAGGTGACCCGGGCCCACCTGGACCGGATCGCCGAGGTGGACGGCCGGGTCAACGCGTTCCTGCACGTCGACACCGAGGGCGCGCTGGCCGCCGCCCGCGCGGTGGACGAGCGCCGGGCCGCCGGCGAGGAGCTGGGCCCGCTGGCCGGCGTGCCGGTGGCGGTGAAGGACGTGCTCGCCACGAAGGGCGTGCCGACCACCGTCGGCTCGAAGATCCTGGAGGGGTGGCGTCCGCCGTACGACGCGACGATCGTGCAGCGGCTGCGCGAGGCCGGCACGGTGATGCTCGGCAAGACCAACATGGACGAGTTCGCGATGGGCTCCTCCACCGAATACTCCGCGTACGGCCCGACCCACAACCCGTGGGACACCGACCGGATCCCGGGCGGCTCCGGTGGCGGCAGCGCCGCCGCGCTGGCCGCGTACGAGGCGCCGCTGGCGATCGGCTCCGACACCGGCGGCTCGATCCGCCAGCCCGGCGCGGTCACCGGCACCGTCGGCGCGAAGCCCACCTACGGCGGGACCTCCCGGTACGGCCTGGTCGCGTTCTCCTCGTCGCTGGACACCCCCGGCCCGTGCGCCCGTACGGTGCTCGACGCGGCACTGCTGCACCAGGTCATCGGCGGGCACGACCCCCGGGACTCGACCTCGATCCCGCAGCCGGTGCCGGACGTGGTGGCCGCCGCCCGGCGGGGTGCCACCGGCGACCTGACCGGGGTCCGGCTCGGCATCGTCAAGGAGTTCACCGGCGACGGCGCGGAGCCGGGCGTGATGGCCGCGTTCCGCGAGTCGGTGGACACCCTGGCGAAGCTGGGTGCCGAGATCGTCGAGATCTCCTGCCCGCACTTCCGGTACGCGTTGCCGGCGTACTACCTGATCGCGCCGAGCGAGTGCTCCTCCAACCTGGCCCGCTTCGACGGCGTCCGGTTCGGCCTGCGGGTCGGCGACGACGGCAACCGGTCGCTGGAGGAGGTCATGTCGCTGACCCGCGAGGCCGGCTTCGGCCCCGAGGTCAAGCGGCGCATCATGGTCGGCACGTACGCGCTCTCCTCCGGTTACTACGACGCCTACTACGGCCAGGCGCAGAAGGTGCGTACCCTGATCACCCGCGACTTCACCGCGGCGTTCGAGCAGGTCGACGCGCTGATCTCGCCCACCACGCCGTTCGTGGCGTTCCCGATCGGGGCGCGCACCGCCGACCCGTACCAGATGTACCTGGCGGACCTGTACACCATCCCGACGAACCTGTACGGCGGTCCCGGCATCTCGGTGCCGTGCGGCCTCTCCGCGGGGCTGCCCGTCGGATTGCAGGTGATGGCCCCGACGATGGCGGACGACCGGATGTACCGGGTGGCCGCCGCGCTGGAGTCCGCGGTCGGCACGTTCACCCCACCGGCACTGTGAGGCAGGCGGGATGCTCACGCGAATCGAGATCGACGGCTTCAAGTCGTTCCGCGACTTCTCGTTGGACATCCCGCCCTTTCTCGTGATCATCGGACGGAACGCGGCGGGCAAGTCGAACCTCTTCGACGCCATCCAGTTCCTGAGCAGGCTGGCCGGTGATCCCGTCCTGGAAGCCGCCCAGCACATGCGGGGTGACGTCGCGGACCTCTTCCACAAGCACACCGACGGCACGTCGCTGGAGGTGATGTCGTTCGCGGTCGAGGTGTTGCTGGATCGCTCGGTCACCGATGCCTTCGGTGACACCGCTGAGGTCAACCACTCGCGGCTCCGTTACGAGCTCACCATCGAACTTCGGTCGATGGGTAGCAGCGGGACGCAGCGCCCGTACGTCATCAGTGAGTCGGTGCGGCGAATCCGGCGCGCGGGCGACACCTGGATGGAGAGGTTCACCGCGGAGCAGCGACGGCGGTTGGCGGTCTACCGGCCGGGTGCCGATCCGTTGGAGACCGAGCAGGACGACCAAGGGCGGCCGGTCTTCAGCATCAGGCAGCAGGGCAACCAGGGGCGGAAGCGCAGGCTTCCGGCCACGGCGGCCACGGCCACGGTGCTGTCCAGCCTGACGACCGCCACCGACTTTCCGCTGCTCTATGCGCTCAAGCGGGAGATGCAGTCATGGCGGCTGCTGCACCTCGACCCGAGCGCACTGCGGGCCCCGGACTCGTACGACGATCCGGACAGCCTGTCCGCCAACGGCGGACACCTTGCCAACACCCTCCGCCGGTTGGCGGACGAGACAGGTAGCCCGGACCGACCCGAGGGTGCTCTGAACGATCTCTCGGCCGATCTGGCTGCCGTCATTCCCGGGGTTGTCCGGGTGCGGTTGACCGAGGACGACGCGCGTCGGCAACGCCAGGTGGAGGTGGTCACCCGAGAGGAGGCCCCGTTCTCGGCCCGGTTGGCCTCCGACGGCACCCTCCGGGCGATCGCGCTGCTGGCGGCGCTCTACGATCCGCGCGGCGCGGGGCTCATCTGCTTCGAGGAGCCGGAGAACGGCATCTTCCCGCAGCGCTTGGCGCAGTTCGTCAGATACCTCAGGAGCCTGGTCGAACGGGCGTTGGCAGCCGGCAATGAGGGCACCGCGCTGACTCAGTTGGTGCTGAGCAGCCATTCGCCGGCGATCCTGCGGGCGCTGGAGCCCGCGCAGGAACCTGTGCGGTCCGACGCGGTGTTCATGGACGTGGTGAGCCGGGTCCAACGCGGCAGGGCGCGTAGCCGGGTCAGCCGTCGGCGGTCGATCGCCGGTGCGCAGCAGCTCACGATCGACGATGCGCTGGACGCCGGCAGCGTGGTGAGCCCACGGGAGATCGCCGAGTTCGAGGTGATGGCGGAGTTGGACGGCTGATGCGGTATCTCACCTCCGCGCTGGTGTCCGAGGGCGTCACCGACGACCAATTCCTGCCTAGGCTGCTGGCCAGGGCACTGACTGAGATCTGCCAATCGGAGTTCGAGGACGCGGTCGAGGTTGCCGACGTCCAGCCCCTGCGCGACCGAAAGGGTCCGTGTTCGACGACGGATGTGATCAGGCTCGTCGAGCAGAATCCCGCCAGTTTCTCGCTCATCTTCTTCCACCACGACCAGGGTGCCAGCGCAGACCGGGTCGCCGCCGAGTGGCTGCGCCCGCTGCGGCACCTGTGGGGAGATCGAGCGGAGCAATTGATCGCCGTGGTGCCGGTCCGCGAGACGGAGGCCTGGCTGTTGACCGACGGCGACGCTCTACGCACCGCGCTCGGCGTCCGGTGGACGGATGCGGAGATGGGGTTGCCCCCGCAGCCGAGACGCGTGGAGCGCATCGCCGACCCCAAGAAGGTGCTCAACGACATCATGGGCCGGGTCAGTCGTTCCACCACCGATCACTTCGGCCAACTGGGTGAGTTGGTCTCCCTGGCCAGACTCGATGATGTTCCGGCCTACCGGCAGTGGTGGTCCGATACACGTGACGCGTTGACCCGGCTGGGTTACCGGCGAGCCTGACCATCGGCGAGGGGATCGAAACCCGGGGGTGGGGCGGCCAGGCAACCCCATTAGGCTGGACGGGTTCTGTCCGGATCGCGCCTGGAGCGTCTCATGACCACGACACTGCCCGCGTACGACGAGGTCGTTGCGCGTTACGAACCGGTGATCGGCCTGGAGACCCACGTCGAGCTGGGCACGAACACCAAGATGTTCTGCGGCTGCCCGACCGACTTCGGCGGCGAGCCGAACACCCGGGTCTGCCCGGTCTGCCTGGGCCTGCCCGGGTCGCTGCCGGTGGCCAACAAGGCGGCCATCGAGGCGACCATCCGGATCGGCCTGGCGCTGAACTGCTCCATCGCGCAGTGGTGCCGGTTCGCCCGGAAGAACTACTTCTACCCGGACATGCCGAAGAACTTCCAGATCAGCCAGTACGACGAGCCGCTGTGCGTCGACGGCTACCTGGACGTCGAGGTGAACGGCGAGCTGGTGCGGATCGGCATCGAGCGGGTGCACCTGGAGGAGGACACCGGCAAGACGCTGCACGTCGGCGGGGCCACCGGCCGGATCCAGGGCGCGACCGAGTCGCTGGTCGACTACAACCGGGCCGGCATCCCGCTGGTCGAGATCGTCACCAAGCCGGTCCCCGGCATCGGCGCGCTCGCCCCCGAGGTGGCCAAGGCGTACGTCGCCGAGCTGCGGGACGTGCTCCGCTCGCTGGGCGTCTCCGACGTACGGATGGAGGAGGGTTCGCTGCGCTGCGACGTCAACACCTCCCTCAACCTGCCCGGCCAGGAGTGGGGCACCCGCACCGAGACCAAGAACGTCAACTCGCTGCGGTCGGTCGAGCGGGCGGTCCGCTCCGAGATGCTGCGCCAGGCGGCGGTGCTCGACGCGGGCGGCCGGATCACCCAGGAGACCCGGCACTTCCACGAGGACACCGGGGACACCACTCCGGGTCGGTCCAAGGAGACCGCCACCGACTACCGGTACTTCCCGGAGCCGGACCTGGTGCCGCTCGCGCCCGACACCGACTGGGTGGCGGAGCTGAAGGCCGCCCTGCCGGAGCTGCCCCGGCTGCACCGCCGCCGGCTCCAGCAGGAGTGGGGCCTGTCCGAGGCGGACATGCAGTCGGTGCTCAACGCCGGCGCGGTCGAGCTGATCGAGGCCACCGTCGCCGCCGGGGCGACCCCGGCCGCCGCCCGCAAGTGGTGGCTGGGCGAGCTGTCCCGGCGGGCCAACGAGACCGGCGTGGAGCTGGCCGACGTCGGGGCCACCCCGGCCCAGGTCGCCGAGCTCCAGGGCCTGGTCGACGCCGGTAAGCTCAACGACAAGCTGGCCCGTACCGTGCTGGAGGGCGTGGTCGACGGCGAGGGCTCGCCGACCGAGATCATGGCCAACCGGGGCCTGGAGGTCGTCTCCGACACCGGCGCGCTCACCGCCGCCGTCGACGAGGCGATCGCCGCCAACCCGGGCATCGCCGAGAAGGTCCGCAGTGGCAAGGTCGCCGCGGCCGGCGCGCTGGTCGGGGCGGTCATGAAGACCACCCGGGGCCAGGCCGACGCGAAGACGGTCCGCGACCTGATCCTGGAGCGCCTCGGCGTCCAGGGCTGAACCACCCGGGGGAGGCCGCCGTCGTGACCGACGGTGGCCTCCCGCCTTCTCCGAGTACGCGCGACCCGCGCCACCCGGCAGGTGGTCGCCTCGGTCAGCGGGTCGGGCTGGGTGACACCGACTCCGGGCCGCCCCGGGTGGGGGTCGCCGTCACCGGGACGTCGGCGCCCTTCGCCGGCTCCTGGATCACGTGCCGTTCCAGGTTGACCTGCGCCTGGCCGGTGCCGCCGACGGTGATGTCGTCGTACGCCTGGAGCAGTTTCTGCTGGTCGAAGTAGAGCACCGTCATCGACAGCGGGGTGGGTTTCTCGCCCTCCAGGCCACGCAGCCCGGCGCCGCCGGTGGAGCCCTCCACCATGAGCTGGGTGGGCTGCTTGCCAGGCACCTGCGGCAGCTTCGAGACCTGCCGGGCGTGGGTGTGCCCGGCGAGCACCAGCGGGCAGGTGCCGGAGAGCGGCCCGGCCGAGGCCGGATCGTGCACCAGCGCGATGTTCACCGGCGTCGGCGCGCTCGTCACCGTGGCGGCGAGCTGTTCGCCCGCGCCGATGACCTGGTCGGCGACCTGCTTGGTGAGCCCGCTGCCGGCCGGTGAGGTCTCCTTGTCCGGGGTGAACCGGGGGTCACCGATGCCGGCGATGGTCAGCCCCGCCACCGTGGTGGTCGAGTTGTTCAGTACGACCGCGTTCGGTTGTCGGGCCACCACCGCGGCCGTCCGGGGTGAGTCGTGGTTGCCCCGGATGTAGACGTACGGCTTCTTGAGCAGGCCGATCGAGCCGACGTACGACGCCTCCGGCTCCGAGCCCCAGTCGGTCAGGTCGCCGGTGTCGATCACCACGTCGATGCCGAACTGCTCCACCACGGTGCGGATGAGCTGCCAGCCGGTCGGGTTGAGGTGCATGTCGGAGACGTGCAGCACCCGGGTGGTGCCCGGTGCCGGCTCGTAGACCGGCAGCGCCGAGACCGTCGTGTAGAGCTGGCTGACGTTGCCGACCAGCCGCTGCAACTGCTCGGCGTAGCGGGTGTAGTCGTTGGCGATCCGCCGGGCGTCGCCGACGATCGCCGGGGCGTTGACCAGCAGCCCCTCGTACCGTGGCTCCTCGATGGCCTGGGGGCGGATGGTGCCCACGGCGAGCCCGAGACTGCCGGCGGTGACCGCCAGCGCAAGCCCGCCGGCCCAGGCGGTGCGCCGGGTGTCCCGGAAGACCAGCGCGGCCAGCAGCAGGGTGACCAGCACCGCCGCGCCGAGGGTACGCAGCCCGAGCCGCATCACCCCGTTGCGTACGTCCTCCACCGCCGACTGGCTGGCCCGGCTGATGCTCGCCGGGTCGTCGATCAGCGCCTCGGTCTTGCGCTGGTCCAACGCGCCCAGCCCGACCGTCAGGTGGGTGGGGCCGTCGTGGCTGTTGAGCTGGAGCGCGCCCAGCGGCGGGATGTCGACGGTGGTGCTGCCCTGGACGGCCGGGGCGAGGGTCAGGTCGGCCCGGAACGGGCCGATGTCGGTGCTGACCCGGCCGCCGGCGAACACCCCGATGACCGTGCCGGCCAGGCCGACCAGCAGCACCGCGAGCACCACGCCGACCCGGCGGACGACCCCCGCCCGGCCGTCGCGTCGCCAGCGCCGCTCACGCCGGGCCGGGGCGTCGTGCCCGGTCCCGCGCTGCTCGTTCTCCTGACCGTCCATGCTGAGATTCTGACCTGCCCTGTGAGAGATCCTGGCAAACCCGGCGGACGGGCGGCCGATCCGCCCGGTACGTGCCCCGGTGTCCGGCCGCGCCGACCGGCCCGGCGGCGGTCAGCTCCGGCCGGCACCGCCGTCGGCGAAGACCAGCCGCAGCAGCCGGTCGTCCTCGGGCACCGGCTGGCCCCGCCCGTCGTGGTTGGAGGTGGCGACCCAGAGCGAGCCGTCCGGGGCGGGGGTGACCGCCCGCAGCCGGCCGTACCTGCCGGTGAGCAGTTCCCGGGGCTGGCCGAGCACGGTGCCGATGTCGGTCAGCTCCACCAGCCAGAGCCGTTCGCCGCGCAGGCAGGCGGCGACCAGCAGCCGGCCGGTCGTGGCCAGCCCGGAACAGGACGCCTCGGTGGTACGCCACTGCACGATCGGGTCGACGAACCGCTTGTCCCCGGCCTGCCCCTCCACCGTCGGCCAACCGTAGTTCGCGCCCCGGTCGATCCGGTTGATCTCGTCCCAGGTGTTCTGGCCGAACTCGGTGGCGTACATCCGCTTGGCGGCGTCCCACGCCATGCCCTGCACGTTGCGGTGCCCCAGCGACCAGACCGGCGAGTTCGGGAACGGGTTGCCCGGGGCCGGCTTGCCGGCCGGGGTGATCCGCAGGATCTTGCCGGCCAGGCTGGCCCGGTCCTGCGCCGCGTCCCGGTCGCCGGCGTCACCGGTGCTGACGTAGAGCTGCCCGTCCGGTCCGAAGGCGAGCCCACCGCCGTCGTGGTTGCCCGCCTTCGGGATGCCGGTCAGGATCGGGGTCGGGACGCCGCCCAGCTCCAGCCGGGCCACCCGGTTGTCCCGCTCGGTGGTGTAGTAGACGAAGACCGACCGGTCCTCCGCGTACGACGGGGAGACGGCGATGCCGAGCAGCCCCGCCTCACCGGCCGCCGCCACCCCCGGCACGGTCTGCACCAGGGTGACCTTCAGCCCCTCCGGGCCGGACTCCGGCCCGACCTTGAGGATCCGGCCGCTGTCCCGCTCGGTGACCAGCGCGGCCCCGTCCGGCAGGAAGTCGATGGCCCACGGCACCCGCAGCCCCGTGGCCAGCACCGTCGCCACCACCTGCTGCTCGGGGGCGCTCGCCGACGTCGACGGGGTCGGCAGGTTGGGCGGCTCGCCGGCCGGGTCGGGCTCCGGCGGGCCGAGACTGCACCCGGCCAGCAGCAGCGCGGTGCCGGAGGTCGCCAGGGCCGCGCGGACGCGGCCGGCGCGGGGAATCGGGGGACGGGCCTTCACCCGCCCCAGCCTAGCCCGCGAAGCCGAACCCGCCGGCCCACCGACGCCGGCCGACCGGTCCGTGGACGGCTCAGCGGGCCCGCACGGCCAGTAGCGCCACGTCGTCCTCGCGCCGCTGCTCGGTGCCGAGCAGCAGGTCACACAGCTCGGCCGCGGGCCGGACGCCGGCGGCGGCGACCCGGTCCCGCAGCTCCGCCATCCCCTCGTCGATCGGCTGGTCCCGGCGTTCCACCAGCCCGTCGGTGTAGAGCAGCAGGGTGTCGCCGGGGGCGAGGAGCACCTCCCGGCCGGTGCGCGGCACGGGCCGGGCCAGCCCCAGCAGCGGCTCCCGCCGGCCGTCGAGGAACCCGACCGTGCCGTTGGCCGTGACCAGCAGCGGCGCCGGGTGGCCGGCGTTGCACCAGGTGACCGTCACCCCGCCGGCCGGGTCGGGTCGCAGCCGGGCCAGCACCGCCGTGGCGGCCGTCGGGATGCGCAGCCCGGAGATGGTGGCGTCCAGCCGGGCCATCAGCTCGTCGACCGGGTCGTCGCGGCCGTACGCGTTGCCCCGGACCAGGTTGCGGAGCTGGCCCATGGTCGCTGCGGCCTCGATGTCGTGACCGGCCACGTCGCCGATCGCCGCGACCAGGTCGCCGTCGGGCTGGACGAAGGCGTCGTACCAGTCGCCGCCCACCTCCACCCGGTCGGCCGCCGGCTGGTAGCGGGCCACCAGCTCCACCCACCGGCTCGCCGGCAGCCGGGGGAGCATGCTGTGCTGGAGCACCTCGGCGACGTGCCGCTGCTCGCCGTAGATCCAGCCGTTGCCGACCGCCTGCCCGGCACGGCGGCCGATCTCCCGGGCGGTGCCCAGGTCGGTGTCGTCGAAGGCGCGCCGACCCGGGCCGTTGATCAGGGTGACCACGCCCATCGGGGTGCCCTGGCCGGGGGCCGGCACCGGCACGGTCAGGTGGGAGGCGAAGCCCAGCCGCCCGGCGAGCGCCACCAGCTCCGGTTCGGTGCTGGCCCGCCGTACGTCGGCCAGGTCGGCGGCGCTGCGCAGCACCGGCTGCCCGGTCCGCAACACCGTCCGGGTGATCGACTCGGGGCCGAGCCGGGTGGCCGCCAACTCGCCGAACCGGGCCACGTCGGCGGCGCGCGCCGGGTCCCGGTGCACGGCGGTGACCCGCCGGGGCGTGCCCGCCCGGTCGACCAGGGTCACCAGGGCCCAGTCGGCCAGCAGCGGCACCACCGCGTCGGCCAGCCGACCCACGGCCGTCTCCACGTCGAGCGTGCCGGACAGCGTCTCGCTCAGCGCGGCCAGCAGGTTGAGCCGGTCGTGCGCCTCCTCGACCCGCCGCCGGGCCACCTCGGCGCCGTCCAGCGCGATCCGTAGCCGCAGCTCGGACGAGCAGGCCGCGGCCAGGTCCGCCAGCGTCCGTAGCTGGGCCGGGGACCATGCCCGGGGCTTGCTGTCGATCGCACAGAGCGAGCCGAGCACCCGGCCGTCCAGGTCGGTCAGCGGGATGCCGGCGTACGCGACGACCCCCAACTCCGGCACGGCCAGGTTGTCCCGTACCCGGGGGTGGAGCCGGGCGTCCGGGAGCACCATCGGGATCTCGGTGTCGACCACGTGCTGGCAGAACGAGTGGCTCAGCGGGGTCTGCCGGCGGCCGGCCCACGGCTCGGGCAGCCCGACCGCGCCGGGAAAGAACTGCCGGGTCTCGCTGACCAGGGAGACCAGCGCCACCGGCACGTCGAGCAGGTCGCTCACCAGCCGGGCGAAGCGGTCGAACGCCTCGTCCGGTGCGGCGTCCAGGCCGGTGTCGGCCAGTGACCGTAGCCGGACCGGGTCGGCCAGCGCGGCGATGTCGACGGCGGGCCGTGCGGAGGGCTCGGTCATCGACCACCTGTCTGCCGTCGTACCGGACGCCGTGCGACGTTCCGATCCTCGGTTATACCTGCCTGCTCCGGTTGTCGCCCACGGACGTGGGCGGCGTCGCCCACCGGGTGGTCGGTGGCCGGCCCGCCGGGTCGGTCCGCCGACGGACCGCTATCGTCGGCACGCGTGAAGGTATGGATTCCGCACCCCGCCGGTGTCGAGCTGCTCGGGCAGGTGCCGGCCGGTGTCACGGTGCAGCCGTGGACGGACCCGGCGTCCCCACCCGCCGACCCGGCGGACGTCCGGTTCTGGGTGCCGCCGTTCCTCTCCGCCGGGGACACCACCGCGATGCTGGACCGGCTGCCGGACCTGGCGGTGGTGCAGCTCCTCTCCGCCGGCGCGGACGCCTGGATCGGCCGGGTGCCGGCCGGGGTGACCCTGTGCGACGCGCGGGGCGTGCACGACGCCGGCACCGCCGAGTGGGTGGTCGCCGCGATCCTCGCCCAGCTTCGGAGCTTCCCCGCGATGGCCCGCGCGCAGGCCCGGCGGGAGTGGGCGTACGACCGGGTCGTCCCGACCGACGAGCTGACCGGCAAGCGGGTGCTGATCGTGGGTGCCGGCTCGATCGGCGCGGCGGTCCGGGCCCGGCTGGCCCCGTTCGACGTCACCTTCACCCTGGTCGCCCGGACGGCCCGCCCGGCGCAGGGGGTGCACGCGGTGGCCGAGCTGCCCCGGCTGCTGCCCGACGCCGACGTGGTGGTGCTGCTGGTGCCGCTGACCGACGCCACCCGGGGGCTGGTCGACGCCGCCTTCCTGGCCGCCATGCCGGACGGGGCGCTGCTGGTCAACGCCGCCCGGGGCCCGGTGGCGGACACCGCCGCGCTGGTCGCCGAGCTGACCTCCGGCCGGCTGCGGGCCGCGTTGGACGTCACCGACCCGGAGCCGCTGCCCGCCGAGCATCCGCTGTGGGAGTTGCCGAACGTGCTGCTCACCCCGCACGTCGCCGGCTCGGTACGCGGGCTGCTGCCCCGGGCGTACCGGCTGGTGGGGGAGCAGGTACGCCGGTTCGCCGCCGGAGAGCCGCTGGTCAACGCGGTGGTGGACGGGTACTGACGCCGGGGCGCGGCGTCGGGTTCAGTGGCCGTCCGGCAGGGCCTGCCCGGTGATCGACACCAGCCGGGGCAGGTCCGCACCGCGGACCGCGGGGAGCGGAACCTGCTGACCGTCGGCGAGTCGGGCGACGGCCCGGCCGCGCGGGTCGGTGGCCAGCTCGACGACCTGCTCCCAGGGGATCCGCCGGCCGCCGGCCAGGGCGCGTAGCCGCAGCTCACGCGGGTCGGCGTCGGTGCCGGCCCGCCACGCCCAGACGGCGATCGCGAGCGGGACCAGCAGCACCGGCAGCAGGTACCCCCGGGCGGTGGCCAGCGGCAGCGCGCCGATGGTGGCGACGACGGCGGCGACCAGGATGGCCTGGTTGTGCCGGAAGCGGATGGTGTCGGCGCGACTCACCTCCCGATGATCCCACCCCGGCCCGGGGCGGCTCCGGCCGGGCGGCCGACGGTGCCGGAGAGCACGGGTCGGTGACGCGGGTCACGGGCCGGGGGCGTAACCGCAGGGTCGGTCACTCGTTGGCGGGAATGGTGCGCCGCATGTCGTCCGAGGCGTCGCGCGGCACCACGGCATTACGGCACCACGGCACCACGGCACCACGGCACCACGGCATCACGGCATCACGGCATCACCGCAGCATCGCACCGCCGCACCGCCCCGTGTCCCCCTCACGAAGGCGACCGCCGTGCCACTCGCGTACCCCGTCCGTCGTCCACCGGTCCCGGTGGTCGCGGTCCTCGCGCTGGCCGCGTCACTGGTCAGTGCCGCCCTGGCCGGTGCCCTCCCGCCGCTGGCGGCCACCACGCTCGCCGGTGCCGCCGGGTGCGCCCTGGCGAGCCTGCGGCTGTCCCGGCTGGCCGCCGCCGGGGGACAGGACCGGCAGGCCCCGCACCGCCGTCGGGCCGCCGCCCTGCTCGACGTCGCGGTGGCGGTGGTCGGGATGACCGTGGCCGTGCTGCCGCTGGCGGCGGTGGTGCGGCGGACCGAGGTGGTGGCGGTCGGGCTCGGTGCGGCCACCGTGGCCTACGGCATCGGCCTGCTCCTGCTCCCCGGCCACTCCCGGTTGGCATCCCGGGCGCGGCTGCGCCGGACCGTCGACACCCTCGGGCTCGGCACCGCCCTGCTCTTCGCCGGTTGGGTGCTCCTCCCACCGGGGCCGGTGCCACCGGTGGTCCGGCTGGTCAGCGTGGTCGGCGCGGGCGGGCTGGCCGGGCTCCTGGTGGGCGCGCTGGCCGACCGGCGTCGCCGTCCCGGGGCGGCGCTCTGCCGGGTCGGGGCGGCGGCGGTGCTGCTCGGCCTGGCCGACCTGGTGGTACTGCTGGACTACCGCGCGCCGGAGTCGGCGCTGCTGACCGCCGTGCCGCCGCTGGTCGGCGGGGCGCTGCTCACCGCCGCCGGGATGACCCGGGTCTCGGCCGGCGACGCGCGGGGTGGCCCCGGCCAGCCCTCGGCCTGGCCCCGGGTCACCGCGCCGGCGGCGGTCGCCACCGGCGCCGCGCTCTGCCACCTGGCGTTCGTCGGCAGTTTCACCCCGACCGCCGTCCTGCTCGGGCTCGCGGTGATCCCGTCGCTGGTCGGCCGTGAGCTGATCTCGGCGGCGGACAACCGGCAGTGGGCGCGGCGGCTGGCCGCCCGGGAGGCGCACTTCCGGACGCTGGTCTCCGGCGGTCGCGACCTGATCCTGCTGCTCGACGACGAACTGCGGGTGCGCTGGCTCTCGGCGGCCGGCGAGCGCTGGTTCGGGCTGCGCGACGACGAGGTGTGCGGGCTGCCGCTGGCCGACCTGCTGCACCCGGACGACGTGCCGGACACCCTGGCCCGGCTCGCCGCGCCACCGTCCGACGGGGCGCCGCCACTGCTGGTGGCCCGGATGCGCGGCGGTGACGGCGGCTGGCGGGAGACCGAGTCGACGGTGAGCGACCAGCGTGGGGTGCCCGAGGTGGACGCGGTGGTGCTGCACGTGCGCGACGTCGGGGAGCGCCGCCGGCTGGAGCGCGAACTGCGCCGGGTCGCCGCCACCGACCCGCTCACCGGCCTGGCCAACCGGCGGGAGCTGCTGCGGGTGCTGGCCGAGCGGCGCGGCGCGCCGGGTGCGCTGCTCCTGCTCGACGTGCACGGCCTCGGTCCGGTCAACGACGGCCCCGGCCCGGTGGTGGGGGACGCGGTGCTGATCACTGCCGCCCGTCGGCTGCGGGACGTGGTCGGCCCGCGCAGTCTGGTCGCCCGGGTGTCCGGGGAGGAGTTCGCGGTGGTCACCGACGCCGGTCCGGTGCCGGCGTACGGGCTGGGCGGGCGGCTGGTGGCCGTGTTGACCGAGCCCTGCCCGGTGCCCGGCACCATGGTCCGGCTGCGGGTCAGCGTCGGCCTGGCCGAGCTGGCCGGGGCGGGGCCGGAGGACGCGCTGCGCCAGGCCGACCTGGCCCGACGCCGGGCCGTCCAGCTCGGCCGGGACCGGGTCGAGTGGTACGACGCCTACCTGGAGGAACAGTTGGTCCGCCGGCTCGACCTGGAACGTGAGCTGCCCGGTGCGGCGGCGCGGGGCGAGCTGGACCTGGTCTACCAGCCGGTGCTGGCGCTGGCCGACCGACGGCCGGTCGGCACCGAGGCGTTGCTGCGCTGGCGCAGTCCGGTGCTCGGCACCGTCCTGCCGGCCGAGCTGCTGCCGGTCGCCGAGGACCTGGGCCTGGTCGGCGAGGTGGGCCGCTGGGTGCTGGACCGGGCTTGCCGGCAGCTCGCCGACTGGTCGACCGGTGGCCGGGAGCTGTGGATGGCGGTCAACGTGACCCCGGGCGAGCTGACCGCGCCGGATTTCCTGGCCCGGGTGGTCGCCGTCCTGGCCGGGCACGGCGTGCCGGCGGACCGGCTGGTGGTGGAGGTCGGCGAGCCGAGGCTCGGCGCGGACCTGTCGACCGTGGTGGCCCGGCTGGCGGGGCTGCGGTCCCTCGGGGTGCGCACCGCGCTGGACGACTTCCGGGTCGAGCACGCCTCCCTGGCCCAGCTCCGCCGGCTGCCGATCGACCTGCTGAAGGTGCCGCCGCCCCCGGTCATGGTGGACGAACCGGCCCGGCCGCTGATCGACGTGGTGGTCGGTCTCGAGGAGCGGCTGGGGTTGACCGTGGTGGTGGAGCAGATGGAGCACGAGCCGGACGTGGACCGGGCGGTCCGGGCCGGCTGCCGGTACGGGCAGGGTTTCGCGCTGGCCCGCCCGGCCACCGCCGAGCGGGTCGAGGCGTACTTCGAGGGGTTTCCCTCGGCGTCCCGGTGAGCGGACCGTGGCTCACCGGATGCTGAACCGGTTCACCTTGCTCGGGGTGGGGCGGTGCTGCCGCGCGGGGTCAGGTGGGCCGTCTCGTCCTGGAGGCCGGACACCGGCTCGCCGGCGATGACGGCGAGGAGCTGGCGGGCCGCGTGTGCGCCGTAGGCGGGGATGTCCCGGCCGAGCGCGGTCAGTGGCGGGTGCACGAGCTGGCACAGCGGGGAGTCGTCCCAGGCGACGATGGAGAGGTCGCCGGGGACGGCGAGGCCCATCTCCTGCGCCACCGAGAGGCCGGCTATCGCCATCACGTCGTTGTCGTAGATCACCGCGGTGGGGCGCTGGGCGGAGCTGAGCAGCCGGCGGGTGGCCCGGGCGCCCTCCTCGCCGGTGTAGTCGGACCAGACGGTGACCGCGTCGGTCAGCCCGAGCCGCCGGCACACCTCGGCGAAGGCGTCGGTGCGGATCTCGGTGTGCAGCAGGGACGGCAGCCCGCCGACCCGGGCGATCTTCCGGTGGCCGAGCGCCACCAGGTACTCGACGGTCTCCGCCAGTGCCGCCGCGTCGTCGGACCAGACGCTGGCCAGCGTGCCGGTGTGCCCCGGCCCGCCGATCACCACCGCCGGTAGCTGCAACTCCTCCAGGGCGGGCACCCGGATGTCGTCGGTGCGCAGGTCGCAGACGAAGACGCCGTCCACCCGACGCTCGGCCCACCAGCGCCGGTACACCGCGATCTCCGCCTCCTGGTCGGCCACCACCTGGAGGGTCAGCGCGTACGACCGGGCGGAGAGTTCCGCCTCGACGCCGCTGATCAGTTCCATGAAGAACGGTTCGATGCCCAGTATCCGGGCTGGCCGGCACAGGGCCAGGCCGACCGCGTTGGCGGTGGCCCCGGAGAGCGCGCGGGCGGCGCTGCTCGGACTGAAGCCGATCTCGGCGGCGATGGCCAGGATGCGCTGTCGGGTGGCCTCCGAGACGCCCGGTTGCCCGTTGAGCGCGTACGACACCGCGCCCTTGGACACTCCGGCGCGCCGGGCGACGTCGGCGATGGTCGGCCGCTTCACCGGCGTGCTCCTCCACTTTCTCGCGGCCTGTGCAGGCCGGTCCCACGGGGCCGGGGGTGACCGGCGGGCCTCACGCTACCGGTGCGACCGCCGGACGGTTTCCCCGGCCGTGGTCGGCGTACGCCGTCGGGCCGACCGGTTACTTGCGCGGTTAAGCGTACGGCCTGAGACGGTAGTCGAGGTCGCCCTGGTGCTCGTCATTTTGCGCGGGAGAGCGCTTCACCACGCATGGTCGCGCTCCCAGAGGCGCCCTGAGGTTACCGGAGGGGCTCAGTGTTAACCGGCCGTTGACAGTGTCGGGGTCGGCCCGTACGGTGGCCTCACTTATCCGGTTCAGTCAACGTCTCTCGATGTCGGGAGCGTTCCCATGGTGGCGCGGAGGATGGCATGAAACGGTCCTGGACCCACTGGGCCCGCGCGGCGGCGGCGGGCGCCGTCGGCCTGATGATGGTCGCTGGATGCAGCGGCAAGAGCACCACCGACTCCGCCGACGGGGGCGGCCAGGTCACTCTCAAGATCAATTTCTGGGGCGACTTCGGTCTCCAGGACCTGAAGGTCAAGTACGAGGCCGAGCACCCCAACGTCAAGATCCAGCTCAACTCGGGCGAGTACAACGCCCAGCACGAGGACCTGCAGAAGAAGCTCGTCGCCGGCTCGGGCGCCGCGGACATCGCGGCGATCGACGAGGGCTTCATGGTCCAGTTCCGCAGCCAGTCCGACAAGTTCGTCAACCTGCTGGACAAGGGCGCCGGCTCGTACGAGAGCAAGTACCTGCCCTGGAAGTGGAAGCAGTCGCTGTCGGCCGACGGCAAGACCCAGATCGGCCTCGGCACCGACGTCGGCGGCCTGGCCATGTGCTACCGGACCGACCTGTTCAAGGCCGCCGGGCTGCCCACCGAGCGCGACCAGGTCTCCGCCCTCTGGCCCACCTGGGACAAGTTCATCGAGGTCGGCCAGCGGTACACCGGCCAGACCAACAAGAAGTTCCTCGACTCCGGCACCAACCTGTTCAACCCGATCCTCGGCCAGCAGCAGGTCGGCTTCTACAACGAGCAGGAACAACTCCAGATGGAGGGTGGCCCGAAGGTCGCCTTCGACTACACGATCAAGGCGATCCAGGCCGGGCTCTCGGCCAACCTGGCCAGCTTCCAGGCCGACTGGGACAAGGGCTTCACCGCCGGCTCGTTCGCCGTCCTCGCCTGCCCGGCGTGGATGCTCGGCCACATCAAGGACACCGCGCCCGGCACCGAGGGCAAGTGGGACATCGCCGCCGTGCCCGGCGGCGGCGGCAACTGGGGCGGCTCGTTCCTGACCGTGCCCAAGCAGGGCAAGCACGTCGACGAGGCGTACAAGCTGGTGGAGTGGCTGGTCCAGCCGGCGCAGCAGATCGAGATCTTCAAGAAGGTCGGCAACCTGCCGTCCCAACCGGCGCTCTACGCCGACCCGGCGATCGCCGAGTTCAAGAACCCGTTCTTCACCGACGCGCCGGTCGGGCAGATCTTCCCGAAGATGGCACAGGGGCTGACCCCGCAGTACCTGGGCAAGAAGAACGGCCCGACCCGGGTCGCGGTCGAGAACGTCATCACCCGGGTGCAGAACAAGACCCTCAAGCCGGACGCCGCCTGGGCGGAGGCGGTCAAGGAGGCCGAGAAGGCCGGCACGTCCTGACCTACCGGTGGGCGGTGGCGGAGCGGACCGACGCTCCGCCACCGTCCCGGTCGGTCCGCGCCGGGCGAGGCCCGCCCGGGGCGACCTCCGCGAAGTCCCGCCCCCGCCGTAACGTCACCTCTTCGGCCCTGGAGTGTGTCCCATGCCCACCACCCGTGCCGCGCCCGCGCCGTCGGGCCGCCGAGCCGCGCCGGGGCGCGGCGGCTCCGGACCCGACGAGCGGCGGCTCACCTGGCGCAACCGGCTGCACCGCTTCGACATGCGCTACATGCCGTACCTGATGATCGCCCCGTTCTTCCTGCTCTTCATCGTCTTCGGGCTCTTCCCGCTGGCCTTCAACGGCGTGGTGTCGCTGCGCAACTACCGCCTGGACGACCCGACGCTGCCGTACTGGGCCGGCGTCGAGAACTTCACCCGGCTCCTCGGCGACGAGGACTTCTGGAACGCGCTCTACAACACCTTCGGCATCTTCCTGCTGTCGTCGGTGCCGCAACTCCTGCTCGCCCTGCTCGTCGCCTCCGTGCTCAACCGCAAGCTGCGCGCGCAGACCTGGTGGCGGGTCAGCATCCTGCTGCCGTACGTCACCCCGATCGTCGCCTCGACGATGGTCTTCAGCGCCTTCTTCTCCCGCAGCTACGGCATGGCCAACTGGCTGCTCGCCAGCGTCGGCATCGGCGGGACCGGCGACGCCGCGATCGACTGGCGGGCCGACAAGCCGCACTCCTGGATCGCCATCGCCACGATGGTCAACTGGAAGTGGATCGGCTACAACGCCCTGCTCTACCTGGCCGCCATGCAGTCCATCCCGCGCGACGTCTACGAGGCCGCGGCGATCGACGGCGCCGGGCCGTGGAAGCAGCTCTGGCGGATCACCGTGCCGATGATCCAGCCGGTCGTCGTCTTCACCGTCGTGCTGTCCACCATCGGCGGTCTCCAGCTCTTCACCGAGCCGATGCTCTTCGACCTCAACGCGCAGGCCGCGACCGGCGGGCCGGACGGCGAGTGGCAGACCATCGCGCAGCTCATCTACAAGGTCGGCTGGAAGGACCTCAACCTCGGCTACGCCGCCGCGATGTCCTGGGCGCTCTTCGTGATCATCCTGCTCGTGGCCGGCATCAACACGCTGCTGACGAACCGCCTCTCCGGAGGCCGCCGGTGAACGCGAGGAACGCGGCGCAGCGGAGCCCCGCCGCCGCGAACGAGAGGAGGCCCGGATGACCGCCGTCGCCCCGCCGCGCCCCACCGCCCCGGCGCGCCGCAACCGGCCCACCCTGCTGGGCCGGGCACCGCAGGACACCCCGGCCGGGCTCTGGACGTACCTGATGCTGGCGGTGACGTTCCTGCTCGGCGCGTTCCCGCTGTACTGGATGTTCGTCATCGCCACCAGCAGCGACGAGGCGCTGGCGAAGCTCCCGCCGGCCGTCGTCCCCGGCGACCGGTTCATGACCAACGTCGACGAGGTCTTCTCCCTACAGGACGTCTACTTCGCCGCCTCGCTGGTCAACAGCGTCATCGTCGCCACCGTGGTGACCGCCTCGGTGCTCTTCTTCTGCTCGCTGGCCGGGTTCGCCTTCGCCAAGCTGCGGTTCAAGGGCAGCCGGGCGCTGATGCTCTTCGTGGTGCTCACCCTGACCGTGCCCAACCAGCTCGGCATCGTGGCGCTCTACATCGTGATGGGCAAGCTGGGCTGGAACGGCACCCTGCTCGCCGTCATCGCGCCCGGCCTGGTCACCGCGTTCGGCGTGTTCTACATGCGCCAGTTCATCGTCAACACCGTCCCCGACGAACTGGTCGAGTCGGCCCGGGTCGACGGGGCCACCACGATGCGGGTCTACTGGAACATCGTGCTGCCGGCGATCCGCCCGGCCCTGGCGGTGCTCGGCCTGCTCACCTTCGTGGCCACCTGGAACGACTTCCAGTGGCCGCTGATCACGCTCAGCGGCACCGACTTCCCCACCTCGATGGTGGCCATCTCCGACCTGGCCAGCGGCAACTACGTCATCTACCGCCGGGTGCTGGCCGGCGCGTTCGTCGCCACCGTGCCGCTGCTGGTCATGCTCTTCGTCGGCGGCCGGCAGATCGTCCGAGGAATCATGGAAGGCGCGGTGAAGTCGTGACCCACCAGGCGTTGCACCAGGGCTGGCAGTTGCGGGCGGTACCGGGGCCGCAGGTGCCGGGCGAGGTCGCCGGCCGGGAGGTGCCCGCCACCGTACCCGGCTGCGTGCACACCGACCTGCTCGCCGCCGGCCTGATCCCCGACCCCTACCTCGACGACAACGAGACGACGCTGACCTGGATCGGCCGTACCGACTGGGAGTACGAGACCACCTTCGTCCACCAGCCCGGCGACGACGACCGGTTCGACCTGGTCTGCGCGGGGCTGGACACGGTCGCCACGGTCACCCTCAACGGCACCGAGGTGGGCCGCACCGAGAACATGCACCGGTCGTACCGGTTCGACGTGCGGTCGCTGCTACGGCCCGGGGCGAACACGCTCGCCGTCCGGTTCGACTCGGCGTACCGCTACGCGGAGGGACAGCGGGACCGGCTCGGCGACCGGCCCAACGCCTACCCGGAGCCGTTCCAGTTCATCCGGAAGATGGCCTGCAACTTCGGCTGGGACTGGGGGCCGACGGTGGTCACCGCCGGGATCTGGCAGGAGATCGGGCTGCACGCCTGGTCCACCGCCCGGCTCGGCACCGTCCGTCCGGTGGTGACGGTCGCCGACGGCGAGGGGCGGGTCGCGCTGCACGTCGAGGTCGAGCGGGCCGCCGACGTGCCGCTGACCGTCCGGGCCGAGGTCGCCGGCGTGGCCGGCGAGGTGACGGTCCCGGCGGGGCAGCGCACCGCCGTGCTGACCCTCACCGTCGCCGACCCCGAGCTGTGGTGGCCCCGGGGGTACGGCGGGCAGCCGCTGCACCCGCTGGCGGTCACCCTGCGGACGGCGGACGGCCACACCCTGGACGCCTGGTCCCGCCGGATCGGGTTCCGGTCGGTACGCCTGGACACCACCCCCGACGCCCACGGCACCCCGTTCACCCTGCACGTCAACGACGTGCCGGTGGTGGTCCGGGGGGTCAACTGGATCCCTGACGACGCCTTCCCGACCCGGATCACCCGGGACCGGCTGGCCCGCCGGCTCACCCAGGCCGCCGACGCCAACATCAACCTGCTCCGGGTCTGGGGCGGCGGCCGGTACGAGTCGGCGGACTTCTACGAGTTGGCCGACGAGCGGGGCCTACTGGTCCAGCAGGACTTCCTCTTCGCCTGCGCGGCCTACCCGGAGGAAGAGCCGTTCGGCACGGAGGTCGAGGCGGAGGCGCGCGAGCAGGTGACCCGGCTGGCCGGCCACCCGTCGCTGGTGCTGTGGACCGGCAACAACGAGAACATCTGGGGCTGGCACGACTGGGACTGGCAGGAACCGTTGGCCGGGCGCACCTGGGGACGGGGCTACTACCTGGACCTGCTGCCCCGGGTCGTCGGCGAACTGGACCCGACCCGACCGTACTGGCCGGGCAGCCCGTGGTCGGGCACCGAGGCGATCCACCCCAACGACCCGGCGCACGGCACCACCCACATCTGGGACGTCTGGAACACCGACGACTACACCAGGTACCGCGAGTACGTCCCCCGGTTCGTCGCCGAGTTCGGCTACCAGGCGCCCCCGGCGTACGCGACGCTGCGCCGGGCGCTCAGCGACCAGCCCCTCGCGCACGACTCACCCGGGATGGCCCACCACCAGAAGGCCACCGACGGGGACGCGAAGCTCCAGCGCGGGCTCGACGCCCACCTGCCCGTCCCGGCCGACTTCGACGACTGGCACTACCTGACCCAGCTCAACCAGGCCAGGGCGATCCAGCTCGGGGTGGAGCACTTCCGGTCCCACCGGGACGTCTGCACCGGCACCATCGTCTGGCAGCTCAACGACTGCTGGCCGGTCACCTCGTGGGCCGCGATCGACGGCGACGGTCGCCGCAAGCCCCTGTGGTACGCGCTGCGCCGGGCGTACGCCGACCGGCTGCTCACCGTCCAGCCCCGCGACGGCGGGCTGGCCCTGGTGGCGGTGAACGAGACCGGTACGCCGTGGCGGTCCCCGGCGACGGTGACCCGGTCGACCCTGGCCGGCGAGCCACGGGCGAAGACGTCGTACCGCCTCGACGTGCCGGCGTACTCGGCGGTGACGCTGGCGCTGCCGGCGGACCTGGCCGGGCCGGAGGAGGCTCGCCGGGAGTTGCTGGTCGCCGAGGCCGGCGACACGGCCGAGCGGGCGCTGTGGTTCTTCGCCGAGGACCGGGACACACAGTGGCCGGCGGCCCACTACGACGCGGCGGTGGAGCCGACCGACGGTGGGCAGCGGGTCCGGGTCACCGCCCGCACGGTGCTGCGCGACCTGACCCTCTTCCCGGACCGGCTCGACCCGGCCGCCGAGGTCGACGCGGCCCTGGTCACCCTGCTGCCGGGGGAGTCGGCCACCTTCACGGTGACCAGTGGTGCGCCGCTGGACGCGGCGGCGCTGACCAGCCGTCCGGTACTGCGCTGCGTCAACGACATCACCCGGACGCGCTGAGCACGGGTCCCTCCTCCCACTCGGCGGGTGGGAGGAGGGGACCCCGGCCTGCTGCTGACGGATCGCCATGCCGGCGAAATCGCGGTGATCCGGCGTCGCCGATCGCGCAATGTCGCCGATGCGGCGGGGCTCAGGCGGTCGGATGCATGGCCGGCATGGGCGCGATCTCGTTAAAGATCTTGACGAGGACGCCCGGAAGCCCTGCTTCCGGGCGATGTCGAGGTACGCCTCAAAAAAACTGCTCGGACCTCAGCGTGTCGCTTCCGGTCTTCACCTCGACCAGGGCGGCCCACTGCCGCTGCCCACAAGTGACGCGGACGAGGCGTCCGTAGAGATCTCCCCACCGACTGCTGCTCTCCGCCGCCGGGCAGGCCCGTTCATGGTGCTCGCCGTCGGATTAGGCAGGCGGGTGGTAGGTGGCTAGAGTCGGCGTGACCCGGGCAGGACGGTGGCGCTCCCCGCAGGCTTCCACGCGAAGGGCGATCGATGGTGCGGTCCTACTACGTGCATGTCGGCCGTGAGCATGCGGTCAACCTTGACCTCGGAATCGAACGGTCTGTCTGGGGCTGGCGTTCCACTGCACTGGATCTTCGACGCGGGGATGCCCGCCGAGTGGCGCGTTCGATGCGGGCCGGTGATTATCTGGTCCTCGGCTGGTGGGGTCCGAATCCGAGGACAACAGACATGGAGGCATACCTTGCCGGCCGGCTGCGCCGGTTGGTGATCACCCGGATCGTGATGCCGCTCCGCGAGGACCGGGAGCCGGTATGGCCGGACGAGGAGGAACTGTTCCCCGAACGCGTCCGGCTACACGTGCTCGACGTCATCGACGACGTGCCGGGGAGGCTGCTGGGCGAGTCGGCGATGGCGGCTCTGAAGGATTCCGCCAACACGAAGGGCGTACCGGTCGAGGCCTCCCCGGTTCCGGTTGCGGCGCTCACCTCCGGCGGCGGAGACACCCCGATCGCCCGCCCGGACGAGGAGACCTCCGACCGCGCCGCTATCGGCGACGAGGACCTTGACGTGTACGCCCTGGTGGCACGGCGCAAGGAGCAGCGCCGACTGCGCCGGCTGAAGTTCGGCGAGCTGGCGGTTGTGCGGTGCCAGTTGTGCGGACGGGACCTGCCCCGGCACCTGATGGTTCTGGCACACATCAAGCGGCGGGCGGATTCCAGCTACCGGGAAAGGCTAAATCTCTCCAACGTCATGGCCGCCTGCCTGCTCGGTTGTGATGCGCTCTTCGAACATGGGCACATCCACGTTGGCGCGGATGGTCGGATTCGGCTGGCACGGGAGGCTGGCCCGCATGTCGCTGCGTCGGTGCGCGAACTGAACGGTAGAAGGTGCGCGGCGTTCGACTCGGCATCGGCGCCCTTCTTCGCCGCGCACACGGCTCGGAGCCGTGCCATCTCATCCGCTGATCATGATCTCGGTTGGGACCTTGACTACGACCACGGTGCCCACGACGGACTACACCCCGATCATCAGGAACTGGTCGGGCTGACCGTGACCACCGATCCGTGACGCCTGCAAAGTCCGACCAGCGGCCGATGACGGAGGATCGCGAGCACAGCCGCGCCAGGGTCCCCGCAGCCGATGCACCACAGCGAACGCCTGGAGTCGTGATGAACGAAACCGACAAGAGCGGCCCGGGGAGCGTCGCGGAACTCGCCGAGCAGCTCCGGCGGTTCGCCGACGACCGGGACTGGCAGTAGTTCCACACGCCGAAGAACCTGGCGATGGCGTTGGCGGGCGAGGTCGGCGAGCTGCTGGCCGAGCTGCAGTGGCTGACGGCCTGACGAGGCGGTTCGCCTGATGGCCGATGCGGAGTTGGGCGGCCGAGTACGGACCGAGATCGGCGACGTCATGATCTACCTGACCCGACTGGCCGACGTGCTGGGGATTGATCTGCTCGCCGCGGCGAACGACAAGCTGGCAGAGGTGGCCCGCCGGTACCCGGCCAACGAGATGCGGGGGTCTGCCGCCAAGGTACCGCGCGTGACCAGGATTCGATCATCTGAGTAGGGTTCCGGGTCGGAAGGCGGTCCTTGGTGGACCTGCCCGGTGATCCTGTGCTGCCCGGAGGCGCTCCCATGTCGGCGTACCGTTCGTCTGCTGCTGGTCTGCTGCGCCTCGCCTCCGACGGCACGCTGGTCGAGGTCCTGGCCGAGCGGCTTCGGAGCAGCGGTCACGGAGTGGCCCCTGCCGAGAAGCGGGCGTGGTCGCGCAGCCTGCCGGTGCTGGCCCAGGATCTCGTCGATGCCGGCCTCACCGGAGTCGAGGTGCTGGTGGAGTACCAGCTCCCGCTGACCAGCCGCCGGGTCGACGCGGTGCTGGCGGGGTCCGACCCGCGAACCGGGGACGACTCGTACCTCGTGGTGGAGCTGAAGCAGTGGAGCTACGCCACTGCCTACGAGGACTCCGAGACCCTGGTGGCCGTCGAACATGCCCGTGGTCCACGGCTGCACCCCGGTGTCCAGGTGGCCGACTACTGCCGCTACCTGAGCGACTTCCTCGGCGTCCTCGGCCAGGAGCCGCGACGGTTGAGCGGGGCCGCGTACCTGCACAACGCCGTGGACCGGGATGTGAGCGACCTGCTCGACCGACCGGCCACCGAGCAGAGCCGGATCTTCACCGGGCAGCGCCGGGGTCAGTGGCTCGACCACCTGCGCGGCCGGTTCGCTGTCGGGTCGGGAGCGGACGCCGCCGACCGGTTCCTGACCAGCACCGTGCGTCCCAGCCGGCACCTGCTGGCGTACGCGGCGGCGGAGCTGAAGGAACGCTCGCACTTCACCCTCCTGGACGAGCAGCACGTCGCGTACGAGCTGGTCATGCACGCGGTCGAGCGGGCCCGGACGGCGAACCACAAGCGGGCCGTGGTGGTGGCCGGCGGTCCGGGCAGCGGCAAGAGCGTCATCGCCCTGTCGGTGCTCGGTGAGTTGGCCCGGCAGAACCGGTCCGTGCTGCACGCCACCGGTTCCCGGTCCTTCACCCAGACCCTGCGCCGTTACGCCGGTCGAGGGTCCACCCGACTGCAGAGCCTGTTCAAGTACTTCAACAGCTTTATGGATGCCGGCACCAACGACGTCGAGGTGCTGATCTGCGACGAGGCGCACCGGGTGCGGGAGACGTCGGTGAACCGTTACACCACCAAGGCCCGCCGCGACGTCGCCCGCCCACAGTTGGAGGAGCTTGTCTCGGTGGCCCGGGTGCCGGTCTTCCTCCTCGACGAGCACCAGGTGGTCAAGCCCGGCGAGTTGGGCAACGTCGACGTCATCTCGGCGTTCGCCGAGAAGCTGGGGCTGGAGGTCGACATCGTCGCGCTGCACGACCAGTTCCGCTGCGGCGGCAGCGAGGCGTACGAGCAGTGGGTCCTGGACCTGCTCGGCCTCGACGGCGGCGAACCGACGGTCTGGGTCGGTGACGGTCGCTTCGACGTCCGGGTCGTCGACTCGCCGCAGGAGTTGGAGGAGTGGCTCGCCGATCGGCAGGCCGACGGTGGCACAGCCAGGATGTCGGCCGGTTACTGCTGGTCGTGGAGTGATCCGAGGGCGGCCGGCACGCTGGTGCCGGACGTGACGGTCGGCGGCTGGGCCCGACCGTGGAACGTCAAGAGCGACCGCAGCGTCGGCGACGCCCCGGGCAGCGCCTACTGGGCCACCGACCCGAACGGCTTCGGTCAGGTCGGCTGCGTCTACACCGCGCAGGGCTTCGAGTACGACTGGTCCGGCGTCATCATCGGCCCGGACCTGGTCGCCCGGGACGGCCGGCTGGTGACCCGGCGGGAGGAGTCGAGGGACCCGGCGTTCCGCAGCCGGAAGACGGTCAGCGACGAGGAGGCGGACCGGCTCATCCGCAACACGTACAAGGTGCTGCTGACCCGGGGGATGCGGGGCACGGTGCTGTACGCCACCGACCCGGAGACCCGCGAGCACCTGCGTGCCCTGGTGCGGGTCGCGCACCCACCGGAGGTCCGTTTCGAGCGGGATGCCGGGTAGCGACGACCCCAGAGTGTCGCTACAGTGACCGTCGGTTCAGCGGACCGACGGGCTTCCCACCGGGACAGGCCCCCACCGCGCGAGATTCTCGTGCCCGGGGGCTCATCACGTGCTCGCTTTCCAGACCAATCCCCAACAGATCCTGGAGCTGGCCAGGGAGGGTGAGTTGACCGACCGGGTGGGCGCCCATCTGGTCCGCGCGGGATTCCGGGTGTCCGACAGCGAGCGGGCGTCCTGGCGGCACAGCCTTCCCGCGTTGGCCGAGCAGCTCGTCGACGCTGGCCTCGCGGATCTCGACGTCCTCGTGGAGTGCCAGCTTCCCCGCAGCAGCCGGCGGGTCGACGTGATCCTCGCGGGCGTGGGGCCTTCCACCAGGCGTCCCGTCTACCTCGTCGTCGAACTCAAGCAGTGGAGCTGGGCGAGCGTCTACGACGAGGCGGAGAAACTGGTACGGGTGCCGCGACTGGCCGATCCGCAGGTGCATCCCGCCCTGCAGGTCGAAAGCTACTGCTCCTACCTCGCTGATTTCCTGCCGATGCTGTGGGAGTGGCCGGATGCGGTGCACGGTCTGGTGTACCTGCACAACGCGGACAGCGGGCGGATTCCGGATCTGCCGTCGGAGGGCGACACAACCCTGGAGCATCGACGCATGGTCTTCACCCGGGACCGGCACGCCCCACTGCGCGCCTATCTGACGGGAAGGTTCGCTCCGTGGCGGGACCCGGAGGCGGCGCGGCAGCTACTGACCGCACCCGCCCGTGCCAGCGAACAACTCCTGGCGGTGACCGCCCGGGAGGTCGACAGCCGCCGGCATCTCGTCCTACTGGACGAGCAGCGCGCGGCGTACGAGCTGGTGATGCGCGGCGTGCGCTGGGCGGACCAGGGCCGGCGCAAGCGGGTGGTGCTGGTCTCCGGTGGGCCGGGCAGCGGCAAGAGCGCCATCGCGTTGAGCCTGCTGGCGGCTCTCGCGGGTGAGCGTCGTGCGGTCGCGCACGCGACGGGCTCCAAGGCGTTCAAGAAGACCGTCCAGCGGTACGCCAGGAGCCGTCCCTTCGACCCGCAGCAGCGGACCGCCTCGATGTTCCACTACTTCATGGATTTCATGAACGAACCGCCGGACAGCCTCGACGTGCTGATCTGCGACGAGGCGCACCGGATCCGCAACCGGTCGACCCGGGGCGACCGGCGGGGCCGGAAGCCGCAGGTGCAGGAGCTCATCGAGGTGGCGAAGGTTCCCGTTTTCCTGCTCGACGACGACCAGGTGGTGCGGCCGAACGAGGTGGGCAGCATCGCCATGATCCGGGGGATGGCGGAGCGGCTCGACCTGGAGGTCGACTTCGTCCACCTGGGCGCGCAGTTCCGTAGCGGCGGCAGCCCCCGGTATGAACGGTGGGTGCTCCACCTGCTGGGGCTGGCCGGCTCCGGTCCCTACGCCTGGGCCGGTGACGACAACTTCCGGCTCGCTCTCGCCGATTCACCGCAGCAGATGGAGACCCTGCTGCGGTGGGCCCACGACGGTGCCGCCTCGGCGCGGATCTCCGCCGGCTTCTGCTGGCCCTGGACGGAGAAGCCCCGAGGCGGCCAGCTCGTGCCCGACGTCAGGATCGGCTCGTGGTCGAAGCCGTGGAACGCCAAGAGCGAGTACCCGCCCCGGGGGATCCCGGCCGGTTCCTACTGGGCCACCGAATCGAGCGGTTTCGAGCAGGTCGGATGCATCTACACGGCACAGGGCTTCGAGTACGACTGGTCGGGCGTCATTCTCGGCGGGGATCTGGTGGTCCGGAACGGAAAGCTGGTCTGCCAGCCGTCTGAGTCCCATGACAGCGCCATCTTCGACAGGCGGCGACAGTTCCCCGGGGAGAACGCGGAGCGGCTTATCCGCAACGCCTACAAGGTTCTGCTCACCCGGGGTATGCGAGGGACCCTGATCTATTCGGTGGATCGGGAGACCCAGGAGTTCCTGGCCGGGCTGGTGCCTCCCGCCCAGGTGCCGCAGGGCCTCGTGGCCCCGGGTGTGTCGAAGACCGGCCTGACCGGTCGGGCCCGTCCCTCCGTACAGGATCAACCGTCCGGACAGGACGCCCGCGCTGTGCGTTCCGACACGGTTCCGCCATCTGGCGATCAGTGAGCGCTGGTCCAAGGGCCGGCCAAGGTCGGCAACCGCACCACCTGCTGCTGGAGAATGCCGGCGAGCACACCGTGACCGAGGCCTGCGCAGCAGCCGGCTAGCGCTGGACCTGCTGGAACGCTACGGCCGCGACCTGCTGGAGATCGTCGCGTTCCTCGACGGGCACGGGGTGTGGCACTGCGACATCTAGTCCGCCAACCCTGACCTCCCGCCCCGGCCGAAGGACAAGCAGCCGCACCTGTGCATCTTCGACTTCCTCCTGGCCGGGTGCCTCCCTCCACGCCAGCCGGCAAGAAGGGGCCCCTCTCACTCGGGGACCCGGCGGTACGCCCCGTCGCTGGCCGAGGTGGCCATCGAGGCGTACGCGCGCAGCGCCGCCGACACCGGCCGCTGCCGGTCGACCGGGGTGTACGGCCGGTCCCGCTTCTCCTGCGCCACCCGGCGGGCCTCCAGCACGTCGGCCGGCACGTTCAGCTCGATCGACCGGGCCGGGATGTCGATGACGATCTCGTCACCGGGCTCGACCAGGGCGATCAGGCCACCGGAGGCGGCCTCGGGGGAGGCGTGCCCGATGGACAGGCCGGAGGTGCCGCCGGAGAACCGGCCGTCGGTGAGCAGCGCGCAGGACCGGCCCAGCCCCCGGCCCTTGAGGAACGAGGTGGGGTAGAGCATCTCCTGCATGCCGGGGCCGCCCTTGGGGCCCTCGTAGCGGATCACCACCACGTCCCCGGCGACGACCTCCTTGGCGAGGATCGCCGAGACCGCGTCGTCCTGCGACTCGTAGACCTTGGCCGGGCCGCGGAAGGTCAGGCACTCCTCCGGCACCCCGGCGGTCTTGACCACGCAGCCCTCCGGCGCCAGGTTGCCGTGCAGGATCGCCAGCCCGCCGTCGGCGCTGTAGGCGTGCTCCCGGTCCCGTACACAGCCGCCGGCGGCGTCGGTGTCCAGCGACGACCAGCGGTTGCTGGTGGAGAACGGCTCGGTGGTGCGTACCCCGCCCGGGGCGGCGTGGAACAGCTCGACCGCCTCCGGCCGGGGTGAGCCACCCCGGACGTCCCAGTCGGTGAGCCACTGGGCGAGGGAGGGGGCGTGCACGGCGTGCACGTCGCGGTGCAGCAGGCCGGCGCGGTCCAGTTCGCCGAGGATGGCGGGGATGCCACCGGCCCGGTGGACGTCCTCCATGTGGTACTGCGGGGAGTTCGGGGCGACCTTGGCCAGGCAGGGCACCCGCCGGGAGATGGCGTCGATGTCGGCGACGGTGAAGTCCAGCTCGGCCTCGCGGGCGGCGGCGAGCAGGTGCAGGATCGTGTTGGTCGACCCGCCCATCGCGACGTCCAGGGCGACCGCGTTGTCGAAGGCGGCCCGGTTGGCGATGTTCCGGGGCAGCACCGAGGCGTCGTCCTCGTCGTACCAGCGCTTGGCGATCTCCACGGCGGTGCGGCCGGCCTCGACGAAGAGCGACCGGCGCGCGGCATGGGTGGCCAGCGTCGAGCCGTTGCCAGGCAGGGCCAGGCCGATCGCCTCGGTGAGACAGTTCATCGAGTTGGCGGTGAACATGCCGGAGCAGGAGCCGCAGGTGGGGCAGGCGGACCGTTCGATCTCGCCGAGCTGGTCGTCGGTGACCGCCTCGTTGGACGAGGCGATCATGGCGTCGATCAGGTCGATCTTGGAGTGCACGACGCCCTCGATCGCCATCGTCTTGCCGGCCTCCATCGGGCCGCCGGAGACGAAGACCGTCGGGATGTTCAGCCGCAGCGCGGCCAGCAGCATCCCGGGGGTGATCTTGTCGCAGTTCGAGATGCAGACCAGGGCGTCCGCGCAGTGCGCGTTGACCATGTACTCCACCGCGTCGGCGATCAGCTCCCGGCTGGGCAGCGAGTAGAGCATCCCGCCGTGGCCCATCGCGATGCCGTCGTCGACGGCGATGGTGTTGAACTCGCGCCCCACCCCGCCGGCCTCGGCCACCGCGTCGGCGACCAGACCACCCATGTCCTTCAGGTGTACGTGGCCGGGGACGAACTGGGTGAAACTGTTGGCGATGGCGACGATCGGCTTGCCGAAGTCGTCGTCGGTCATCCCAGTGGCCCGCCACAGGGCCCGGGCGCCGGCCATCGTCCGACCGTGGGTGGAGGTCCTCGACCGCAGCTCAGGCATGCGTACCAGTCTTGCACCGCCAGCCGGGCGACCCCCACCGACGCGGGCCGTGTCCCAACAGTTGCACACCCGGTACCCCGCGGCTGTTGCCGATCCGGCACAGTTGAAGTCGTGCGTTTACCCCCGGGCATGGTCGCTGTCGCGGTCCTGAGCGGTCTACTCGCCGCCGCCGCCACCATGCTGCTGGCCCACTCCGCCCGACGCCGGGGCGGGCGGCACCGCCAGGCGCACCTGCTGTTCGCGCTGGCCGCCGCGATCGGGTCGGTCACCATGCTCGTCGGGGTGACCGCCGTGCTCGGCGCGGCCGACCACGGAGCCCACCAGCGCGGCCAGCAGACGGGCTGGGCGTCGCTGATCTCGATCGGCACCGCGCTCAGCGGGCTGGCCTTCTGCGCCGGCCTGCTCCGGCTGCCCGGCGCGACGGTCGCCCGGGCGGCGACCGCGCGGCTGCTCCTCGACGGGCTGGTCATGGCGACCGCGATTTGGTTCGTCGGCTGGGTGCTCTTCTCGGAGCCGACCCGGCTGCTCGGCGCGGCGACCCCGGCAGCCTGCCCGGCCATCCTGCTCGCCTCGGTGACCGTGGCCCTGACCGCCGGCCTCGCCGTGATCGTGGTGGCCCGGGCCGACGCGCCCCGGTCGCGCCTCGCCCTGCTCGGCGCCGGCATCATCGCGGCCACCACCGGCGGGCTCGGTGTCTCGGCCGGGGTCTGCCAGGGCGGTCCGGCGATGGCGCTCAGCGGCGCGGTGCTGCTCGCCGTCGGCCTGCCCGCCGGCGCCCTGGCGGTGCACCGGGTGGACGCCCTGGGCCAGGTCGACATCGACCTGATCCGGCGGGACGGCGAGTACGCCTTCATACCGATGTTCGCCATGGCCGCCTCGGCGATGTACCACCTCGTGCAGGGCGGCCGGTTCGACGCGCTGGGCATCGTCGCCGGCAGCGTCGAGGGCTTCGCGCTGGTCGCCCGGCAGCATCTCAGCCTCAACGACGTGCGCCGCTACGCCGGCCGGCTGGCCGAGCGGGAGGCGCACTTCCGTGAGCTGGCCCACACCGATCCGCTGACCGGCCTGGCCAACCGGCGTGGCCTGCTGCGGGAGATGCAGCGCCGCGCCGCCGACGGGGTGGGCTGCGCGCTGCTCGGGCTCGACCTGGACGGCTTCAAGAACGTCAACGACATGCGTGGCCACGACGTCGGCGACATGGTCCTCGCCGAGGTGGGCCGGCGGCTCAGGGGCAATCTGCGCCCCGGTGACCTGGCCGCCCGGCTCGGCGGCGACGAGTTCGCGGTGCTGATGCGGGGCGAGCTCGCCGACGCGGACGTGGTGGCCGAGCGGCTGCTCGGGGTGCTGGGCGGGGCGTACGACCAGCCGGGCGGCCCGGTCTTCCTCTCGGTCAGCATCGGGGTGGCCGGTCAGCTCGGCGACCCGGACGTGGTGGGGCTGCTGCGCCACGCCGACCTGGCGCTGCGCTACGCCAAGCAGCGCGGCAAGAACCGGATCGAGCGCTACGACGGCACCTACGACCAGTTGCTGCTGCGCCGCACCCGGCTGGAGCACGAGATGCGTGGCGCGATCGAGCGCAACGAGCTGCGGCTGGCCTTCCAGCCGGTGGCCTCGCTGCCCTCGGTGCGTCCGGTGGGCGCGGAGGCGCTGCTCCGCTGGCACCACCCGGAGCTGGGCAACGTCCGCCCGGACGAGTTCATCCCGCTGGCCGAGGAGTGCGGGATGATCGCCAAGCTGGGCGCGTGGGTGCTGCACCAGGCGTGCCGGCAGCTCTCCCGCTGGCTCGCCGACGGGCACGACGTCTGGGTGTCGGTCAACGTCTCCCCGCGTGAGCTGCACGCCCCGGAGTACGTGGTGCAGGTGGCCGAGGCGCTGCGCGCCCACCACGTACCGCCGCAGCGGCTGGTGCTGGAGGTGACCGAGCACGCCGTCGCCACCGACCTGGACGAGCTGATCCGCCGGCTGACCGCGCTGCGGCTGACCGGGGTGCGGATCGCGCTGGACGACTTCGGCGCCGGGTACTCCTCGTTGGGGCAGCTTCGTCGGCTGCCGATCGACATCCTCAAGATCGACCACAGCCTGGTCGCCGAGCACGAGCCGGTCCGCCCGGTGGGCCGGGACGGGCCGGCCTTCGCCCCGATGGTCGACATCGTCATGCGGCTGGGCCACCAGCTCGGCATGGAGGTGATCGCCGAGGGTGTCACCACCCCGACCGAGCTGGCCGCGGTGGTCGCCGCCGGGTGCCGGTTCGGGCAGGGTGCGCTCTTCGGCTGGGGGGTGCCGGCCGAACACCTGGAGGCGATGCTGGAGGCGGCCACCTCGCCGGGTGCCCGTCCGGCGTCGCTGCCGCCGGCCCCACCGCCGGTGCCGCGCCCGGCCGCCCCGTCGCCGCTGCTGCCCCGGCTGCGGTCCCACCCACCGGCGTCACCGGCGGTGCCCGCCCCGCGCGCCGCGGAGGAGGGATCCGCGCAGGCCGGGCCGTTCACCGGAGACGGTGTCCCTCGTTCGTGAACCAACATGTGGGATCAGTTGACTCATCGCGTGAGATGCGTCAGGCTTGGCCCATGTCGTCGATCCGGTCGCTGCGAGTACTTACCTGAGCGCACTCTCCCCCGTCGAGAGTGCGCTGGCCCCGTGCATCTGCACGAGGGCCGTTTTTATTGCCGTCGGACCCACCGGGGCGGTCAGCCGCCCCCGTCGCACCTGTCGTAGAAGCTCCACCCACTCCAGCCGAAGGCCTGAACCGCCATGACGAGACCCACGCCAGAGACACTCGCCCACTCCGCCCGGCGGGCGCGCACGGTCACCGAGCCGGCCAGCGACGCCGACCCCAACCCCGCGCCGCGTCCCGGCGCCGCCGGTGCCATCCCGGCCGGTGCCGGCCGGGCCGGCGCGGACGGAGCCACCCCGGCCGTACGGCAGCCCGCGCCGGCCCAGGTCTCCGGTGCCGGTTCGCTGGTGCGGTCCCTTGAGGCGCTCGGCGTCGACGTGGTCTTCGGCATCCCGGGCGGGGCGATCCTGCCCGCCTACGACCCGCTCTACGACTCGACCGTGCGGCACATCCTGGTCCGGCACGAGCAGGGCGCCGGTCACGCGGCGACCGGGTACGCGCAGGCCACCGGCCGGGTTGGCGTCTGCATCGCCACCTCCGGGCCGGGTGCGACCAACCTGGTCACCCCGATCGCCGACGCGTACATGGACTCGGTCCCGATCGTCGCGATCACCGGCCAGGTGGCCCGGCCCTCGATCGGCACGGACGCCTTCCAGGAGGCGGACATCCAGGGCATCACCCTGCCGATCACCAAGCACAACTTCCTGGTGCAGACCGCCGAGGAGATCCCCCAGGTGCTGGCCGAGGCGTTCCACCTGGCCGCCACCGGGCGGCCCGGGCCGGTGCTGGTCGACATCCCCAAGGATGTCCTCCAGGCGCCGACGACCTTCGCCTGGCCGCCCACCCTGGACCTGCCCGGCTACCGGCCGACCCTGCACCCGCACGGCAAGCAGATCCGGGAGGCGGCCCGGCTGATGGCGATGGCCCGCCGGCCGGTGCTGTACGTCGGCGGCGGAGTGCTCAAGGCCGGTGCCACCGAGGGGCTGCGCAAGCTCGCCGAGTTGACCGGCATCCCGGTGGTGACCACCCTGATGGCGTTGGGCGCGTTCCCCGACTCGCACCGGCAGCACCTGGGCATGCCCGGCATGCACGGCACCGTCGCCGCCGTCTACGGCCTGCAGAAGGCCGACCTGATCGTGGCGCTGGGGGCGCGGTTCGACGACCGGGTGACCGGCCGGCTGGACTCGTTCGCCCCGGACGCGACGGTGGTGCACGCCGACATCGACCCGGCCGAGATCGGCAAGAACCGGCACGCGGACGTCCCGATCGTGGGTGACGCCCGGCACGTGATCGACGAGCTGCTCACGGCGGTGACCAGCGAGCAGCGGGCGGGCCACCGCGCCGACCTGGGTGACTGGTGGACCCAGCTCGACGACCTGCGCGAGCGCTACCCGCTGGGCTACGAGGAGCCCGCCGACGGCACCCTCTCCCCGCAGCACGTGATCAAGCGGCTGGGCGAGATCGCCGGTCCGGACGCCGTCTACGTGGCCGGCGTCGGCCAGCACCAGATGTGGGCCAGCCAGTTCATCTCGTACGAGAAGCCGGGCACCTGGCTCAACTCCGGCGGCCTCGGCACCATGGGGTACGCCGTCCCGGCGGCGATGGGTGCCAAGATCGGCCTGCCGGACACGGTGGTCTGGGCGGTGGACGGCGACGGCTGCTTCCAGATGACCAACCAGGAGTTGGCCACCTGCGCGCTGGAGGGCATCCCGGTCAAGATCGCCGTGATCAACAACGGCAACCTCGGCATGGTGCGGCAGTGGCAGACCCTCTTCTACGGTGAGCGCTACTCCAACACCGAGCTGGGCACCCACAAGCACCGCATCCCGGATTTCGTCAAGCTGGCCGAGGCGCTCGGCTGCGTCGGCCTGCGCTGCGAGAACGCCGCCGACGTCGACAAGACGATCGAGGCGGCGATGGCGATCAACGACGCGCCGGTGGTCGTCGACTTCGTGGTCGGCAAGGACGCGATGGTCTGGCCGATGGTCGCCGCCGGCACCAGCAACGACGAGATCATGTTCGCCCGTGGCGTCCGCCCGGCCTTCGACGAGGACGAGATCTGACATGACCCTGCACACCCTGTCCGTGCTGGTGGAGAACAAGCCGGGTGTCCTGGCCCGGGTCTCCGGCCTGTTCTCCCGGCGCGGCTTCAACATCGACAGCCTCGCCGTGGGCGAGACCGAGAACCCCGACGTCTCCCGGATCACCATCGTGGTCAACGCCGAGTCGTCGCCGCTGGAGCAGGTCACCAAGCAGCTCAACAAGCTGGTGAACGTACTCAAGATCGTCGAGTTGGACGCGCAGGTCTCGGTCGCCCGGGAACTGCTGCTGGTCAAGGTCCGCGCGGACCGCAACGCCCGGGCGCAGGTGCTGGAGACGGTGAACCTGTTCCGGGCCCGGGTGGTCGACGTCGCGCCGGACACGCTCACCATCGAGGCCACCGGCACACCGGACAAGCTCGACGCGCTGCTGCGCGACCTGGAGCCGTTCGGCATCAAGGAGATGGTCCAGTCCGGCACGGTGGCGATCGGGCGCGGCTCGCGCTCCATCACCGCCGGGCCCGCGCTGCGGGCCGCCTGATCACCACCGCACAAGTCCACGACGGGCCGACGAGGACCGCCGTACGAAAGGGAAGTCAATGAGCGTTGAGGTGTACTACGACGACGACGCCGACCTGGGCCTGATCCAGGGACGCAAGGTCGCGGTGATCGGGTACGGCAGCCAGGGCCACGCCCACGCGCTGTCGCTGCGCGACTCCGGTGTCGACGTGGTGATCGGCCTGCCGGCCGGTTCGAAGAGCCGGCCGAAGGCCGAGGAGCAGGGCCTGCGGGTGCTCACCCCGGCCGAGGCGGCGGCCGAGGCCGACGTCATCATGATCCTTGCGCCGGACACCGCGCAGCGGACCATCTACGCCGAGTCGATCGCCCCCAACCTCGCCCCCGGCAAGGCGCTCTTCTTCGGCCACGGCTTCAACATCCGGTACGGCCTGATCACCGCGCCGGCCGACGTGGACGTGGCGATGGTCGCGCCGAAGGGCCCCGGCCACCTGGTCCGCCGCCAGTACGTCGACGGCAAGGGCGTGCCCTGCCTGGTCGCCGTCGAGCAGGACGCCAGCGGCACCGCGTTCCAGCTCGCCCTGTCGTACGCCAAGGGCATCGGTGGCACCCGGGCCGGCGCGATCCGGACCACCTTCACCGAGGAGACCGAGACCGACCTCTTCGGCGAGCAGGCGGTGCTCTGCGGCGGCGCGGCGGCGCTGGTGCAGACCGGCTTCGAGGTGCTCACCGAGGCCGGCTACGCCCCCGAGGTGGCCTACTTCGAGTGCCTGCACGAGCTGAAGCTCATCGTCGACCTGATGTACGAGGGCGGCATCGCCCGGATGCGCTACAGCGTCTCCGACACCGCCGAGTACGGCGACCTGTCCCGTGGCCCGCGCGTCATCGACTCCCGGGTCAAGGAGGAGATGCGCAAGATCCTCGGCGAGATCCAGTCCGGCGAGTTCGCCCGCGAGTGGGTGGCCGAGGACGAGGCCGGCCGGCCGAACTTCGCCAAGTGGCGGGCCGAGGGCGCTGCGCACCCGATCGAGGAGACCGGCCAGAAGCTGCGGGCCATGATGAGCTGGGTGGACCGCCCGATCACCGAGACCGCCTGATCCACGCGGCCCCACGTCCCGGGGCCGCCCACCCGCCCCACCCCGCGTGGCCCGCGACCCGACGCTCTCCCCGGCGTCCGGCCGCGGGCCGCCGGGGTGCCCGGCCGCAGGCCGACTGGGTGCCCGGCCGCGAGCCCGCCAGGGTGCCCAGCCGTAGGCGGGCATGGGTGCCAGGCCGCGCGTCGACTGAGCTTCTACTCCCGTCGCGCGTCTCCGCGTTTGCGCTGGTCCTGCCCGTCCCGTCCAGCCGTGCTCTCGCCCCCGCCCGTGCTCTCGCCCCCGCCCGTGCTCTCGCCCCCGCCCGTGGTCCTGGCCTTGTTCGTAGCCCTCGATTTGTTCGTGGTCCTGGCCTTGTTCAAGTCCTGGCTGCTGTTCGTGGTTCCGGCCCTGTTCGTGGTCCTAGCCTGGACCTGTCTGCGCCGAGATGCCGGCTACACCAGGTGGGGGCTCGACCGGCAGGTTCGCCGGGTTCGCGCCGTAGCCGTTGCCTGCTGTGCCGCGTCCGTGCCGATGGCCGTGCCCGCATCGGGCGAGCGTGTCGCGGTCAAGCCCACATGTCCACCGAGCGGTATGCCTGAGCGGCATAAATATGCCGCTCAGGCATACCGCTTCAGGGGTGTGTTGGCTCCCGCCGCCGTCACCGTCGGTGAGTGCCCGGGTGGGGTCGAATGCTGCCCGGGCTTCGCCCGCCAATCGGTGCGCTGTGCGTCTTGCATCCGCCCCTCCGGCATGCGCCCCTCCGACTTGGGCCCATTCGGCGTCCGCCCTCCGCCCTCCGGCCTCCGCCCTGTGGCGGACACGTCTGCGTGGGCGGGGCGTTGCCGGTCGCCTGGTTCACCTGCCGGGATCGGGTGAGCCACGCCTCACCGGGCATAGACCGGGCCGCCCGGCACCGTGGCCGTGGATGAACGGGGGATGACGGGCGTGCGACAACGCTGTGTGAGGGCGCTCACCCCGGACTCCGGGACATGCCGACGGGGGCGCCCCCTACGATCCATGGATAGGTGCGTGACCGGCACCTGACGGCCATGGCACGGATCGGCGCAGGGCGCATCGCGGCGCCCGGTCGCCCCGGCCGACCTAATACGACGTCTACGAGGACCGATGAATCCTGTCGTACTGATCGCCGAAGAACTCGCTCCCGCCGCCATCGAGGTGCTCGCGCACGACTTCGACGTGCGCCACGTCGACGGCACCGACCGCCCGGCCCTGCTCTCCGCGCTCGCGGAGGCCGACGCGGTGATCGTGCGCAGCGCCACGCAGATCGACGCCGAGGCGATCTCCGCGGCTCCGCGGCTGAAGGTGGTCGCCCGGGCCGGCGTCGGTCTGGACAACGTCGAGGTGCCGGCCGCCACCGCGCGCGGCGTCATGGTCGTCAACGCCCCCACCTCCAACATCGTCTCCGCCGCCGAGCAGGCCGTCGCGCTGCTGCTCGCCGTCGCGCGGAACACCGCCAGCGCCAGCGCGGCGCTGAAGGCGGGGGAGTGGAAGCGGTCCAGGTACACCGGCGTCGAGCTGCAGGGCAAGACCGTCGGCGTGGTCGGCCTCGGTCGCATCGGGGTGCTCTTCGCGCAGCGCATCGCCGCCTTCGGCACCCGGCTGATCGCGTACGACCCCTACATCCAGCCGGCCCGCGCCGCGCAGCTCGGTGTCCGGCTGGTGGGGCTGGAGGAGCTGCTGCGGGAGGCCGACTTCATCTCCATCCACCTGCCGAAGACCCCGGAGACGGTCGGCCTGATCGGCGAGAAGGAGCTGGCGATCGTCAAGCCGGGCGTCCGGATCGTCAACGCCGCCCGGGGCGGCCTGGTCGACGAGCAGGCCCTCGCGGACGCGATCGCCGAGGGACGGGTCGCCGGCGCCGGCGTCGACGTGTACGCCAAGGAGCCCTGCACCTCGTCCCCGCTGTTCGCCTTCGACAACGTGGTGGCCACCCCGCACCTGGGCGCGTCCACCCACGAGGCGCAGGACAAGGCCGGCCTGGCCGTGGCCCGGAGCGTCAAGCTGGCACTCCAGGGCGAGTTCGTGCCGGACGCGGTGAACGTGCAGGCCGGCGGCGTGGTCGCCGAGGACGTCCGCCCGCTGCTGCCGCTGGCCGAGAAGCTGGGCCGGGCATTCACCGCCGTGGCCGGCGGGGTGGCCGCCAGCGTCACCGTCGAGGTGCGCGGCGAGATCGTCAACCACGACGTCTCGGTGCTCAAGCTCGCCGCCACCAAGGGGCTGTTCAGCTCGGTGGTGGAGGAGCAGGTCACCTACGTCAACGCCCCGCACCTGGCCGCCGAGCGCGGCGTCGAGGTGACGCTGGCCGCCCAGGCCGACACGGTCGACCACCCGAACCTGGTCACCGTCCGTGGGGCGCTGCCCGACGGTCGTACGGTCAGCGTCTCCGGCACGGTCACCCACACCGGCGCCCGGGACGTCATCAAGCTGACCGAGGTGGACGGCTTCGATGTGGAGATCGGCGCCGAGGGCATCCTGCTCTTCCTGCGCTACGTCGACCGGCCGGGTGTGGTCGGCACCGTCGGCACCCTGCTCGGCGAGGCCGGCGTCAACATCGCGGCGATGCAGGTGGCCCGGCGGGAGGCCGGCGGCGAGACCCTGATGACCCTCACCGTCGACCAGGCGCTCGGCGCGGACCTGCTCACCTCGGCGGCCGACTCGATCGGCGCGACCTCCGCCAGCGCGGCGGACCTGCGCGACGAGTAGTCCACCGACACAGCACGAAGGGGGCCCGGCCGTACGGTCGGGCCCTCCGTCGTCTCCGGCCGCCGATGCCGGGCGCGGCCGGACGGTGGGTCAGCGGGCGACGCGGGACGGCGGCGGGTAGACCGAACCGTCCTGGGCGTCGAAGAGCATCAGGCCGTGCACGCCGGCCAGTCGCTCGATGTCGAGCAGAACCTGGTCCTCGCAGGTGGGGACGAGGTTCAACTCCACGTGGTCGTTGGCCGCGTGCAGCGGTGCGACCTCCCAGGGGGTGCCCGGACCGGCGGGCCGGTCGGGGTAGGAGGCGGTGATGGCCCGGTAGAACGCCACCACCCGTGGATCCGGGTACCGGTCGCCGTGCTGCCCCTCGCGGCACCGCCGCACCGCCGCCCGCACGTCCTCCGGCGTGGCCCCGTCGTGGAGGGCCCACACGCTCAGATCGAAACTCACGGCGGACAGCGTGCCATCACGCGTTCACCCGGGCGACACTGACCCGCCGGAATTCCCGCAGGTAGTTCGAGTGTCCGGTCGGAACGGTCCGCTGTGGAGACTCTTGCGTCGAGTTGCGTCGATTCGCTACCGTACCGGTGCGGTCACCGGGAAAGTCGGGGCGTCGGCCTGTCTTCGGGTGACGAGGTCAGACATCCGGCCGGCCGGTCCGCACCCCTCGATTGCGCGAGCCACGCGCATTCGTCGCTGACCGGCCCCCACGGTCGTTGCCGAGACCGTGGGGGCCGATCGCCGACCCGTCGACCGCGCCACCCCGTGGACCCCCTCCACAGGTCGGCCGACGTGCCGCGGCACCGCTCAGCGGCGCCGGTGGGCGAAGAGAGCCTGATATCCCGAGCCGTTGCGGAACCACGACAGCCCGACCGGTCCGGCGGCGTACAGCGCGGTCGCGTAGGCGTCGGCCACCGCCAGGTCCGGTCCGACCACGGTCGCGGCGACCAGGTGTCCGGCCGGTTCGCCGGTGTGCGGGTCGACCACGTGCCCCTGGCGGCCGGTCACCCCGGAGGTGCCCACCGCGCCGGCCGTCATCTCCAGCACCAGCGGGGCCCGACGTCCGTTGGTGGGGTGGTGCACCGCCACCCGCCACGGGCCGCCGTGCGCGGCGTACCCGCGTACCGTCAGGTCGGCGCCGGAGAGCACCGCGTAGTCGGTGATCCCGGCGGCGCGCAGCCGGGCCGCGGCCCGCTCCACCGCCCAGCCGTTGAGCAGGCCGCCGGGGTCGAAGCCGCCGGGGACCGCCCAGGCGTCGAACCAGCCGTCGGTGGCGGCCCGCATCGCCGCGCAGCGGTCGACCAGGTCGGTCAGCGGCGGGTACGACTCGGGGCTGATCTCGCCGCGCCGCAGCCGGGAGACGAGGCTGTCCGGCCGGGCCGGCCCGTAGGTGAGGTCGATGGCCCGCAGTTCGGCGACGGCGTCGCGCAGCGCCTCGCCGACCGTCCGCCGGCCCAGTTGCGCCGGGGCGTTGAGCAGGAGCGAGTACTCGGCGGTGCCGGTCCGGACGGTGTGCTGCACGGCGATCCGGTCGCCGGGCGCGTCACCGGGCCGGTCGAGCCGGTGGCTGCGGGTGCCGAGGCGCAGGTCGGGGCGGCGTCGGGAGAAGCCTGTCTGGTCCACCCAGCGGGTACGCGGCTGCTCGTCGAGTCTGCCTGGCCCCCGCTGCTGCTCGGTCCGCATCACACTGCTCCTTCGCCGACGGTGCCGCGGCGTCGCGGCTGGTCCGTCCCGGTCCCCCTGAACCGTCCTGGGCAGACCATAAGCAGTGGAGATGACCGCACCATGAATGTCACCTGGGAGCCTGCTGAGCATTCCGGCGTCCCAAATCATGGAAGGCTCGTACCGGGAGCCGGGACGGCGACGTACCGTTCACAGCAGCGGACGAGGTGAGGAGCGGCAGGTGGCACGGATCGCGGTGGTGGCCGGGGACGGGATCGGACCCGAGGTGGTCGCGCAGGCCCTCAAGGTCCTCGACGCCGTGCTCCCCGGCATCGAGGCCACGGAGTACGACCTCGGCGCGGCACGGTACCACCGCACCGGCGAGGTGCTGCCCGACTCCGTACTGACGGAGCTGGCCGGGCACGACGCCATCCTGCTCGGCGCGGTCGGCGACCCCACCGTGCCGCCCGGCGTGCTGGAGCGCGGGCTGCTGCTGAAGCTCCGCTTCGCCTTCGACCAGTACGTCAACCTGCGCCCGTCCCGGCTCTGGCCGGGGGTGCCCGGCCCGTTGGCCAGCGTCAAGCCGGGCGAGGTCGACCTGGTGGTCGTCCGGGAGGGCACCGAGGGCCTCTACGCGGGTGCCGGTGGCACGCTGCACCGGGACACCCCGGCCGAGGTGGCCACCGAGGAGAGCCTGAACACCCGGCACGGGGTGGAGCGGGTGATCCGGGACGCGTTCGCCCGCGCCGGCCGCCGGGAGCGCCGCAAGGTCACCCTGGTGCACAAGACCAACGTGCTGACCCATGCCGGGTCGCTGTGGGCCCGCGCGTTCGCGGCCGTCGCCGCCGAGCACCCCGACGTCAGCACCGAGTACCAGCACGTCGACGCCGCCGCCATGTTCCTGGTCACCCAGCCCCAGCGGTACGACGTGGTGGTCACCGACAACCTCTTCGGCGACATCCTGACCGACATCGCCGCCGCCGTCACCGGTGGGATCGGGTTGGCGGCCAGCGGCTGCATCAACCCGACCGGGGCGTACCCGTCGATGTTCGAGCCGGTGCACGGTTCGGCGCCGGACATCGCCGGCAAGGGCGTCGCCGACCCGGTGGCCGCCGTGCTCTCCGCCGCCCTCCTGCTCGACCAGCTCGGCCACGTCGACGCGGCGGCCCGGGTGACCGGTGCGGTCGCCGCGGAGCTGGCCGCCCGCACGCCGGGCGTACCGCTGCGTACCGACGAGGTCGGCGACCGGCTCGCCACCCACTCGGTGGCCTGACCCGCCCACCGCCGCCGGTCCGGCGGCCGGTGCCGTGCCCGGTCGGACCGTCGCAGGTCGGCAGGTCGCCGGCCCGGGGTCACCCGAACGGGCCCGGAAGGTCCAGCAGGTGGCGCTATCCGCTGAACGACCGTTCGGGGTAGGTTTCTGGCATCAGCTCCGGCGTGCGGTCCCGTACGCCGTCAACCCGCAGGGAGGTCAGCGCGATGAGCGGTGGTGACATGATCGATTTCGAGGTCCGTCCGAATCCCACGCCGGTATCCGCCGCCGACCGGGCCGCCCTGCTGGCCAACCCGGGCTTCGGCCGGGTGTTCACCGACCACATGGTGACCATCCGGTACGCCGAGGGCAAGGGTTGGTACGACCCCCGGGTCGAGGCCCGGGCGCCGATCCCGATGGACCCGGCGAGCGCCGTCCTGCACTACGCGCAGGAGATCTTCGAGGGGCTGAAGGCGTACCGGACGGCCGATGGTTCGGTGACCATGTTCCGGCCCGAGGCCAACGCCGCCCGGTTCATCGCCTCCGCGCAGCGGCTGGCCATGCCGGAGCTGCCGGCGGAGATGTTCGTCGAGTCGCTGCGCCGGTTGGTCGAGATCGACCGGGACTGGATCCCCGAGGGCGCCGACGCCAGCCTCTACCTGCGGCCGTTCATGTTCGCCAGCGAGGTCTTCCTCGGCGTGCGCCCGGCCAACGAGTACCTCTACTGCGTCATCGCGTCGCCAGCCGGCGCGTACTTCGCCGGTGGGGTCAGGCCGGTCACCGTCTGGGTCTCCCCGGACTACACCCGGGCGGCCCCCGGTGGCACCGGCGCGGCGAAGTGCGGTGGCAACTACGCCGCCTCGCTGTCCGCGCAGGCCGAGGCGATCGAGGCCGGTTGCGACCAGGTCGTCTTCCTGGACGCGGTGGAGCGCCGCTTCGTCGACGAGTTGGGCGGCATGAACGTCTTCTTCGTCTACGACGACAACACCCTGGTCACCCCGCCGCTGACCGGCACGATCCTGCCCGGCATCACCCGGGACGCGCTGCTCACCCTGGCTGCCGCCGCCGGGCACCGGGTCGAGGAACGCCCGGTCAGCTTCGCCGACTGGCAGGCCGACGCGGAGAGCGGCCGGCTGCGCGAGGTCTTCGCCTGCGGCACCGCCGCGGTGATCACCCCGATCGGCCGGGTGCGCTTCCCCGACGGCGAGTTCCTGATCGGCGGCGGTGAGCCGGGCCGGTCCACCACGGCGCTGCGCGAGCAGTTGGTGGCGATCCAGCGCGGTGAGTCCCCCGACCCGCACGGCTGGGTGCGGCGCGTTCTCTGATCCGTCCGCCGCCGCGCTGGCGCGGCCCAGGCCGGCTGAGCGGCCGTCTCGACCACCGGCCGCGCCGCTGCTCGCCGCGCGGCCGGCGGTCGCGGCGCCGGTGCTCCGTCCCCGCGGTCCGGGTTCCGCGACGTGCCTGTCCGCCGGGTGGACCCGGCTCACTCCAGCAGGTGATCGCGGAGGGCGGCGAGCTGGGCGTCGGTGACCCCGGCGTGGCGCAGGTAGTGCTCCACCGAGCCGTGCCGGTGCCTCAGCTCGCCGAGGAAGAGCGTCATCGCCTCGGCGGGGGAGGCGAGGAACGGCGCCGGCAGTTTCTCGGCGTCCGGCGCGGTCTGCGCCACCCAGGCACCGAACCGCCGGGACGACTCCGTGCTCAGCGCGTAGTCCTCGGCGATGTCGTCGTCACTGACACCGAGCACCGCCAGGGTCAGGCCGCAGACGATGCCGGTGCGGTCCTTGCCCGCGACGCAGTGCACCAGGACGGGTGCGTTGGCGCTGTCGGCGATCAGGCCGACCGCCTCGGCCAGCCCGGCGGTGCCGGTCTCGGCGAGGTCGACGTACCGGTCGGCGAGGTAGCGGGCCAGGCTCGACCCGGGCTCGTACCTCCGTTGCGTCCAGTCGGCGTGCTCGGGGTGGATGTGCCGGTAGGTCAGGCCGTCCAGCGCGGGCACCCGGCCGTCCCGGTCCACCTCGGACGGTCGGCGCAGGTCGACCACGGTGCGGATGCCGAGGGCGGCGAAAGCCTCCCGGTCGGTGCCGTCGATCCGGTGCGGGGAGTCGGCGCGGTAGAGCCGGTTCCACCGCACCGCGCGACCGTCGTGGCCGGGATAGCCGCCGACGTCACGGAAGTTGAACATCGCGGAGAACGGGATTCTGCGGTTGTCCTCGATGGAGTCCACTCGGCCACGGTAGTGGAGGCAGCCCCGGCACCGTAACGGCCGGCGGGGCGTGCGCCCCACCGGCCGTGCGTCCCGATCGGCTACCGCGCGGTGCCCGGGGGCAGGTTGCCGTAGGTGTCGTCGTAGTAGCCGCCCAGCTTGTCCCGGTACGCCGAGTCGCTGTGGCTGGTCTCGTCGTACTCGGGGGCGGCCTTGATCTGGTCCTTGCTGCGGTCGACGTAGACCTTCCGGTCGTCGTGGTCGACCTGGTTGACGGTGCCGGCCGGCAGCATGACCTTCTTGCCGAAGATCCACGGCCCGGTGTCGACGACCAGGTAGCTGCCGTCGACCTCGTGGCTCGCCTCGTCGATCTTGCCGATGCCGCCGTCGGTCGCCTCGACCTTGTAGCCGACCAGGTCGGTGTCGGCGACCCCGGCCTCGTCGCGGTAGCTCCACGGGCTGAAGGCGCCGGCGGGGGCGCCGCCGGGAACGATGCCCTGGCCGCCGTCGAGCATCGGGTCGGTGGTGCCGTGGGTGGTGCGCGGGTCGAGCCTGTCCATGAGAAGCTCCTGCCTCGACTGTCGTGGTCGTTTTCGGAGAGATGGCGTTTCGTGTCCGGATATGAGGTACCCGGGTCGGCCGCCCTCCACACCCCGTGACCGAAAACGACGACGGGCCGACGCCGCGATCCGCGGCGTCGGCCCGTCCGGCCGTCCGAGTCAGCCCAGCGCGTCCTGCGCGTCCAGGGCCACCGCGGCGGCGTGCACGACGGCGGCGATCCGCAGCCCCTCGTGCACCTGCTCGCGGGTGAACCCGGCACCGCGCAGCGCCTTCTCGTGCGACTCCAGGCAGACCCCGCAGCCGGTGATCGCCGACACGGCGAGGCACCAGAGTTCGAAGTCACCCTGGTCCACGCCCGGCCGGGCGATGATCTGCATCCGCAGCCGGGCCGGCATCGAGGCGTACTGCTCGTCGCCGATGAGGTGCTTGGCCCGGTAGTAGACGTTGTTCATCGCCATGATGGTGGCGGCGCCCTTGGCCGCCTCGACCGCCTCCGGGGTGAGGTGGCTGGCCGCCTCGGCGGCGATCTCCCGCAGTACCACCGGGTTGCGGGCCGCGACGGCACACGCCAGGGCGGTGCCCCAGCTCTGCTCCGGCTTCAGGGTCGAGGTGCCGACGGTGGAGCCGAGGTTGAGCTTGATGTCCTTGGCGTACCCGGGCAGGGCCGCCTTGACGACGTCCAGACCCATCTCAGGCGCCGGCGCCGGCGAGCAGGGCGTTGGCGTCGAGGGTCTCGCCGCCCTTGTTCCAGTTGCACGGGCACAGCTCGTCGGTCTGCAGGGCGTCGAGCACCCGCAGCACCTCGGAGACGTTGCGGCCGACCGAGCCGGCGGTCACCATGGCGAACTGGATCTCGTTGTCCGGGTCGACGATGAAGGTGGCCCGCTGGGCCACCCCGTCCTCGCCCAGCACGCCGCAGTCGGCGGTCAGCTCGCGCTTGATGTCGCTGAGCATCGGGAAGGGCAGCTCGCGCAGGTCCGGGTGGTCCTTGCGCCAGGCGTAGTGGACGAACTCGTTGTCCACCGAGACGCCGAGCACCTGGGCGTCCCGGTCGGCGAACTCGCCGTTGAGCCGGCCGAACTCGGCGATCTCCGTCGGGCAGATGAAGGTGAAGTCCTTCGGCCAGAAGAAGACCACCCGCCAGTTGCCCTGGTGGGACTTGTGGTTGATCGTCTCGAACGCCTTGTCGGCGTCCAGCGACACGCAGGCGGTGAGTTCGTACTCGGGGAAGCGGTCACCGACAGTGAGCACAGGTCCTCCTTGGCAGCGGCGCGAGGCCGGTATCTGGATCGGTTCCAGATACTTCCGCAGGAGGGTTTTCACCTGGTGGCAGCGGGGGTGACTTGTGAAGTCGATCACCAGCGGCGGGTGTGGCGCCGGGCTGGCCGGCCGATCGGCTATGGACACTGAGCGTCACCGTCCCGGCATGTGGATTGTGCCTCCCAAAAGCATGGGTGGGGTGGCAAAGTGGCGACCGTGACCAGCACCGCCCTGATCATTGGCAGCTAGCGCGCCCGGCCTCCCCCTCCGCCGAGCGCGCCGACCTCCCGCATCCGCGGGGGGTCTTTTTGTTGCTCCCCCAAGGTCCGAAGAAGGGACTCGCGATGACGTTCCAGGTCTACGACACCACGCTGCGCGACGGCGCCCAGCGCGAGGGGCTCAGCTACTCGGTGATCGACAAGCTCGCGGTGGCCCGGCTGCTCGACGAGTTCGGGGTCGGCTTCATCGAGGGCGGATGGCCGGGCGCGGTGCCGAAGGACACCGAGTTCTTCCGCCGGGCGGGTACCGAGCTGGACCTGCGGCACGCCGTGCTCGTGGCGTTCGGGGCCACCCGCAAGGCCGGGGTCGCCGTCGCCGACGACCCGCAGGTGCGCGGGCTGCTCGACGCGCAGACCCCGGCCGTCGCCCTGGTCGCGAAGGCCGACATCCGGCACGTCGAACGGGCCCTGCGCACCACCGGCGCGGAGAACCTGGCGATGGTCCGCGACACCGTCACCCACCTGGTCGCCGAGGGCCGGCGGGTGTTCGTCGACGGGGAACACTTCTTCGACGGCTACCGGCACGACCCGGCGTACACCGCCTTGGTGGTGGAGGCCGCGCTGGCCGCGGGGGCCGAGCGGTTCGTGCTCTGCGACACCAACGGCGGGATGCTGCCGTCCCAGGTGACCGCCGCCATCGCCGAGCTGACCGCGCGCACCGGGATCGCCCCGGAGCTGCTCGGCATGCACGCCCAGAACGACACCGCCTGCGCGGTGGCCAACACGATCGCCGCCGTCGAGGCCGGGGTCCGGCACGTCCAGGGCACCGCCAACGGGTACGGCGAGCGTCCCGGCAACGCCGACCTCTTCGCCGTCGCCGCCAACCTCCAGCTCAAGCTCGGGCTGCCCGTCCTACCCGAGGGCTGCCTGGAACAGATGGTGCGGGTCTCGCACGCCATCGCCGAGATCGCCAACATCGCCCCCGACACCCACCAGGCGTACGCCGGGGCCGCCGCCTTCGCCCACAAGGCGGGGCTGCACGCGAGCGCGATCAAGGTCGACCCGTTGCTCTACAACCACGTGGACCCGTCGGTGGTGGGCAACGACATGCGGATCCTGGTGACCGAGATGGCCGGCCGGGCCAGCGTCGAGCTGAAGAGCCGCGAGCTGGGCCTGGACCTGGCCGGCCATCCGGACGCCGTGTCGAAGGTGACCGCCCGGGTCAAGGAGTTGGAGGCGGGCGGCTGGTCGTTCGAGGCCGCCGACGCCTCGTTCGAGCTGCTGGTCCGCTCCGAGCTGCCGGACGCCGCGCCGGTACGGCCGTTCGCGCTGGAGTCGTACCGGGTGCTGGTCGAGCACCGGGAGGACGGCGCGGTGGTCTCCGAGGCCACCGTGAAGATCCGGGTACGCGGTGAGCGGGTGATCGCCACCGCCGAGGGCAACGGCCCGATCAACGCGCTGGACGAGGCGCTGCGGGTCGGGTTGTCCCGGCACTATCCGGAGCTGCGCCAGTTCGAGCTGGCCGACTACAAGGTCCGCATCCTGGAGGGCACCCACGGCACCGGCGCGGTGACCCGGGTGCTGGTGGAGACCGCCGACGGCACCGGCCGGGACTGGACCACCGTCGGGGTCCACCCCAACGTGGTCGAGGCGTCCTGGCATGCCCTCGTCGACGCCCTCACCTACGGCCTCGACCACGCTCGGGTCTGACCGCCCGCTCCGATATCAGGGGGTGGGGAGGCGGAGGGTGGCCAGCACGGCGCGGTGGTCGGTGGCGGGTACCGGGTGGACGGCGACCGCGCGGACGGCGATCCGGCGGTCGACCAGGACGTGGTCGATGGTGACCGGCGGGACCGGGTCGCCGTCGTACGGGCCCCAGGTGCCCACCAGCCCCGCCCCGACGGCGTCGGCCGCGCCCAGCAGGGGCCGGCGAATCTATTTCGTGAATGGTTGAGCGCTCGCCTCTCGCAATTCCCGACATCGGCTTCGCAATTGCAAAACGGGTTGATCGTCTATTGACGCTCCGCTTTTCTCGGTGTTAGGTTCCTCGTGGTTGAGGCGCCACAACAGAGCGTAGTAATGCCTGCTCAGGCCGGATGGAAACGTTGATTGGTCAACATTTCCGGTGCGGGCGTAGGTCTTCTGCCTGCGTCATTTCCGGCCCGTCCGCAGTAACCCATCCGGCTCGCCGAACGGCGGGTCGGCCGTATCGCCACGGTCACAAAAGGGAGACCTGTCATGGCCACATTCTTCAGGCGCAAGGCGGCAGCGGTGACGCTCGGCGTCCTGGCGCTCACCCTGGCCGGCGGTGGGATCGCCGCCGCGCAGCCGGCGACCAAGGCTCCGGCCGAGGTCGCCCAGCCGGGGGCACAGCAATCGGGCGGCCAGTCGCAGCCGGGCGTCTCGCCGGCCGCCGCGCGTGAGGCAAAGGCGGCGATGGGGGCGACCCTGGCGGTCCCCGCACCGGGCACCGTCGAGTGGGCCGTGGTGGCCAGCAACGGCACCCTGCTGCAGCACTCGGCCAACGTCGTCTCCACGACCAAGTACGGCCCGGGCCAGTACCAGGTGCTGCTGAACTACAACGTCAGCCTCAAGGCGCACAGCGCGACCATCGGCACCAACGACCAGTTCAACGTGCCGCCTTCCGGCCTGGTCTCGGTCGCGCCCCGCAACCAGACCGTGAACGGCGTCTTCATCCAGACCTGGACGCCCGGCAACGTGCCGGCGGACCGGCCGTTCCACCTGCACATCGCCAACTGAGCACGGACCCGGCCGGACGGTGCCGGCCCAACGGGGCCGGCACCGTCTCGTGTGGAACGTCCGGTCGAGGCCGGCTCGGGAGGTTGCCGACCAGCCGGGTGGATCGTCCTGATCCACCCCGGAAACCGCCTGACGGGTGCTGATAATCCGACGTTTGCCCGCCCTCGTGGCCGGGAAGCAAGCACCGTGACGGACATCTCGGACACCCTGGCCAGCCTGCCCAGCCCGGTCGAAGCCGACGCGGCGGGCGCCGAGTTGGAACAGATCCTCTTCGAGGTCAGACGCGTGATCGTCGGGCAGGATCGGCTCGTCGAACGCCTGCTCACCGCCCTGATCGCCGACGGGCACTGCCTCCTGGAGGGAGTGCCCGGCGTGGCCAAGACACTGGCCGCGCAGACCCTCGCCACCGTCGTCGGCGGCAACTTCACCCGGATCCAGTTCACCCCCGACCTGGTTCCGTCCGACATCGTCGGCACCCGGATCTACCGGGCCTCGAAGGAGGACTTCGACGTCGAACTGGGCCCGATCATGGCCAACCTGGTCCTCGCCGACGAGATCAACCGGGCCCCCGCCAAGGTCCAGTCCGCGCTGCTGGAGGCGATGGCCGAACGGCAGGTCACCATCGGTGGCCGGAGCTGGCCGGTGCCGGAGCCCTTCCTGGTGCTGGCCACCCAGAACCCGATCGAGTCCGAGGGGGTCTACCAGCTCCCCGAGGCGCAGCGTGACCGGTTCCTGATGAAGGTCGTCGTCGACTACCCGAGCGACGCCGACGAACTGGCCATCCTCTACCGGATGAGCACCGACCGGCCCCGCCCCCGCCGGGTGCTCGACGCGGAGCGGCTGCGCGAGTACCAGCGCCGCGCCGCGCACATCTTCGTGCACCACGCGCTCGCCGAGTACGTGGTCCGGCTGATCCTGGCCACCCGCGACCCGGGCCGCTTCGGACTGCCGGAACTCGCCCCGATGCTGGCGTACGGGGCGAGCCCCCGGGCCACCCTCGGCCTGGTCGCCGCCGCCCGCGCCCAGGCGTTGCTGCGCGGGCGCGAGTACGTGCTCCCCGAGGACGTCCGTGAACTGGCCGTCGACGTGCTCGCCCACCGGCTGGTGCTCTCCTTCGACGCGGTCGCCGACGGGGTCTCCGCCGAGGCGGTGGTGCACCGGCTGGTCCAGGCGGTGCCGCCGCCGGTGCTCGCCACCGGCCACCCCGAGCACGTCCCCGACCTGGCGGCGGCGTGAGCCGCCCGGCCACGCCGACGTACACCGGTCCGGGGCTGGCCGACCTCGCCCCCGACCAGCGGTTGCGCCGGCTGGAACTGACCGTCACCCGACGCCTGGACGGGCTGCTCCAGGGACAGCACCGGGGCCTGCTGCCCGGCCCCGGCAGCGAGATCGCCGGCAGCCGCGAGTACCGGCCCGGCGAGGACGAGGTGCGCCGGATGGACTGGGCGGTCACCGCCCGGACCACCGTGCCGCACGTCCGGGAGGTCGACGCCGACCGGGAGCTGACCACCTGGCTGCTGGTCGACGCCAGCCCCAGCATGGAGTACGGCACCGCCGAGCTGGACAAGCGGGAGCTGTCGGTGGCCGCCGTCGCGGCGGTCGGCTTCCTCACCGCCGGCGCCGGCAACCGGCTGGGCGCCCAGGTGCTCGCCCCCGGTGGGCTGCGCCGGTTCCCGGCCCGCAGTGGACGTATCCACCTGCTGAGCCTGCTCCGCGCGCTGCTGCACGCCCCCCGGGCCGCCGGCCCCGACCCGACGGCGGTGCCCCCGGCCGGCCCCGACCTGGGCGACGCCCTCGCGGCGGTGCAGCGGGTCGCCACCCGGCGCGGCCTGGTCGTGGTGGTCTCCGACTTCCTCGACGGGCTCCCCGACGACCACCACGCCCCGGCCCCCTGGGAGCCGCCGCTGCGCCGCCTCGCCGCCCGGCACCAGGTGCTCGCCGTCGAGGTCACCGACCCGCGCGAGCTGGAGCTGCCGGACGTCGGCCTGATCACCCTGGTCGACCCGGAGACCGGCGCGCGGCGCGAGGTGTGGACCGGTGACCCGGCGCTGCGCCGCCGGTACGCCAGCGCCGCCGCCGCCGAGCGGGCCCAGGTGGGCCGGGCGTTGCGCCGCTGCGGCGCGGCCCACCTGACGCTGCGTACCGACCGGGACTGGACCGCCGACATCGTGCGGCACGTGCACGCCCAGCGCCGGCTGGCCTCGGCGCCCGCCGCGCACCGGGGAGGTGCCGCGTGAACTGGCAGTCACCCACCCGGCTCCTGCTGCTGCTCGGGGTCCTCGCGCTGGCCGCCGGCTACCTGCTGATGCAGCGGCGGCGCAGCCGGTACGCGGTCCGCTTCACCAACCTGCGGCTGCTCGACCGGGTCGCGCCGCAGCGCCCGTCCTGGCGGCGGCACCTGCCCGCCGGCCTCTTCCTGGCCATGCTGGCGCTGCTGGTGGTCGGCTTCGCCCGGCCCACGGCCGAGGTACGGGTGCCCCGCGAGCGGGCCACCGTGATGGTCGCCGTCGACGTCTCCACCTCGATGCTCGCCACCGACGTCGAACCGGACCGGCTCACCGCCGCCAAGGAGGCCGCCCGGCGCTTCGTCGACGGGCTGCCCGACGAGTTCAACGTGGGGCTGGTGGCATTCGCCGGCAGCGCGGCGGTGCTGGTGCCGCCGAGCACCGACCGGGACGCCCTGCACGAGGGGATCGACCGGCTCGCCGAGGGGATCACCGGGGTGCAGGGCACCGCCATCGGCGAGGCGATCAGCGCCTCCCTCGGCGCGGTGAAGAGCCTCGACGAGAAGGCGGCCAAGCAGCCACCGCCGGCCCGGGTCATCCTGCTCTCCGACGGGGCGAACACCTCCGGCGCCGACCCGATGGAGGCCGCCTCGGCGGCCGTCGCGGCCAAGGTGCCGGTGCACACCATCTCGTTCGGGACCCCCGGCGGGTTCGTCGACCGGGGTGGCCGACCGATCCAGGTGCCGGTCGACGGGCAGACCCTCCGGGCCGTCGCCGACGAGACCGGGGGCGGGTTCCACGAGGCGGGCAGCAGCGCCGAGCTGCGTGACGTCTACGAGGACATCGGCTCCTCGGTCGGCTACCGCAAGGAACGCCAGGACATCTCCGCCCGGTTCATCGGCCTCGGGCTGGTGTTCGCCATGGGTGCCGCGGCCGGGTCGATGCGGTGGTTCTCCCGGCTGCCCTGAGCCCAGCCGTCCTGAGCCCGTCGGAGCGAACAGTGAGGAGCGGACGTATGGCAGTGCAGACCGGTCTGGGTGAGCCCCGGGGTCCCTGGTTCCTCTCGCCCGACCTGGGGCCGGACGGCCGGCCCCGGTGGGACGTGCCGGGGTCGGGGGAGGATCCCTCCCGACGGCGCTGGCGGGGTCGGCTGTTGACCGCCACGGCGGTGGTCGCCCTCTCCACCGTCTCCGGCGCGGCGGCCGGCGGCTGGGTGGCCGGCCACGACGGGGCGGGGTCGTCGGCGGCCTCCGCCGCGCCGGTCCCGGCGGAGCTGGTCACCGCCGCGCAGAAGACCGTGCCCGGTGTGGTGTCGGTGATGGTCGGCGGCGGCACGACCGGCCAGTCGGCGACCGGCTCCGGCTTCGCCATCGACAACGAGCAGCACATCGTCACCAACGACCACATCCTGGCCAAGGGTGGCGGCGGCGCGATCACGGTGGAGATGCCGGACGGCCGCCGGTACGCCGCCGAGGTGGTCGGCCGGGAGCCGGGCAGCGACCTGGCGGTGCTCAAGGTGCCGTCGGCCGCCGGGCTGGCCCCGCTGCCGCTGGCCAAGCCCCGGTCCACCCGGGTCGGCGAGCCGGTGCTCGCGGTCGGCTCGCCGCTCGGCCTGGCCGGCACGGTGACCGCCGGCATCGTCAGCGCCCTGGACCGGCAGGTACGGCTGGGCACCAACCGGCGCAGCGCGGTGCAGACCGACGCGTCGATCAACCCGGGCAACTCGGGCGGCCCGCTGGTCAACGCCCGGGGTGAGGTGGTCGGGGTGAACACGGCGATCGCCACCATCGACGGCAGCGGCTCGATCGGCATCGGCTTCGCCATCCCGATCGACCAGGTGCAGCAGACCGCCGACACGATCATCGGCAAAGGCGGGTGAGTCGGGCCTGCCAGACCGGACGGTCGTAACGGGAAAATTGACGGATACCTGGCGCGGGACCATCGGACCATAGAAATATCACGCTGAGTATGGATACTGGCGTGGGTGGAGCTTCCTCTCATAACGGTCCTGCTGGTGGCGGGACTCGTCCTCGGATGGGGTGTGGGCGCACAGTACGCCCGCGCCCGGCGCGGCTGGAACGACTACAAGGCCGCCAAGAAGGCGGTGCCGGGTGCCCGGAAGACCGCCATGCTGCTGGTCCGGGCCGTCTTCACCAAGGTCGGCGTGATCGCGCTGCTGCTCGTCGGCGCGGTCGCGTACGCCGCCGTGGGACCGAACCACGACCGGGCCGAACCGGCGCCCGCTCCGTCGCCCAGCGCCACCGCGACCCACCAGACCACCCACGGGCGATAGCCTCGCAGGGTGGACGACGGACTGCGGGTGACCGAACGGTGGGTCGTACCCGCCGCCGAGCTGCGGGAACGGTTCTCCCGGTCGTCCGGGCCGGGCGGCCAGGGGGTCAACACCACCGACTCCCGGGTCGAGCTGAGCTTCGACGTCGCCGGCACCACCAGCCTGTCCCCGACGCTGCGGGCCCGCGCGCTGGACCGGCTCGCCGGCCGGCTGGTCGACGGCGTGCTCACCATCGCCGCCAGCGAACACCGGGCCCAGCTCGCCAACCGTGAGGCGGCCCGCGACCGGATGGCCGCGCTGCTGCGCGCCGCCGTCGCCCCGCCGCCCCCGCCCCGCCGGCCGACCCGACCGTCCCGGGGCGCCAAGGAGCGCCGGCTCGCCGACAAGAAGCGCCAGTCCCAGCGCAAGCGCGACCGCCGGGCGGACGGGGACTGAGCACCGGAGACCCGGCTGCGGATCCACCGCGGATCCGGCTCGAACACCTCGGATACCTGGCGCGGTGAGCCCGGTCCGGCTCGAACATCTTGGATACCTGGCGCGGCGAGCCCGGGCGTGCGCCGGCTGGGCCGGGGGCCCCCGGAGGATCCGCGCACCGGTCGACCTCGGGCGGGGGCGACCATCCCTTGGCAGCGGTATGCCAGTCAGGCATATTTATGCCCGAGTGGCATACCGCTCGCCGGCATGATGCCGATGAGTGGGCAACCTCGTTGACCGGTTCGCTCGCCCGGTGAGCGTCACGGTTCGCAGCCGCCCGGCCAGCAGCGCGGCCTGGTGCCCGGCCCGGTCGGTCAGCGTGAGGAAGCTCCGCCTTGCGGACCCCACACCCTGCCGGCCCCACACCCTGCCGGCCCCACACTCGGCCGGTCCGCGCTCGGCCGGTCCGCGCTCGGCCGGTCCGCGCTCGGCCGGTCCGCGCTCGGCCGGTCCGCCGCGGCCGTGCCGGTCCGGGCGACCACCGGGCTGGGGCGACCACCGGCAGCCGTTCGTCGACCGGCTGCCGTTCGTGGACAGGCACTAGGCTGGCGAGCATGTCCACCGACACCCTGGTCACGCTCGCCGGTCGTACCGCGCTCGCCTGCGCCGCCGACGGGCCGAAGCTCTGCGGCGGCGGCGACGCCACCGACGTGATCGGGGAGGCGCTGGGCCACGGGGTGGAGCTGGTGGTGCTGCCGGTCCGCCGGCTCGCCGCCGAGTTCTTCACGCTGCGTACCGGGGTGGCGGGGGAACTGGTGCAGAAGTTCGTCAACTACCGGCTGCGGCTGGCCGTGGTCGGTGACATCTCGGGTCACGTCGACCGCAGCACCGCCCTGCGCGACTTCGTCATCGAGGCCAACCGGGGCGACCAGCTCTGGTTCGTGGACACCCTGGCCGAGTTGGAGGAACGACTGCGGGTACGGGCGGAGCGGGCCGGCGGCTGAAACCGGTGGAGGCCGGGGTGGCCCGCCGGCATGATGGCCGCCGTGGACACCACCCCCGACTTCGCCACCAAACCCACCCTTGCCGGTGACCTGGTGACCCTGCGTCCGTTCGTCGACGCCGACGTCGACGTCCTCCGGTAGGTTGTCGCCGAGCCCGAGGCGGCCCGGCTGACCGGCAGCCCACCCGACGGCCCGGACGAGGAGCGGCTGCGCTCCTGGTACGGCAGCCGCAACGCGCAGACCGACCGGCTCGACCTGGCGGTGGTCGACAACGCCACCGGCGACTGCATCGGTGAGGTGGTGCTCAACGACTGGGACCAGCACAACGCGAGCTGCAATTTTCGCATCCTGCTCGCGGCGGCCGGCCGGAACCGGGGCCTGGGCACCGAGGCGACCCGCCTGATCGTCGGTCACGGCTTCGACACGCTCGGCCTGCACCGCGTCTCGCTGGAGGTGTTCGCCATCAACCCGCAGGCTCGCCGGGCGTACGAGAAGGTGGGCTTCGTCGCCGAGGGCGTGTTGCGTCAGGTGCTGCGCGACGGTGCCGGCTGGGTGGACGCCACCGTGATGTCCATTCTCGCCCCGGAGTGGGCCGCGCACCGGGGCCGCCCCGAGTCGTGAGACCGGGCCGACGAGCTGCGTGAGCCGGGCCGTCGAGGTACGTGAGCCGGGCCGTCGTCCGGAGTAAGCCCGGGCCGTCGAGGTGCGTGAGCCTGGGCCGTCGGGCTGCGTGAGCCGGGCCGTCGGGCTGTGTGAGAGCGGGCCGTCGGGCTGCGTGAGTCGGGCCGTCGAGCTGCGGGAAAGGGCCGGCCCGGCCGGAGGCGGCCGTCGAAGCGCTTCGCCAGGATGCGGGAGGGCGTTGAGCGGGGCGGCCCGGTCTGGTGGAATGGCCGTGGGAGCAACCGGGCCGTCACCGACCGCAAGCCGTCACGTGACAGGAGTCCCTTCACCATGCTCCGAAGGCCGTTCATCTCCGCCCTGCTCGCCGCGTTCGCGGCCGTCCCCCTCACCCTGCTGGTCGGGCTGGTCGCCGCTGCGCCCGCCCGGCCGGCCGCCGCCGCGCCGGTGCGCGTCATGCCGCTCGGCGACTCGATCACCGGCTCGCCCGGTTGTTGGCGGTCCATCCTCTGGAACCGCCTCCAATCCACCGGTCACACCAATGTCGACTTCGTCGGCACCCTCGGCCCACAGGGCTGCGGCCAGCCGTACGACGGTGACAACGAGGGTCACGGGGGCTACCTGGTGACCAACGTCGCCAACCAGAACCTGCTGCCCGGTTGGCTCGCCGCCACCCGCCCCGACGTCGTGCTGATGCACTTCGGCACCAACGACGTGTGGAGCAACATCGCGCCGGCCACCATCCTCGCCGCGTACTCGAAGCTGGTGGACGACATGCGGGCCAGCAACCCGGCGATGCGGGTGATCGTCGCGAAGATCATCCCGATGGCCCCGGCCACCTGTGCCGAGTGTGGGCAGCGGGTGGTGGCGTTGAACGGCGCCGTCGACGCCTGGGCGGCGGGGAAGACCACCGCCGCCTCGCCGGTCGTGGTGGTCGACCAGTGGACCGGATTCAGCACCGCCAGCGACACCTACGACGGGGTGCACCCCAACGCGGCCGGCGACCAGAAGATGTCCGACCGCTGGTACCCGGCCCTGGTGGCGGCCCTCGGCGGGGTCACCCCGACCTCCACCGGCAGCCCGACGGTCAGCCCGACTGTGAGTCCGACCGTGAGCCCCACCGTCAGCCCCACCAGCAGCCCGACGACGCCGCCGGCCGGGGTGGCCTGTACCGCCAGCTACCGGATCACCAACCAGTGGCAGGGCGGCTACCAGGGCGAGGTGACGGTCCGCAGCACCGGCACCGCCCGTACCACCGGCTGGCGGGTCGCCTTCACCCTGCCCGACGGGCAGCGGATCACCCAGACGTGGAACGCCGAGCTGACCCAGAGCGGTACGGCGGTCTCCGCGCGGAACGTGAGCTGGAACGGCGCCCTGGCCCCGGCTGCCGAGGCCACCTTCGGCTTCCTCGGCAGCACCACCGGGACCGCCACCGTGCCGGCGGTGAGCTGCACGGCCAGTTGACCGGTGACGGGGGTCCGGGCCGCGTCCGGCGCGGACCCCCGTCCGGCACCCGACCGGGACACCACCGCAGTCCCGGGTTCCCGAAGACCGCGCGCTCCGCGCAGGCACCGGCGGCGGCCCGCGTAGCGCGGCGGGTGGCCTGCGTAGCGCGGCGGGTGGCCGCGCCAGCGGGCAGCGGGCTCAGCCGGCGTGGTGGCGGGCTCAGGCTGCGGTCGGCTCAGTCGGCGGCCGGCGCGGCCTGGTCCAGGGCCGCCAGCAGGCGGGCGCGGAGCACGGCGGCCCGCTCGGCGAAGTCACGCTGCGTCGCCGCGTACTCGGCCCGGCCCTCCGGGGTCTCCACCCGCACCGGGGGGTAGCCGAGGTCGGCCAGGTCGTACGGGCTGGCCCGCATGTCCAGCGCCCGGATCTGCCGGGCCAGCGCGAAACAGTCCCCGACCAGTTCCGAGGCGACCAGCGGGGAGAGCTTGTACGCCCACTTGTAGAGGTCCATGTTGGCGTGCAGGCAGCCCGGCTGCTCCAGCGTGTGCTGGCTCTCCCGGGTCGGGGTGAGCAGGTTCAACGGCCGGGCCGGGGCGGTGAAGAACCGGAATGCGTCGAAGTGGCTGCACCGTACCCCCCGCTCCTCGACGACGGCGGCGGTGCGTTCCGGGGACAGCCGCAACGGCCAGGCGTTGTGCCGGACCTCCTCCTGGGTCTGCCGGTAGACCATCGCCCACTCGTGCATCCCGAAGCAGCCCAGGTGTGCCGGCCGACCGGCGGTGGCGGTCAGCAGGCCCCGGATCCAGGTGACCGACTCGGCGCGGCGGACCCGTACCCGCGCGGTGTCGAGGGTGACCCCGGCGGCGTCGGCGCGGTAGTCCCGGCCGAACTCGGCCGGGTCGGCGTCGCGCAGCAGCACCCCGGCGCCGGGGTGCCAGCGCCGCAACTGTGCCGGGCGGTGCGAGTAGTAGGTGAACAGGAAGTCCTCCACCGGGTGCCGGCCGCCGGTGCGGCGGCGGGCCAGGTGTGGGGCGAGCCAGGCGTCCACCCGCGCCTCGTGCGCGGCCCGTCGGGCCTGCCAGTCGGCCGCGTCGAGGGCGGCGGGGGCGAGGGCGGCGGTCACGGACCCCAGGGTACGACCGCCGCCCGCACCCCGGTCAGGGCACATCCACCCGCACCCCGGTCAGGGCACGTCCACCCGCACCCCGGTCAGGGCACATCCACCCGCACCCCGGCGGAGAAGACCCCGCTGCGCAGTTCGAGCTGTTTCGGCTTCTGCATGCCGTGCACGGTGAAGACCAGCGGCAGCACCACCCGGCTGCCCGCCGTGACCGGCTGGGCGAAGACGTCCCGGCCCAGGTTCGCCAGCCGGGTCGCGTCCTCGTCGGTGCTCACCCAGGTGCCGCCCGGCAGGTACGCCCGCTGGAGCTGACCGTGCCAGCTCTGCTGCTCCGGGGTGACGTTGCGCAGCCCGACCGTGGCCTGGCACTGCTGGCTCGCCGCCTTCGCGGTGCCGCAGGTCACCCGGTACACGGTGAACTCGAACGCCTTCTCCCGCAGCGGGGTGCCGACCGTCCCGATGGCGCTGGTGCCCGTCCACGCCCCGGCGGTCGGCTGTTTAGTGGTGTCGATCGCGGCGACCTGCCGGGTGGCCGTCCAGGCGGCGGCGAAGACCACTCCGGCCAGCACGGCCGCCGCCACCCCGACCACCAGCCACACCGACGGGCTGCGCCGCCGACCGGCCGGTCCGGGTGCGGCGGGGCGCGGGTACACCGTCCCGCCGGCCGGCGTCTGCGGGCCACCGGCGTACGGCGGGTTGCCGGCCGTCACCGGAGCGGTGCCGGTCGGCTCGACGCCGCCCCGGCGTCGCCGCGCCCGCAGCCACCACCAGAGCCCGCCGGCCACCAGCACCAGCAGCGCCACCGCCGCGGGCAGCAGCACCGGCGGTCGCCGCCACAGCGGCGGCGCGGCGGTCACCTTCGCCGCCGGGGTCACCGCGCTCTGCCAGGTCGCGGTCGCGCAGTCGTACGGCCGGTTGCCGTCGCTGGTGAACGCGCAGGCCGGTGCGGTCAGCGCCTGGCCCGGCGCGGTGGCGGCCAGCGCGGTGTCCAGGGTCCGGGTCCCGCCGGCCGGCACGGTGACCCGCCAGGTGACCTCCCCGCCGCCGGTCGGCCCGCTGGGCCGGGTGGTCAGGCCGCCCGCGCTGACCGCGGTGGTCGACGACCCGGGTGGCAGCTCCTGCCGGACCAGGGTGACCACCGGCGAGGTGCCGGTGTTGCGGACCATGATCCGGTAGCCCGGCACCGGTGTCGTGGCGGGTGCCACGGCGACGGTGACCGGCGAGGCCGGCCGGGGTACCCCCGGGTTGCCGGCGGTGGTCATTCCCGGGGCGGGTGCCGCCGGGGTGACCGGGATGACCGCGCCGGTGGCCGCCACCCCGGGCGCGGCCGGTGCGGCCCGGCCCCCCCGGTCGTGCGCCGGTGCCGCCGTGCCCGGCGGCGCGGTACCTGGTCGCGCGATGCCCAACGGCGCTGCGGCCGGCGGCGCCGTGCCAGGTGGCGCCGCGACCGGCAGTGCCGGGACCGGTGGCACTGCGGCCGGTGGCACTGCGGCCGGTGGCACTGCGGCTGGTGGTGCCGTGCCTGGTGGTGCGGTGGCCGACGCGGGCGCTGGTGTGGCCGCCGTGGCCCCGGTGGCGGGGCCCGTGCTGGGCAGCGCCGGTACGGCGGCGAGAATGCCCAGGCAGTTGACGAAAACCGCGAGGGCCCTGTGGTGTCGTCTCGATGCAGGCATACCAACGAACCTCCGGAGCCGACGGTATGAGCGCGGACCCTCCGCCCGGGTACGAAGCGCCGAACCCGGCCCGGCCCGGCGACCGATGGCCTAAGCTGCGCCGACGCGTTTCCGGCGGCGGGTGAGCACCGCCCCGGCGCGGGATAGATTGGCCGGGTGCGTATCGCTCGTTTCGCTCATGCCAAGGGAATGTCGTTCGGGGTCGTCGAGGGCGAGTCGGAGGCCGGGCCGCAGGGCCTGACCATCGCCGAGATCGACGGCCATCCGTTCGGGCAGATCCAGTTCTCCGGTGCCCGCTGGGCGCTCTCCGACGTCCGGCTGCTCTCGCCGATCCTGCCCAGCAAGGTGGTCTGCGTGGGCCGCAACTACGCCGAACACGCCGCCGAGCAGGGCAGCGAGGTACCCAAGGAGCCGTTGCTCTTCCTCAAGCCGTCCACCTCCGTGATCGGCCCCCGGGACGCGATCCGGCTACCGATCTTCTCCAAGCAGGTGGAGCACGAGGCCGAGCTGGCCGTGGTGATCGGCGCCCCCGGTGCCCGCCGGGCCGACCGGGCCGCCGCCCAGAAGGCCATCTTCGGTTACACCTGTGCCAACGACGTCACCGCGCGGGACCTCCAGCGCGCCGACGGGCAGTGGACCCGGGCCAAGGGATTCGACTCGTTCTGCCCCCTCGGCCCCTGGATCACCACCGGCCTCGACGTCTCCGACCTGGAGATCCGCTGCGAGGTCGGGCGCAACCCGGACGAGATGGAGGTACGTCAGCTCGGCCGGACCAAGGACATGGTCTTCGACGTACCGGCGCTGGTGTCGTACATCTCGCACGTGATGACGCTGCTCCCCGGGGACGTGGTGCTGACCGGCACCCCGGCCGGGATTAGCCCGCTCACCGAGGGGGATACCGTCGCCGTACGGATCGAGGGGATCGGCGAACTCACCAATCCGGTGGTGCCGGTCACCTGATCCGTCCGACGCCCTGTTTCCGCAGGTCAGATGCGGTTCGGGGGGTTGGATTTGGCCTGCCGGCGCGGGGAGGGTAAAGTTCCATCCCGGCGCCGCAAGGGGCCAATGGGGTATGGGGTAATTGGCAGCCCAACTGATTCTGGTTCAGTTAGTCTAGGTTCGAGTCCTGGTACCCCAGCGCAACCGAGGGTTCATCCGAATCCCGGACGCTGGATTCTGGCAGAGTTGATCTCTGGTAGAGTGCGGCTTCCCCGCCCGACAGGGTGGGGAAGCGAAACTGGTTCTGGCCCCGTCGTCTAGCGGCCCAGGACGCCGCCCTCTCAAGGCGGTAGCGCCGGTTCGAATCCGGTCGGGGCTACAGCGCTGACAGCCCGTCCCACCTCGGTGGGGCGGGCTTCTTCGTGTCTGGCGTGGTCCTGGCCGGTCTGTGGTGTCGGCCCGTTTCCGGTCGTGCCTGTTGTGTCGCGCCGTGAGTTCGGGCTTGTTGTCTCGGCCGGTGGAGCAGGAGTTCCGCTCCGACGCCGACCTGGTCTCTTGGGTCCTGCCGGATGTTTCCCGGCCTGCGGTGCGCGCCCTGTCTTTGCCTGGCCTGGGTGTCGCGCCGTGTTCGGTGGGCTTGTGGTGTCGCGCCGCGCGTTTGGCTGGCCCGTGGTGTGGTGCCCGCCGGCCCGGCGACAGCTATGCACCGGCGTACGGATTGGTCGACCCCCGCTGTGGGCCGGGAGCCGGTGCCGTTAGACTACTGCCGCACCGCCCGCCAGGGTGGTGAAGCAGGAAAATGTGCCTGGCCCCGTCGTCTAGCGGCCCAGGACGCCGCCCTCTCAAGGCGGTAGCGCCGGTTCGAATCCGGTCGGGGCTACCACTCGAACGGCCCGTCCCGCATCTGCGGGACGGGCCGTTTCGCTGTCGTTCGCCCAGATGGTTCACCGACTCCGTCTGATCTGCCGTCGGTCCGCGTCTTCGCGGGTTCGCGTCTCCGCCGGTTCGTGTCCCCACCGGTTCGCCTGCCTACCGGTTCGCCTGCCTACCGGTTCGCCTGCCCGCCGGTTCGCCTGCCTACCGGTTCGCCTGCCTACCGGTTCGCCTGCCTACCGGTTCGCCGCCGCCCCGCCCCACCTGCTCGCCTGCCCTGACTGCCGCCCGCCCTGCCGCCCCTCTGCTGGTTCCCGGTTCGCCTCCCCTGCCTGCCCTCCGCCCGGCGGTCCTGCCGCTGGTCCCCCGGTTCGCCGTCTTCGCCCTGCCGCCTGCCCGCCGGCTTGTGCCCGCTGGTTCCCCGGTACTCCCGCCACCCCACCGCCTCAGGCCCATATGGGTGCGTTTGTTGTCGCCACAGCGACAACAAACGCACCCATAGAAAGCGGCGCCCCGCGTGCCCGCGCCCCGCCGCACGCCTCGTCGGTGATCAAGAGGTTTGGGCGTTCGGAGGTGATCGAAACGACGCAAACCTCTTGATCAACTTGGCGGGGGAGTCGTAGGTCGGCCCCTGGCTGGGGGCAGGAGCGGGGCGGGGGAGGGCGAGGGGGCAGGGGGCAGGGGAGGCAGGCGGAGGGAGGCGGGCAGGCGGAGGGAGGCGGGCTTAATCAGGGCAAGAGGTGGGTGGGGAAAGGCGGGCAGAAAGAGGCGGGCAGAAAGAGGCGGGCAAGAGAGAGGCGGGCAAGAGAGAGGCGGGCAAGAGAGAGGTAGGGGAAGAGGGGAGTGTTGGGTTAGAGGCCGGAGAGGCGTTGGCCGGCGCGGACGACGGCCATGGCGTGCCGTTCGCCGGGGCGGCGGCCGAGACGCTCTATCGGGCCGGAGATGCTGATCGAGGCGATCACCCGGCCGGTGCGGTCCCGGATCGGGGCGGAGACGCTTGCCACACCCGCCTCCCGTTCGGCGACGCTCTGCGCCCAGCCGCGACGGCGTACCTCGGCCAGGGTGCGGCCGGTGAACTTGGAGCGGGGCAGTAGCGGCATGACGGCTTCGGGCGGTTCCCAGGCGAGCAGGATCTGCGCGGCGGAGCCGGCGGTCATGGGCAGCACCGAGCCGACCGGCACGGTGTCCCGCAGGCCGCTGGCCCGCTCGGCGGCGGCCACGCAGACCCGCTCGTCGGCCCGGCGCAGGTAGAGCTGGGCGCTCTCGCCGGTGGCGTCGCGCAGCGCGGCCAGTAGCGGCTCGGCGGCGGTCAGCAGGACGTCCGGGGCGGCGTTGGCCAGCTCGCCGAGCCGGGGCCCGGGGCGCCACCGCCCCTGGGTGTCCCGGACCAGCATCCGGTGGATCTCCAGCGCCTGTGCCAGCCGGTGCGCGGTGGCCCGGGGCAGCTTGGTGCGTTCAACGAGTTCGGCCAGGCTGGCGCCGTCGACACAGGCGGCCAGGATGACCACCGCCTTGTCGAGGACGCCGACACCGCTCATACTGTGTCCCACAAGCCGAAATTTACCTCCCAGAATTTAGGATGTCCAGATGGTGGGAGTCACTCAACCGAGGACCCTGGCCGAGAAGGTCTGGGACGCGCACGTCGTACGGACCGCCGAGGGTGAGCCGGACCTGCTCTACATCGACCTGCACCTGCTGCACGAGGTGACCAGCCCGCAGGCGTTCGACGGGCTGCGTTTGGCCGGCCGTGGGGTCCGCCGTCCCGATCTCACGCTCGCGACCGAGGACCACAACACCCCGACCGGGTACGACGACCCGGCGTTCCGGCTTCGCCGTGGTGACCTGCTCACCATCGCGGACCCGACCTCGCGTACCCAGATCGAGACGTTACGCCGTAACTGCGCCGAGTTCGGCCTGCGGCTGCACCCCCTGGGTGACGAGAACCAGGGCATCGTGCACGTCATCGGCCCGCAGTTGGGCGTCACCCAGCCCGGGATGACCATCGTCTGCGGCGACTCGCACACCGCCACCCACGGCGCCTTCGGCGCGCTGGCCTTCGGCATCGGCACCAGTGAGGTCGAACACGTCCTGGCCACCCAGACCCTGCCGCAGTCCCGGCCGAAGACCATGGCGGTCAACGTCGTCGGTCAGCTCGGCCCCGGCGTCACCGCCAAGGACCTGGTCCTCGCGCTGATCGCCCAGGTGGGCACGGGCGGCGGGCGCGGCCACATCGTGGAGTACCGGGGTGCGGCGATCCGGGCGCTCTCCATGGAGGGCCGGATGACGGTGGCGAACATGTCCATCGAGTGGGGTGCCAAGGCCGGGCTGATCGCGCCGGACGAGACCACCTTCGCGTACCTGAAGGGTCGGCCGCACGCGCCGGCCGGCGCGGACTGGGACGCGGCGCTGGCGTACTGGCGGACGCTGCCCACCGACGAGGGCGCGACCTTCGACGCCGAGGTGACCCTCGACGCCGGCCGGATCACCCCGTTCGTCACCTGGGGCACCAACCCCGGTCAGGGCGCGCCGCTCGACGCGGCGGTGCCGGACCCGGAGGAGTTCGTCACCGACGCCGAGCGGACCGCCGCCCGCCGGGCCCTGGAGTACATGGACCTGACCCCCGGCACCCCGCTGCGCGACCTCCCGGTCGACGTGGTCTTCGTGGGTTCCTGCACCAACGGCCGGCTGGAGGACCTGCGCGCCGCCGCCGACGTGCTGCGCGGCCACCAGGTCGCCGACGGGGTACGGATGCTGGTGGTGCCCGGCTCCGCCGCCGTCCGGGAGGCCGCCGAGGCGGAGGGGCTGGACAAGGTCTTCGCCGACGCCGGCGCCGAGTGGCGGTTCGCCGGCTGCTCGATGTGCCTCGGCATGAACCCGGACACGCTCAGGCCGGGCCAGCGCTCGGCCTCGACCTCCAACCGCAACTTCGAGGGCCGGCAGGGCCGGGGCGGGCGTACCCATCTGGTGTCGCCGCCGGTCGCCGCCGCCACCGCCGTGGCCGGCCGGCTCGCCGCCCCCGCCGACCTGTAGAAGGGCAGCCGAGATGGACAAGTTCACCACCCACACCGGCACCGCCGTGCCGCTGCGCCGGTCCAATGTGGACACCGATCAGATCATCCCCGCCGTGTACCTCAAGCGGGTGACCCGGACGGGTTTCGCGGACGGCCTCTTCAGCGCGTGGCGGGAGGACCCGACATTCGTGCTCAACGATCCCGTCCATTCCGGTGCGTCGATTCTCGTGGCCGGTCCGGAGTTCGGCACCGGGTCGTCCCGGGAGCACGCCGTCTGGGCGCTGCGCGACTGGGGTTTCCGGGCCGTGATCTCTCCCCGATTCGGTGACATCTTCCGGGGCAACGCGCTCAAGGAAGGGCTCCTGCCGGTCGAGCTGGAATTGACGGCCGTCGAGGAAATCTGGGACCTGGTCGAGGCCGATCCGACCATCCCGGTCACCGTCGACCTGACCGCCCGGCAGGTCCGGGTCGGCGACTCCACCTGGTCGTTCCCGCTGGACGACCACAGCCGCTGGCGGCTGATGGAGGGGCTGGACGACATTGGACTCACCCTCCGGCACGTCGCCGAGATCGAGGCGTACGAGGTGTCCCGGCCTTCGTTCACGCCCGCCGTCGCATAGCCGTACGCCCGACCGTGGTACGGATTTCACCCCCATCGGCCCGTCCGGTGGGGGTGAATCCGTTACGACACAAGGGCTTTTTTCCACCGAATGTTTGTGTCCAGGCAGCACAGGGCATACGGTGCGCGCAGAATGGCTCGCGTCGAGTCAGTTGCACAATCGGGAGGAAGTCGTGAACAAGGCCGAGCTCATCGAGGCGCTCGCCGCTCGCCTGGGGGACCGGAAGACGGCGACGGCGGCGCTCGACGCGGTCCTCGCCGAGGTCCAGGCGGCGGTAACCAAGGGCGACAAGGTGGCGATCACCGGATTCGGATCATTCGAAAAGCGCGTCCGGGCCGCCCGAACAGCGCGCAACCCGCGTACCGGGGAGGCGGTGAAGGTCAAGAAGACATCCGTCCCGACCTTCCGTCCGGGTGCCGGATTCAAGGAGATGGTGGCCAGCGGCAAGGTGCCGAAGGCCGCCGCCCCGGCGAAGAAGACCGCCACGGCGGCCGCCAAGACCACCGGCGCGAAGGCGTCCGGGGCCAAGGCGACCACCGCGAAGGCGACCACCGCGAAGGCGGCCGGGGCCAAGGCGACGACCGCGAAGGCCGCCGCCGCGAAGAAGACGACGGCCGCCGCCGCCAAGAAGACCACCGCGGCCAAGAAGACCACCGCCGCCAAGTCCACGGCCGCCAAGTCCACGGCCGCCAAGTCCACGGCCGTGAAGTCCACCGCGGCGAAATCCACCGCGGCCAAGGCCGCCACCAAGAAGGCCGCCCCGGCGAAGAAGACCGCCCCGGCGACCAAGTCCACCGCCGCCAAGAAGACCACGGCGGCCAAGAAGACCACGGCAGCCAAGAGCACCGCCGCGAAGAGCGCGACGGCGAAGAAGGCTCCGGCCAAGAAGGCTCCGGCGAAGAAGGCCGGCGCCAAGCGCTGAGATCCGGGTACGACGGAACGGGCGCCCGCCGCGACGGTGGGCGCCCGTTCTGTATCCCGGGGCGGCCCACGGTGGCCCAGGGCCACGGTCCGGCGGCGGCGGAGGGTGAGCGCCTACAGCCAGCCGCCGGCCAGCCAGCCGCCGGCCAGGCAGTCGGCCGGGAAGCGGCGGAGGGGTGAGCGCCTACAGTCGGTCGGCGGCCAGCAGCCGGCCGGCGGCGAAGGCGAGCAGCCAGCCGCCGCCCTTGGCGGTGGTGAAGTCGCCCGCCCGCCCGGTCAACCGTTCCAGCGCGCCCGGGATCACCTTGCCCTGGCTGCACACCCCGACCGGCTCCCCGGCGGCGGCCAGCTCCGCCAGCCGGCCCGCCGCGGCCAGCGCGCACTCGTCGGCCTGCTGACCGGGCCGCGGCTCGTCGAGGTCCCCGCACACCTCGATCGGCAGGTCCAGCAGGGCCGCCACCGGGTCCAGGGTCTGCACGCACCGGCGGGGCGTGGCCGACAGCAGCCGGACCGGCCGGACCAGGGCCACCAGCGGGGCCAGCGCCGCCGCCTGCGCCACGCCCTCGGCGTCCAGCGGTCGGCCGGTGTCCGGTCCCGACCAGGTGGCCCGCCTGCCGGCGTGCGCGTGCCGGACCAACGCGATCGTGCCGGTGACCGGCGGCAGGGCGGCGAAGACGGCCAGCACCTCCGCGTCGTGCGGGTAGCTGACCAGCCGGATCGCCGCGTCGACGTCGAGCCAGCGCACCTCGTCGACCTCGGTGCCGGGCTGGAATCCGCCGGCCGCGACCGCCCGCATCGACCAGTAGTCGACCGTCTTCGGCCGGCCCTCGCTGCGGTATCCCACGCTGGGGAGGCGAACCTGCGGCACGGCCCGCACGTCGGCCTCCTCGGCCACCTCCCGGACGGCGGCGAGCAGCGGGTGCTCGCCGCCCTCCAGCTTGCCCTTCGGCACCGACCAGTCGCCGTAGCGGGGCCGGTGCACCAGGCAGACCTCGACGCCGCCACCGGCGGCCGGCCGCCAGGCCACCCCGCCGGCCGCCCGGATGCCGACCGGTCCCTCGTCCACCATTCTGGTCACCCTACGTCCCGACGAGCCGCCGCACGGGTCGCTCGCTTCCGGACCCGGTCAGCCGGCCGTGCCGCCGCCCCGGTACGGATCGCTCGCCTCCGGACCCGGTCAGCCGGCGGTGCTGCCGACCCGGCGCAGCAGCAGCTCCTGGAGGTCGTGCAGCGGCTCCTCGGCGTTGCCGGTACGCCGGGTCCAGGTGCCGTCCGAGGCCAGCTCGAACGCGTCCACGTCCGGGCTCATCGCGGTGGCCAGCACATGGTCCAGCTCGGCCCGGGCCACCGGGTCGCTCACCTGCACCAGCGCCTCCACCCGCCGGTCCAGGTTGCGGTGCATCAGGTCGGCCGAGCCCATCCAGAACTCGGCGTCGCCGTTGTTGCCGAACCGGAAGATCCGTGAGTGCTCCAGGAACCGGCCGAGGATCGACCGCACCCGGATGTTCTCCGACAGCCCCGGCACCCCCGGGCGGAGCGTGCACATCCCCCGGATCAGCAGGTCGACGTGGACGCCGGCCCGCGACGCCCGGTAGAGCGCGTCGGTGACCTCCTCGTCGACCAGCGAGTTCACCTTGAACTGCACCAGCCCCGGCATGCCCAGCCGGACGTGGGCGATCTCCCGTTCGATCCGCTCCACCAGGCCGCTGCGGATGCCCTGCGGTGCGACCAGCAGCCGCCGGAACGCGGTCTGCCGGCTGTAGCCGGTGAGCACGTTGAACAGGTCGGTCAGGTCGGCGCCGATCTCCGGGTCGGCGGTGAGCACGCCGAAGTCCTCGTACAGCCGGGCGGTCTTCGGGTGGTAGTTGCCGGTGCCGATGTGGCAGTACCGGCGGATCTGGTTGCCCTCCTGGCGCACCACCAGGGCGGTCTTGCAGTGGGTCTTCAACCCGACCAGGCCGTAGACGACGTGGCAGCCGGCCCGTTCCAGGGTGCGCGCCCAGCCGATGTTGGCCACCTCGTCGAAGCGCGCCTTCAGCTCCACCAGCACCACCACCTGCTTGCCGGCGGCGGCGGCGTCGACCAGCGCGTCGACGATCGGGGAGTCGCCGCTGGTGCGGTAGAGGGTCTGCTTGATGGCCAGCACGTTCGGGTCGGCGGCGGCCTGCTCGATGAAGCGCTGCACGCTGGTGGCGAACGAGTGGTACGGGTGGTGCACCAGCACGTCGCCGTCGCGCAGGGTGGCGAAGACGCTGCGCGGCACCTCGCCCTCGGCCAGCCGGGGGTGGGTGGCCGGCACGAACGGCCGGTCCTTCAGGTCGGGGCGGTCGGCCTCGCCGTAGAGCTGCCAGAGCGCCGACAGGTCGAGCAGCCCCGGCACCCGCAGCACGTCGTGGCCGTCCATGTCCAGCTCGCGGACGAGCAGCTCCAGCATGTGGTCGGAGATGGACGCGGCCACCTCCAGCCGTACCGGGGGGCCGAAGCGGCGGCGGGCCAGCTCCCGTTCGAGGGCTTGGAGCAGGTCCTCGTCCCGGTCCTCGTCGACCTCCACCTCGGCGTTGCGGGTGACCCGGAACAGGTGGCACTCGACCACCTGCATGCCGGAGAAGAGCTGGCCCAGGTGTACCGAGATCAGCTCCTCGACCGGCAGCATCCGCAGTCCCGGCTGGTCCCGGGCCACCCGGACGAAGCGGGGCACGTTGTTCGGCACCTTCACCCGGGCGAACAGTTCCGTGCCGCCGTCCGGGTCGCGGACCGCCACCGCCAGGTTCAGCGACCGGCCGGAGATGTACGGGAACGGGTGCGCCGGGTCCACCGCGAGGGGGGTGAGCACCGGGAAGATGTGCTCGCGGAAGTAGGTGCGTAGCCGTTCCCGCTCCGGGTCGTCCAGCTCCGCCCAGCGCAGGATCCGGACGTTCTCCCCGGCCAGCTTGGGCAGCAGGTCGTCGACGAAGCAGGCGGCCTGCCGGGCGACCAGGTCGGCGGTGGACTCGGTGATCAGCTCCAGTTGGGTGCGCAGCGGCAGCCGGTCGCCGCCGCGTACCGGCAGGCCGGCGGAGAGCCGACGCTTCAGCCCGGCCACCCGCACCATGTAGAACTCGTCGAGGTTGCTGGCGAAGATGGCCAGGAACTTGGCCCGTTCCAGCAGCGGGGTGCGCGGGTCCTCGGCCAGCGCCAGCACCCGGGCGTTGAAGTCGAGCCAGGAGAGTTCCCGGTTGAGGAAGCGGTCCTCCGGCAGCGGCTCGGCGGTGGGCGGCGCGTCGTCGGGGTGCCCGGTGGGCCGATCGCCCTCGTCGAGCACCTCGTCCAGCCCGGCGGAGGCCCCGGCGGCGCTGGCGCCGGGTGAGTCGGGCGCCGTGGCGGCGACCTCGTCGGGGGCGCGGCGGGTCCGGGCGGCACCGCGGCGGCGGGTGCCGTTGCGGGAGCCGGTCGGTTCGGTGGCGTGGGACGGGCTGGTGGGGTGCTCGCGAGGGGTGCTCACCAGCTCATAATCACCCGACTCGGGTTAACGTAAAATGAACTCGGGCCGGGTGGTTCAGGCCATCGTCGGTAACGTCACCCGGACGACCTCGCCGTCCGGATTCTTCTCCACCCGCAGCCGCTGCCCGAGGCGGAGCAGGCGCAGCCCCGAGGCGTCGAAGGCGCGTGCCGGAAAGGCCAGCTCGGTGCCGTCGTCGAGCAGCAGCACGCCGGTGCGGGTCTGCGGGTCGAAGGTCGCCACGGTGCCCTGCATGCCAGCACCGTACACCGGCGGGTCAGCCTGGGCGGCCGGCCGCCAGGTCCGCGTCGGTCGGCGGCGCGGTGGCCGGGTCGGGGAGCGGGCCGGTCAGCGCGGTGGTGGCCGGGCCGAGGCCGAGCCGGGCCGCGCCGGCCAGGTCGGCGGCGGTGTCCACGTCCCGGCGCAGGGTCGGCCAGTCGCCGGTCAACGGCACCGCCCCGCCGGCCAGGTGGGCCGCCGCCGAGTCGACCCCGAACCGGGGGACCAACGGCACTCCGGGCGGCGCGGCGAGCAGCACGGTGCCGGTACCGGGGGCGTCGGCGACGAACCGGCGTACCCCCGGCGGGCCGGCGGCGAGCACGCGCAGCGCGGCGGCCAGCTCGGCCGGGCGCAGCGCCGGCAGGTCCGCGGTGAGGGCCGCCACCCAGGTCGGCCCTGCGGCGTCGGCCACCGCCACTCCGACGCCGTGCCGCACGGCCGCGTTCAGCCCGGCGTCCGGCCGGTCCGGCACCACCCGCGCGCCGGCCGCGCCGGTGGTCGCCGCCACCGTCGGGTCGTCGGTGACCACCAGCACCTCGGCCACCGCCGGGCAGGCCAGCGCCGCGCCGACCGTGTCCGCCACCAGGGCCAGCGCCAGCTCCTCGTGCGGTACGACCGGCAGCGCGCCCCGCAGCCGGCTCTTCGCCGCGCCGAGCCGCTTCACCGGCACCACCACCGCCCACCTCGCCTGGCCCACGCCGACAATCCTGCCAGCGCCGACGGCGGTACCCTCACTGGCCGTACCCAGGACGAGCAGGCATGATTTCCGCTGCGGGTGCGCATCGGTGGGGTCGGGGCGAGGAGGAGGCAGGGTGACACGGCGCAGGCTGGGTTTCTGGCAACGGTTCGCCGTGGCGCTGGTCAAGTCCGTGATGCTGGCCTGGACCAGGCGCACCTGGCGCGGGGTCGAGCACCTGCGCACCGACGGCGGGATCATCATCGTCCCCAACCACATCTCGCACGCCGACCCGCTGGTCTCCGCGCACTTCGTCTACGACGCCGGCCGGTGGCCGCAGTACCTCGGCAAGGCCAGCGTGTTCCGGGTCCCGGTGGTCGGCTGGATCCTGCGCCGCTGCAAGCAGATCCCGGTGGAACGCGGCAGCGTCGACGCGGTCAAGTCGTTGGACCGGCTGATCGCCGCGCTGGACGACGGCGGCGCGGTGGTGATCTACCCGGAGGGCACCACCACCCGGGAGCCGCAGCTCTGGCCGATGAGGGGCAAGACCGGGGCGGCCCGGCTGGCCCTGGCCACCGGCGCGCCGGTGGTCCCGGTGGCGATGTGGGGGCCGGAGAAGCTGTTCGACCCGCGTACCGCCCGCTTCGGGCTGCGCCCCCGGATCCCGGTGACGGTGGTCGCCGGCCCGCCGGTCGACCTGAGCCGGTGGGCCGGCGCGACACCGAACCGGGTCGTGCTGGAGGAGATGACCGACCAGATCATGGTGAGCCTGCGTGACCTGCTCGCCGGCATCCGCGGCGGCACGCCGCCGCCGCTGTGGGACCGTCCCGCCCGTCCGCGTACTCCCGAGGTGACCGAATGAGCGAGTGGATCGACCGGCGCGGCGTGGAGGCGGGGGCATGAGCGGGCATGTGGCGGTGCTGGGCGCCGGCTCCTGGGGGACGGCGTTCGCCAAGATCATGGCCGACGCCGGCCGGGAGGTGACCATCTGGGCCCGGCGGGAGCCGGTGGCCGAGGCCATCCGCGCCCACCGGCGCAACCCCGACTACCTGCCCGAGCTGCGGCTGCCCGACCGGGTCACCGCGACCGGCGACGCCGCCAAGGCGGTCTCCGGCGCCGAACTGGTGGTGCTGTCGGTGCCGTCGCAGACGTTGCGCGGCAACCTCGCCGAGTGGGCCGTCCACCTCGCCCCGGACGCCACGCTCGTCTCCCTGATGAAGGGCATCGAGCTGGGCACCACCAAGCGGATGAGCGAGGTGATCGTGGAGACCGCCGGGATCACCCCGGACCGGGTGGTGGTGGTCTCCGGCCCCAACCTGGCCCCGGAGATCGCCGCCGAGCAGCCGGCCGCGACCGTGGTCGCCGGCACCGACCCGCGCCGCGCCGAGCTGGTGCAGCAGTCGATCCGCACCCCGTACTTCCGGCCGTACACCAACGACGACGTGGTCGGCTGCGAGCTGGGCGGGGCGGTCAAGAACGTGATCGCGCTGGCGTACGGGATCGCCACCGCGATGGGCTTCGGCGACAACACCCGGGCCATGCTGATGACCCGGGGGCTGGCCGAGACCGCCCGGCTGGGCGTGGCGCTGGGCGCCGACCCGATCACCTTCGCCGGGCTGGCCGGCATGGGCGACCTGGTCGCCTCCTGCTCGTCGCCGCTGGCCCGCAACCGGACCTTCGGCGAGCACCTGGGTCGGGGGGAGACCCTGGAACAGGCGCAGGCGGCCACCCGGCAGACCGCCGAGGGGGTGAAGAGCTGCCTGGCCATCCGGGACCTGGCCCGCGCGCACGGGGTGGAGATGCCGATCACCGAGCAGATCGAGCGGATCTGCCACGAGGGGATGGACCCCCGGCTCGCGGTGGACGCCCTGATGAGCCGTACCGCCAAGCCCGAGTCGTACGAGTGACCGGCGGCGAGTGGCACGACGGCACCCGGTGCGTGCACGCCGGGCTGCCCGAGCCGGTGCCCGGTGAGCCGTTCCTGCCCGGGCCGGTCTTCGCCGCGCCGTACCACCTCGACCCGTGGCAGGGGCCGGCCGCCACGGCCAACGGCTACGGGCGGCCGGACAACCCCACCCGCCGGCTGCTGGAGGCGGCGATCGGCGAGCTGGAGGGGGGCGACTGCCGGGTCTTCGCCAGCGGGCAGGCGGCCATCACCGGGCTGCTGCTGGCCGTGCTGCGCCCCGGGGACACCGTGCTGCTGCCCGCCGACGGCTACTTCCCGGTCCGGGCCTTCGCCACCGCCACCCTGGCGGGGCTCGGGGTGCGGGTCGGGTTCGTGCCGACCGCCGGGCCGTACCCGTCGTTCGACGGGGTCCGGCTGCTGCTGCTGGAGACCCCGGCGAACCCCGGGCTGGACGTGGCCGACGTCGCCGTACTGGCCGAGGCGGCGCACGCGGCCGGCGCGCTGGTCGCGGTGGACAACACCACCGCCACCCCGCTCGGGCAGCGTCCGCTGGACCTCGGCGCGGACGTGGTGGTCGCCTCCGGCACCAAGGCGCTGACCGGCCACTCGGACCTGCTGCTCGGCTACCTGGCGTCCCGTTCGGCGGAGCTGCTGGAGACGCTGACCGGTTGGCGGACCACCACCGGCGCGGTGCCCGGGGCGTTCGACGCCTGGCTGGCGCACCGCTCGCTGGCCACCCTGGACCTGCGGCTGGCCCGCCAGTCGGCCAACGCGGCGGCGGTCGCCGAGCTGCTGGCCGGGCGGTCCGACGTGGCGGGGCTGCGCTGGCCCGGCCGGCCGGAGGACCCGGCGTACCCGGTGGCGTCGGCGCGGATGCGGCGGATGCCCGGGGTGCTCTCGTTCGACCTCGGGGACGCCGACCGGGTGGCCCGGTTCGTCGACGCGGCCCGGCTGGTCGCCGCCGCGACCTCCTTCGGTGGCCTGCACACCACCGCCGACCGGCGGGCGCAGTGGGGCGACGACACCGCGCCGGGCTTCGTCCGGCTCTCCTGCGGGGTGGAGGACAGCGCCGACCTGGTGGCCGACATCGCCGCCGCACTGGACGCCGCGCGGCCGGCGGATCCGCTATCGTGAGCACGGCCCGCACGGGCCCCGACCGGAGGAGGTGAGTCCGATCCACCAGACGTCAGGACCGGCGCTCCCCACCGAGTCCCCGTCGCCTCGGTAGCGACGGCGGGAGCGCCGACGAGCGTTCCCGAAAGGCATCATCATGGCACCGATTCCGTTCCACCCTGACCGTCCCGCCCTCGTCGCCCGGCTGCGCGCCGCCGGCTGTGTCTACGCCGAGGACGAGGCCGAGTTGCTGATCGCCGCCGCTGGCGCACCGCGGGCGCTGGCCGTCCTCACCGACCGCCGGGTGGCCGGTGAACCGCTGGAACACCTGCTCGGCTGGGCCGAGTTCTGTGGCCGGCGGATCGCCGTCGACCCCGGGGTGTTCGTCCCTCGGGCCCGTACCGCACTGCTGGTGGAGGCCGCCGTGTCGGTCGCCGGGCCGACGCCGGCGCTGGTCGACCTGTGCTGCGGGTCGGGCGCGATCAGCGTCGCGCTCGCCGACCGGCTCGCCCCGCGTTGGCTCGCCGCCGTCGACGTGGACCCGGCCGCGGTCGCCTGTGCCCGCCGCAACCTGGCCGGCCGCGACGTCGCCGTCTTCGAGGGCGACCTGTACGACCCGCTGCCGCGCACCTGGCGGGGCCGGCTGGACGTGGTGGTGGCCAACGCCCCGTACGTGCCCACCCCGGCGGTGGCGTTGATGCCGGTGGAGGCCCGGCTGCACGAGGCGCCGGTGGCGCTCGACGGCGGCGTCGACGGGTTGGCCGTGCTGCGTCGGGTGGCCGCCGGGGCGGTGGACTGGCTGGTGCCGGGTGGTCACCTGGTGGTGGAGGTGAGCGCCGGGCAGGCCGACGCGCTCTGCGCCGCGCTGGCCGGGCTGGGCCTGGTGCCGTCGGTGCGGCACGCTCCGGAGTGGGACGCCACCGGCGTGGTGGCCCGCCGCCCGGACTGATCCGCCCGCCCGCTCCGGCCGGAACCGTACGCGCCGGCCGGAGCCGTCGGGCCGATCGCCCGTTGGAGGGCGGGCACGTGGCGGGTGGCGGCGTCGGGAACTAACCTCGCATCAGGCTCCGGGTGGAGGTGGCGGATGGACGGCGCGGACGTGCCGGTGGTGGTCGGCCTCGACAACGGCGGTACCAGCAACAACGCCACCGTGCTCAGCCTGGACGGCCGGTTCCTGGTGGACGGGCTGGTGGAGATCCCCAGCGAGGTGCGCGCCGGCCCGGACGCGGCCATCGAGGCGCTGGCCCGCGCGTTGGACGGGGTGCTCGCCCGTACCGGCGTGCCGCGTGCGCTGGTCCGCGCGGTCGGCCTGGACACCCCGGGCCCGGCCAGCGCCACCGGGGTGATCTCCTCCCGGGGGTCGACGAACTTCGCCCAGCCGGCCTGGCACGGCTACGACGTGCGGGGTGCCCTCCAGCGGCGGTTGGGCCTGCCGGTGGTCTACCACAACGACGGCAACGCCGCCGCGCTCTACGCCCACCACGTCCACTTCGGATCCGTGGCGGCGGCCCGGTCCTCGGTGGCGGCGATCGTCGGCACCGGCCTGGGCGGCGGGGTGGTGGTGGACGGCAGGGTGGTCACCGGGGCGGCCGGGATGGCCGGCGAGTTCGGGCACGTGCACATCCCGCTGGCCGGGCTGCTCGCCCCCGGCCAGCCCGAGCCGCGCTGCGCCTGCGGCTTCGTCGGGGACGCGGAGAGCGTCGCGTCGCTGACCGCGATCGGCCGCAACCTGCTGCCGTACTGGCTGTCCCGGTACCCGGGTCATCCGCTGGCGCAGGAGCCGGTCGAACGCGCCGCGAAGCTGCTGCGGGGGTACGCCGAGCGCGGTGACGCGCTGGCCCGGGAGGTCTTCGCCCAGCAGGCGGCGGCGCTCGGCCGGTTGTTCACCATCGCGGCGAACTTCACCGACCCGCACGCGTACTTCGTCGGCGGCGGGGTGGTGGAGGCGGCTCCGGAGTTCCGCGACTGGTTCCTCGGCACCGTCCGCGCGCACACCGTGCTCCGTGCGGAGCAGGCCACGCTGGCCACCTTCGCGCTGGTGCCGGACCGGGACATGGCCGGCGCGCGGGGGGTGGCGATCGCGGCGCTGGAGGCCGTGCGGGCCACCCCCGTGCCCCCTGCGGTCCTGGCCGACTGACCCGCAGGCGCGGGATCGCGCCCGCTCGTTGCGGTGACGCCCGCTCGCCGGCGCGGGACCGCCGGCCGGGCGCGGGACGCCTGCCGGCCCGCGACGCCCGTTCGGGTGCGGGCGTCGCGGGCGCGGGGTCAGCGCCGTGGTGGGGTGGCGGCGAATGCGGCCCAGGCGGCGGGCGGGAAGAGCAGCACCGGGCCGGTCGGGTCCTTCGAGTCGCGGACCGCGATCCGGTCGGGCAGGGGCGCCAGTTCGACGCAGGCCCCCTCGTCCCCGCTGTGGCTGCTCTTGCGCCAGGCGGCCGTGGCCAGCGCGGCGCTGATCGTGGGTGTCATCGGTGTCCTACCGTCCCTTCATCAGTTGCAGGAGCTGGTCGCGGCTGTCCGCCGGGCTGAGCGCGACGGTCCGCAGGTGCTCCATGATCTTGGTGCAGGTGCGCAGGTCACCGGGCCGATCGAGGACCATCTGACCGGCGACGGTCTCCACCGAGGCGATCAGCGGGTCCTCCGGGTCGGCGAACTCCAGGATGTGCAGCGAACCCCGGGTGCCGCGGTGGTAGCCGGCGGAGAGCGGGATCACCTGGACGGTGACGTTGGGCAGTTCGGCGATCTTGAGCAGGTGGCGTAGCTGCGCCTCCATCACCGTGCGGTCGCCGACCGGCCGCAGCAGCGCGCCCTCGTCGATGATCGCGTCGAAGATGGGCGGTTCGGCGGAGGTGATCCGCTGCTGCCGGTCCAGCCGCAGTTTCACCCGCTGCTCGACCTGGTCGTCGGCGAGGGTGTGCGGCCCGCCGCGCATCACGCCCCGGATGTAGTCGGCGGTCTGGAGCAGGCCCGGCACCACCGACGGTTCGAAGTTGGCGATGCCGGTCGCCTCCGCCTCCAGGGCGATGAAGTCGATGGTGCGTTTGTCCAGCAGGTGTGAGTAGGGCACCCACCAGCCGGGCTTGCGGGTGTCCTTGGCCAGTTGGACCGCGGCGGCGATCTCGTCGGGTTTGACGCCGTAGAGGCTGAGCAGCGCGCGGACGGTGGCCGGGTTGACCAGCGTCTGGGCGTTCTCGTAGCGGCTCAGCGTGCTGCGGGTGCTGTTGATCTCGTCGGCTGCGGCCTCCAGGGTGAGGCCGGCTGCTTCACGGTGGGTCCGCAGGGCGATGCCCAACCGGCGGGCGCGGGCGGTCTTCGGTGCCATACGTCGATGGTGACATATGTCTACGGGAACGTGTGCATGAGAGAACGTCGATGAGAGTTGCATTCACGCCTGTCCACCTGTCAATCTGTGACGGAGTCCTCACCAGCGGTTGTCGTGGCGACGGCGATGGTGAGCGACCGGAGGGGATGGGGCGCGTGGCGATCGGATTTACTCCCCCGTATCCGATCGCCACGTGCCACCGCCGCCGTCCGTCCAGGAGGGACCTCGGATGTGGGTAGCCGGATGTCGGGGTGGGCTCTGATGACCCGCTTCCTGGTCGTGCTCACCGACGTCCGGCCGGTGGAGCGGGAGACCCGCGACGAGCGGAACGCTCCCGAACGCCGCCGCCAGGTGGTCGGCGCGAGCAGCCGGGAGGCCGCCGACCGGATCGCCGGGGCGTTCATGGCGCTGGGCATGGTCCGGGCCGGCCGGCAACGGGTCAAGGTGATCGCCGTCGGGCGGCGACGGAGCGAACCACCGGCCAGTGAGTGACCACCACGCACCGTATTGGACGGGGTGACCGTTTGAGAGGGAGGCTCACGTCCTCCCGGGTATCACCATCGGCTCGCCGCCACCCACAGTAAGGTCAACCGGGTGAGCGCCGCTGGCGGCTCCGCAGTCGCTTACCGAGAGGTGACCCCAGTGACCACCCCAGGCAAGACCCGCGTGGCGATCGTCTTCGGCGGGCGCAGCCCCGAGCACGGCATCTCCTGCGTCAGCGCCGGCAGCGTGCTCGGCGCGCTCGACCCGGACGAGTACGAGGTGGTGCCGGTCGGCATCACCCGGCAGGGCCAGTGGGTGTTGACCAGCGGGGACCCCGTCGAGTTGTCGATCCAGGCCCGCCGCCTGCCGGAGATCACCGCCGGCTCCGGCGCCGAGGTGGTGCTCCGTGCCGAGCCGACCTCCGGCGGCCTGATTGTCCTCGACCCGACCGACGGTCCCCGTGCGCTCGCCGACGTGGACGTGGTCTTCCCGGTGCTGCACGGCGCGTACGGCGAGGACGGCACCATCCAGGGCATGCTGGAGATGGCCGACATCCCCTACGTCGGCGCGAACGTCTTCGCCTCCGCCGCCGCGATGGACAAGGAGTTCACCAAGAAGCTCTGCGCCGTCGAGGGCATCCCGGTCGGCCCGTACGCGGTGCTGCGCAACGGTATGACGCTGAGCGAGCAGGACAAGGCGCGGCTCGGCCTGCCGGTCTTCGTCAAGCCGTCCCGGGCCGGCTCGTCCTTCGGCATCACCAAGGTCGACGACTGGGCGCAGCTCGACGCGGCGGTCGCCACCGCCCGGGAGATCGACACCAAGGTGCTGGTCGAGGGCGCGATCGTCGGCCGGGAGATCGAGTGCGGCGTGCTGGAGGGCGAGGCCGGCGGTGCGCCCGAGGCGTCCGTGCTGGCCGAGGTCCGGATGGTCGGCGACCGCGACTGGTACGACTTCGAGGCCAAGTACCTCTACGCCGACGAGGTCTGCGAGTACGACGTCCCGGCCGGTCTGCCCGACCGGGTCACCCGCCAGATCCAGGAGTACGCCACCCGCGCCTTCACCGCGCTGGACTGCTCCGGCCTGGCCCGGGTCGACTTCTTCGTCAGCCCCGACCTGGACGTCTACCTGAACGAGATCAACACGATGCCCGGGTTCACCCCGACGTCGATGTTCCCCCGGATGTGGGCGGCCAGCGGCCTGGAGTACCCGAAGCTGGTCGGCCGGCTGATCCGTACCGCCCTGCACCGGGGCTCCGGCCGCCGCTGAGGCCCGCCGCCTCAGCCGTCCGCCCTCACCAGCCCCGCCCGTCGTACGTAGATCGTCCGACGGGTCACGGCCTGGTCCTGGGCGTCGAGCTGGTAGCCGTCGAGCCAGACCCAGCCGTGGTAGGTGGGCCAGTCGTGTGCCCGGATCAGCCGGAACCTGATCGGGCGGACGAACTGTGGGCTGGCCGCCCGGGTGACGAGTAGCAGGTCACCGGCGTTCATCGTCGCGGTCGCGCCAGGCGCGCAGGGTCTCGCCGGCGGCGCTGAGGCGGGCGCAGGAGCCGTCGGGTCGGCAGCGGGGGCAGGCGTTGCGGTGGTGGAAGTCGATCACGTAGCCGGCCATCAGCACCCGGAACGGCGGTTCCGGTCGGCTCTCATACATGGCCGGTGTTCCGCAGGATGGCGAGGCAGTCGGCCTCGGTCAGCGGGGTGAACCAGAGGAACCGGCGCAGCACCCGTTCGGGCAGCTCGTCCAGGTCGCGGATCGCCTCGGCGGCCTGGTCGGCCAGCACCACCACGGCCAGCGGCTGCCGCATCGGGGGCAACCTCCGCCGGTACGCGGGGCAGGGCCACGGGTCGGCGCAGTCCCGGCACGCCCAGCTCGGTCGGTGCGGCAGGTGGTCGCTCACCGGTGCCGCCCCTCGACCGCGTCCCGGCTGCGCCACCGCGCGGCCACGGTCATCAACGGCCGGTCCTGCGCGATGACCGTGGTGGGGGCGTTCCAGGCCGGGTCGTCCCGCATGATCGACTCGGTTTGCGGCATATTGCGGTATCCCGGCGCGGGGACACCGCAATATGCCGTGAACTGCCCGCCCGGTCGGTCCCTCCCGCCCGGCGAGCCGTACGCGCCGGCCCGGTGCGGGAAGGTCGAACGCTCGACCACGTCCACCGGACGATCCTTTCGCTGGAACCACTTCCACCGGCCCACGGCCACCTCCATTAATCATCGACAAGCCGCTCTGCCAGCCACGATCCGAGATAGGCAGTCGCCTGTGCAACACTCCACGTGAGACATTCCCCGGAGGGTCACGCCTTGCGGGCGATGATGCGGAAGTCGTCTCACGGCATGTCGGATGACGCGTCGGGATGAGACGGAGAGGATGGTGTACGTGGCGGAGATGGGCTCGACCGTGCCGAGGCGGGAACTCGGCCGGTTGCTGCGGCGGGCCAGGGAGCAGGCGGGCATCGGCCTGGAGGCCGCCGGCTCCGATCTGGAGTGGTCCCGCGCCAAGATGTACCGCATCGAGGCGGGCCAGACCCCGGTGCGAGCGCTGGACGTGGACCAGATGTGCCGCCTCTACGGCGCTACGCCGGAGCTGACGGAGGTCCTGGTCAGCCTGGCGAAGGAGTCCAAGAGCAAGGGCTGGTACCACGCCTACGGGGAGGTCATCCCACGCTGGTTCGAGTTGTACGTCAGCCTGGAGTCAGCGGCCAACCGCCTCCGCACCTACGAACACGCGCTGGTGCCGGGGCTGCTCCAGACCCCGGAGTATGTCGCCGAGGTGGCGCGGACCAGGTCCGGTATCACCGACGAGGAAGTAGCGAAGCTGGTTGAACTCCGGACGGAGCGTCAGCGCCTGCTCGGCAGGAAGTGGCCGGCGGCTCCCGCCTTTGAGGCGATCATCGAGGAAGCGGCATTGCGCAAGCAGGTGTCCAGCATGGCTGGGCAGTTGGACAAACTCATGGCAGCCAGCGAGGCACCGAACATCACCGTCCGAGTTCTACCGCTCGGTGGTGGGCTGAGTCGGGCAGCCATAGCGGGGAGCTTCGTCATTCTTGACTTTCCCACCAAGGGTGCCCGGTCCGCCGAGCCGACGACGGTTTGCAACGAGGGATTGTCCGGAGCCCTCTACCTCGATCGTGTCGAAGAGGTCAGGGCCTACGCCGGTGTGTGGAGCACGCTCACCGCCCAGGCGTTGA